>JAAUZM010000029.1:75249-358666 GCA_014804605.1 Lachnospiraceae bacterium | reverse complement strand
CCATTATAAGGATATATAGATAAAGCGATTTCCTTTTTAGTGGAAACGCGATTTCCAACTAAACGGATTAGCGATTTCCATACGCCGGACAGGTGATGGATTTCACCCCGGATTATTCAATTATCGACAAAAAATTTATCTAATAGCTGCTCTTCAGACAAAAAGCAGATCAATGCTTTAGTTTTATCACAAGATAAATACGCCAAGCCAGCAGCATTAAATATATCGCACCCTACCTTAGCACGTATTTTATTTTCTTCAAATTTTTCAAGTTCTTGGACTGCTAATCCTACAACACTATCTAAAGAGTCATAGTAAGCAAAGCAATCCAATAATTGTATTAAATTATAAAAAATATATACGTCTTGTTCACAAGTGAATTTAATAAATTTTAATATTCTTATGATAATATCAAAATGCATCCCTTTCTCAATAATCGAATACTCATCTTGATACAATTCTCTGTTCGTATAAAATTCTTTTAAGTTTGCGATGTAATCATCGTATCCTTCAATTTGGTTCCTTATACATTCTCTAATTAAAGCATGCATATAAAACCCTTGTGTATTACGTTTAATCCATCCAAATTCAACTAAATCACCAATATCCTCCTCCGAGGCATTTATAATCTTGACAAATTTTGCTATAACCCCTCTTTCGCTAGATAAAGAAAAATTAATCAATATCCGTTTCCATTCATCTGTAATATTCTCTAACGAATACAGATTGGCAAGGTGTTCTGCAATCTTAACATATGTTTTCTCTTTATTATTTTGTACCCTAATTCCCACGCTGGAAACTCCTAATTTAAGAATGTCCACCAGAAAAACATGTATATCCTTCGAGCTTTTATTTGCAGCACGTGCAAAAAGTTCAATAAGCAACGTACTCTTGCCAAATTGATTAACCAATTCAGCAATTAAGTTTTCATCTTGTGATGACAAACTTCTTTTATAATATCGTTTAAAAACATTAACACATTCAATGTCACTAAATGGTTCAAGCACATATGTCGTATATCCTGAAACTGACTCCATTCTTGATGTAGCAATAACTACTGCATTTTGTTCTAAAATATCTCTATCTTTATCAAATAGATATTTACTATCCACATCATCAATAAAAATTATATTTCTTTGGTTATTTTTTGAATTCATCATCTTTTTAAAATACAACATTAAATCTTCATCTACGTTTTTTTCAGCCATAACCATCGCAATACTAGATGCAACATTCTCCTTATATGTCATCCATAAAGACACATCAAACATCATTTTAACTTCTTCAAATAGGTTTTCAGCTAATGTTGTTTTGCCCATTCCCCCAATACCTGATATAAGTAAATGGTGTTCGCCATCCAAAATAACTTCTTTTAAGGTATTAGTTTCTGCTCTTTCAATATACTCCGGACATTTATGTGGGGCATTAGTACATAAACATCTATGTAATATTGGTGAAAACCATTTTTCACATATATTGACTGCTTTCATTCTAGATATTAGTTCATTGCCATCAACAAATGTAATTGGTATTCCATAGACACAATTTTTATTTTTAAATTTTTCAATTTCTACAATCTCTTCTTTTGTAAATTCTTTCGGAACACAAAGAAACCACCCATTAACATGAATATCCTCTAATTCCAAAATTCTATAAAAGGAATTTTCTATCTGTTTCCACCTAGATGATGTTAGTGTATCAACAAAAAATTTACATTGAAAAATTTGAATCAATTTACCATTTGAAACATAAACATCAATTCCACCATCTCCCCTACTGGCCTTTACTCTATGTACTTCACAGGTTGAATTTTCATGTTTAAGTAAATCTTCACAGGCAAGTTCAAAACAATCCCTCGCACCAACAATTCCACCATAATACCTTGTGAAATTATCCCAGCTTTCAATTGTATTCACGAGGAAACCTCCTTCCATAAAATTGAGTACTTTAAAGTTTTCAAAATTCAATTCTTATAAGAGAAACTTTATAATATTACACATTTTTCATGAATTGCTTTATTTTACGATTCTTAACAAAGTTGCTCTGATATTGCAGAATGTGGCAAATCAGAGCAGACTAACACAACTTATTAATATCCGTTAGCAGGAAAAAGTGGGCGGATTACTACCAAATAATTCTATGCCTCCTGTGGCTCTAAATTCAAAAAGAATAAGCAATTAATTATTGTATCTATTTCATCTCGCTTCGTCGAATCTGTAATAATATGCGAGTCAAATTCCTCATCCTTAACATCAGTTATCATCATCATATTTTTTCTTTTCTCCCTAATATCTCTATCTGCTTCGTCTGCCACTATAGATGTCATAGGCAATAAGAATATAGTATGTTCGTCGATTTTCACTAGCAAGACAATCATACTTTCATATTGCATATACCTATAATACACTTCTTTACTTTTCCACTGGTCTAAGTAACTTGAGGCATTACTATATGTCCTGTCACAGTAGATATATATATAATCCTCAATATCAGGATGGTTTGGAATACACATCTTTTGATAATCATAATTTTTATATGATGTAAGCAAAACACATTTTCTATCCTTATCTAACAAAATCTCGTGTAATTGATTGCACTCCAATAGACATGCATAAATCTCCTTTTTTCTCAGCCCATAAAAAAAAGCAACCTCTCTCTCATCCTTAAACTCTGGGAACTCCACAACTCCCATTCTTCTCATCAAATCAAAGGTATTATCTTTTAAATTCCCTAGCATGAAAAAGGTTGAGTATTCTACCGTTTTACACTTAGTTTTAAGTGTTCCACTATCTATCTTCTTCATATTGTTTTTTATATAGTCCTCATTAAACGCAGTAGGAATTTGTTGCAAAAACAAATCTGATCCATTAATCTCCGTTGTATTAATCCCTGCCAATTTGTTTTCATAAAGTTCATAATATTTAGAATTAGCAAAAATAGATAAGACAAACACCTTTATATTGTTTAGTCTTTCTTCCGACTCAGCAATCGAAGATACATTTTCAGTAATTCCTGCACACTTCAATAATTGCTCACATAACTCGACACATGATGTTGCCTCCTTGCAAGAATCTATTGCAGCAAAAAATCTTTTATTCGGTATATAATTCTTCGAAAAGTCCTGTCTAGAGAGCATTTTCTTTATGAATTTATTAGTTGCAAAGTTCGCCCCCTCAAGTTTATATATTGGGGCATTCATTGACATTAAAGCCACTTGAAAAACTGCATTAGCAACAATCAGAATATCGTTATATTCTCCCTCTTTTTCAAGAATGTTAAGAATATATCGAAGTGGTTTTACATATTCATAATAAGTCCAATTATTCTGACGAAGATCCTTAATAAACTGTATATACTCTTTTTTATCCCTTAACATGAAATAAATACATTCAATAAAAACAGCCACACCTTCCTGTACTTTGATTGTATGATCCATAAAAAATTTTTCAGCTGCTTTTTTCTTATTTATGTCAACCATGCAATCATAAGGTATTATTAATTTATTTAAGCAATATAAAATTATACCGTATATACTTTGATTTGATAATGCAAAGTGTGTATTTTCATGAACGGCAGTATTTATTATTTCTTTTTCATCCATTAAAGCGCTTAATAAAGTGTAATTATCAAAATCATATTGTCCTAGAATATTCATATTTGCGAAATGCTCCTTTCTTATAACTTCTAAAAAAATATCTTATCATAAACCGTAAACTAATACAATTATAATAACGCCCTAGCTAAAGCCTAAGTGTTCACAAATTCACTTTATTAAATTACATTAAACATCTTCTGCTACATCTGTTTCTCATTCTTCGCCTGTGCCATCTGAAATTCTGATGATTGTTTTGAGTATCTGCTGACAGAGATTCCAAAACACATAGATGACCATGAAACGAGTTTTTGTGAAGCTTTGCTACCCTGAGCAGACAAGCTACTGATAAATTGCGCAAAATAACCATTATATAAATTCGATTTTTTGAGCGACTGGCTAATTGGAAGTACCCACTATGTAAGATAAAATGAATCATCCCACCAAACCGGAAGATGAGCTGCTGTCTGATATCACAGCCGGCTGATCACCAGATACCAAACTGCTGAAACTATATTTGCGAAAAATCTTGACACTATCCTATGTAAAATTTACTTGTTTCTTGTAATCTTGTATAAGATACACCTTTCTTCCACAAAAAAGCAGCGACAGTTCTTTTTTATATGAACTATCGCCATATCTGTGTTTTGATCTTATATTATACTATGTCATCTCAAGACTCTTTCAAAAATGGTGTAGTAGTGGTGTAGTAAGCGCCTTATATCGCCATAAGACCATTGATTTTACAGGCTTTTTCGGAACATTTCAAGATACTGCCGTGGCACACAAAAAGTATCTTAACCATGCTATTTTTTCTCGTGAAATTCTCTAATTTGCCGTCAATCGTAGCAAAAACGCATCCGGAATTTGGAATTTTACTACTCTGGTATTTTACCGCAAATCCGTATATTGTAACATAATAAAAAGTTAACCCTCCTGGTTCCATTTAAAAAATCATTATGGTATAATAAATCAATAGCAACTGCAAAGAAAGCTGAGGTAACAGAATTGAAAAAAATATCCCTTGATGAATTTTTAAGATTAAGAAAGCTGGTTCACCGCAGCGCGAGACCTCTTGATTACACGAAATGGAAATTTCTATTTGAAAATGGCAGCTGCGACGATTTTCTGTCGGTTCTGTCCAGCTACCAAAACGAAGACGGCGGTTTTGGACACAACATCGAGTGCAACAACTGGAACCCCAACTCCTCTCCCTATACAGTATGCATCGCGCTGGATTATCTGGATACGACAGGTGATCACGAAAGTGACATAAAAGGCAAAATTATTGCGGGTATTGTCAAATACCTGGACTCCGGGGCATATTTATTGGACAACGGCTGGGTGGGAATGCAGGGAATCCCCAGCAATAACGACTTCGCGCATATGCCATGGTTTCATTTCAATCCAAAAAAAGCAGAAGAAGCCGATATCGGAGTGACTAAGCGCCTTGCGGACTTCATTCTCAAACACGCAGACGAGGACAGCAACATCTACCGTAAGGCGGAGGTGTTGAAAGACCGGTATAGACAATGCGGGCAGGTTCTTCTCCATGGTTATCCCGATTATGATCCGACAGCGCTGGACATTAAAGCATTTGACCCTGAAACATATCCGTCCTGGCTGCCGCTGCCAGTATATTTTGTCTCTTCACCGGAAAGTAATATTTATCCGGAGTGCAGACGCACTGTGGATATGAATCTGGACACAATCATTGACTCGCTGCTTGGCACACACGAGTTTCAACTCCTTTCTGCCGAGGAGCTGGACGCATATGAACAAAGTAACCCCCATCCGGACGGCAAGCGATGGTGCGTGGCCGAACAGACGATTGGAAACTATTATTGGGGTAGTAATTTTATCATACGCGATTTGGACATACTGAGGAAATTTGGCAGATTAGATTTTGATTTACCCGTTCTCATACAATGAGGAATCCCAATCCTCTGTCAGATAGCCCTTTTCATTGTGCCATTCTTTCAAACTTCACATGGGTATCTTAATCATATTATCAAGCATAATACTGCGCCTGTGCACTCCAAAGCTGTCTGTATAATCCATCCTGCTTCTCAAGTTCATCATGTGACCCATGTTGAACCACTTTTCCGTCGTCAAAAACAAGAATGTCCTCGCAGAACCTGCAGGAAGCCAGGCGATGAGAAATATAAATTGCCGTTTTCTTTCCGACCATTTTATCAAATCCTTCAAATATCTCCGCCTCGGCTTCGGGGTCAAGCGCGGCTGTCGGTTCATCCATAATTACAAAAGACGCATCTTTATAAACCGCTCTTGCAATAGCAAGTTTCTGCTTCTCGCCACCCGAAAAAGAGACACCTTCTTCATCATAGTCTTTTCCGACACATGTACTAAGACCACTTTCCAGCTTTTCAAGTCTTTCTCCAAGCCCAGCCTTATTCATGGCTTCTATGACCAGCGCCTCATCCACTCTGCTTCCTGCTGCCACATTCTCGCCGACCGGAAATGCAAATATTTGAAAATCCTGAAATACAACGGCGAAGAGATTGCAATATTCTTTGTAATCATATTTCCTGATATCTATGCCGTTCACTTTAATGCACCCGTCTGTCACATCGTATAAGCGGCATAACAGCTTTATAAAGGTTGTTTTTCCCGAACCGTTCTTACCTACGATCGCCATCCTTTCTCCTATCACAAACTTTAAGTTTATATTTTTTAATGCATAAGTATCAGACCCCGGATACTTGAAGGATACATTAACAAATTCCACGGAAAATTTATCGTCACGGCGTTTTTCCACGGGGATTGTCCCATCATATTTTCTTTTTCCAAGCTCTATAAACTCTCTATGGTCCTCTGCATACATGGCTGCCGACTTCAGATGTCCGACTACTATAGAAATATAGTTAACGGACGAAATAAAGTGTTCCATACTGGAAGCATAGGTAACCACATTACCTATGGTAATTGCTCCCGCATATGCCCTTAAGCCGGCAAACAGGTAAATAAACAGGCTGCTTAGCCCGAAAATCACCTTCTGTAAAAAATCTCTGCGCACGTAGATATTATTCTGTAGCTTTTCATTTTCATGAATCAATCCGAAAAGATTTCCCACATCATGATTAACCACATTTTCAAAGTTCATTACCCGTATATCCTTCTGCGGCTCTACACCGGATAATAAATCCAGATAATACGCCTTTTTGTTATATGCCGCGGAGCTGTCAAAATATTTTCGCATAGCTTTCCGCGTACCCCCGACGCTGATCTTGCAACTAATAAATGCTAAAATTCCCAATAGTACAAGCATGAAAACAGAACACCATGCTGAGTTTAAAAAAGAATTTCTTCCNTTANGNNCCNCTTNNAACATGGGNGCTACAATGCANATAGAGATGATAATGGATAACCCGCTTTTNAGCANACTATACACCNCCATCATCAACCAGCCGCCAACTCCGTAAAATGATTTCTGAAAAGAACGGAAACGAATATCTCTGGCATGTGCATCTTCCAGATACTCATAATCCATAGTCAGCGCCTTTCGATTAAGATCCCTGCTGGCAAATTCCTTAGGGTAATTTTCCATCTTTTTACGGAAACTTTCATTTAAGCGGCTCTGCAAAACCTCCAAAACAAACTTCGCTCCCATAACTATTCCGATCATCAATAAAATACCTTTCAAATCCATACCGCCAAAGGCCGCATCTACGATCATTCCCAGCAGAGCCATAAAAATATAAGGATTCACGGCTTCTAAGGCAGCGTTCCCCACACCAAAATAAAAAGTCTTCTTTTCCTGCCGATAAACGGCTTTCAACAAAAACCACAGATTTTCAAAATCTTTCCTCTTCATCAGCCGACCTCCCCTTCCCGATAATATTTACTCTGCATTTCAAAGAGCTCTGCATAGCGACCACCTTTTAACAAAAGCTCCTCATGAGTACCCTCTTCTATAATGTGAGNCCCTTCCAAAAGCGCAATCCTGTCGCAGAATCTGGTACTGGATAANCGATGGGAAATAAAGANGACAGTGCGGTTCTTAGCCGCCTCNCCNTATTTAAGATACAGCTCGTTTTCCGCAATCGGGTCCAAAGCNGCCGTNGGCTCATCCAGNATCATGAGCGGNGCCTTTTTATACAATGCTCTTGCAAACAGCAATTTCTGTTTTTCGCCGCCGGAAACATCCGTNGCATTCTCATTNGCCTCNCGGACCATTTTCGTTNCCNCGCNCTGTGGAAAGCTTTCATATCGCTTTTCAAATCCTGACAGCTTCAAAACATACTTAAGCCTCTTTATATCTGTCTGCGTCGGTACAGAACCTGTCAGATTCTCGTCAAGCGTTACCGGGAACAACATGGAATCCTGAAACAGTGCGGATACAAGACTCACATACTCGTCTCTGTCATATTCGCTCTGTGGTATTCCATTNACNAANATTTCACCTTTTGTCGGTTTATAAAAACCACATAATAATTTTACAAAAGTTGTTTTCCCTGCTCCGTTAAGTCCTATTAATGCAAGCTTTTCATTGGAATGAATCGTAATATTAATATNACTTAANACNTCCGTATCTNCATCCGGATATCGGAANGAAACATCCTTAAATGTAANCTCCNCNCCNTTANTCCTNTCAGTATGAAAAANTTCCTTTTCTTCCTTTTCCGGCAGATCCANCAGTTTTCTGATATAAGTAAGAAATGCATGNATANTATTGAGATTCTGNACCATATAGANCAATNTNGAAAAGTTGNCCAAAAANGTNCTGACAAGTCCNACTGAAAAAACNAACTCTGAAACAGATAANCTCCNNTCTGANAGCAGATATGNCAGNTATCCNTAAGAAAACANTTCCGCAATAAATCCAAATCCTAACTCNTTAAATTTTCTAAAAAAATACTGTGTATGTATTTTNCCGTAGATNNGATCCATNCCGGAAATNGCANCATCATATTTTTCTAANAACCAATCCTGCATCTGATAAATGCGGATATCTTTTCCGTCACTTCTCTCCATCGCNTGACGANTGATATATGATACGGCNTTTGTATACCTNGANAGTTCCTCATGGNTTTTACCATGTNCATCTCTCACCTGTTTCAGCAAAAAAGCATTGACNCCTATTNTNAAAATNAGCATCANTACCAGAATCCAATTGACCCGGCAAAGCAATANNCCATATAAAACCGAACTNAAANCAGAAANAATAAGTACCGGCATAGANGTTACNGACCAGCGNATTNCAAATTCATTTCGAAGCGTATCCCANACATTTCCNACCAGCTTACGGACNTCCTTACTTTCCAACAGATCATAATCAATCTTCATAATNTTNTCAAATGNCANCTTGTCATAATACAGAGTNANTGACAATCCGTTACGGTACAAATATTGTGTCATACCGGTATCAATTACATTACTGATCANCATTCCCAATGAAACNATGATAATACTNGCCATCAGCGCCTTNAGTGATACTCCGCCCTGCAGTTCGGAAACAATTAACGAGGGTAACCANATTCCGAGAAATGTNGCCNNCATATTNGGAANNACATCCAAAAACTGGAAATAACATACCCANTTGTTCCANTGCTTTGCACTTTTTANNTGAAATATTATATTTCTNCNTAATGAATATTTTTTNNGNTTCATACGTNTCCTCTTTTCNANTTANTTGATCCGGATNNNTGCAAAGCTATTCTATATTAATATTGACATAAAAAAAGCAATTCCGCACGAGTTGTATCTCTACGCGCATGAATTGCATTTTTTTATTAATCAGCTATAAGAAGNGGCAGCATNACCTCAGTTGCAAATACNNCTTCCTCNTTCTGCCNGTTAATAAACCCGCCGTATTTCGACGCGATCCTGTCNATNCGGATCAGCCCGAAACCGTGAAGNCCAACTTTTGTCGAAAGATACTGTAATCCCCTTCTCTTTGCTCTCCCATTCATGGAGTTGGTAACAGAAATATATAATTGCTTTTTTACTATGTCAATATAGATCCTGATAAAGCTCTCATCTTTATTTACGATCTGCATGCATGCNTCCATGGCATTATCTAAGAGATTNCCGATAAGTACAGATAGATCAATCCCGGAAAACGGAACATCCTGCGGCACAATTGCGGTTGCATCTACATGAATTCCCNTCTCCTTTATCATGGTGAGTTTGCNGTTCAAAATGGCATCTACCATAACATTCCCTGTCTTGATAACGGTATCAACGGTAGTCAGATCATCATTTAACATANNNAGATACTGCTTTGCNTCATCGTAACGGCTAAANTCCATNTGCGCTTTTAACACTTGNATATGATTATGATAATCATGCCTCCAGCCACGCATTTTCCGNTACATAGTCTCAACCTCAGCGTAATGCNTGTCAACTAACTCATTTTGAAACCGGCTTATTTTNTNATCTACATACCATGGCATCAAAAANATCCACANCCCGGCATTNATCAANANTATCNTTNTAATGATTATTGCTATTGTTAANCCCATGTNCTTCACCCCTGCCTGCTTCTNTANTATCTCAANAANTCANGCTGNACATTTTTCATCCGGCTTCTTGCAATCGGAAGATTTTCACCATTATCCAAAATAAGATTTGCATTATGAATGGCAGAAACAAACCTCAAGTTCACAAGATATGCCCTATGACACTTTACTGCTTCACCCATCGGAAGCACTTGCCTTTCGATATCACCAAAGGATTCTTTCAGACGAATCACCTCATCTACCGTATGCATAATACTTCCGTGCCCGGCTGCCTCNACATATAANACANTATTTATTTGAATNCGCCTTANCNCATTTTCCGAATTTAANATAAGGCTCTTTACGGTTTCTTCCTTCTCNGACAGCTTATTAAGCGCTTGANACAGTTTNTCTTTATTCACCGGNTTTATCAAATAGTGAAGCGCNGANACATCATAACCATACTGCATATACTCATCATANCCGGTNACAAAAATAATGGGAATCCTTTTGTCCTCGGAGCGTATTTTTNTCGCCAGTTCCAGACCNCTTATNTCNCCCATCTCTATATCAAGGNCAAGAAGCGCGTAATCCTTGACATCTTCCCATGAGAANAGAAANCCTTCNCTNCTNTCAAANNANANGAATTCCACTAATTCNTTNTTAGCCTCTGCCCATTCCCCNATATACTTGGCTATGATTTCCTGTTCTCTTATNTCATCATCAACAATGGCTATCTTCATNCTAATAACCATGCTCCTTTTCTATCAACCTGATTTTTTCACCCTTAAATGCTTCCGNNTCTACTGNNGCAGTCTCCTGATTAATCGACTCTGCANTCTTNTCTATATTTTATTATCTTATTTCAATTAATGCAACATAACCCTTATGGATCAGTTAAGACATCANCCCTCTGAATTTATAGTCACCTCAACAAATCCACAACNAACTCCGAAAATATNCCCGAAACACAGATTTCACTTTCACTGTCAGTAACATTTTCAAGCTCTGNTNCTTTTCCTTCTTTTACATAATAAANATTACATTTNCTGCCTTTATTGATAANATTTACCATATTTTGTTCCGGAATATGAATGATCGCTTTTGCCTTCCATTGGTTAATATCCAATCTTCCCGTNATCTTGTCAACAGTAATCTCATAATCTGTCTTTGCNGTGAATTCCAGACTTCCACTGCTGTCTGAAATCAAGACCTTCTCCGCGTCACCGTCNTATTCTAAACGGTTCACATGAAGATTACTTATTGCAAGAAGNTTAACACTGGCTGCAATCTCNCAGACATCAGAATATTTATTCGGAAGAATAATTTCAACTGTCAGCGACTCCTCCGCTTCATAGCGGCTTAGCTTATTTTTGTTAAGACAAAATACATCAAGCTTGTTTTTCCTGTCATCCAGCTTTATCTTAAACATGGAGTCTATATTCTCAAGAGTTTCCGAGGACAGCTTGACATGCAGCTTCTCATCACCTCCTGATGACAGCATGATCGTAGCCGCACTGCCAATATTGACATCAAAATGTTTCTCACAGTCAATATCATAAATTGTTTCACTGGTATACGCAAATGTTTCCGGGGTTTTCTTTGTGACGGAATCCATAAGTAGTTCATCTATGGTAGTCTTAAAAATCTCTGCTATGATTACCATATTTTCAACATCCGGTAAACCTTTTCCGGTTTCCCATTTCGTGATCGCCTGCCTCGTAACACCGATTCTCTCGGCAAGCTGCTCCTGTGAGATGCCTTCTTTTTTCCGTATTTCCTTTAATTTCTCAGAAAAATTCATACTGATTCTCCTTCCTCAATGTACATTCTTCTGCATGAACCATTTCAGAAAAATCGCCTTAAAGTGATTCTTCGAGACGAACTCTGCTCGTCTTACAATACTTAGATTTTCGTTGGCAGTGTCCTTTGACTCCTTAGAAAATCATTTCGTCTTTTTCAATCTTTTAGAAGTGAATATGCCGTAATTTTCTTAATTGGTGCTGAAAGAAATACGCTGATTACAAATGCCACGGCAGTGAACATTATTGCAAATATAATCAATATCCATGCAGATACTTCAAAATGATTTTTTACAGCCCCAATCAGGGAAAAAATGGTTTTGTTCATTGCAGGAAGATACCACAGCCCGGCTATTGCCGAAAAGATTGACGCCACAGACACAACGGGTATAAACGCAAGCGCAGTCTTAACCGTAAGCTGCCTGTTTGTATATCCAATCGCTTTATAGATACCAAATTCCTGTCTGCGCCTGCTTATCATTGAATTTATGATGACATACATCACAAGCAGCACCATCAGAACGGAAATCACAAACAAAATCATCACAATCACAGAAACAATACCTGTATACATCATTTTGCCGTTTTCACTCATCTGTGCAAAATTTACTGATGATTTAATAAGTGCCTCGTGGTTTTCTTCATACTCATTTATAAACTCATCGGCATTTTTATCATATAAGTAAACATTGACGGAATTCGTTGCATCGCCGATCTTTCCGTATCCTTCACTTGTTAGCTGACATACTGCTCCTGCATTATTCACACTTTGAATATAACCGGTTATCATGTATTCTGCCGATTGATTACCGGCTGTCAGCTCTATTTCACTACCAATAGGAAACCTGTCCGAAATTGCATTTCCTACTGCAATTTCATTATCTTTCACAGGACTTTTGCCCTCATAGCATATATCATTCGTTGCTTTTGAAAAATCTTCACACACAAAGGCAGTCAGACTTCCATCTTCATAGCTTACAGGTACGGAAGCATATTCCATAAAAAGTATGACACGACTGTCGTTTTCAAGAAGTTCCTTGAGTTCTGTCATTTTTTCGTCCTCTGCCGTAAAAATAACGGACGGTAATTCTTCTGAAAGTGTGTTCATAAAATTGTCCGGCTTAACATTGACATTGTACAGGAGTGTTCCTGCGAAAGACAACAGCACCATGATACCAAATGAAACAATAAATAGTAATATATTTTGTCCCGCCGACTCATCTCCGGTGATGCCTCTTATGGCGTTGATTGGCTCTAATCTATGTATTTTCCCTGCTGATAGATAGGAAAAAAGCAATATTGCACATGTCAGTGTCAGTACTACTATAAACACAGCCATTATATCAAAATCAGGCGTATAAGAAAATCCTGACTGGATTGCTAAAATACCGGCTACGGAAGGCAGGACTGCATAGGACAAGGCGATTCCGATTACTGTAGAAACAATGCCTACAAGCATGTAGGGCATAACTGCCCCCGCTATGATCAAATGGCTTGTATAACCAACCGCTTTTAATACCCCCATCTGTGCCAGCTCGCCCTCGATTGCACTTCGTATCCGAAAGTTACTTAAGAAAATACTCACTACAAGTATAATAGCTGCAAGCGCTAAAAATATAACGATAAGCAGGGTACAAACCATCGTTCTGGTCTGCTTTGAGGTGTCCCTGTCACTAATACTTAATAATGCAATCCCTTTTTCTCTTAAAATTTCGGAGACAGTATTTTTAATTTCACTTAAGTCAGCGGTATCGGTTGCTTTTAAGGAGTATTCTACAATGACATTGTCACTATATTCATGCGCAAAGTTCTCATAAACAGCCTCGGGAAAATATCCGCCTATCATCCCGGTACCGTAATTTCCATACTGCATTTCCGATACGATTCCGCCAATATCATAAGTATGCTCCCTGCCGTCTATGGAATAAGCAATACTGCCGCCTTCTGCAAAACCGCCCAATTCCTTCATATACATTGAAATATAAACGGAACCGTCACTCTTTTCGGAATACTCCGTAACATCAAGCAGATTCAGCGTTCTTTCCGCATCCAGATTATAAAAAACAGTATTCATATCAAAATCTGAGTTTGCAAATTCACGGACTGTTACCGGAGTAAATACCCCGCTATGCTTTTCAACAACTGTTATTCCGCCAATGTCTTCCACTTCTGCGAGCAGCTCTTTATTATCCTGAATCTGTGGAATGATAAAATTGATGTCCGCTGTGTTAAGCTGATCAAACCGGCTGTCATATGCGTTAAACGTCTGAAAAGCAAGCACAAGAGCAATATTGATAATAAATGCAGTCAAGCAGATAAACACCCCGAAGGATATATATTGTCCTTTCGCTTTATTCAGATTATGCAGAGTTAGAGTGGATATTTTTTCATGATGCAAAGCTTCATTTATTACCATATTACCACCCCATTTCTTTTATAAATCTATCAAGTTTTTCAGTTCTTTCGGTATTGTCCTGCTCAAATTTCCCCAAATCACACTCACCGAAAATTTTTCCGTCTTTGATATAAATGATACGATTTCCCCGCAGAGCTGATTTTTTGTCGTGAGTAACCATGACGATACTCTGCCCTTTCTGGTGCAGTGAAGTAAACACATCAAGAACTGCCCCTGAATTTGCAGAATTTAACGCACCTGTCGGCTCATCGGCAAAAAGTACGTTAGGACTGTTGATCACTGCCCTGACAATGCCTGCCCTTTGTGCTTCGCCTCCTGAAATTTGGGAAGATGTTTTTCTCCACGTTTTTTCAGGAATATTTACTAAAGCAAACAGCTCTTTTGCACGGTTTTTGATGTATTCCCTGTCTTTGCTTGTCAGTACTCCTGCTGTAATAACATTATCCATAAGGTTCATCTTATCAATCAGATAAATCTGCTGGAATACGAATCCACACTCCTTCCGCCGAAATACAGCTAATTTGTCATTGTTCAGCTTTGTGATGTCCGTTCCGTCAAAGTAAATCTCTCCGCCGTCCGGCTTATCCATCCCTGAAAGGGAATACATCAAGGTAGACTTACCCGCCCCCGATGACCCCATGATCACAGTAAAATCTCCATTGTAAATATCAATATTCAGGTCTGAATAAATAACCTGAATACTTTCACCTTTGCCAAAAGCTTTTTTCAAATGCTTTGCCGATATGACTGCTTGTTTGTTCATGATGCAAACGCCTTCCTTTCTATTCCCACGAACAAAATTCATGTTTCATGGCTTTACAAATACCCGAGGGTCAACAACTCCGTTGCTTGCAGCGTGGTTGTTGGCTATATTACAACCATAATGAAAAGGCTTAACTTGCGCCACCAACAATTGTATACATTTGTTTTTTTTCAGGCAACTTTCCGTTGCGTAGTAAAGAAACTTATTAGTATATATTCAGATTAAAATTAACAGGGTGTAAAATCCTAATAATTTAATAGACTTTACACCCTGTTATGCGTAATAACATATTTTATAATGTTACTCTTTTATCTTGTCAATATCTGTTAAGTTAACACCGGAAATTTGTAAAATTGCTTTTAAAACTAGATATTCGTCTTTCAATTCTGCATATGTTTCAACGGCATTTTCCTTTTTAGCCATCATCATATATTTCTGGATTTTTTTGAAATCGTCAATAGCAGCTTTTATAACCTCTAAGCTAGTTGGCATACAATCACCCACTTTCTATATTATGATTATGAATTGCATTGCTACAACATCAGGATATCATAACTTAGATTCAACGTCCAGTCAGCGAAATGCGCATTTCCCCGAACCGGATGTTTATCGAATAATAATTTTGCGTGCCGCCTTGATGCCGATCTTATAGGGCAAGGGTCTGAGGTCGTGGTCAGCCTCCTTTAATTTTTCACGGATATTGATATGCTGCGGGCAATGTTGCTCACACTTACCGCATCCAATGCACTGTGATGCAAAACCGGGTTCCTTACGCAGTCCCATGTTCTGAACAAACTCAAAGCGTGCGGAGGATTTTTTCTCCATATACATCAAATTATAATAATAGAAATTGCCCGGAATATCCACTCCCTTAGGGCAGGGCATACAGTACCGACAACCCGTGCAGCCCACCTTTTCCCGCTCACGAATGACCTGTTTGATCTGCTCAACGATCTTCCGGTCTTCTTCTGTAAAATGCCCCGGATCGCTCTCTGCTGCGATACGGATGTTCTCGTTTATCATATCCTCAGAGTTCATGCCGGAAAGCACGCAACTGACTTCCGGCTGATCCCACAGCCAGCGCAGCCCAAGTTCAGCGGGCGTATAGCCTTTGCTGTCAGTCGCAAGTATCTCTTTCGCTTTATCCGGCAGGTTGACCAGCTTACCGCCGCGAAGAGGTTCCATAATAATCACCGGAATCCCTTTCTCCGCCGCCGCCTGAAGTCCTCTCTTTCCGGCTTGGGTATGCTCATCCAGATAATTATATTGGATCTGGCAGAAGTCCCAGTCATAAGCATTCAATATTTTCAGGAACATTTCTGTCTCGCCATGGTAAGAAAAGCCGATGTTACGGATACGACCTTCCGCTTTCCGGCGTTCAATCCAATCCTCAATACCCAGAGTCTTAAGATGCTCCCATTCCGCATAATCCGTGAACATATGCATCAGATAGTAGTCAATATGGTCTGTGCGGAGACGAGACAACTCCTCGTTAAAGGTTTTATCAATTGCCGCAGAGGAACGCATGATATACTGCGGAAGCTTTGTGGCAATATATACCTTATCACGGCACTTGTTTTCATCAAGAATCCGTCCGAGACATTCTTCGCTGCCGGAGTAGATATAGGCGGTATCAAAATAATTGACACCCTTTTCGATAGCAAGAAGGACTTCTTTCTCGGCCTTTTCATAGTCGATGGTATTTCCTTTTTTGCTGAATCTCATGCAGCCATAACCCAGCTGTGAAATCTGATTACCGTATCGGTCAAGTCTGTATTTCATTATAACCTCCCGTCAAGCAGTTTATATAGCAGTCAGTATAATCACTGCACCTCCTGCTGTTTCACATTGACACATGCCCTTCGCATTATGCGCTCCGCCCCAGTTCAAATGCTTTCTTATTAAGCTCCAAAAATTTCGCCGGCACGCTATGCTCAATTGCATCCATCCACTCTTCCGGTGTAAAGTCAAAGTGATTGGCCAGCTTGCCCATAAGTACCAGATTCACAGCCTTGCTGCTTCCCGCCTTTTCCGCCAGAGTAAGCGCATCGATCGCGTCCACTTTAATGCCAAGCGTCGCAAGCTTCTCTTCCAGATTCTCCGGATAAGCTGCCGCGCCCGCAATCACGGGCATAGGATTGACCTGCTGGCTGTTGACGATAATCCTGCCGCCCTGCTTTAAATATTCCGTATAGCGGGCTGCCTCCAGAAGTTCAAAGGAAAGAATGCAGTCCGCCTGCCCTTTGTCTATAATGGGGGAATAAACCCTGTCGCCCCAACGGACATAAGTGACAACACTTCCTCCCCGCTGGCTCATACCATGCACCTCGCTGACTTTCACATCAAATCCTTTGCCAAGGAGCAGACGTCCCAGAAGTTTACTGGCAAGCAGGGTGCCCTGTCCGCCTACACCCACAATCATAATATTCTTAGTTTCCATATTTTATCTCCATTCTTTGGTGTGAAGCTATAGAAGTTCTTGGCAAAACAGCCTTTGCTGTGAGCCTTAGAACTTCTCTTCACACTAGTCAAGTGCATCAAATTTACAGAGCTGCTTGCAGACTCCGCACCCCACACAGAGCGTAGAGTCAATCTTTGCCTTGCCGTTCTCCATGCTTATTGCCGGACAACCGATGTTCATACATGCCTTACAACCCTTACACTTTTCCGGATCGGAACAGATGGGTCCCGGATGCTTCACATACTTCAGTAATGCGCAGGGACGACGGGAAATGATAACGGAAGGCTCCTTTACCGAAAGTTCTTCCTCAATCGCCGCCTGACAGGCTGCCATATCATAAGGATCTACCACTCTCACCCGCCTGATTCCGACAGCACGGCACAGGCTCTCCAGATCAATCTTCGTACATGGATCCCCTTTCAGGTTATAGCCTGTTGTCGGATTCTGCTGATGTCCCGTCATGCCGGTGATGGAATTATCCAATATAATCACCGTAGCGTCTGACTCATTGTAAGCGATATTAATCAGTCCGGTGACGCCGGAATGAATAAATGTGGAATCGCCTATGACTGCCACAGTTCTTCCCGCATACTCTTCATCACCGGCCTTGACGAAGCCGTGGAGTCCGGAAACAGAAGCACCCATACACACAGTAGTGTCAATTGCGCCCAGCGGCGGTACTGCACCCAATGTATAGCAGCCGATATCTCCAAGTACCGTAAGTTTCATTTTTTTCAGAACGTAAAAAATACTGCGATGGGGACATCCTGCACACATCACCGGCGGTCTGGCAGGGATATTCTCATCCAGAGAAGCGCCAGCCTGCACCGTCCCTCCTAATTTCTCTTTCACCAGATTCTGGCTCAGCTCCCCGACATTCGAAAACATATCTTTTCCGGATACCGAAAGACCAAGATTCCTGCAGTGAGTCTCAATAAAGCCATCCAGTTCCTCCACTACCACCAGTTTATCCACGGAAGCTGCAAAATCCCTGATTTTCTGCTCCGGCATAGGCCAGATCATTCCCAGCTTCAAAACAGGATAGGTATCTCCACATGCCTCTTTCACATACTGGTAACTGGTTGAGGAAGTAATGATACCATAAGACTTATCGTTGCCCTCTTCAATCCGGTTAATCTCCGCCGCTTCCGCCCATGCTGTCAGCGCCTTAGTACGCTCCTCTATCTCCGGATGACGCTTCTTCGCATTACCCGGCATCATAATATATTTCCCGGGATTCTTTTCATACTTTTTCTGCTCCGGGAGTCTCCGCTCCCCCGTTTCCACTACGCTCTGGGAGTGACTTACGCGGGTACACATCTTGATCAGCACCGCCGTATCGAATCCTTCCGAAAGCTCATAGGCAAGCTTCGCAAAGCTAAGCGCCTCCGCAGAATCGGATGGCTCCAGCATGGGAAGCTTCGCCGCCTGCGCATAATGGCGGGAATCCTGCTCATTCTGCGAGCTGTGCATGCCAGCATCATCGGCCACACCAATCAGAAGTCCCGCGTTAACACCGGTATAGGAAATGGTAAAAAGCGGGTCTGCCGCTACGTTTAAGCCTACATGCTTCATAGCGCAGAAGCTCCTCTTCCCCGCCAAAGAAGCACCAAACGCTGCCTCAAGAGCTACCTTTTCATTAGGCGCCCACTCTGCATACAATTCTTCATATTTCGCCGCGCACTCAGTAATCTCCGTGCTGGGCGTTCCGGGATAACTGGATACAAAGCTGCAGCCTGCCTCATAGAGACCTCTGGCAACCGCCTCGTTACCAAGCATTAGTGTTTTCATATTTTAATATCCTGCCTTTCTCTTCAATACTACTCGCCGATGGAATCCTTCACAGAAACCGTTACCTTTTTATCATAGCAGGAGAAAATATTCTCCAAAGTCTTCTGCTCAGGTGCCTTCGTCACCATACTTACCACGGGCACAATCACAAGCCCTGCCAGCATACAGAATGCACCGGCATTGATTGGCGACTGCAGGTATGCAGGAAAGCTTGCACGGAAGAAAATATTAGCGAGCATCACGATGGTAGAGAATAAAAAGCTCACCCAACATGCCGCCTTAGTGGTACGCTTCCAATATAAGCCATAGAGGAAAGGCGCCAGAAATGCTCCGGCCAATGCTCCCCAGCTCACGCCCATGAGCTGCGCAATAAAGGTAACGTTGGAACGGTACTGGATAAGCGCAATCACAACTGAAATCGCAATAAACACTACCAGAAGAGCCCGCATCCATTTGACCTGTTTCTTCTCATCCATCTCTTTTATAATATTACCTTTAATAAAGTCCAGCGTCAAAGTGGAGCTTGATGCCAATACCAGCGAGGAAAGCGTGGACATTGAAGCTGAAAGCACCAAAATAACCACCACAGCAATCAAGATCGTCGGAAGTCCTGACAACATGGTAGGCACTACCGAATCATAGCCGTTCGCCGCAATATCAATCCTGTCACTGAAAAGACGCCCGAATCCGCCCAAAAAATAACATCCGCCGGAGACAATAGTTGCAAATACAGTGGATATAACCATACCCTTATTGATTGCGCTCTCGCTCTTGATGGCATAAAATTTCTGTACCATCTGCGGAAGNCCCCANGTTCCGAGACTGGTGAGTATCACCACGCCTAAAAGCCCTGCTGGGTCCGGTCCGAAGAAAGAATTGAAAACGCCCGGCGCTGTAGAAACTGTCTCATCACTCACTGCAGACAGTGCATTAAGTGATGCAAGGAAACCTCCCTGACTGTTTAACACTGCAACAATCACGGCAATAATACCAAAGATCATGATGATTCCCTGAATAAAATCGTTAATAGCGGTAGCCATATAGCCGCCGGCTATGACATAAATTCCGGTAAGCACTGCCATAGCTATTACACACACGCTATAATCAATATCAAATGCCATACCAAACAGGCGGCTCAACCCATTGTAAAGACTTGCTGTATAAGGAATCAAGAAGATAAAAATAATCGCCGAAGCTGCCAGTTTTAACGGTTTACTCTCAAAACGATATCCGAAAAATTCCGGCATGGTAGCACTGTCCAGATGCTGTGTCATAATACGGGTACGACGTCCCAGCACAGCCCACGCCAGAAGAGAGCCTATGAAAGCATTCCCCAGCCCTGCCCATGTGGCCGCAATTCCGTATTTCCATCCAAACTGTCCCGCATAACCTACAAAGACCACTGCCGAGAAATAACTGGTTCCGTAAGCAAANGCGGTAAGCCANGGACCTACGCTCCTTCCTCCTAACACAAACCCGTTTACATCAGTAGCATGNCGGCGNCANTAAAGCCCGATTCCAATCATTACTCCGAAAAATATAATCAGCATAAGAAGCTTGATAAAAAGATCCATNTCTGTTTTCTCCCTTAGTTTTTAATCTGTACTTCCACGAGACTGCCATGACAGTATCGTTCTCTTAGAANNGGTTTCTCAATNTTCCCCGTAGGGTTTCTCGGAACNTTTNCAAAGATNAGCTTTCNNGGACGTTTATATCTGGGAAGTTCCTCNCAGAAATTCATNATTTCCTCCTCCGTACAGGAAACGCCCTCCTTAAGTTCTATNACCGCCGCCGCGATTTCNCCNAGNCTGGNNTCCGGCAGNCCAATGACAGCCACATCCTTNATCTTTTCGTTTCGGCGCAGGAAATCCTCTATCTGTACCGGATAGAGATTCTCGCCTCCNGAGATAATGACATCCTTCTTCCGATCCACCAGATAGATAAATCCATCNTCNTCCATNCGTGCCATNTCTCCCGTATAGAGCCAGNCGNCTTTTAAAACCTCNTCGGTAGCTTCGGGATTCTTGTAATAACAAAGCATAACNCCCCGNCCGTGGACAATGAGTTCACCGACCTCTCCCTGNGCGACCTCTTTCCCCTGCTCGTCCACAATCTTCGCCTCCCAGCGATAGCCCGGTTTTCCGATGGCTCCCACCTTATGTATATTTTCCACACCCAGNTGNACACAGCCGGGTCCTATNGATTCGCTAAGNCCATANTTTGTATCGTACTGATGATGNGGAAAATGCTTCTTCCANCGCTGAATCAANCTCGGCGGAACAGGCTGGGCTCCGATATGCATNAGCCNCCACTGCTCCAGCAGATAATGCTCCATATCCACCTGNCCGGANTCNATGGCATCTAATAAATCCTGNGCCCATGGTACCAGCAGCCANACNATNGTACATTTTTCTTCCGTGACCGCCCTGAGAATCCACTCCGGTTTCACACCCCGAAGNAGCACTGCTCTTCCNGCTGAAATCAGAGAGCCNAACCAGTGCATTTTTGCTCCGGTATGATATAGCGGCGGNATGCACAAAAAAACGTCCTCTCTTGTCTGCCCGTGATGATTNTGNTCCGTCTCACAGGACGAAAAGAGTGACAGATGATTGTGCAGAATNGCTTTCGGGAAGCCGGTGGTCCCTGACGAGAAATANATTGCCGCATAGTCCGTCTCACTCAAAGCAATCGGCGGTGCACTGGAAGAACAGAATCCCATCAGTTTTAAGAAATCCTCTGTATAGGAAGGACCTTCTTTTCCNGGGAAAAACATCATCCTGACACCNGGCAGATCCTCTGCGATCACATCCATACGNCTGATAAACTCNGGTCCGAAAACCAGAACCTCCACATCTGCNAGTTCCAGACAATACTTGATTTCCTCCGCGGAATAACGGAAATTCAANGGTACGGCTACTCCGCCCGCCTTCAGTATACCGAAATANATNGGCAGCCATTCCAGACAATTCATCATCAGAATGCCCACNTTCGTCTCCCGCTNCAAACCGCGGCTAAGGAGCAGATTCGCAAAACGGTTNGCACGNCTGTCAAAATCCGCCCAGCTTAGNTCCCGACGNTAAGGTGCTCCGTTTCCCGCGCTCTCAATCAGGCTCGCCTCCCGCCATGTCACNGCNCTGTCACGTTCCGAGGANGGATTCAGCTCCACAAGCGCCGTATCCGAACCGTAGAGACGTGCGTTCCGCTCCAAAAGCTCCGTAATTACCATGATATGGTTCCTCCTTCTTGTATCTTCTAGTTAATAGCATAGCCATTCAAAACGGCATGAGCCACATAAGTGCCCAGCTCATCCNTTACATCNGCCGTATATANTGCGGTGGTTCGCCCTTCCCTCAANCAGGANGCCTCTGCGATNAGGCGTTTCCCTTTTGCCGGNGAAAGGAAAGTAATGGAAACATTCTGNCTGACNGTCTTTCTCTCGGAATACCCGTTGGCCGCAATGGCGCAGGCAAAATCCGCCAGTGTAAAAACNGCNCCGCCCATCGGCACGTTATTTTCATTCATATGCCGTTCCTCTAAGACCATAGAGCATACCGCCTTNCCGGGCTCCGCCAAGTCAATGACGATACCTGTGGNCTCCNTAGCAAANTGNTCNTTTTTAAAACGATTGCGAATCTCTTCTAACGCNGACATAAACTGACTCCTTNTCTATAAAAAATATAACTTATCCATTGCTTACATAANGCTTATTAAAAGTGCTTATATANATTTGTTNTNAACNCTTANTCNGGAGAAGGAAANTCTTTTACCGCCNCCGNAATATCGGTCCCGTCTCCAATCTTCGACAGCANCTGCCACCATGCGGTACGCGCCTCAGACCATTCGGGAGTAATCTGATAATAATCGCCCATNTATGGCATAAAAATGCTGTATTCCGTCATAAGCATATCATTTTCATATATATTNCCCATNTCCCGCACCGGCCAGTAGGAAGAAGCCCTTACTGCNCTGGTNTACGNAACNTCATTTTCTGTCATATAGCGGATAAANGTTTTNGCTGCCGTNATCCGTTCTTCACTGCCATTGTCAAAAATNCCAAANCCCCAGATNCCACCNTGAAGCTNNGGTGTATCTTCNCTGGTCGGAAAAGCCATCGGAAAAACTTCAAAATCCANNTCCGGNTNGTTGATAGTCTGNTGCACTTCNANAGANACATTCCAGCAGAAACACATNGCNGTTTCTTTTTTGCAGAACAGATNAATTGCNTCCNNNGAGGNANNAGANGGNTCAANAGTGANACCNTCTAAATCATAAAGAAGCTGNAGNGCTTTNNTNTTTTCTTCNCTNTCAACNGTATAAAATGTNTGTTCAGCATCGGTAAANGAGCCGCCATACAGATTGTTCACCAAGGCGCGNGTNCCCTGATCGCCGCTTTGNTTTTTNCAGTATANNANNCCNGCANTTNTATTCTNNNCNTGANCANCNNNATANGNATTCAAAGTNTGAACCGCTTCGATAAAATCNTCNGTNGNCCANGTGTGNGTTTCTTCATCAATGTACTGAAGNGCTCCTGCCTCTTTAAACATATCATAATTGATAGCCATACANTGTGCNGACATACAGATCGGAAATACATAATACTCCCCGTTTCTGTGATGGCAGGCTTCTCTTACATTATCATATATTGCATCGGCTGCATCAGATTCCCACAGTTCGGACAGATCAACCATCCATCCATTTTCACCCCAGCCTGCCACAAGACGTTCCGGCCCTTCCAGAACCAGATCCGGCATACATCCGTCTGCAGCTGCCTGATTGATTCTTTCATCTCCGTTATCGTAATTCAGATATTCCACAGTAACATGGATGTCAGGATATGCCTTATGAAAATCGGCCAGCATGCTGCCTACCGCCGTAGGATTTCCCCAGTTGCCTACCGGAAAAGTCCATAAGGTCAGTTCCGTATCTTCCATGCTGGCGCTATCAATCTCCGATTCGATATCCGGTTTTTTACCGCCGCAGGAAGACAAAAGAACAGCTGACAACAGAACGCTTATCAAAGCATATATTTTTTTCATAGCAAAAAATTTCCCTTTCCATTCATTTTTGCGATTGAAAAATCTCTGATTTTTCAATCTATTCTCAATGAATATACTGTCCTAACAGTGATAAGAGTTCCGGTGCTTCTAAAGGTTTTGCCATATGGGCATTCATACCACTGTCAAGACATCTTTGCTTATCATCATCAAACGCATCTGCACTGGCTGCAATAATCGGAATGGTCTGTGCATCTTCCCGTTTCAGCTTTCGTATTGCCGCCGCCGCTTCAAAACCTGTCATAACAGGCATTCGAAGATCCATCAATATAGCGTCATACCATCCCGGAGCAGACCGGTCAAACAGCTCCACACAGATCTTCCCGTTTTCCGCCCACTCTGTTTCCAATCCAAATTCGCGAAGTATTTCATTTGCAATTTCCCAGTTCAATTCGTTATCTTCCGCTACGAGGATACGTCTGCCCTCTAATCCATCGCCGGATTGTTCTTTCTGTTCCTGCTGCACATCTTCCACTTCTATGAACCGGCGCAGGCCATAATAAAGACTGGAACGGAACAGGGGTTTTGAAATAAACCCACAAATATTAGCATTCTCGGTTTTTACCTCCACTTCATCCCATTCGCCGTCCGTGATAATTATGACGGGCAGGTCCTTTCCGAAACGTCTGGCCAGCTCCTCGGCAGCCTCGATCCAATCCTGTTCCTCTATATCCCAATCCAGTAAAATCATGTGATAGTTCTCATTTATACCGCTGCGCTCTTCCATTAAATAGAAAGCCTGTTTGACATCTGTTACCGCCTGTGCATTAAGCCCGATGGATTCTAATGATTCGACAGCGAGATTGCCTGCCTTTTCATCGTCATCAATAATCAGGACATTCTGCTTAGGCAAAAGCAGCTCTTTCTCCTGATGCACTGTTTTTTCCATATCCAGAATAATATGAAAATGACTTCCTTTACCCTGCTCACTCTCTACGGTGATGGTACCCTCCATTGCGTCTACAATATGCTTAGTAATGGTCAGGCCCATTCCGGCTCCGTCTGTTTTATCCACACGAGCGTTATCTTCTCTGGCAAATGCGTCAAATATTTTATCCTGAAATTCTACAGACATACCAATGCCGTCATCCCTGACATGCAAATGGGAACGGATATAATCATTTCCTTTCGGAGAAGCCTCTTCATATAGGTCAAGCTCAATAGTGCCGCCTTCCGGGGTGAACTTAACCGCATTTCCGATAATGTTCAAAAGAATCTGGCTTAAGCGGACTCTGTCCGAACAAACATTTTCATGATAGATATCATGTATATAAATATTGAAATTCTGTTTTTTCTCCTGTATCTGCGGCTGGATGATTGTCTCAATATTCTGCATAATATCGCGAATACAAAGCGGCTCCATGTTTAATGCCAGCTTCCCGTTCTCTATTTTAGACATATCAAGCATATCGTTGATCAAGCCCAGCAAATGTCGGCTGGATATATGTATCTTTTTCAAGCAGGAACGCACACGGGGCGGATTATCCAGACTGCCGATGGCGATCGATGTCATACCCATAATGCCGTTCATTGGTGTGCGGATATCATGGCTCATATTGGAGAGGAATTCATTTTTCACCTTGTTAGAGCGCTCTGCTGACAGCATTGCCTGCTCCGCTGTTGCCCTTGCTTCCTCCAATGCCTTCATATGCATTTTGGTCAGACGGTAGTATCCCAGAAAGACAAGAAGCAGCGCACAGATAATCAGACAGCCGCCTCCAACGGAAACATAGCCCCATTTTCTCTGAAGAAGATTTACCGTCTCATTCAGCGTATTATGAGAAATTTTCAAAAGCAGGCACCACTCTGAATTGGGAAGACTGGCACAATAAACATTCCAAGATTCACCTGAAATCAGGACTTCACTGGTATAATCCCTGCCATCCTCCATCGCGTCACGAAGTTCTTCCGCATATTGGTCCGGTTCTTTTCCATTGCAGGTTTCATAAATTCTTTCAACCCGATTGAAATAATTTGTTTCCTCTACGGCATGGTTATTCAAAACATAACTGCCGTCCTTGCGAATGATCGAATATTCCATGATACTGCCTTGAATATTGGTTTCCAATCTATCACTGAGATATTGGCTGGGCATTCCCGCAACCAGCGCAATGCTCGTATTGCCGTCTCCCACGGGATAAACAGCCGGTACACCCATTAAAACAACGGGAGTTCCCGCCGCATCCTTTCCTGCACAGACATTATACCTGCCTCCTTGAACAGAGCGGTGCAGATCCTCCGGAACATCTGCCGTCACCTGGGAACCATAGATCATATGAAAGTTCCCATCCTCCGTATAAAGGGCCAGATATTCGAATCCTACGGAACGAGCATTATAGCTCAGCCCTATCCGCATGGCGCTTTCTCCTGTAACGCGTCCGGGCGGAACGGAATCTACAAGCGATTCTACCTGTGACAGACGAAGCTCGATGGTAGTTCCGAAATGGGACGATACCTGCTCGCTGATTCCTGACATGTAAAAGATACCCAGCTGCCTGATCGCATCTTCTCCCATAAGGTTCACACAGATGGCCTGAATGATAAGTATAAATATGCAGAAAAGCGATACAAGAACAAGGGCTATATTCAGAAAACGTGTTGTCCTTTTTTCCATGATTTATATCTCCAAAAAAAGTAATGATTAAAGCGTCTGTTGATATTCTGATTCAAGCAGATAAAGTAATATGCATCTATTATAGTACATCAGAAATCTACTTTCAAGGAATCTTGCTCATACCCCATTTGATGAACGCATAGAATGAATGGTATAATCCAATCCTCGAATCAAAATAACATAATTAATAATCAAGGGATATTCCAAAGTAATGAAGCGGAATATCCCTTTTGCTATTATTTGCATTATTGATTTAATATAGTTTCGCCTGTAAATTTCCCATCACTCCTACATTTCCACAACGCCATAGGCTGCTTTAATATATTCTGCAATTCCGGTCTTTCTCCAAATACCAGCTCAGGACAATACTTTCCCTCAGCAAACGCTGCCCAGAATTTTTCTTCTTCTGCTGTTGGCACCATTATTGCCGCCAAATAGTCTTTCACTTCCTTTTGTGCCGTTTCCAAATCAAATTTTTGACCTTTGCGCAGTACCGGATTTAAGTCTCTTTTAATTTGTTGTGCAGAAACCTTTCCGACATGATCCAACTCAAATTTTTCGGGCGGTCTCTCAGCTCCGATTGCACTGTAGAACACTGCACATTTGCGAAACATATCTTCCTCACTCTCATCAAAAATCCCATATTTGACCATATTGTGCATATCATATAAGTCCCTTGGTGCAGTTCTTGTCAATAACGCTACTGTCTTTGATGCAAATATCTCAAGTGGAGCAACCGACAGCACTGTAAGACTGTCCTGATTCCAAGGAAGCTTTACTTCTCTTCTTGCCACCGCAAGCACATGGCAACGAAGCATATAGTTAATCTCAATTTTAAGGTTGTCCCTTACTCCGCCGGAATTTATATATTCATAAACAAATGAATCCAAGGCGTGATATGCTTTGGATTTTCGACTCAAAGTATATCCATTCGCCACCATATATTTACTGATTTTATCTGTAATTATCTTCCTATCAACCAACATTTCCTCTCTTTCGATACTTTTACAATAATCCAAATCAATATCTATGGAAAGTCTCGGCAAATCAAAAATAGTAAGGTTAATGGCAGTACCGCCTTTTAAAGCAATACTCTTTGCCAACAGTTCATCTTCCTCCATAAATTTCAACACATCAGCCAGACGACAGACTTTTTCAAAAGTATCTCTCACAAATCCCATTTCCTTCGCTGCTCTGCCCAAGGTCATTCTATCCAATTGCATCATAGTCGATCACGCCTTTATCGATCAGTTGATTTAAAGATGGGGGTGTATATAGCTTCCATTTTTCTTGAAATACATTCTCCCCTGCTTCCTTCATAAGATAACGCTTCGCTCCCGAAGAATACTGCTGACATTCTTCAAAAAACTTATCTGAAAATCCAAATTCATCTTTTAACTGTTCAAACAGATAACCACACTTTTGATACAGAAAACCATTTTTATTTCGCTTAAGACTTGCAAGAACTTTTTCTTCATTTAATCCCGGCACCAACATAAGACAGCGTATCACTTCCTCTAATCCAGCTATTTTCTCAAAATCACGTATGCTGTCTACTACAGTCTGCTCAATAGCAGTCACTCTCACATTTCCCTTCTGAATCACCTCAATATCCGCTTTTCTTTCTACACGATGATATGTTACACCATCATATTCAAAATCAATAAACCGGCTATCTGTCGCCACATAGCATTCATAGAACACCTGACTTCCATATCCGAATACTTCAAATGCGCTATGATGTGATATGCAGGCATCCGGAAAAAGATTAGCGCCTATCTGATATCGTGAAAGTATAGGCTGCTTTGTTTCCATGCTGATAACCACATAGAAATCCCGTTTCACTCTTTCGATATATCCTTTTCTTTGATATTCATAGATAACCATTTTCGCGGCCGCAGGAGTTCCCACAAGTTCTATTAGTTCTTCCCGACTAAAACATCCCTTTTGAAGTAATTTTTCATAGTGTTTCATATAAAGATACCATCTGTTTTAATATTTGTATAATATGATTTATTTTTAAAACATATTGTACTATTTTCAAAATTTTTGTTTTGATTTTATCACGATATGCTATTTATTTCAATCATTTTATGTAAATATCAGTACGTCAAGAAGAATAATATTTTTTATCTATACGGTGAGCGTGAAAAAATTATATGACAGAAGAAAAGAAACAATAGCAAGGATCTTTGGGACTATAAAGGAGAACCATGAATTCCGTTATACATCTATGAAATGCAAATCCCGAATGGGATTAAAAACCGGGCTTATATTTGCGTGTATGAATATCAAAAATTGGCAATAACTCTCAATGAAAGAGAGTTGAAAAAGACCCTTATCCCTCCATGGAACATTCCACAATTGTTACATTAATGTATTTATACTGTTTGTTCAACTATTTCAACTACTGTCCCATTGGCAACTACTCCAATCATATTAGAGGTAAAATTAATATAGTCAAATGAAACCCCAATCAAGGCATTACCACCTTGACTAATTGCTTTATCAATCATTTTGTTTATAGAACTAGTTCTTGCTTGATCAAGCTTATCAGCAAAGGCATTACTTTCGGTTCCAAAGAAGTCACTTCCAACTGCATTGAGTTCTGAAAATATACCTGTTCCCAAGACAGTACTTCCAGATGCAATCCCATAATATTTGATTATTTCATATTTTTCAAATTTGTTGCTAGTTGTCACAAGAAAACCTTCTTTTAATTGTTTATTTCTAATTTTTATTTGTATAGCAGCTTTATTATTTTCTACAAACTTATCAGCCACTTTCATAAGATATTCTTTTCCGACTTCACAATATGCAGATGATTGAACTTTATACATGAATTGGTTGTAATTATTTTCGATTGTCTGCATATCATAACTTTCTTTTATAGCACTTAAAAATCCACCAATAGGGAAATAACAGCTGTCACAAACTTGATTATTTAAATGAGATCCATTTAGTAATCCAATCTTTTTACCACAACAAATACATTTTTCAGCCATATAAACCTCCAAATATTACTATTTAGTAACACATATTTTATCATAGAAGATATAAGGTGTCCACGGTCTTAATGTAAGTCTCCACCACTCCCAAAGCATGGTTCACAAACTCTCCATCCGTTTCAGTTCATCCGTCACATCTCACAGCCTAAGAGGCGTATAGGTTTTAGCGAGACTCCGATACCGCTGTGCACATCAGGTACTATTGGAACATCTTGGGATTCATACCTATCTCACTATATTGCTACAATAGGTATGATGGCAGATGTCCGGTTTGATATATGAATTGCATAAAAATACCAAAAGGAGCCTCACAGCTCCTTTTCTCTTGTTTATCCCTTTGTGCCATTTCCTCTTTTAGCTTCGTCCTAACTCTACGACCTGTACATCAAACACCTCTTTAAAAAACCGATGATATGCCTGATTTAACGCAATGCCGGGTTTTTCTGTGGTTGGCGACCACCATTTCCAGTCTCTCTTTTCAAAGGAAACTTTCATGTAAACATCATTTGCCCACTGTACGCACCTTATCCTATATGCTGCGCCAATGTTCATATCACTCTCGCTTCCCTTCAGATTTAAAGAATAATTTACACCGCCAAATGTAAGAATTCCTTCACTTTCATTAACGACTTCAAATTCTTTTTCTTTTATGTTCTGACTGATGATAGTAGAATTTAACTTATACATTATATAACTGACATCCGTATCCTTAATCAGATATGTTATGCCGTCTATGCTTTCTACCCCATCTACTTTTTCGTAGATCTTTTTATCCTGGATCACATGCTGAATGAGTAAAGCGACCCAAAATATGAAGAAACACAGCGATATAATTTGTTCTCTCATTCAGACTATTCCTTATGACTTACAATAACAATACTCTTATCCTTTACTGTCTATTCGATACGATCCGTATTTCCTTTCTGCCCTTTTTAAAGGTGACATCCCGATACCCGGAATGCAGCTCCTCTCGCACACCGTTTATGATAATAACACATCCCGCATTGGCAGTCCCGGTGACAACAACTTTTCCCTCCGCAGAACGCCGATTGATATCGATCAACTGCTCCCGCTTCGTAGTAATTTCNTTTAGNTTNAGCTGATAGTTNATCTTTCTGCGCATCTGCTCCGCTTTTTCCTGATTCCGTTCAGGGGTCATAGGTTGTGTCTTTAGCTGCCATGCAATAAGATCCAGNGCNCNCTCGGCCTCTTCCATGTTATTCTGATATTCTTCNACCAGACGATCAATNTCNCCCATCTTTTGTTTGAATTCACAATCCAAACCGATAANCAGCANNGTCGTTACTCCGGCACGGTTTCCGATGGAAGCCGCCGAAATCTGTTCCACCGCCGTAACAGTACCGCCGATGATGTTGCCCCGGCTGCCGGCGATCACCACGTTCTGTCCCGCTTCCACTTCACAATTCATTAAGGCTCCCGTGTTGATCTCATTTCCGGCATAGACCTGCGTCTGCTCTAAAAAACGTGCCATAACATTACCGCCTGCACGAATGATGCCATTGCCCGAACCCTGCATTCCGTTTTTTAAGATAACATCCTTTCCCGCAAAAAGGCTCGCTGTTTCCACATGTCCGTTTACGGTAATGTTGCCGGTTGTTTTCACTGTAACACCGGCGAATACGTTGCCCTGTATCAGCACGTCCCCATGAAAATCCACATTCCCGGTAGCGGCATCCAGATTACCTTTAACCACATAGATCGGTGTTACAGTCAGACGCCCTCCCGACACCGTGACATTTCCCTCAGTGCTGGCATAATACTTACTGCCGCTTTCATCCGGCTCACAACGTTTACACTGTAACGGCGCTAATTCCTTTCCCTCATAAGCTTCAATGGTATTCCCCAGAACATCNCTGCCGGTTACGTACGGCAGCGCCGGATGATAGGTGACNAGAAGCTGTCCTTCTGTCACAAGCTCTATCTTACCCAGTACATTATAATCTACCGTNCCATCNGNCAGAATAATCGGCTTCGTTGCNGGATTCGGATTAAAATGATANTCAAAATAGCCNTCGCNNCCGTCCTTTGCNGCAGTACCGGTNGCAACCACGGTCTCCTCATAATTCTTCTTCCCCTGAGCAAGCTCGCTGAGTGTTTTTTCTCTGATACCAAAGACAATTCCGTTCTCTCTTAACAGACTATTAAGCTCCTCCAGCGAAAAGGTGCGATATAGAGTGAGCAGAACCTCCATTCGTGTCTCATTGATGCGCAAGAGATAATCCGAACCGTTTATAATGTTCGAATTCTCCTGAACNGTTTTCTCATTGGAATCNCCGGGCAGCGTTTCTTCCTCCGANGTGCCCTGCCCGTTCTTACCTTCGGAAATGTATCGTTCCTCCGGCGAAAGAAACATGGTTTTTTCCAACTCGTCGTTCCCAGAAGATGTCTGTTCCGTCTCCGCTATCTGAACTTTTTCCGTATGATCGGTCTGTTCTTTCTTCTTTTTCTTTCCTGCCTGACTAAAAAACCCCATATCAAATCTCTCCTGCCAATGACTCCTGCACTCCGCGTATTAACTCTTCGGCTAATTTGTGTTATATTTACATTTTATCCGAAACACACAAAAGGTGCAACCCTAAGAAAATATCGCAAAAAAACACCCCGCGTACATCTGCCACGANGTGNTTCCTTTCATTNATTTACCATGACCGGTCAAAAAAAGCGNATTCAGATCAANGCGTGAGAAAATCAGGCTTTCGACCTGATCTACTCCTGCTATCATACAGGCTAAGGAATTTATCCTGTCTTTAGCGCAATCAACTCTGTTATGTACTCTTTTTCCTCAAACCATTCCGTCCGGATTGGTTCACCCCACTTTCTCAAAAGTTCTTCGTAAGAATCATTGGCACAGTCAGCTTTCTCCGGCTCACCATAATACCAGAAAAACGTCCCTACATCCTTATTGGTGCCCTTATATGTCCATGTCGTCCAACTGATACCATACTCGTTGCAGATGCCCAGCCCTAACATATTCTGGAACTCTCCCACATACGCCGCCACATCATATTCCTTTGCTGTAACAGCCAAATCTGCCGCCCATGTCCTGAATCCATCCTCATCATCATACAGATGAAGCTGATACATCATATTTGTCCAGCCCATCTGTGCCGGATCCGGCAGATTTGACACACGCCAGATTCCCTCTACCGTTATGACATGATTCGTGTCAACGGTCCGTATCGCTTTCACCATCCTGTCATACACTTCATTGCTAAGCTCCCAAGACGTACTTTCCCATGGATCATAGCTGTTTATCCCTTCATATCCGCTGTTATTCTGCGGTTCATTCATGATATCGTATGCAGCAACCGTTGCATTATCACAATATCTCTCTGCAAGCGCCACCCACAGTGTCTCCATGGTCTGCTGACACTGTTCATCTGTATACAGCCTGTTCTCGCAGAGCGTCCCACAGCAATGATCCATACTCTGCCCTCCGGGACAGCCATGCATATCCAGAATGACATACATGTCATATTTCTCAGCCATATCGATAATCCAGTCTAACCGCTTCACTCCCGGATTATCATCCAAATCCTCTGTGATCCATGTTCCCTGCTCATCCTTCATGAAATTGCGATACCAAAACGGCACCCTCACAACATTACATCCCAGATTTGCTATGTTTTCGATATCCGCTTCCGTTATCCAGTTATCCTGATAAGTATCCAGCAGTTTCTGCACTTCCTCATCGGTAAATCTGCTCTCCAGAAGTTCCAGTGTGTCAAGGTTTGCCCATTTCCTGTCCTCACCGTTGACAGGACACATCCAGCTTTCCTGTATCATCCAGCCGCCAAGGTTCACACCTCGTAATACTACGGACTCACCCTTGCCGTCCACAAGCTGTCCGTCACTCACTTTCAAAAATTGCTTATTTTGATTTCCTATACCGCAGCCGCTCACCATCAATGCTGTCATTACCATCAGTATTCCCACTCTCTTGATTTTCTTTAAATCGATACGCATAGCTTACTCCCAACAGCAAGTCATAATGGAGTGTTTTCCGATCTCCATTTTACCGCTGTTTTTCCCATCTGCATTCAACACAAATGCAATATCATTTTCCGAACGGTTGAGCAACACCAAGACCTTAGTGCCATCTTCATTCTCAAAAGCTGTCGCCTCTATATCAGGAGAATACTTTGACACCAGGATCCTCTTTGCACCCGGACGGATAAACCGGCTGAAATGTCCGATATAATAATAGGAGAGTTTCACGTTGATTGTGTCTGTATCAACATCACACATAATCGGCGCATCGCAGTAATTACCTACATGATTTGGACCACCCTGCTTATCAAGTATCAGATTCCAGTCTATAAACCCATTCATACCGGCATTGAAATCCCCTATCATATCATGCGCATACATCTCGGCATGACGTACCTGATTGTCTGTTGCAAAACGTGAATATTCCACACANCCCTCTGTAAAAATCAGTTCTTTGTCCGGATATCTTCTGCGCACCTCCGCCAGAGCCTCAAAATGGTCTCCCGTATACCAGTGGAACGCTATGCCATCGATNGCTTCCCGTGCCCCCTCCACGCCAAAGCTTTCCGCTGTACGTTCCAAAATGATTTCTTTATTATGATCCCACACGTTAATTTTCACATTGGCATGCCCTGCATTGTCCAGTGCAGTCCTCAGATATCTGACGGCATACTCTGCCTCCTCTGCTCCCGTAAAAACACAAGAATCCCAAGTCTGAACTGCCGCCGGCTCATTTTGAACAGTAAGCCTCTGAATCGGAATTCCTTCCTTCTCATAGGCACTGACATATCGCGCAACCATATCTGCCCACATCTGATAATATTCTCTCTTGAGTTTCCCACCATGGTTCATTTCACCGTTAGTCTTCATAAACGCCGGCGGACTCCACGGAGATGCTAAAAAGCAAATATCTTTATCTTTATCCAACGCAGCCTTGATAAACGGAATAATATATTTCCTGTCCCTGTCTATGGAAAAACTGTTTAAATCTTTATCCTGTGCATCTTCTACATAAGCGTAATTTCCCAGTGCGAAATCACAGCTTTGGATATGCAGCCTGCAAAAATTATAATGATTATTGCTGCTCCCGAAATATAAATCCAGAAGCTGCTGCTGTTTTTCATGACTCATCTTGGAATATGTATAAGCGGCAGCCTCCGTAAATGCACCTCCGATGCCTAATATCTTCTGATAAGAAACTTCAGGATATACATGCACCTGCTGCATCTCCCCACCACTGCCCTTTACAAATTTAACTTCTGTTTCCTGAAACTGAACATCCTTATCTGAAATATAACACTTCATAATCAAACCTCCTCCTGATGATAAGTATCTATCATCCTGCACAAATTTTCTTTTCCTTCTTCTGTTCCGGGAAACGAAAAAAGGGGAGAGTATAGCTTCCCCATACTCTCCCACCCTTTTTACTCTCCTAACTTTTCTCTGTTAGCACTCATTTTTTCGTTATAAATCTTTACAATATCATCCCAGCTATTTGNTGCCCTGAAATCTATATGTCCCGCAAGAATAGAATCAAACTCATCATCATTTCCGGAACGAATCAGACTTGTCAGGGTCGTATTCCAATTCGTNTCGATGGCACTAAGCGCCCTTGCTTCCGCGGAACCCTGATCCGGAGAAATATTCTCAATAACAAACTGCGGTTTGAGCTTCCCTTCNCCCCATTCCTGCATCTGCTTCGTGGATTCTGTCACATCTGCACTGTATGCATCANACTTATCATTACCGAAAACAATAAACTCGGAAAGCCTGTAAACCTTTTTAAATTTATCATTGTCANTTTCTTNCATTTCNTTNACTTCGGGAAGGAGTTCATAGAGACCATCACTGTTAATCGTATATGTCTCACCCTCCACGCCATATCTGCANATCANTCCGCCGTAATCAGATATCAGGTATGTAAAGATTTCTATTGCCTTAATCGGATCGGAACAGTCTTTTGATATATAGTTGATCATCCANCCCGANAGTCCTGCCTGNNNAAGTGTGGGNGCATTGCCTACCGTACTCTGCGGTCCGTCNATCGCAATGTANNCCGCATCCGGATTNGNNCTTCATCCANACNTGCAGAGGNCCNGANCGCTGTGGCGTTCCTCCGATAAAGATNCANGCATATTTNCCNNTCTTTACNTTATCCTCNTGNGCTGTGCCATCATCNGAAAANTTGTCATCACTGATCAANCCNTCGCGNTATGCTNCACTCAATGTNCTGATCCATGCAAGATAATCNTCATCCATATTCCTGTCATACCATGTACCGTCCNCATTNTCAATNGGNACGCCNANGAAATTCTGTANATCTNCACCGAGTGAACCCGNNTTATCTGTCATGGAATTTGAACCNAACGGGATCAGATCAGGATATTTCTCCTTGATCTCTCTNAGTACCGTAAGAAACTGTTCCGGTGTTCCCATCTCCGGCTCGCCAAGCGCCTCATACACATCTTTTCTGATAGCAAAAGCCGTTGAAGCCTTCAGCAGNCCGCTGTCATATACTTCCTGTCCGTTTGAGTAGTCCGGATAACCATATGTCTTGCCATCTGAGAGCTTGAACCAGTTAAAAGTATCCTTTGAAGCCACCTCATAGAAATACGGATCATATTTATCCGCCAGATCATTCAACGACCATGCCCAGTTTGCAGCCGACTGTGCCACTGAGGAGTTTGCGTCAAATATCGTAATAATATCGGGCTTCTTACCTCCTGCAAAAAATGTGTTCAGCTTGGTGTCATCACCTGTTATAAACTGCACATCAAGGTTAAGGTCTTCCTTAATCTTCTTGGTAACGGTATCCGTCGCCCAGTCCGTGTTCCACCAGTCCGCATTGACGTACCATGTAAGTTCTGTGGTGTCTGTCTTCTTGTCAAGCTGCCATGCAGGCTTCGTTGCATCAAGCTCATACCTGTCTGATGTAAGCTCAGGCAGCCCTCCATCTGCTGAAGCAGAGCTTCCGCCACTGTTTTTGCCGCAGCCTGAAAGCAATGTTGTTACAGCCATCGTCGTTACCAGAATTGTTGACAAATAACGTCTTGTTCCTTTTTTCATGATTTTTCCTTCCTTTCTCAATATCTCCTACTTTTATTCTTTTACCGCCCCGATCATCATTCCTGACACAAAGTGTTTCTGAAGAAGCGGATAAATAATTAATATTGGCACAGTAGTTACTACAATCGTAGCAAGTTGTATTCCCCTTGAAGTTGTGGTAATCTCCACACTTGTCGGATTCTGCATGGATGACATCTGCGACTGAACAATGATCTCGTAGAGTTTCATCTGCAGTGGATAGAGTTTTTCGTTTAATATATACATTTTGGCAGTCATGAAATCATTCCACTGCGACACGCCATGAAAGAGGGCTATTGTCGCAAGCGCCGGTTTTGAAAGCGGCAGGGCAATCATGAGAAAGATTCGCCAGTAACCTGCACCGTCAATTTTGGCTGATTCTTCCAGCGACTGCGGCAGCTGCCGGAAAAAGTTCATCAGGATAATCATGTCATAGTAGCTAAAGAGCGCCGGTATAATATACACTGCAAAACTATCCAACATCCCTAATGACTTGATTAATAAATATGTAGGAATCATACCGCCTGAGAAGAACATCGTAATGACGCCCATCACCGTATACAGTTTCCTTCCCTTCAGATATTCCTTGCTCATGGCATACGCAACCATCGCACAGAAAAACACATGGCACACAACACCAATTAAAGTTTTTAATACTGATATCAGAAAAGCGTTCCATATACTGGTATCTGAAAATACTGCCTTGTAATTCGCCGTGGAAAATTCCGCCGGCCAGAATATACTTTTTCCCGATGCTACCGCTGTAGCGCTGCTGAAAGAGTTGACCACAACGTTCCACAATGGAAACACAATAATACAGGTAATCAGTGTCAATAACAGTTTGTTTATAATGTCAAATACTTTGTCACCGCTTAATCGAATACTTTTTTGTTTCATCCCATCAACCTCCTATAATACTGACTGTTCATTCAATTTGCTTGTTAACTTATTCGCCACAACCAGCAATATTACAGATACAATGGAAACGCCCAGCCCTGCCGCAGATGCATATGAGAAATCTCCCTGCGTAATACCCATGCGGTACACATATGAATTGATGACCTCTGCACGCGGCTGGTTCTGTGTATTCATAAGCACAAGTGTCTGGTCAAGGTTGGAACCCAAAAGTCCACTCACTGTAAGAATAAAATTCAGACCAATAATCGTCTTGATTAACGGCAGCGTAATACTCCAAATCTGTCTGACTCTGCTCGCACCGTCAATCTTAGCTGCTTCATAATAAGTGGGGTCGATGCCTGCCATGCTCGCAAGATACAGGATCGTACCCCATCCCATACTCTTCCACACATCTGACAGTGAAGCAATCCACCAGTATTTATCTGCATCTAAGAGGATATTTCTCCCCTCCGAAACCAAACCTAAAGTCTTTAATATAGAGTTAAACATACCATTGGTAGACATCCAGCTGATCAACATACCGCCCAGTACGATCCAGGATAGAAAGTGCGGCATATAGGAAATCGTCTGCACTGTTTTCTTGAATATGCCATCCTTCAGCTCATAAATCATAACAGCCAGAATAATCGGAGTAATAAATCCAAACAACAGCTTTAAGAAGCTGATTCCCAGCGTATTGTAAACGCTGTCCCAAAAATACCGGTCAGTAAGAATAATTCTGAAATTCTCCATTCCTACCCATTTCGCCGAATCAAGGGTATCTACCACCGTGTAATTCTGAAATGCAATCTTTAATCCATATATGGGAATATAGTTAAAGATGATCATGAACACAATTCCCGGCAATACCATCATCTGCAAAGGCATCTGTTTCATAAAATCCTTTATCCATAATTTGATTCGTACACCAACCGGTTCCTTTTTTTTCTGCTTCATTTGCTTTCCTCCTTCCTATGCACCAATCTTAGCATGGCGCTATAATCCCCAACAAGCGCGTATCTTGTCTTACGATAGGTCGATATTGCTTTTTTAAGGAAAATAAAATATACTTAATGAGAGAGGAGAAGCGAAGTATGAAAGCAGACATCAATTCTTTTACACACGAAAATGACCGGATTACGGACGGATTTGACATTTTTTTCTGGGTGTTTAACGATTCCAGCAGCTTTGTTGCCGCCCACTGGCATAGCGCAATAGAAATTATGTATATTATGGACGGAGAGGTCAGTGTGACCATTAACGCACAGAAAACGCTCCTGCTCCCCGGCGATGTCTTTCTGATTGACTCCTCAATCATCCACTCTACCAAGTCAATCCATGGAAATCACGCCGTTTTAATACAACTTCCATATGCGCTTCTCCAGAAATATATTCCTGACATTGACAATTTGAGCTTTGCCTTTGACTGCCATACCGGTAACCCAATCATACATACTAAAATATTGAAACTCATAGAAGTGATCAAAGAAATGCAGATTATCTTTGAAGTGAATCCTAAAGGGGGAATTTTGCGTTTTAATAGTCTGGTTTTTGAAATGCTTTATCAGTTATACCACAATTTCTCCACTCCCATTCCTGACACAGACCTCAGAAAAGACAAAAAACATTTTGACAGAATGAAACTGGTTATGGACTATATGAACAGCCATTATAACCAGGCATTATCACTTGACGAAATATCAAATGTTGCATGTTTCCAGAAAGAATACTTCTGTCATTTTTTCAAAAAAAATATGGGAAAGACCTACCTCGAATATCTCAATGAGATCAGGCTTTCCCATGTATATAAAGATTTGGTCTCGACAGACCTTCCGTTAAAAACAATTTTGGAAAATAACGGTTTTACAAACTATAAATTGTTCCGCAAGCTCTTTTATGAGAACTTCCACACAACGCCCGGCGAATACAGGAAAACGCACAGTTCCTAAATCCTTTTGAAGAGCCGCCGTAATTTATCAATTATCTTTCCTACAACGTCCAGTCTCCGAAAAAGCTGCTGCCCAGCGCATTGTTCATCACATTTCCGTAAGCCGAAGAGGCCAGACTGCTGATTCCATAGGGTGAATATCCGTATCCCGACATTCCCAGACCCAGACTGCCCGATCCACCGATCAGACTCTGTATCAGATAATTCTGCAGACTGCTTTGTCCCGTCAGATTCAGATAACTTGACCGTACATTATCCGCGGCATAGCTGCCTGAATAATAATCCTTCACTTTACCCATCACCGATTCTTCCCATTCCGGATCGGTCTCCATCTTCTTAAAGGCTTCCTGAATAATAATATCGCCTGCCGTTGAAAATGAGGGAGTCACTGTAGACTTCTGATTATCCACTGCCTGCTTCATCACTGTGGCATAATCACTCGAGGTTTTCCCGGTAGCCGCATTTGACATTCTTGCGATATTGTTCCTGTTATTAACTGCGGAAATTCTTCCTACGCTGCTTCCACTATTTATTCTGCCTATGCCGAGATCATTAATATACATATGGGCTTCCCCTTTCATACTACTGTGGTTATTGTAGCATAAAATATTTTGTTTGTAAGCATAAATGTCACAAAAAAAGTAGAAAATGTCATGAATTCGCAACTCGTATATATATTTATAAAACATCTAAATCCGCCAGTATTTCAAGATTAGCCTTTTCATATTCGTTAAATACATCATCATCAAAATCTGACCCGTCACAAGTTGGACTATACCAAATACACCCCATAAAATAATTATACAAATCTTCATTGGTAAATATATAACCATGTCTTGCATATATTTCATTTTTAGCTAAATGAATTACCAACCTTGGCTCATNTTCAAATTCTTCTTTTGTATAGNATTTCTTATCTGTTTCAAACAACGGTTCAATCAAGTTTGAAATATCNCTTACTTCTCTGACGTTTTCCCAATAATCAATGATTTCAGAATAATAGGCACTGGCTCTGTAATATTGGCTTCTCTCACTGACTGCATTTATTATTTCTTCCTCTGTCCATGATGAATTATAACTCGGATAAACCACATTATCATCTTCTTCAATATCTTCTTTTTCTCTTATTAACTCAAAAGAACCATTGATACCGTAATCACTGCCATTTTCTGCATATTGTTCTTCACTTTGTATGCCGCTGTCTTCCTGCTGTTCACTATTTCCAGTTGAGCATCCTGTGAATATAACGGATAATAAAACAATCATCACATATTTTACCTTTTTCATATTTCCTCCTCAAGTTAAAGCGCTCTTGCTTTTGTAACACATCCTTGATACTTCCATCTGTCTTCCTTCCTATATCTTGGCATTTTCATTCTTTACTGACCGATATCTTCGCTTATCACCATCTCCTCCACAGAAGACACCCTTCCCTCATTCAAGGCAATCTCGTACTGTATCTGTTGTTCCTGATCCAGATAAATCCATCCATCATATGGGATATCACTCTCCACTTTCGTAAGAGAACCTCCTGCCTCTTCCACTGCTTTCTCTAAATCTGCAAAAAACATTCCCAGCATAAATCGCCCATCCCGGCTCCCGCCCTCCTGAATCCTGATTGCAGCCAGCTTATTCTGACCGTCAAAATAACAAAAATACTGGCTATACAACGCCGAAAGAAGGTTCTCATCAACCCGAAAAGTACGCATATCAGCACTGTTTAGAATCCCCTCGACTTCCTCTATGGACAGGCCAAACTCTAACTTGCGCAAGATTTTCATATTATTTTCTACAGAGTATTCTACTGCTTTCATAGGAAGGAAATCATCACTGTACCGATTGGTCTGGGTTTCCACAAGATCTCCGTTCACCTCGGTTACTTTCTCCTGATCACCTATGTCCAGTCCAACAGCCAGCAAGCTGTTATCTTCTGTTAATACAAAAGTGTTAAATATATAATCCGTTTCCCATCTTACAAACTCCAAAGACCGGCTTATGGGATCACTAAAGACGAGGCTTTCAGGCCAGACCATTTTCACATTGTCCATGACCTTTACGGGAGTGCGAACAAAATCATCCCCTGTCACGGGTGTTCCGCATTGTCCAAAGATATTAAATCCCCATGTATACAATTCTCCCGACTTGCTGATGGCGGCTCCGGTAAATTCGCCTGTGGTGACATATTTACACTGTTCCATGATCTTCATGGGTTCAGCGGCAAACATTTTGACCGGATTAGATGCATCCTCTTCCAATTTCCAGTATTCCTGATAACTACTGCTTGCATTAGTATGTGTTAAAGGAGCATACTGTCCCCACCAGTAAGCAGTCTGATCATTTTGAAGGGCAACGATGCATTCCCTTCCCGCTCTTGCATAAGCTACATCTGTCATTAATAGAACCGGCTCCGTGACCTTTTGAAAATCATAATCTGAATCAACCTGAGATTCGCTTCCTTCTCCTAGAAGCACTTCCGAATGATTCAAACCGACACCATAGAGTTCTCCGCTTTCCGTCAGATAGATACAAAAATAACCGTTCCAAGAGGCATCCACAGAAACTATATTTTCTGCAACCTTAACCGGTTCTTCATAGTATTCCTCTTCACCATAAGTACCTGTACCAAGCTGCCCGAATTCATTCTTTCCGATACCCCAGAGCACTTTATTTTCATCTATATAATAATGATTTGAGAAAGTATAGCGGCTGGTAATATAGTAATCTTTCAGCGAAAAGTTATCCCCAATTTGAAGTGTATTCAAATCTTCCACATAAAAAACCGGAAGGTCTTTCGTTTCCTCACCAGACAACATATCTGCACCTGCATTTTCTTCATCGTTTTCATCAGCTGATTCTTCTTCCGACCTTTCTGTCAACTCTTTCTCCACTTCTTCCGTTTTCGCATCTTCCTCCACATTACTCCCCTTCGTTTCGGTCAGAAACATCACAGACAGCACCACAATCACAATCACTACTGCGATTCCAATTCCTGAAAGCGTATATTTGTATTTCATGATATTTTTGATTCTTGACTTTACATTTCCCTCATCAAAACTAATTGGTGCAACAAATATTCTTTTCTTTCTTGCCCCGTTCTCTGTGGCAATATGCAGCAGTGCATAAGCGTACTCCTTCCGTTTCTCCCTGCTCATAGTCCGGATGACTTCTTCATCACATGCCTTTTCCATATCACTTCCAAACAGAAAATAGGCAATCCAGATAAAAGGATTGAACCAGTGAATCAGACATACTACATAGGCAAACATTTTAAACAGCCCGTCTTTTCTTTTGATATGCACCTTTTCGTGGGCAATGACATAAGAAAGATCCTCGGCTTCCATAGAAACCGGCAGATAAATCCGGGGATAAATCAAGCCGAAAACCATAGGAATATCAATATTTTCTGCCCACCAGATATTATCTTCAAATAAAACGCTTAACTGCAATTTTCTTTTCAACGCAAAATAGGAATACAGCATATACCCGAAAAAGCAGCTGAAACCCGCCAGCCATATCAATTCTATCATACGCCAAGTCTCAAATTTTGCCGGACTATTATCCTTTATCTCATTCATTCCTGCCATACTTTGTCCCGTCGATTCCACAGGAATTGCACTATCAGTTCCCGCAGTGTCTTTTGGAGCAGCGGCAGGCGTACCTGTCATAGTACTGTTAGCGATACCGACCGGATTAACAATATTTCCTGTACCACGGGTTTCTCCGTAGTTTTCGTTTTCCGCCAGTCGGAGTTCTGAAATCACCCTCATTTCTTTCGTAATACTTGCATTGTTCCAAAATCCGACTGGCAGACCCAGTTTCCACGGAAAAACGAAATACAGGAAAGCCATTGCCCAAAGACCAAGAATATATTTATGACTAATTTGTAATTTCTTCAACAATATCCTGACAAGCAGGACAACAAGAATAATAACTACTCCACGCAGGCTCATTTTGATAAGCGCATTCATAAAGTCATCCATGACCTTTTCTCCATCATCTTTTTTACTTTCCTTCAATAATTCGCTTCAGTTCTTCTATTTCTTCTTCGGAAAGTTTTTTTTGTGAAACAAAAGCTGCAACAAAATCAGGGAGAGATCCCCCAAAAGTCCCTTCCACAAACTCTTCGCTCTGTTTTGCCTGAAATAACTGTTTGGAAACCAACGAAGATACCATGCCTTTTTCGTTTTTAAAGATGCCTTTGTCACATAATCTCTTTAAAACCGTATAGGTGGTTGTCCGCTTCCAGTTCAATTCTTTCAAACTTAAAAATGCCAGCTCTCCCGATGGAATTGGCTCATTTTCCCAGATAAGCTCTGCAAATTTCATTTCTATCTCGCCTAATTTATACTCTGCCATACTAATTACCATGTCTTTCTCTCATTTATTTTTTACTCTATCCTCCTGTCTACACGATGTAGAATATATCAAGATTCTACATCGTGTAGACACGTTTGTCAAGACTTCTGTTAATAATGATATTGTCGGGTACGACAATGCTAAATCTCACCTTGACAACTGCGTCTACACAAAGTAGAATTTTGGCATGAGTTCTACATTATGTAGACAAAATGAAAGTAAAGTTTAAATTTAACAGTTGTGGCTTTCTTGGGTAATACAACAGGTGAACAGAATGCGAGTATTAAATAGTTTCATTCCATTTAGTATCTATTTTTTGATACAGGCACTGATGTGGTTTTTCCTTATGGTTACAGAGATAGGTGCATGGTTATTGCTGCCATTTGCGCTGATGCCGCCCATGTGGCTTGTCTACGGTATCGTGATGCTTTTTTTGGATTATCAGATTGGACGGCTTACCATCAAAATAGGGCAACATCAAAACATTGTGATATTAGTGAGTCTTTCAACGACTTTTGCCATTTTGTCGGCAAGCCTTTATCCGTTCATGGATGAATTATCCGATTTCCTGCGTTGGGGACACTGGTCTTTGTCAAAAACATTCAAAACTCTTTTACCTGGTTGCTTGGGCGGAAATTGGTTCGTATTTGCACATTTAGTCATTCATTTTCTATTCTTTTTTATTGGTATGTTAGTAGAACGTAACCAAATAGAAATTCAATTCCTTTGACGTTCCGAATGCAATGCCCTTCCCCTTTCCATTCTCATTGTAAGAAAATATCTTGGTACTGATGGTTTCGTTATGGTCATTCCTTTTTTGCGCAGACTCTCACACAATCCATTTATACTGGTTGCAGCACCTAAATTATTAATGATAAATTTCTGTACTGCTTCAAATGTTTCTCTATCCGTTATTTTCAAGTTAAGACTACCATTTTTTATTTTTTTACTTTTTTGGTTGCCTTAACATAAACATTTGCTTATTTTTTAAAAACATAAAAAGGACAATCAAAATCACATTGACGAACAAAACAATAATGCTTCCTTCAATTTTGCATACTCCACCGGATAAAATCTCATTTCCGGAGAAAGTCGTAATAAGCAGGTTTGGATAATCATCAGCAAGCGACACACCGCCTAAAACCAATGCACCAATTCCATTCCATAAAAAGTGCATGATAGTTGGCGCTATAATAGAACCACTGTATTCAAGAATTACCGTCATAAGTAGGCTCATGGTAAGCACGTTTAATACAGGAACAACACCTGCTTCAAATGCCCCGCCATGTAATGCTGTAAAGAGCGCTGTTGTAACAATCGTGGCCGCAACAACATTGTGTTTATGCTTTATCATTTGATACAGATAGCCCCGGACAAGAAGTTCCTGCATGATTACATTTAAAAATGCCGCTAACACCCAGACAGGAAATAGATCAATTGAGTTTACTCCATCAAAATGAATGATCTTTGCTATGTACATTACCAAAACAGGAACTGCCAGCCATACAATCCCTGTGACTATTCCCAATGCCGCTCCTTTGACCGGATTATCAAACAGATATAATCTTACATTCTTCTTTTCACTCAACCAGAAAATAAGAGTAAAAGCTATTATTGCAAATAGTGGCATAATTTCTGCCCACAATCTCCAAATAGCCGGATTTTCCGAAGATGATAACGGTAATATAGAAGTTAATATTGCCCATCCCAGAAAAAATCCTATAAATTTTATAATTGTAAATGCTATTTTTTTCAAAACAAATACCCCCACAATTTGAAGTTGGTGTTACATGATTGATATGCGTATCATTCCCAAAATAATTAAATGTGCCGGATAAAAGTGAATCTCTGGTTAATGGTTTGTGACATTCATCTAAAGGGTTCATTACAGAACCCCCAATCATCTATTCGTATATTTTTATGTTCTAAATATATAACGATTTTTCCTAAATTAAATCTTCACAAATTCCAATTCTTATTCAACAATCCAATCAATTATATGCTGTATATGTATTTTCATAGTATCTAAACATGGGACAGGGCTCATTTCATCGTTAATCAAAAGAGGCAACTAAAACTCTCACATCTTAGTTGCCTCTGTGACGCTGTAAAAATTAATTAAGCGGTAGTTCATGAATGTTCTTTCACATATTGCAGGAACTCAGGAGTTTTTGACCAGTATTTAATGCCCCAATTTTCAAAGTTCCATTCGTCCATGTATTCATTGCACTCAAAATCAATATAATAAATTTCTCCATCCTGCACCACAAAGTTTGTCGGGAAATAATCTATATTTGTATGGGCGGCATATAGCAAAACACACATACTCCGCAACTGATCAACATAGACAGATTTCATCTTATCTTGCAAAACCAATTCATAAATGGTATCGCCATCAATAAACTCTTTCAAAATGCGTTCATTTTTTATATCAACATCGATCATAACAGGAATTTTTATCCCGATTTCTTTTAGCCGATTATAGTCGTTTATTTCTGCCTCAACCTTATTCCCAAACTGGTAATAATCACAGGGTTCATGGTGGATTTGCTTGAGAACGTATTTTTGAGTTCCATCGCTTGCAAGATAAGAATACCCACCTTTTCCCTTTCCTAATAACTTAAGTATTTTATACTCTTTTTCATTTACAGCCATTTTCTTGTCCATAATTGTTACCTCTTACATAAATATCTCCTAAGAGCTATGTATCATTTTGACAAATGAAAATCTATGATTATTCAAAAGACAGTCTTATCATTTCCTCTAACCTTTGATATCCCGCCAATATCTCAGATTTGTGTTCTTCTAACTCCGTATCCAATTTCGTATAATCCACATAATATTGATAGTTGGAATTTCCCCAATAAAGTATGTTTTCGTTGGAATTATATATTACTCTATCAGCATTGGAAATAGAAAAGTTCTCTGCATTTTCAAAGAAAATATTTTGAGGTTGTGTAAACAGTATTTCAATAAAGCAATCTGTATCATTTATCACTTCATTTTCCAAAGTATCTTTAATCTCCAACAAGTGCCCTCCACAATTAGACATTTGAATTCTAAAACAGTGATATACCTCTGAATTTAATTCAGCTGCCCAGCTTTCACCGCTATAATATATTCGGATTTCTGATACCATATTTTCTACAGCAGTAAAGCCATCAGGTAACTCTTCCGAATGGTCGCTAATAAGAAAAACTCCAAAAAAACATACTATAACAGCGATTGTCATAGCCAGTAAAATTCCGACTGCTTTTTTCCTGTTCTTTTGTAATTCCAATAGACCGGCATAAAGTATGTAGCCAGACAATGCCCCTAATGTGTTAATAATAAAATCATCTATTTCAGCATATCTTCCACCAAACAGTTGAAGAATTTCTATGATAAATGATGTTAGTGCTCCAATACATAAAATTTTTTTTCCAATTCCACTTACATGAAATGAAAACGATCGGAAGTAAAAACCCATATGGAACAAACAATATGAAATTTAACAGCACCGGAATAAATGAACTTCCCACAAAAGGAATTAAGTTAAAGCTCATTATCCCATCAAAGCTGAATTTTAATGATTGAATACCAACCAATTCTATCAATAACACGCTGTAAACACAAAAGAACATCTCAGGCACACATTTCCATGAAATTTTTTTGCGCTTTTTAAGAATATACATTAAAAGAAACAAAACAATGTAAATTGGAACGCCTATCAAAATAGCAGTCCTAAGCTCATCTAATCCACGAATTATATAATTCATAATATAACTCCAAAAACTCTTATTTTGACTCTCTGTGTTTCATTTGATATTGCAGCATCATCAATGTTTTCTGATACCACATTCCCCTCTGCACCTATCTNTTCGGCATTTTCTGCAAAAGTCACCTTTATTTGATTACCAGCTTCAGCGGGATCTTCTACACAACTTCCCGCATCATTGCTTATTACACAGCATATTATGTCACACCCCGACATCGTTTCAGCCAGTTCCCTCTCAGATAATAAATGATAAATAAGAGGGATGTCGCCGTCCAGGTCAAGGGATAGCTGAATGCCACCGTAGACATCTCCGGCCGCATAGGAACCGCCGTCAGAATCCATACTACACGCAGCCCACAGATACCGACACAGGTCATCAGCATCGGAGGNATGGCATCGCCGCATCCTCTTGTCGTACCGCCTAATATCTCAATACAGATATAGGTCACGTAGCTAGGTGAAATCACCCGCATCATCCCCAATCCGATGGAGACAACACCCGGATCATCCGTAAACAGCCGGAAGAAAATGCGTCCTCCCGTCAGCACAATAGTGCTCAGCAGCACACTCGTAAAAGCCGCCATCCCCAGACAGATGCGCACGCTTTTCTTGATTCGGTCATATTTGCCCGCTCCGAAGTTCTGTCCTGCAAAAGTGGTGATCGACACGCCGTACGCTCCCATGATCATCCAGAAAATACCGTCGATTTTACCATACGCCGTCCATGCCGCGATCGTATCCGTACCAAAAGAATTGATGCTCGACTGGATAATCAGATTGGAGGCTGAATACATCGTAGATTGTATTCCCGCCGGCAGGCCGATCCTTATAATCTTATGNAGAAGAAACGGCGAAAACCGGATCTCTTTCACATATAATCTATAAGAATCCTCCGTCCTCATCAGGGTTATTATCACCATGAGCGCGCTAAACACCTGAGACAGTGCGGTAGCCGCCGCCACGCCCAATACTCCCATTTCTAACACTCGCACGAAAAGAATATCCAATATAATATTCGTAATGCAGGACAGAATCAAAAAGTAAAGGGGACGCTTGGAATCACCCACCGCCCTTAAAATGCCNGACCCCATATTGTATATGAGCGACGGAATAACACCCATAAAATAGACCCGCATATATACAACAGATAATGACAGAATCTCCTCCGGCGTATTCATTGCCCGCAGTGCAGCCCCTGAAAAAANAAGCCCTAATATCATAATAACGGCACCGCCCGCAATGGAAAGCGCCACGGCCGTATGTACCGTATTCTTCACATCATCCTGTTTCTTCGCGCCGTAATACTGGGAAATAATCACGGTGGCACCGGAAGAAAGCCCGGTAAAAAATCCGATCAGCAGATTGATCAGCGTAGCCGCCGGTCCGCCCACTGCCGCCAGCGCCTCTTTTCCCACAAATTGNCCTACGATCACCGCATCCGTGGTATTGTANAGNTGCTGAAAAAAGGTTCCGAACAGAATCGGAAAAAAGAAAAATAGAAGCTGCTTCCAGATCACTCCTTCCGTGATCTGATTAGAAACCTGTTGACTGTCTGTTTTCATATCTTCCTCACCTATTAAACTAAAATACTCTTTTTACGTAACTGCTCAAAACCCTGTTCTTCACAAAAAATAGCTCGTGTAAGCACNTTCTGAACAGTTACCTTTTTACAACATATCATATTCCTGCACANATTACTACCTAAACCTTCCCCTCTGCAAACAGGTGTCACCAGAGTAAACACCCCGGACAAATACATATATTTCCGCTACCTCTCATTCNGCTTATATGGTACACTGGATTATATATAATATTTCAGCCAAGAACATACAAAGGATAANATCATGCANATTGAAATTACCGACGACTTTGACCTTNCNAAAATCATAGACAGCGGACAATGNTTCCGTGCAAAATNTCTGGACNGCNGCATTTACCGCTTCATCACCGGAAGCAATATTCTCTATATTACCCCGCTCTCCCNNCANTGCTNNGACGTTGACTGTACCGCCGAGNNGTGGCAGGAAATATGGCNNCCGTACTTTAACTTAGATCGGGATTACGCNCTGCTTCGCTCNCAGATCGNCANNAGCGACTCTTATATGAAAACAGCCNTNGATTACGGAACAGGACTTCGNATTTTACGGCAGGACCCTTGGGAAACATTGATCACATTCATNATTTCCCAGCAGAAAACCATTCCNGCCATCCGGTCTTCCGTAGAAAAAATTGCAGAAAAATATGGTGTTCCTGTCGAAACACCATATGAAACCGTATATCTCTTTCCCACAGCGGAGCAAATGGCACCGGCCACGNCCCANGAACTGAANCTNTGNAAATTAGGCTATCGCACTCCCTATATTCTGGATGCCATCCGACGGGTAACTTCCGGACTTCTGGATCTGAATGCCCTGTATGACTGTGATGACATACAACTCTTCAATCTATTAAAAACCGTACACGGCGTCGGCGACAAGGTCGCAAACTGTGTTGCCCTGTTCGCCTACAACCGCACCGCCCTTGTTCCCGTTGATACTTGGATCAGGAAGGTGATCGACGGTGTCTATGACGGACACAATCCGTTTATCCGCTATGGCAGCGCCGCCGGGATCATGCAACAGTATATATTTTACTATGTCAGGCAGAAACCGTAATATCCAGCACGTGCATATAGGCATCTGAACCGCGCACACAGGTCACCGTGATCTTCTTATCCTTAGTGAAAGCCTTGCAGCCCGTGATGCTCCGCACCGTATCCAGTTTCAGCTCCATATCGCCTGCTGAAGTCTTCAGATATAATATGTTTTCATTCGACCTACTGTCCACGGTTCCGCTCACAGTCGCCGGAGAAGAGGTATCGACTTCCGGCGGTTGGGTAGTATTCTTTGATCCTACGATCACCGCCGCATGCATATTGGAATCCGAGCCCCTGTATACGGAAACCGTCAGTTTCGCATCCGGCATAAGGAACATGCCGTTTCTGGTATCTGTATTCTTATCTATCACGATCTGCATTTCTCCGTTGCTCGTCGATAAGCATAACAGATCTTCCTTCGTATTCTTACCCACCATTCCCGTCACCGTAGTGGTCTCGGCACTCACCACCGTTACCGGAGCCGGTGTAAGGGACATATCCACCGTAGCCTGCGCAGCCGAGGCTGTATTCCCCTGCCCTGTGACCGCTGACGCATCAGATATGCTGAGCGCATGCATGTAACTATCAGATCCTCTGGAACAGTATATGCGATATTCATGCGCGGCAACCAGAACCGAACAGCCGCTTAAGTCCGTGGTCGTATCTAATTTGATCTGCATCTCTCCCTGTGCCGTGTTGACATACAGAAGCGTATCATCAGATTTGGTTCCTATCGTTCCCGTGACATAGACATTCGTTGAAGAATCCAGTGTGACTGCCGGATCCTGTGTGCCGCTTGTTATCTTCACCGCATGAAGATAACCGTCGGAGCCATGGGAAACCGAAACATTAATACTCTTACCCGTAAGCAGAACCTTACACGATGAGGCATCTGTTCCGCCGTCCAGCTTGATCTCCATATTTCCTTCTTTCGTGGAAAGCTTCAACAGGTCTGTTGTCGTACCTGCCATAACCTTTCCCTGCACCGTCGCCATGATCTCATCTGCCCGCACCGTCATTTTATTCCCGGGAAATATCAGCGTTCCGATCACAAGACAGCCTATTAAAGACAGTTTCGCCATCATTTGTTTTTTCATAATTTTCCTCCGTTCTGAAACGTTTATTCTGTACGCAGCGTCTCTTTGCATATTTCTGCTTTTTTACATAAAATCCATATTATGTAAATATGATTATGTAAACTTATCATACAACATCTATGACAAAAATGCAATAGATATTCTACATAAAGTGGTTTTTATCGTTATAGAATGTTTTGCTTGAATCCTCTCACTTAATCTGATAATATGGATTCCTAGTCACTTGAAACATAACCTTTTTCATATAGCAGTGAGGTCACCGCGTTATGGCAATACGTATGAAAAATATGACTGACGGTAAACCGTCAGCTCTCATCTTAACATTTGCACTGCCTCTCATGATCGGCAATGTGTTCCAACAGCTCTATACCGTCGTGGATACGATGGTGGTCGGCAAAGTTCTGGGCGTAAGCGCACTCGCGGCCCTCGGCGCCGCGGACTGGATGAACTGGCTTATGCTCGGCATCATTCAGGGAATCACACAGGGTTTTGGCATCCTCATGGCGCAGGAATTCGGTGCCGCTAAATATGAGGATTTGCGGAAAACAGTGGGCTGTTCCGTCGTGCTCTCCATACTGTCTTCCATCGTACTTCTTGGACTTGGACAGTGGATCGCCCGTCCCGTACTCATGCTTTTGCAGACGCCCTCTGCGATCATTGACAACTCGCTTCTGTACCTGCGGATCATGTATCTGGGTATACCCGTTGTGATGACATATAATCTGCTGGCAACCATCCTGCGCTCTCTGGGAGACGGTCAGACTCCGCTGTACGCCATGATCGTTGCTGCCATCACCAATATTGCTCTGGACATTTTATTCGTTCCGGTTCTGGGATTCGGCATCAGCGGCGCTGCCATCGCTACCCTGATCGCACAGGTGATTTCCGGACTATACTGTCTGTTCCATATTCGCAAGATCGAGATTCTGGCGCTGTCCTCTTCGGACTACAGCCTGCGCGGCCACTTGCCGTCCAAGCTGCTTATGCTCGGCTTCCCGATGGCCTTCCAGAATGCGATCATTTCCATCGGTGGCATGATCGTGCAGTTCGTGGTGAACGGCTTCGGTGTTATCTTCATCGCCGGATTCACTGCCACCAACAAGCTCTACGGTGTATTGGAAGTGGCCGCCACATCCTACGGATACGCCATGGTCACATATGCGGGACAGAATCTCGGTGCCGGAAAAACAGACCGTATCCGCAAAGGTATCCGGGCTGCCGTTTGGATCGCCCTGGTTACTTCCGCCTTAATTGCCGCTGTTATGCTGCTTGGCGGCAAAGCCATATTAAGCTGTTTTATTTCGGGAACCCCGGAAGAATATACCCAGACTTTACAGATTGCTTACTACTATCTCGCTGTCATGAGTATCTGTCTGCCGATCCTCTACATCCTGCATGTGACACGTTCCACCATCCAGGGAATGGGGAATACTGTACTGCCCATGATGTCCGGTATTGCCGAGTTTATCATGCGCGCCGTTACCGCTATCCTGCTGCCGATGATCATCGGCGAAACCGGTATCTTCTATGCGGAGATCATGGCATGGCTCGGAGCGGATGCGATCCTGATCACCAGCTATTTTGTTGTAATAGGGAAAATAGACCGAAGAATGAAGCCTGCGGAAACCTAACCGTTTTCGCTAGTTTCCGCAGACTCCTAGAAATTCCACGGCGTAAAAGCAACAAGCACGGCAATCACAATCGCAGGAAGCAGATTGGCCACACGCACTTTCTTACCCCAGACAAGATTTAATCCCACACAGAAGATCAAGATAGAACCTATCAAAGACAGATTCGCCAGTGACGTTTCCGTCATGATCGGTTTGATAAATCTTGAAAGCAGTGTGATACTGCCCTCAAACACAAACACCGGAATCGCTGAGAACACACAGCCTTTTCCCATGGAACAGGTCATCACCATGATAATGATCAGGTCGAGAATCGTCTTAATCGCCAAGATAGAATAATCCCCCAAAATTCCATCCTGTATCGCGCCCACAATAGCCATAGCGCCGATACAGACCGTCAGTGAGGCTGTCACAAATCCATTCACAAAATCTTTATCTTTCGCGTTGCCCGTCTTGATCTTAAGCCACTCCCCGAACCGCTCAAACCATCCCTCGATATTGATGGATTCACCGATCAACGCGCCCAATGCCAGACAGATCACGACAAACATGGATCTGCCGCCCGAAAGGGATGCCCCTTCCACCTTCATCATTCCTTCCATAGCACCCGCAATACCGATAAACAATACGCTTACACCGCACGTGATATTGAGCGTATCCTGATGGCGGTCAGATAAGTACCTGCCGAAGAAATGCCCAGCGATGCCGCCCGCTATAATACCGATTGTATTGATTATTGTGCCTAATCCGATCATATCTTTATCACCTTATGTATAGTTTTTACAGTCTCATAGTTTTGATAATACGTTCATATTCCGTCTGACCGGAAGTTATAGGTCAAGTTTCATATATATAGAGGTATCCATAGGACTGTCATTATAGCTTTCTATCTCATAGAATCCACACTTCTTATACATATGGATTGCACTTTGTAAGAAAGGGAGCGTATCCAGTAACATATAAGAATATCCAATGTCTTTCGCATCCGCTATGATTTTTTCAACCAGCAGATTTCCTAGCCTCTTCCCTCTGAATCGGGGTCTTACATAGAGGCGCTTCATTTCACAATTTTGCTTGTCAATTTTTCTTAATCCTATACATCCCGCTAATTCCTCGTCATAATAGACTACATATAACCTTCCGTCCGGCACACCATATTTTACTTCTAAATGTTCTATTTCTTCATCGTAGTTTTGGACATCAAGATATTGCTGAAATGAAGGATCATTTTCAATCAGCATATTTGTATATTCTGAAAATAAGATGCTGACTTCTTCAGGCCGGTCATATGCTGACATTATCTTTATATTTGGCATTCGTTTTCCTCCGCAACTACATAGACTCTTTTCCGCTACACGTCGAATTCCGATTGTGATTTGACACTTAAGGGAAATTATAGCACAAAATGAATGGGGATGGTGAATTGATTAAAATGTTTTTTGAAATTAAAAAAACGTACCTATAAAACTGAATAACAATGGCAATCAGTTTTATAGGTCTTTCACCTCATAATATTGTGCCTGAGCACTCCACAGCCTGTAATACATTCCGGATTCGTCGCTCACCAATGCATCATGGCTGCCGCGCTGAACCAGTCTGCCCTCGTGAAACACTACGATATCATGACAGAAACGGCAGGAAGACAATCGGTGCGAGATGAATATGGCCGACTTCTCCCCTATCATTTGGTTCATATTGCTATATACCTCAAACTCTGCGATCGGATCAAGCGCTGCCGTTGGCTCGTCAAGTATAATAAAAGGCGCATCTTTATATAGAGCTCTTGCCAACGCAATCTTCTGTGCCTCTCCTCCGGAAATATCAACACCTTCCTCATCAAATTCCTTATAAATGACCGTTGAAAGACCATGCGGCAGTTTACCAAGACGTATACCAAAACCGGCCCTCTGAAGGCACTGTTCCGCTTTGTCTAAGTCTGCGTTCATACTGCCGGCAACATTTTGACCCAGCTCAAAAGAGAGCAGCTTGAAATCCTGAAACACAACAGAAAACAACTGCATATACTCGTGGTAATTGTATTTTCGTATGTCGATTCCATTCAGCAATATCTCACCTTCGGTCGGATCATACAACCGGCACAGCAACTTGATAAAAGTAGTCTTTCCGCTTCCGTTCGTACCCACTACAGCCAACCTCTGCCCTGCATAAAATGTTATCGATACATTACTAAGCGCATAATCCTCCTGACCGGGATACTTAAAAGATACATTACGAAATTCAATCTCATATCCTTTTCCACTGTTCTGGCTGACAGCCATATCCCCTTGCTCCATCTTGTTCGGCATGTCTAAAAATTCAAACACAGTACGCAAAAAAGAAGTATTATTCCTTAGATCACCTAACGTCTCAATCAGCATGGACAGACCGCCGGATAATGCGATAACGGCACTCACATACTGCACAACCCGGCCCACACCAAAGGCTCCTCCCAGTGCTTTTAAGGCTACAAAGATATATGCGACTCCTACAAATATCTGTGACACAGCTCCGGATAGCGCCTGATATCCTCCCATTGGTCCTCTTGCCGCTTTAGCCAGCTTTGAGGTGGGAATAAACGGGTTATACTTTTTCAAATTGTTTCTGCTCAGAATATCCTGTCTATAGATACGTACATCCAGCGCCTTCGCACGGTCATTTCCGAGACTACCAAGCCAGAACCCGAAAAGCCGGTTTCCCAATTGATTTTCATCCGCATACTTTACCCAGTAGGAACCCGCTTTGACAGATAATAAGGGTGCAGCAAACGTGACGGCAAACATGAGCGCAATAATGAGCAGAATAAAAACAGGATGATTAAGTATCATTAACCCGCCGTTTCCTGCTGTGACCGGTAATATAAACAATGACGCAGTTAACAAGATCGCACTGATCATGGACATAGCAGAACTGATAATCGCTTCAAAACTATAGATAAGCTTATACAGTCCCCATCCCCCTGAGTCTGTATTTTGCCAGATCCGGGAACGAAGTTCCTGCACATGTCCGTCATCCATATCCGCAAAATCCATCGACAGCATCCTTTCCATGAACACTTTATTCTGCGCATGCCAGAGACTAGCTAACTGAACATTCTTCCACCTTGTCAATCCTGCACAGAGCAGTGAAAGCACCGCAGACGTGCTCATCAATGCCAGTACATATACCGTGAGCAAATGTGGATCACGCCCTCCGGCAATCTCATCGATAAGGCGAGCCAACAGCCAAATATCTACATAAGGTGCCAGAGCACAGGTAACCCCGCATATCAGTACGGACAGCAGCAGCATGGGATTTTCTCCCCTCCATACTCTAAATCCGCGCAGCGTAAGCTGTACTGTTTCCTTAAAAGAACCATGAGCTTTATTTGTATTACTCTTCTTCCATTTTTTCATCATAATACGACGCTTCATTCTCCATTCCACCTTCCCGATAGTATCTGCTCTGAATCTCAAAGAGATCCGCATAATGCCCATTCCGGGAGATTAACTCGTCGTGTGTCCCCTCTTCATCAATTCTCCCCTTCGCGATCAATATAATACGGTCGCAAAATCTGGTGGAAGCAAGACGATGAGAAATATAGACAGCCATCCGGCCATCCGTAAGTTCACTGTACTTGTTATATATTTCGCTCTCAGCGATTGGATCAAGCGCAGAGGTCGGTTCATCCAGTACTATGATCGGAGCATCTTTATACAGTGCCCGGGCCAGCATTAGCCGCTGCAATTCTCCACCCGACAGATGAATGCCATCTTCAAACACCTTGCCTATGTGAGTCTCCACACCGTCAGGCAGTCTGTCTATTTTCTCCATAAGTCCGGCTTGGCTGATACATTGCTCCATCAGTTTCGTATTTATATTTTCATCAGTCTGCGCGATGTTTTCGGCTATCGTCACATCAAGAACCGAAAAGTCCTGGAATACTGCGGAAAAAAGCTGATAATAATCCCGCCTGTTGTATGTTCTGATGTCTGTATTATTTAACAACACTTTTCCTTCCGTAGGATCCAGAAAGCCGCATATAAGTTTAATGAGTGTCGTTTTCCCGGCGCCGTTTAGACCAACAATTGCTAACTTCTCTCCCGGCTTAATTACTAGGTTAATATGAGAAAGTGTGTTCTTCTCAGCATCCGGGTAACGAAAGGATACATCCTGTAACTCAATCTGATAAGGAAAATTCAGATCCGGAGTTATGGGAATACCTTCCTCCATTTTAAATGTTTCTGGATAATCCAGAAATTCCCGTACCGCACAGATATCAAGGCTTTGTTTTCGCAGGGTTGCAAGATCAGTCATAACCTTACCTATGCCGGTTGTAAAAACATTTACCGTGTTAAAGTACAACACAAACTGCGCAGCGGACATCTCGCCCTTAAGCACAGCTCTGATCAAAAAATAATAGACGATACCGTTTCTCATAAATGTAAGCACTACATCTATCATATTGCCCCAAATATAGACACGTTCCCCGCGTGCGACAAAGCTCCGATACAAGCGCAGTGTGCTGTTATATACATCTTCTATCCAGTCACGCATTTCAAAAATACGAACATCCTTTGCCAATGTATAATCTCTGGATCTTTCGCTGAGATAATTCATACGCCGGGAATATTCCGATTCTTCATTCCTGTGCCGATATCCCCAGCCACCTAAATAATTGCTCACTGAAAAGCTGACAATGGTAGTAATCAAAACGACAATAATCATCAGCGGATTAAGAGTAGTAAGCAACGAGAGATACACCACAAATTCAACTGCGTTTTGTAACAGATTCATCAATGTTGTCCAGACAGCCTCAGTAGCAGCCGTGTTGCTGGTAACAAGCATGGAAGCTTTATCCATTTTCTTCCGGACATTCTGATCCTCAATATCGGGATATGACATGGTCAGCGCCTTATTCTGNATCATAGAGCCNATANNGAGNCGAACTTCAATGCGACCAAACTGTGAGCATGATGAAAGGTACGCACCGGCNGCNCTGAGTAATATTAATGCTCCTGTAAACAAGAGTATGATAACAGCAAGCTCTGCAATAGAAACTNTAGCTTCAACAGCTCCGAGTATAGACGGCACAATAAAAAGCTGTGTAAGACTGAGCAGGATTGCAACAGCAGCCATTGCAANAGCAAGCCAAATTACACTACGTCGCTGTCTCCATGCAAGCGATATCATATATGCAATGTTTTCTCCTACACTGTGGACAGGCTTTTGCTTCATATGCTTAGCAATACCCGGCGTATTTAATAAAGCAGGCATTACGATTCCCCTTTTTCCTTTTTTGTAAATATCTTATGAATAGAATGCCTCCTTTTCAATACACCAAACATTTCGGTAATATTTTGTACATAAAGAAATCCTGCAATAACCTTAAATTAATTGAGCATAAAAACAGAGCTGTTGCTCTGGTAGATTAGTCATCTACTTTTGCAACAGCTCCATTCATTACCTCTGGTAAACTATTTTTCGGATCGTATGAACCGAAAGGCAATATTCATCAGCTAAATCGTCAATAGAAGTTCCTTTCTGGTATTCATCTGTAATCCTGTTATTTCTTTGTTGTAATTCCTTCCGATAACCGGATAATTCTCCCCAGCATTTTCGTTGTTCCCGAATTGCAGGTATATAAATATATCCNCCTTGTATATACCTTTGTAATTCTTCAACTAATGTATCGGGAAGAAGTATTTTGGCATTTACATATTCCATACAGGCTTCCTCCTTGNTCATAATAGTCAAGTAACAAAACCTGCGATTCATTCAATAAGCCAACCCGCAAAGCGTGTCAGNTTTAATNTTCAAGTGACTTCANTNNCTCCATGCAAGCGTCACTTTCCGCAGGTCTTGCATGGAGCCANNCTTGCTGGCCTCTTTCACTTATCGTAAGGGCAGTTCGCGAATCACACTGTCCGTTATTTATCCCCATAAAATCTCTCCTCTCAACTNNTNTATATCAGCTTCAATAGATGCGATTATTATAACATCCTTTTAATCCNCAGGCAACATCGCTGCAATTACTCCANAGAAGTAACGTGCCTCTATTGTTCAAANACCTCTGCAACCTGCCCTAAAAGCGTTCTTATCTCTAAATGCTGCGGGCATGCCTTNTCGCATTTTCCACACTTGATNCAATCGCTTGCCTTTCCATGCCCCTGCGTATGTACCTGANTATAATAGTAATCACTATTCCAATCCTGGTATTGTTTCTTGGCATTCATNTCCGCAAACAAATCCGGTATCAGTATCTTTTGNGGACANCCATCTGTACAGTATCGACAGGCAGTACACGGAATTAAATTCTGCGCCTTAAAGATTTCACATACCTTTTCTATGGCGNCATACTCCGTTTCATTTANCGGTTGAAAATCTTTCATGGCACTGATATTATCNCGCATCTGNTCTAAGCTGCTCATTCCCGAAAGNACCATAAATACCTGTTTNCAGCTTGCNGCAAAGCGGATTGCGTAACTCGCATTACTNCCACCGTTCAGACCTTTTAAAATTTCATCGGCATCAGTCGGAAGATTTACAAGGCTCCCGCCCTTGACAGGCTCCATGACTACNACGGGCTTGTTATGCTTTTCGCAAACTTCAAGACATTTCCGGCTCTGCACNCCGGGATCATCATAATCCACATAGTTAAGCTGTATCTGTACAAGTTCAACCTCCGGGTGCTCTGTCAAAATCATATCTAAATATTCCGCATTATCATGNAATGACAGACCAACGTGTCTGATTTTTCCCTCTGCNTTTAATTCCTGNGCNACTTCATAGGCACGACACTTTTTNTATTTCTCATAATTTACTTTNCCCTGTGCNTGCATCAGATAATAATCAAAATAAGATACNCCACAAGTTTCNAGCTGTTCTTCAAAAACTTTTCTNATNTCCGATTCTTTGTCAAAAAAATTCATGGTCAGCTTGTCGGTAAGCGTAAAACTTTCCCTCGGATAACGCTTNACAACGCACTCCCTGACAGCGACTTCGCTTAANCCTCCGAGATACCCCTTNGCCGTATCAAANTAAGTAAATCCCGCTTCCATAAAAGCATCTACCATNCGNTTACATTCATCAAAGTCAATNTTTCCGNNCTGCATNGGCAGACGCATACANCCAAAGCCNAATTTTCTGCTGTTCTTTACAAAATCCTGTTCCATAATGATAACCCTGCCTTTCTCTCATCCTACACTTCAGAAGAACCTTAGAAAACTTTTCGTCTTTTTTACGGCTTCAATGCACCGTAAAAATAACTTGCTGTTGCACCACCGTCAATCAGGAAATCTGCCCCGGTGATAAAAGCCCCTGCCGGATTCATCAGAAGTTCTGCCACGTTTGCAACCTCATCCGCCGTACCCGGTCTTCCTGCCGGACACTTTGCAAACATATTTTTATAGAAATCCCCACGAGGCCCATTGAATTCGCAGGTAGCAAGCGGTGTCACAATGATTCCCGGAGAAATGGAATTAAGTCTTGCTCCTCTTTCTCCCCATTTGACGGATTCTGCCATGACACGCTTTTCGTTACAGCGTTTTGCCATCTGATAAGCATGAAGTGTATCCGTTATATTCTCCGGCTGTAAAATTTCAAGATTTAACAATTCTTCTGTCGGCGTTATGGCAAGCTGCTCATCTTCCTCCGGTGTGAGTTGTTTCATCCTATGTCCTGACTGGCTTGAAATCGTTACCCCGACACCGCCTTCCGCAATCACCTTTCCGACTTCTTCTAATAACACCGCGGTTCCATATAGGTCTACTTTCAGTATTGCTTCAACGGGCGCCTGGCTTGGCGATACCCCCGCTGCATTGACAAGCATTTTAATCTCTCCGTAGCTCAATGCTTTATCTATCAGCTGCAAAATAGATTCTCGTGACGATAAATCCATTTCCACAGGCTCTACATCAAATCCCGCATTATTCATAATCTCTGCGATTGCCTTCGCATTTTCAAAGTTCTTATCGCCCATGACAATCTTTTTCCCATACCCCATGCGCCTTGCAATCGCCATGCCAATCTGGCCTGCGCCTGTTAAAATCATAACTTCACATTTCGTAGAAATGTTTTTCATAACGAACAACCTTTCTTTATTCCTGTTCTTAATAAGCTAACTTTCCAGCCAACTTTTCAAAGTTGCATCACACCTTCCCACGCTGCTTCCCTGAATTGCGAGACCTTTTTTGATAACCGCACCCGGACAGCATTTCTTTAGGTCTGCTTCACTTTTACCCATTCCGCTGCCTTCATGAGTGCATACCGGACGGACTGTTTTGCCCTCGAAGTTAATCTGTTCAAGCACTGTAAACATATGCATCGGCATTGTTCCCCAATAATTCGGATACATGATTGTCACTAAGTCATACTGTGCCATATTCTCCGGCATTGCCACAACTTCAGGACGCACACCGCTTTGTAAATCCTTTTTCGCCTGTTCGATACAGGTATTGTAATCTGCGGAATATGGCTTTACAGGCTCAACCTTGAATAAGTCTGCGCCTGTCATGGCAGCCGCTTTTTCCGCCACAACTTCGGTGTTGCCTTTTTCAATGTATTTCAGGCTTCCTCCGAAATAATTCTCATCTGCTCTTGAAAAATACAAAATAAGTTCTTTCATCGTTTCCCTCCAATTAGATACATTTTATTTTGCTACACTTACATTCTAACCAGAATAACCTTATCAATCAATTCGATTTCCATTGATTTATTATAAGTTTTTCTTATTAATAAATCGAGCTACGCTCGATTGCGAGATTTGCTTCGCAAACTCGTGCATAAACGAGAAATTTCCTATAGAATAAAATACCCCTATTGCAGGTTTTTCTCCGCCCTGCAACAGGGGTTCTGAATCTGGAATATTACAACAATCAGATTACCTTTTCCAAATATTTTCCTAAATCTGAATTCACATCAGCCAGTGTTATTGACTTCAATTCCCGTTCCATTGCCTCCTGAATCCGGAGCAGCTTATCATCCAGCACATGATGGATATTTTTTCCTACCGGACACTCCGGGTTCGGGTTTTCATGGAAATGAAATAATGTATTTTCCTCGATACAATCTACTGACCGGTATACATCAAAAAATGTGATCTCGTCCAAAGGTCTGGCAATAGTTGCTCCACCCGTTCCCCGTTTTACCTCGATCAGCCCCGCATCCTTTAACTGCGACAACATTTTTCGGATAATGACCGGGTTGACATTGATGCTGGAAGCCATAAATTCACTGGTAATCTTATATTCATCTCTAAATACATCCATACAAACCAGCATATGTATAGCGATTGTAAACCTGCTTGAAATCTGCATTCTGCTCGCCTCCTTCTCTGCGTATAATTATTCTGAAGCATTCCACTCCAACAGTCTGCTTAAAAACCGATCAAGCTGATGTGTTTTTGGATGTGCAAACAGTGACGCACTATCCCCATATTCCAGCAGCGAACCTTCACAGAGAAACGCCACTTTTTCACAGGCATGACGGGCAAATCCCATCTCGTGAGTGACAATCACAAAGTCCATACCTTCATTTTTCAGTTCATCAATGACATCCAGCACCTCATTGGTGTACTCCGGATCCAGGGCACTCGTGGGCTCATCCAGCAAAAGAAGCTTGGGCTTTGCCGCCACTGCCCGGGCAATTGCTACCCGCTGCTGTTGTCCTCCAGACAATGCGCCTGGTTTTTTTCTTCCGTCCTCACCAAGACCAAAGCGATCCAAAAGCTCTTCTGCACGCCTGCCGGCCTCCTGTCTGGTATAGCCATGAACTTTCTCTAACGGCAAAGCAATATTATCAATCGCACTGAGATGTCGAAATAACCCTCCCTGTTGGAATACAAAACCCAACCGCTGACGGTATTTCTGCAAGGCGCTTTCATCCGCTGGCAGCTCTTCTCCCCCCACAGCCACGCGCCCGGCAGTAGGCTGGAGCAGACCGCCCAATATCCGAAGCAGCGTAGACTTTCCACCGCCGGAAGGACCGATAATGGCAAGTGTATGTATATCGTCCGAAAAATCCATTGGTTTCAATACAATATGCTCCTGATCATACTGCTTCGTCAGCCCCTGAAACTCAATTTTCATATTGAAATCTCCTTTCCAGCCGGTTGCTGACAAAGGAAATCGGCAGCGTCAGGCACAGATACAAAAATCCCAACAGCAGGTAACATTCAAACATCCGAAAATTCACGGCCGTAATTTCGCGAATCGTCTGAGTTAGTTCAATTACCGCAATCATAGAAAGTAATGAAGAATCCTTGATAATGGAGGCAAACTGACCTGTAAGGGCAGGAAGGGTGCGGGTAACAAGCTGCGGCAGAATAACATAACGTAATGTCTGACGTTTTGTAAATCCCACCGCCCTTGCCGCCTCCAACTGTGATTCTTCCAGAGATAAAAAGCTTCCACGGATAATCTCCGAAATGTAAGCCCCCTCAAAAATGGATAAGATAATTGTTCCTGCCGCAAAACGGTTTTCTACTCCCCATGCCGTTCCTATAATATAGAAAAACAAGTATATTTGCATAATCAAGGGTGTCCCCCGGATAAACTTTACATAAACGCTGCAAAAATATCGTAAGAACAATAGAGATGAACTACAGCCTGCCGCACTTAAAATCCCAATCAGCAGACTTAAAACAAGACTGCCTGCACTAATACCGATGGTCATCCAGAATCCATCCCAGATACGCAGCCGGAATTGTCCCAAAAAACCAAATTCCAAACGAACGTTAATTGCTCCCAGAGACAACCAGAAAATTATCACAAACAGACCAATCACCAGACAGAAATTCAGCAAGGCTCCCAACCAATCGGTCTTTCCATTTTCCTGTACAAAAAACAACTTCCTTTTCAACTTCATTCTTCTTCCCCATCCGTATCATCGGTCAAATCAAAAAACCATTGAAACCCTAATTCATCAAATGCTTTTTTCTCCTCTGAAAGGTAGGTCTCTTCCAGCTTATCATAACCGCCTTCATCACGGAATTCTTTCAAAAAGGCATTCACCTGCTCAAGCAGCTCACTGTTACCCTTCTGAACTGCAATCCCCCATTTTTCCGGCTCTTGAAACGGAATAAATATTGCTCCAGTGGTATCTAAGTTCTTCTGCCAATTCCGGTAAATCGTAAGCTGGTCATAGATAAAACCATCCGCTCGACCCTGTGCCACCTCGGTAACACAGGCGCTTTCATCCGGTAATACCATCAGCTCTGCGTTCTGTAGATTACTTTCGGCATAGAGATGTCCGGTAGATCCTGATTTTACAGCTATCTTCATTCCTGCCTGGTTCAAATCTTCTATAGATGAAGCATCTGTATTTTTATTGACCAACACGGCTAACAGGGCATTGGCATAAGGATCAGAAAAATCTACCTGTTCCGCCCGGTCAGGCCGGATTGTCATAGAGGAAATCACAAGATCGGCAGTCCCGGTCTGCAGGGAAGGAATCAGTCCATCCCATGCCGTATTTTCAATCTTAATCTCACGACCAATATACTCACCAAAGGCTTTCATCAGATCTACGCTGACTCCTGTAGGCTCTCCTGCTTCATCTTTACCCTCAAACGGAGGATAAGCCAGCTCCATAGCCACTACCAGCGGCTCCTCTTTTTTTTCTTCTTTTCCGCAGCCGCCTGCCGCCAGAATCACTAACAGCAGTGACAACAATATACACATTCTTTTTTTCATAAGTAACATCCTCCTATTTCCTCCGCTTATACGCTTATTTGGTTTTATTGTAACCATCACTATTACTTCACCCACAACACTATAGCACGGTTTTGATGTAGTGTCAACAGTTACATCTATTCGATTAAATTTATAAAATCGTCGCTTTGCGGCGACGATTCCAAAATTTTTACACCTTAAACTTCCCCCTTAAAATCTCAGCAAATTCCTCCGACATTGTTTTTGCATTTTCTTTTTTCCAAAAAGCACAATAATTCCGCTTCATTGCCTCATCTCCGCGATACAACGGAATCCTTACGATATTTGTACCAAGACTGCCCTCTATAGGCGTTCCCTCGCTTGGCATAAATCCTTTCCCGCTGATCACAAGCGTCCTTGCCTCTTCCATATTATCGGCGAACAGCTTTTCTCCCTGCAAGCCCACAATCGTATGGTAATATTCTGCTTCCGTTTCTTTTTCCGCTTCTGATGATACCAGGATACACGGTATATTCTTTAATTCCTGCGCTGTAACTTTATCCAGCGAAGACATCGGATTTCTTCTTGCAATCTCAATATGTGTTACTGAAGATGTGAGAATCATATTCATAAATTCATCCGAAAACGCCCTGCGTTGGTCATTAAATGCCAAATCTACGTCATTCTTTAAAAGCATATGATACAGCTCATCATGATTGCCATAAAAAACCTCCACCGGAATATCAGGATACTTTGTCGTAAATTCCTCCAATGCAAGATGAAATTCCTGTCCGCTGTAACAGCGTAAGAACCCCACCTTGAAACACTCCTGTTCCCCGCCGGCTAACCTTGTGGTTTCCCTGACAATCTGCTCATAATCGGCCACCAGCACAAGACTTTTTTTATAGAAAAACTCCCCTGCGGGCGTCAATTCAAACTTGCGCTTTTTTCGTTTAAGCAGCAGAAAACCCAGCTCTCTTTCCAATGCCTGTATCTGCTGCGATATGGCAGATTGTGAAATATTACATTCATAAGCCGCCTCCGAAAAGCTATTATGCCTGACAACAGCCTGGAAATTTTTTATCTGTCTTAACATAACGTTCGCCTCTAATCAATACTCATATTGTCATTCATTATATTTAATCAGGTAAAGTGTCTAATTTCTAACCGTAATCCAATATCTTTTCATCTTACAGCCATCAATATCTATCGTTTTCTCATAAACGCCGCCATTAGCAAGATGTGTTATCAAATCTTCGTCCAACTGAAACCTATAAAATCCTAATCACTTCTAAATCATCCGGTACAAATATATTCCCTGTAAAAATCTGCCCGGCTTCTTCCGCATATCTCTTTGCTCGATTTTCCAAATCAGAGTCTTCCGTGTGATATAAAATTAAATTTTTAACTCCCAGCTTTTGCGCCATCTGCCCCGCATCATATGCTGTACTATGATTCTTTTCGTAGGGATGAAATAATTCCTTCTCGCTTCTTAAGCAAAACGCCTCTGATAATAGCCAATCCGCATTCTTAACATAATCCTCACAGGTCTCATGACATGGTTCATCGCCCAAACACACCATAGTCAATACTTTATCATAATTACTGATAACAGCCCTGAATCCTAGCTGTGCCTTCTTGGTAGATTTTATATTTATGGCCTCAAATTCTATTCCGCATTCCGTAAATTTATCTTCTCCGTTTATCGGAATTAACTGAATCCGATCGCTCAATGAATCATTTAATAAAAAAACACAATTGTATTTCAAGTAGTTCAAGTTTTCTGCAAATCCATATACTTTAAAGAAACCATCGTATTTATTATGTTTTATTAATGTATTTATCTTTCTCAGCACCCAGATCCCTCCAAGGATATGGTCAGTATGTGCATGTGTAATGAATAACGCCTTTATCTTTAACCAGTCCAGACCTGCTTTTTCCACATGTGTCAAAATGCCGTTTCCGCCGCCTGCATCTACCATAACAGAGCCTTGATCACTATCTATGACAAAACATGTATTATAACACTTCGTTACCATTGCATGTCCTGTTCCCAACATCACTAATCTCACCATTGCTATATCCCCCAACTTACAGTTCTGTGGTTTCATCATCTTTTCAATAGTTAAAATTCATCATTCGTCTGCCGGAAATGACAAACCTTCCAGAAGATCATTGTACACGGAACTCCCATCAAGAATCGTTCCAAATGTATCAACCCAATACGGCATATAACCGCACCTGTTCGCTACCATCTGTGAACCGATATTTGTTACAGAAGCCGAATAGAATGGAACGATACTTCGTGCCAGTAATTCTCCGGTCAATCTCTTCACCAAATATGTCCCCAATCTGGCATTTCTGTACTCTTCCGTTACATCTACCCCTATTTCCCATACGCCATTTACCGATGCTTCTGCAGCACCTGCCACTCCGATTATTCTATTATTGTCTCTTGCAATATATACAGCCTTGGTTGACGTAGAACCATTTTCATCAAATGCCAATGAATTCTCAAAACCAGTTAAACCGACCAGCGATAAAATTTCTTTGTCAAAAAGATACTCATATTCATAATCCGGCGATACTAATGTATTTTCTGTACCGTCAGCATTTGGAACATAATGTATTGTCTGACCGTAAACCAATGGAACTTCAAAAATTTCATCTCTATTTTTATCTTGTAAGAGTTGCCGCACCTTAGATTGTATATTCTTCGATGTACAAACTACGACACAATTTCTATATGCCAATATTTTAATATAAGGTTTCACTGCTTTACAATTAGCAGAATATATGATTTCCTTTTCATTTAAGTCTTTTAAACTGCAATAATATTCCTTTGACAGTAATTCTTCGATTTTATTTTTAATAATATCTTTCATAATCAACTCTATATCTTTCGATTTATTTTCTTATATGTGTTGCATGTGCGTTTGTGATTTTCCCTTAAGTGACATTATAATCCTCCCACCCTGCATTTCCAAATGGTTTTTGATATTTCTCATAAATTCGCTATATGCGTAAAATATTTCAAGGACCATGTTTCCATAGTCCTTGAATGTTGTGTCACCACGGCGACGTTAATGCTTGCTCTTTTCAGTACAATTCTCCGAAATAGCCGTTACTTGCCAATAATTCCTCAAAAGTTCCGCTGCCGACAATCTTTCCGTCCCGGAATACAAAGATTTTATCAAATCCGCTGATGGAAGCCAAACGATGTGCGATCGCAATCACTGTGGCATTGCCTACCTGCTCTGTCACGTTTTTTATAACAATGCTTTCCGTCAGATTATCCAGCGCCGATGTTGATTCATCCAATACAACAAGATCGGAATGTTCAAACCACAGTCTGGCCAACGCTAACCGCTGTTTCTCACCACCGGATAAACAGGCTCCTTTTTCACCGATTCTTGTTTCTGTTCCATTCTCCAATGATGTAATAAGCGACAACAACTGCGTGCTTATTTCATGTCGTGAATTCACCTCAAATCCTGTTCTATTGCATATCAAAGCATCCTTAAAAGCTGTACTAATTCATACGGCTCATCTGTATCTGATACGGTCTGTCTGGTATCAAACTGTGAAAAACGATTGTCATGATAAAATGATAACAATTTTTCCTTATTTTCCGCTTCCAAAAATGTTACCATGCCGCCGCCAAGATACTGTATCTCCTTGATCTTATCCCATGCCAGTTTAAGCAACTCTTCTCCAGTAATCTTTTTTCCTTCGCTTTCTGAAAAATTCTTCCCAAGCTGTGCGACCAAATATGCGGACATGGTGTAAGTATCAGATTTGTCGTCCAGCTCGCTAATACGCAATAGCTTTCTTTTCATAGTATTGCTTACTGTTTCGCCCCTTACCGTCAACGGCTTTAATGCAAGAGTAAAATACCCAAGCAACCGGACATCTTCTGCCGAAACTACAAGATATGTAACGGATTGGTTCTTCTTTGTAAACTCTATGGCGCTTTTCTTCAAAAACCGCTCAACGTCCGGATTCTTTGGACAGGAAAAACCGGAAAGCAACTCAAGAAGTGCTGGCTCTCCGGCTTCCTCATCATTCCCTAATGCTAAATATTCACGGATATTGACCGAAAAAAACTTATCACTTTCCGGCATTTTCTTTCTCCTTTATTTTCATTTTCCGTAACCTCATCATTTCTCTTAATTCTGTTTCTCCCTTTATCTCTCTTGCAGCTACGGGTATATGAACAGGACGGTTTTGGGCAGATTCTTCAATCGCATTGACAAACATCTCCACCTGCTCCCTACCGGAAATGACAAAATTTTTCGTGATGCTTGAAGTTGCCATAAGAAACACCTCCTTTGTTAGTTTGACTTTTCTGTAACAATTCATACTTTCCTATTTACATTTTATTATCTTATTTCGGTCAATGCAATAAATCTTTTATGAATTTTTATAACCCTTGGCTTTGAGATGTCTTCGTCTTTCATGATACTGTTTGATCGTTTTTTCGAGCATTTCCTGAAACTTGTATAAAAGGCAGTTACAAAACCCGCGTCATCCTATCCCCGGATTTCATAACTGCCTTTTTCACAATTCCTATAAATAACCTCGTATATCCGCTGTCAGCTTTTCCTCCAAATGAATCAGCTTCTTTGCGATATCTTTGGACTTCTCATCCGCCGCCTGATACTGATTCAGATATTGGTTGAGCGATTTCACGCCCATGTTACACCCGTCGGTCATCAGATCCGCGATTGTCTGATCTGATTCATGCATGACCAGCTTGACATTTGTCTTAAGCCACGACATGCTCTTCGCCATAGGGTTTGGCTCCTTGCCGTCGTCATGATATTTCTCCAGAAGCTGCTGTATCTCATCTTTCAGCTTGATGTGTTCATCCTTGCAGTGGGTCAGACACTTCTTAAAATCTTCACTGCTCACATAATCAAGCACATCGTTAATCGAATCAACACCCATCTTCACTCCTGCATCACATTCCCGCAATAATCTTATGGTATCCTGCTCTATCATTCCCTTGCCACTCCTTCGTCTGTGTATCGGATCCGGTTCAGGCAAATACCTGACACCCGAATCTGTATGATAGAATCAGTATGCGTAATCAGCGGATTTTTATGCATACAATAAGGAACCTGTATTCATATTCTGATAAAACGCTTAATAGTTCTGTGCGCTGATCTCAAAATATGCCTGCGGATGTGCGCATACAGGGCATACCTCGGGAGCTTCCATGCCAACCACGATATGTCCGCAGTTACGGCACTCCCATACCTTGACTTCACTCTTCTTAAACACTTCCTGCATCTCCACATTGTGAAGAAGTGCGCGATAGCGCTCCTCATGGTGTTTCTCGATCTCGGCTACCATACGGAATTTTGCAGCCAGTGCAGGGAATCCTTCTTCCTCCGCAGTCTTGGCAAAGTCGGCATACATCTCTGTCCACTCATAGTTTTCACCCTGTGCTGCCGCCGCCAGATTCTCCGCCGTACTTCCGATTCCGTACAGCTCCTTCACCCATATCTTAGCATGCTCTTTCTCGTTATCCGCCGTTTCCTGAAAAATTGCCGCAATCTGTTCAAAGCCTTCCTTTTTTGCTTTGGATGCAAAGAAAGTATAGTTGTTTCTCGCCGTCGATTCACCCGCGATTGCCGCCTGCAGATTCTTCTCCGTCTGTGTACCCGCATACGGGCTCTTCTTTTCCGTCTCCGCCATAATGTTTTCCTCCATTTCAAGTGTAAGACTGACTAATCGTCAATCCGTTCCGCTTATATCATTCCGGAATTAATCTAAAAATTCCACGCGTCCGGTATCAATGTGATATACGGCGCCGCATACTTTCAGTTTATCCGCATCCGTCAGTTTTAATCCTTCTTTAATGCGTGTAACACTTCTCTGTACATTCAGACAGCTTGCCTTGAACTCATCTTTCTCCTCACCGATTGCCGCCTTGATTTCATCGGTTATGTATTTCACGAAACCTGCCGGTTCACTGCCGATCGTTGCACCTACGGCGCCGCAATGTGTATGTCCCAATACGACTACCAGATTGCTTCCCAGATGATCTGCCGCATATTCTACGCTTCCGAGCTGATGATTATCCATAACATTGCCCGCCACACGAATGGTAAACAATTCTCCGATGCCTGCCATAAAGATACTCTCCGGTATTACTCTGGAGTCTGAGCAGGTGATCACGATCGCATAAGGGCTCTGACCCTCATCGCAGGTCTTCTGTCTGATCTTAGGTGAGATATCGCCCGTGTTACTCTCTGCCTCTAAATAACGTTTGTTTCCCTCTTTTAATCTGTCCATTGCCTCTGCTGCAGATAAATTCTGATGTTCCATAGTCTCTTTTCTCCTTTCCGTCTGATAACCCCGTTCCGATCCTCGATCATACGGCGTTATTTCACTCATTTCTTTTGTTTGAAGTATACCATAAATCAGCAGTGAAATCATCTGCTAAATATTATTTACGCATATTTTGACAAAGACCGCCAACTGATATGATCTGCCGTGTATCCTCTCTATATCACCGGGAAATCGCTTCCGTTGCCTCCCGCAGCCACTCCAGCTCTTCCCCTGCAAAATAAGGTGCCAGCGCCTCGTACACTTTCTGATGATAATCGTTCAGCCATTGCAGTTCCCGCTCCGTCATCATTTCCGGCAGGATAGCATCTCTGTCAAAAGGAACCATGGTAAGAGGTTCCAGATACATGAACTGTCCGTACTCGTTCTGTTCTCCTTTGCGGCACAGCACAAGATTTTCATGCCGAATACCGAACCGCCCTTCCAGATATATGCCCGGCTCGTTAGAGATCACCATGCCCTCTTCCAAGGGAATGCTCTGCGTGTTCTCCGAAATACGCCAATGAATCCGCTGCGGTCCTTCATGCACTCCCAGAATAAATCCCACGCCGTGTCCGGTGCCGTGATTGTAATCCAGTCCCTCTTCCCACATGGGCTCTCTCGCCAGCACATCCAGATTCTGCCCGCATACGCCATCCACAAACTTCGCCGCTCCTAACGCCAGATGTCCCCTCAGTACGATCGTATAATATCTCTTCTCTTCCTCTGACACGTTGCCTATGGCTATCGTCCGGGTGACATCCGTGGTGCCTTCCTGATAGTGTCCTCCGGTATCCGCGAGGCAGAAACTCCCGCCCACAACTTCAACATCCGTCTGCTCTGTGGGTTCATAGTGTACGATGGCTCCATGAGCGCCATAGGCGATAATAGGTGCAAAACTTGCCCCCAGATAACCTTCCATCTGTGCGCGGAATGATTCCAGTTTCTCAGCGGCACTCATCTCGGTAATTCTTCCCCCGGCTGCTCCTGCTTCTGTTTTCAGCCATCGGATCATCCTCGTTACCGCCACACCGTCCTTGATATGCGCCGTGCGTATATGTTCCATCTCCTGCGGTGTCTTCACTGCTTTCATGAGTACAATGGGACTTGGCTTATCAACCCGCTCCGTATCTTCCGGCAGACTGTTCAGCAGGCTGTAGCTTACGGCCGCGCTGTCGGCCCATACTTTTTTTTCTGCCGGAATATCATGCAATATCTGTTCTATCGCGTCATAGGGCTTGACCGAAATCCCCGTCTGCGCTAATTTCTCCCGGATCTCTTCCGACAAGATCTGTTCATGGACGCAGAGTACCGCACTCTCCTGCGTCACCAGCATATATGCCAGAAAAACAGGCGTATACTCGACATCATTGCCGCGCAGATTAAGCAGCCATGCAATCTCATCAAGAGCCGTGATAAGCAGGACATCCGCCTGCTCTTCACCCATCTTTTCCCTCACATCGCGAAGTTTCTCTTCCCTGCTTATGCCCGCGTAGCTGACATCCACTTCCCATACCGGTTCTGCAGATATATGCGGACGATCCACCCATACGCAGTCCACCAGATCTTCTCCGCCTGCGAAGGTGATCTGCTTAGAGTCAGTCTTTTCCGCAATTTTATTTACAAAATCAGATGTGACGGTCCGACCGTCAAAACCGATCACGCTTTTTTCTTCCAGCTTGTCACATAGATATTCCTCAATCTTGGGCACGTCCGGCTGTCCCGATTTCATCAGTGTAATCGGACTGTCTGCAAGCTGCGTTGCTGCTTGTATAAAATATCTGCCGTCCGTCCACAGCGCCGCCTCTTTAGACAGAACGATCAGGGCTCCCGCTGATCCGGTAAACCCTGACATATACTCTCTCGTCTTAAAATATTCTCCCACATACTCCGACCCGTGGAAATCATCCGTCGGAATGATATAGGCTGCAAGATTCCTCTCCTGCATCAGCTCCCGAAGAGCCTTTAATTTATCCTCAATCTTCATCATTGATAAACATTACCTTTCCCAAAACTTATGTTATATACTGATCAATTCATACTGATCCGTTCCCAGCCCGATCTTCACCGCATGGGCGATACAGCTCTTCCACTCCGTATCGGGATGCGTCATATGGAAGTGGTCGTGTCCTTCCTCGTTACCGTGCTCTTTCAGGTTCTCTCCCAAAATACTGCTCTCCACCGGTGTCATCTGATTGCACAGATCCGCACATGCCTGATCCAGCGCAACCGGATCAAAAGAAGCTAACATACCCACATTAGGAATGATCGGAATATCATTCTCGGCGTGACAGTCGCAGTTCGGCGACACATCGCAAATCAGGGAAACATGGAAGCAGGGACGATCCTTGCAGACTGCCAGACTGTACTCAGCCATCTTATAATTGAGCACAGCGATAGAATCCGAAAAATCTGCGGCAATCGCATCCTTCGGGCAGACAGCCAGACAACGTCCGCATCCTACGCACTTATTATGGTCAATATGCGCTTTTCCATTCTCGATCACCGGTGCGCCATGAGCACAGATCCTGTCGCATGCGCCGCAGCCTACACACGCTACGCTGTTCACGCTCGGCTTACCGTCACAATGCTGCTCCATCTTACCTGCTCTGGAACCGCACCCCATACCGATATTTTTGAGCGCACCACCGAAGCCCGCCATCTCATGTCCCTTAAAATGTGTCAGTGAAATGAAAATATCCGCATCCATAACGGCATGGCCGATCTTCGCCTCTTTCACATACTCTCCGTTAATCGGTACGATCGTCTCGTCAGTGCCTTTAAGTCCATCACCGATGATGACATGACACCCCGTCTGATAAGGTGAAAAACCGTTTATGTAAGCCGTCTCCAAGTGGTCCAGCGCATTCTTTCTGCTGCCCACATAGAGCGTATTGCAGTCCGTGAGATATGGCTTGCCGCCCAGCTCTTTGACGTAATCCGCCACCACTCTGGCATAATTCGGACGCAGGAATGCCAGATTGCCGTACTCGCCGAAGTGGATTTTGATTGCCGCATATTTATCCGTAAAATCAATCGTCTCAAATCCGGCCGTCTTCATCAAACGATGTAATTTCTGTAACAGATTCTCATGTTCCGTTGCCTTAAATGTTGTAAAGTATACGTTTGCCTTTTCCATATTCAATCTCTCCTTTTCTTCTCAATACTAATCGAACATCTTAAAACGCTCGCTTATGATCGCATACTGTTCTTTGATCTTAAGGTACAGTCCGATCGTATTCTCTTTCTCTTTCTCAAACTCTCCTATGATCTTGTCATAGTTGCGTTCCAGACTGGTTACCACATTCCTGTTGATCTTGCCTCTGTCCGCATCGCCGTTCATGATCTCCAGTATCTTTTCCTTGCTGAACGCGTCCTTGTAGCTTCGCTTACCGTACAGAGCGCTTAAGATATCCGCCACCGCGATGATCTGCTGCGCCAGCGTCAGGTCTTCCGCCTTCAGTCCCTTATGATACCCTGTGCCGTCCAGCTTCTCATGATGTCTGACTGCTATCTGCAATACCGCGTCATCCACGACTCCTTCCAGAATCATCTCCGTGATACGCACATGGGCTTTCATGATCTTCATCTCTTCATCATTCAGACGCCCCGTAGATTCCAGTATGTTGAGCGGGATCGCAATCTTACCCAGATCATGCAGGAGCGCGCCGTAATGCAAGTCCCTTAAGTCCTTACCGGACAGTCTGGCCAGTCTCCCCAGCTGCTCCGCGAAATGCACCGTAGCTAACGTGTGGATCACCGTGTGCTCACTTCTGAAATCAATGGTGTACACGAGCATTTCCAGAAAGCCTCTCTTATACTGCTCGGAGAAAGCACGCTTCGCTAACAACACGTCCAGTTCTTCCCTGTATTTGCCGTTCACCAGATTCTCCGTGATACCGTACCGCTCCTCCGCCTTATGGAAAAGGTCAAGCGCTGCACCGGAGAACTTGATATCGCGGTATTTCGCGAAATATTCCGGCTCCAGCCTCTCGTCCTTCAGATGCAGGAAAGTGTCCATCTTATCCGCCAGACTGAGCATCTCAATGATATGCAGGTAACGGCTCTGGATCAGGTTGTGCCTGTTGTAATCCAGATGATGGTACAACACCACCTCCGCCCTATCCCCCACGGGTGACAGATATTTTAAAAACAAAAACCCATAGATGGAGTGCGGCCACAGATTCTTTGTCTCAAAGTCACTCACGTTCTTGACGTTATCTTCCTTATAAAGTCCGATATCGTGCAGAATGCCCAGCATGGTATAGTCCACCAGTTCCTGCTCCGTATAGTGCTGCTCCGTGTATGTATTCTCATACTCCATCATTTTGTAGAGGATATAGCCGGTAATCTCCCCGTGATTCATAATCTTATTATTAATGATACCAAGGGTTTTTCTGATAATCTCGTTGACATCTTTACTACTGATTACACTCATTCGTATGTCTTCCCTTTCCTATACTTCAAACAGCGTTCTTTACCACTGCTTTAACACAGTTATAGTCATTTTAACATTTTTTCGTTCTTCTGTCCCCTGTTTCTTTGAAATTTATTTCCGCAATTTTATTTCTTCAATTTTTATCCGAAGGTTTCCCGCTTTCCCATATTTTTCTGTTTGCAAACGTATGTTCGTGTGTTACAATAACAGTAAATTTGCTTCGCAAATTAACTGTGAATAAATCTGCGAAGCAGATTAACCTTGCGAGATTTGCTTCGCAATCTCGAAAATACGCTAGGAAATTTCTTCTCGCATAAAAATGAGTGAAGAATACGGATACAATATTGTTTGAAAGGGGCCGGTTTTTATGGAACAGCAACGTACTTATCTGTGCATTGATTTAAAATCTTTCTATGCCTCCGTGGAATGTGTAGCGCTGGGGCTTGATCCTATGACCACAAATCTGGTCGTAGCAGATCCGGAGCGTACCGAAAAGACGATCTGCCTCGCCATCACACCTGCTATGAAAGCACTGGGCATTAAGAACCGCTGCCGCCTCTTCGAGATTCCGAAAAATGTGAAGTATCTGACCGCACCCCCGCGCATGCAGAAATACATTGACACTTCCGCGGATATTTACGCGATTTACTTAAAATATATTTCCAAAGAAGATATCCACGTATACTCCATAGACGAAGCGTTCATGGACGTTACGGACTATCTGACGCTGTACCGACTGTCCGCCCGCGAACTCGGACAACGGATCATGGAGGACATCTACCGCGCCACCGGCATACGGGCAACCTGCGGCGTGGGAACGAATCTGTATCTTGCCAAGGTCGCTTTGGACATCACTGCCAAGCACGCCGCTGATTATATCGGAGAACTGGATGAGGAAAGTTACCGTCACAGTCTATGGAATCACAGGCCCCTCACCGATTTCTGGCGCATCGGCGCTGGCATTGCAAGACGTCTGGAACCCTACGGCATCCGCACCATGCAGGATGTCGCCGAGGCTGACGAGGATCTCCTCTATCGCCTCTTCGGGATTGACGCAGAGCTTCTCATTGATCATGCATGGGGACGCGAGCCTGTTACCATGGCCGATATCAAATCCTACCACTCCCACTCCAGCTGTATCAGCAGCGGTCAGGTACTCGGCTGTGACTATTCTTTTGAAAAAGGCCTGCTGGTCGTAAAAGAAATGACGGATCTGCTCTGTCTCGATTTGGTGGATAAGAATCTGATTACCAAATCTGTCACCCTGCATGTGGGTTACTCCAACCGACTGAACGTTCCGTCCGCCCACGGCACAACGACGCTTCCCGTGGAGACGAATTCCGACCTGCTGCTCATCCCCGCCGTGACAGCCCTTTATGAGCGGATCGTCAACCCCGGATACGGTATCCATCGTGTCAACATCACCTGCAACAATGTCATGCCCGAAGAATACCATCAATATCATTTCTTCGTGGACGGGGAAGAACTGGAACGCAGCCGCAAGATGCAGCAGGCGGTCCTGACTATCAAGAATAAATTCGGCAAAGACGCTATCCTAAAAGGTATGAACCTTGAAGAAGGTGCTACCACAAGGGAACGGAATCATCAGATCGGAGGACACAAAAGTGGCGAGTAAACCTAAGAATAAAATGCCAATAGAAGAACGTGCCAAGCAGTTCATGCCTTTTGCGGCGCTGAAAAGCCTGCCGGAAGCGCTGGCCGCCAAAGAGAAAATCACTGTACCGAAAATAGAATTGTCCGAAGAGATGGCCGAAGAACTGGACCGGCAGATGCACATACTTACCAAAGGGCAAATGGCTGCCGTCGTTTATTTCCATAAAGACGAATACATTAAAATAACCGGCATGGTCGCCCGCATAGACGAAACCAGCCGGATTTTGCAGATTGTAAATACGAAAATTAATTTTGATGATATCCTTGAGATCGCATTCCCGGATCAGAATATCTGAGACCGGACTATACAGCCCTTGAAACGCCCGCTTCTAATTCCAACAGATACCTCTTCGCTTCGATCCCGCAGGCATATCCGCTGATATCCCCGTTCTTGTGGATTACCCGATGGCAGGGCACCATAATCATGATCGGATTACGATTATTGGCCTGCCCCACCGCCCGCTGCGCCTTCGGGTTGCCGACTGCGGCGGCAATATCCTCATAGCTTCTGGTCTCACCGTAGGGAATCTTCTGCAGCTCGTTCCAGACGCGCTGTTGAAATGCAGTTCCTGCGCCACAGAGGGGCAGGTCAAACTGTCTGCGTTTGCCTTGAAAGTATTCGTCCAACTGACGACATGCTTCGTCAAGTAGAATGGAATCGGATCGCTGTTCACAAATATTGTCTGCTTCTTTCTGATAGAGATTAAGGTTTGTAATTTTTCCGTTTTCTTCTCTGATGCATAGAACACCGATTGGGCTTTGATAAAAGCATTTTGCTTCCATGTGTCAACTCTCCTTTGTTTTCTTGCTCTGTTTCTTTCTTCCTCTGGTGACCACCCTCCTATCATATCACAGCTTACTCAAATCTTCATATTTTCTTAAAGATTTTCTTTGGAAAAATCCCTTGACCCATGCAGACTATTGTGATAGTCTACATACAAGAGGCAGACTATTACGATAGTCCGCTCTCAAGATACACTCTATTGCAATAGTTAAGAAAATGTTGTCAGCGCAGACACATGCGCAGAAATGAGGATTACCATGAAACTGTTTGACTCAGAATTAAAAGTGATGGAAGTCTTGTGGGAACAAGGCGCCAAGCCCGCCCGTGAGATCGTGGATATTCTGTCCGAAAGTATCGGCTGGAACAAAAACACAACCTATACCGTCATAAAGAAATGTGTTGAGAAAGGTGCCATAGAGCGTGAAGAACCTAATTTCCTGTGTAAGCCGCTTGTCACGAAAGACGAGGTGGCGCAGAGCGAGACCGAACAGCTTATCGACAAAATGTTCGGAGGTTCCAGCGAACTGTTCTTCTCATCTTTTCTCAAAAACCAAGGAATTTCAGAGGCGGACGCCGCGCGTCTGACCCAGATGATTAAGGAGGCGAAATAATATGCTGCATTTTGGAATGAATATGCCCTTTATACTGATGATGTTCTACGGAAGCCTGATGATCGTGTTCGTCCTGCTCTTCCGTATACTGTTGAAGAAGAAACTGCCGAAATTTGTTTTTCCGATCCTATGGTGCGTAGTACTGGTACGTCTGCTTGTACCTTTTTCCTTAAGCAGCCCGCTCAGTAACAAAGTAACCGGAGACTCCCCTTTGTCATCTGCTGACGAAATAATCAATGCGTTTGGGGCAAATATCGCTGATACAGTAATCACTGCTGAAGCAGTTGCCGAAGATATCTCTGCCGGAACCGCTTCCGTAATAAAGCCGGTAAAAAATCTCGTAATCAGCTATTCCAAACTGGGACCCGCCTCCCAGACAGCCCTACCGAAAGACCGCGGAAGCATTGACTCCACAACAGAAACAGCTTCCACGACAACTGCTATAGAAGATTTTATATATGAATCTCCGCAAACTGCAGTCGCGGTTGAAACCGGCACAGAAGCCCCGATGATTACCTATGATTATCTCGATGCTTACTCCGAAAATTCCGGATTACTGAATGTTTTTCACCGCAACCCGCTACAAGCCGTTTACTTTATCGGCCTTTTGCTCACCCTCGGTATTCTGTTATTCCAGAAATACCGTTACTCTTTGAGACTGAAAAATTCTCTTCTGGTCGAGCATAACGAAACGATCAACGCACTCCTGCGAGAAATGGACATGGGACATATACTGGTCTTCACCAATGACGAGATCGCCTCTCCGTTGACATGCGGATTATTTACACCCAGCATCTATCTGCCCACACGCATGGATTTCCAGAACAGGGAACTTCTGCGCCATATCCTGATGCATGAGACCATGCACATTCGGCACAAGGATAACCTTGTTAAAACATTCATGCTCGCCGCGCTTGTCCTCAACTGGCTCAATCCGCTGGTATGGCTTATGGCAAAATGCCTTGCCGCAGATCTGGAGACTTCATGTGACGAAGCGGTTCTTAAGCATTGTCAAAGCGAAGACGAACGAAAAAACTACGCTTTCAGTCTGCTTGCCATGGCGATTACCGGCAACCGGACCGCACTACTCTACAGCGCTTTTTCCAAGACGGAGGTTGAGAAACGTATCCAAAGTATTCTCCATTACAAGAAAGCCTCTGCCATCCTGTTTGCTGTCGCCGTTTCGTTTATGACATGCAGCACAGTCGCTTTTGCAACCTGCCCACAGGCACCCTTTTCTCCTTACCTGACCAGTAGCTGTGCCAGCGACGGTTCCCGATGGGGTGTTAAGGTTTATACCACTCGTGATCTTACTCTGGGAAAAGATGCACAGAGACGTGCGGAAGATATCGTGTTCCGTGTTCTGCGCACTGATAATGACAGCGATCCCATACGCATGGATGAAGAGATGAGAACTGCTCTTTCCGATGAATTTCATGTAGAGAAAAGTGCTTTTCGTACCGATTTCTCTCTATGCTTAAACGAGGAGGAACTGAAACAAGAATATGCGCAATGGGAACTTGTCCGTGACGAATCCGGATTCTATCAATACAAAGGAGAACCCGTCCGCATCTTTGCCGACAAAATGGTAGGCAGATATCATTCCAGATCAGAAGGTGCGGTTGATGTTACTGTTGAGAGAGATCGGTTTGGGTTTATTACCGATGTAAGGACACAGCGGGCTGGGGATAATGATTATGACCGTCATACAGAACAATTTGAACGTAACCGGGCATACTCTTCCGCATCCGGGCAGTCAAATGATGAAGTAACCGCTATAGAATACGCTCAGTAACTACACGACTTATCACAGCGTCCCTCTCTCTAAATTGAGGGAAGGACGCTGATAAGCAATTCATGACACTGGCTTACTGGCAGAGTTTTGCCACCACCTGATTGATCACGCTTCCCTCCGCCTTGCCTTTCAGCTCCGGCATCACGGTCTTCATGATCAGCCCTTTATTCTTCTGTGCTATCAGATCAGCATATTTTTCCGTCAAAAATGCCTCCACTTCCTCGGCGGACATCATCTTCGGCGCATATTCCTGAAAAATATCATATCTGGCCTGATACTCCTGACGCAGATCCTCGCGAGAGTCAGGACAGCTATCCAACTGCTCCTTCACCGTCTTAATTTCCTTCAAGATCACTCGATCCACGATCTCTTCCGTAATATTATCCCGGGTGCCCTCGTCAATGGCAACCTTCTTGGTTGCAGAAACCAATGCGGAGATGGCGTCCTTGCGCACTTTGTTCCGCTCCTTCATGGCGGCAATCATATCTTTCTGTAATTGTTCAAACTGCATTGTCTTGTCCTCTCTTTCTCAGAAATATTGTTATGCGTGGCGCGGTCCAAACCGCAACGAAATATTCCTTTTTCACAGGTATACCACTTAAAGCCGACAAATGCAAGCATGTTTCCGGTCACACATAACCATAATATCCGGCTTCTCTTCGGTTTTCCGGCTATAATATCCCATAGTGCGCCGTGAACACTTTCTCATACCGGCTGCACTCATTCTCAATTTTACTAATAGACTCGTCGGCCTGTCTGCGATCCATCGTGTACGGGTGGACTGTCATACGTCCCCTGTCCGCCTTAAAGGCATCTCCCGCGAAAAGATACTTCTCATCCACCGCATATAATGCGGAACCTTTCGTATGACCGGGCACCCATATGCTGCGTACTCTGTGTCCGCCCAGCTCTACCACCTCGTTATCCGACAAGTAAACGACCTTGTCCGCATCACATACCCTCGGAAGTTTATTTTTCTTGATAAGCTGTCTGTACGTGCTTCCATCTATCATCTGCTTTTCCTGCTCACTCATATAGATTGTCGCATTTGAAAATAGCGGCAGGGACGCCACGTGATCATAGTCTGTATGGGTAAGAAAAACCCCCAGAACCTTCCCCGCGTCGATCGACAGATGCCCCATCTCCGACTGCACCGCCTTGCTGTCTGAACCTGCATCAATTACGATCCAGTTCTCACCTGCCGGTATAAAAAACAGATTGTTGCTGCGGTTCTTGATGGCTGTGATATCCGTACCCTCTACTTTACCGCTGGGTAGCGGGTGCATGAAGCACATGGGCCAAACAGCTGCCAGTGCTATGATTGCAACGAAAATAACAATGATTAACATTAGGTACATTTCTTCCTCCGATTCTATTTGTAAACTTCTATTTCAATCGTTTTGTAAGAGCGCATAACCACTGCCTTTGTGTGAAGCTCTATCCGTCCTGAACTTCTTCGGCGTAACTCCCGTATACTTCTTAAAGCTTTTAATCAGATGACTGCAATCTGAAAATCCGGTTTCCTGACTGATATAATTAAGATCAAAATCAGTGAACATGAGAAATTCCTCCGCCTTATAAAGCCGCATTCGTTCTATATACTGCTTACAACTCATTCCGTATTGCTCACGGAATTTTTTCGCAAAGCANGAATANCTTAANCCNCACTTATCCGCAATATCCGATACACGAAGGTTATCNNACAGAAATGTGTCGATATATTCGGTGATATTTTCTATTANATAATCTTCCGTCTGCGGTATNATCCGGCTGTCNATNATCATTCCGTCCGCCAGCCAAAAGCGGATGATATGCATTAGNAGCACATANATGTTAGACTGCAAAACNAGTTCCCTNCCGTATTNATAATCCGTAGATTCAGCCAGACANGCCGCCCAGATACTCTCACACCCCATTTTCTCGACAAGGTTGTGATCGAATAAAATTTTCATTCCTGTTTTTTCTGCGTACTGAAAAATACTCTTNAGTTTCGGCGCATAGGCAGGGGTTAGATTAAATCTGTTCATATCAAATTTCAGCACGGCATATACNGGCAAATCACNGNCCGCCGGATAAATCGAATGTACCGCCGAGGGATGAAAAATTATCATTTCGCCNTTGTTCAGNATGTAGGAATGATCNCCGCAGCGCATCTCTGCCCNNCCTTCAAGCATATATATAAATTCCGCAAAATAATGCCAGTGAGGCTTTACGTGAAATTCTTCCCGCTTGGCATTAAAAATAAAACACTCGATCGGCGTATTTAAGGAATCACTTTTTTCNAAAAGTCCACTCATCAGTACACCTCAAAATAGATTTTTACAATTTTTCTTGTACAAATATTATATCATATCCAAAANAGAGTGCTATACTGAATTGTAAATTTTATTCGGTTCGGAGGTNCAAGTGAAAAAACATAAGAAGCANAATGAACATATTTTTGCGGAAAAACTTACCAAAGANGCNGACATAGACGAGNNNGTACTGCTNGAAAGCTTCCGCAGGAANGAAACTAATAGTCTTAAGATNCTNATCGGGCTNTACAAGGGGCAGTANTTCAAGCTGTTTTTGTCGGTNCTGATGTTTGCGATCAAACACACTCCCGTATGGGTTTTGCCGATAGTTACCGCAAACATAATCAANGCGGCAACGGTTCCCGATGAAAATGCGGCAACNGTCATAATCATAAATGTTTCGGTAATGATAGTCCTTGTATTGCAAAATCTGCTGACAAACTACCTGCACACATATTTTTACGCAAAGGTGGTCCGNAATGTGGAGTGCGGTCTGAGAAGCTCCATGATACGCAANCTTCAGCAGCTTTCNATAACATATCACAACGAAATGCANTCGGGACGATTACAATCNAAAATTATGCGCGATGTGGANCAAATAGAAAATCTTTCCTCGCAGATATTTATTTCCGTTTTGAGTATAGCGCTCAACATTGTGGTATCCCTTACCATTGTGCTGAATTCTTCTNTTACGGTGTTTGTTTTCTTTGCGNCCTCAATACCTGTGGCAGTGCTCATAAGAAACGCGTTCAAGAAAAAAATAAATACGCGCAACAGAAACTTCCGCAGAGAAATGGAGGANACCTCCGTTAAAGTAATGGAAATGGTTGAGCTCATCCCTGTCACACGTGCCCACGCTCTTGAAGAAACCGANACAAAAAANCTCGGCTCTCAGCTTAAAAATGTGGCAAANCACGGNTTCNGGCTGGATATGATACAATCCTTTTTCGGCTCGGTAAGCTGGGCTTCATTTCAGATTTTTCAGGTGATATGTCTTGGATTTACGGGCTGGCTCGCTGTGCAGGGNAAAATNCTNCCGGGNGATGTTGTAATGTACCAGACCTATTTCGGGACAATTGTAAATCAGATCAGCGGAATAGTTACTCTTATACCGATAATTTCAAAAGGNCTNGAATCNGTGAATTCCGTAGGGGATATTCTCCTTAGCGCAGATGTAGAGGATNCGGGAAATAAAAAGAAAATNAAAAAAGTAGACGGAACAATCGAATTTAANAACGTNAACTTCAAATTTAANAACGCAGAANTTCCTGTNATCAACGACCTTAGCTTTTCCATAAACAAAGGCGANACAATTGCCTTTGTCGGAGCATCGGGNGCCGGNAAAACCACTCTGATCAANCTTGTGATAGGCTTTCTTCGTCCTAATTCGGGACAGGTGCTGATTGACGGAAAAGACTTGANCACAATAAATCTTCAAAGCTATCGCTGTCATATTTCCGTAGTACCGCAAACGCCTATATTATTTACAGGAACCATAAGAGAAAACATAACATACGGATCGGAAAATATAAGCGATGAATTTCTGAATGAGGTGATAGACGCTGCAAATCTCAGAGAGCTTATTGACTCTCTTCCCGATGGGCTTGATNCGAAAATAACCGAGCACGGTNCGAACCTTTCGGGCGGTCAACGTCAAAGAGTTTCTATTGCAAGGGCNTTTGTAAGGAATCCGAAAATTCTTATTCTTGACGAGGCTACGTCCGCTCTTGATACCGTGTCGGAAAAGANAATTCAGGACAGCGTCGAAAGACTGGTCAAGGACAGAACGACTCTGATCGTAGCCCACCGTCTCTCTACCATAAGAAATGCAGATAAAATTGCCGTNATCGGCGACGGCGGTATGCTTGAATTCGGTACTTATGACGAACTTATGGATAAGCGCGGAGAGTTCTATAAGCTAAGGTCATTGCAATTTTAAAGCAGATATCATGCTAAACAATGCAANAATNNAGATAGCATANCATTGCAAAACTCCCGCAATGATATGCTATCTTTTATGCCCCAATGATTCACTTGTGATATGTGCTACTGCCGTCACCGCCCATAAGCCTCGTCATTTCTTCGATACGCTCGAGGGGAAACGGCGGAGCCGTAAGCGGCTTCATCGCAATCGACATGAGCTTCATGGGATTGTCGTCCGCAGCTACACGGTTAGAGCTGAAACAGCCGCACATGCGACAGCGATGAATAATCGCCCACTCCCCATTCTTCCTGACCCACACGGCTACCGGCTCCATATGCCCGCCGCAATCAGAAGCCCTGTCTCCGGGTTCGATATCCACATGCAAGCTGTTTAAACAGTTGGGGCAATGATTTCTGTGATCGCTGCCCGCGCCTTCCGGCACTACCGGACGTCCGCAGACTTTGCATGTAAATGATTCGTTGCATGCATGATTTTTATAGTAACCTTTTTCAAAAGATTTTCTTTTATTTTCTCTATTCAATTGTATGTCCTCCTAAAGATCGTTCAAAATGTTCCTGAAACAAACCTATTGGGAGGAGATGTCTGTTCTACACCAACCTCCCGGTCAGCGCGCCGACTCCTTATAAATATTGTTCTTCATGTAACAATGCTCCTTTCCTATTTAACAAAGGCTGATATCCCGTCTTGAAGATATCAGCCGTCCGTCAATTCTTATGCTCTCGGATGATCCTGCGTATGCTCTTCTCCGTCAGGAAATATTGCTCGGATAATTCGGCAACCGTCACGCCGGACAGATACGCCTCATACATCTGTGCATTTCGGATCATCAGATCCTTCTTCGTCTCTGTTCCTGCTCCCCATGACTTGTGGTAGCCCGATTTTCTCGGAATGTAGATCATCTGTCCGTCTACATATTGCTGCACCAGAGCAAGCACATCTTCCGGCAGAATATCCTCCGCCCTAATATAGCCCATGATCGCCCTCCTAATGTTGATTTCTTTAGGATGTGCGATGGCTATAACAATCAATTACATTTTGTCGCAACAGCCATCGCTATGCAACCACTACATATCTCTTCATATAAACCTCCGCTTTATTTCAAGTCTGTACATTGCCTAAGCACCAAAACGCGGTGCTATACCCAGTATAGCAATACTTATCTGATCAGGCAAGTCTCCTGTTTATTTAGAATTGTTTGTGTTCCTATTACTGATTTCTTTGGTAATCAACCACAAATGCCTCTATATCTGAATAATGTTTTACCTGTATACCTGCCTTTCTATACTCTTTCAGATATTCGCTCAAAATATCGTCATACGCCTTCGCTGTCTTATGCAAATCTTGCGAATTGTATCCTTCCAAAACATCATATTGGCTAATATCCGCTTCGCTGCTAATTTCCGAGAACATTGCATTGGAACTGAGTAAGCTCATAAATGCAAGATGTCTGTCTTCGGTTTCGGCCGCTGCATACATCTTGTTTCGCCAATTCGAATACATCTCCTCGTAGGTACCGGTAAGCATATCTCCGGCTGCCGTCTTCTTCTGTCCGGTAATGGTTTCTTTCACATTATGGAACACGGCTATTGTTTCCTTCATAAGCGTGGATAAATTTTTTTTTACAGACGCAATGGAAGTCGCTGATATGACATCATCTATCATGTCACAAAGCTTTTCCGGTCTGTTCGGCATTGCGTTCAACTCTTCATAAGCTCGCTTTACTCCGTAATGAAAATACTGCTTATTCAACATTGCGATTGCATTCTCAACATAATAAATGACACCGCCTGCCCCAGCTAGAACATCTGACTTTTGTTCTGAAATCATAGCCGATGTGTAACAATGTTCCGCTTCTTTTAATAGCTTTTCCGCTCTGGTATAATCTTCCTCTGAGAAGGGAGATGTCAAAATATCTTTTGCCGTTTGTCGCAATGTATCCAGTTGTTCTTTATATTTTGCATCTGCACAATAAACAATTTTAGTATCCATAAGTTTGGAAATGTTCGGGTGTTCATATCTGGCATCAGCCTGTAAACGTTCCCATGTGGTACAGTAAATGTCATGTCCGACTTGCAAATCATCTTGTATAAAGGCACATCCCAACTGCCAGCCTCTGTCATCATTGATTATAATGAGTAAATCCAAATCTGACTTTTCATAAAAGTCTCCCATCATAAATGAACCGTATATTCCTATTAAGGCGAGGGCACCCGAACACACAATATCTGCTTTTTTAATGACTGCGTCTATTATCTTTTGGTTTCTTTGTTCTAAAGATGTCATTATTGATTTCTCCCTGTCGCATGCTTTTTCGGTTAGATTAATGTTGGTTCGTTGTTATACTTTCTGTACTTGTAAGCACTATCTTTTTGTTTGCCTTTTTTATATTAGCAAGGGAAGAACTCGGGTACAAGGTGCAAGAATAATTATAAATAAAATCGCAGTCCAAGACACCCGCCGTTGTCACGACAAGCGTCTTGGACTAAAGTTTCAAAAAAGGCTTCCCTATTGTTAGAAAAGCCTTTTATAACTTTTTTCTAATGAATTCGTCACAATTATATTTACTCAGTCAACGTACCGCATGACCAGACCAATTGTTATATCACCCTCATGGATTTATATGGGTGAAATCACTGTGCTTTCAAGTGATTTTTAGGGCATTTTCGGCGGTTTTCTGTTTGATATATACCTTGTATCTGACGTTTTTCAAATTCTTGTTATCACACATGTACTCTGTACCTTTCAGAATACCAATCTCATTTATTTATTTTCCAGTCAGCTGCGAACTACTGCGAATTACTGCGAACCCATTTTTCTAGGTTCTGCATTTCTATATACCGCAATATCAAATATCTATCATTTTTTTCATATAACTGCGAACTACTGCGAATTTACTGCGAACTATATGTTCAACGAGTATGTCAATGTCGGGGCATGTTTGTTGCCATTCATTCTTATCATTTCCAGTTCCATCAAATGATTGATTTTTTTATTAACAGTCCTTCGCGTTTTACTTATCATCACAGATAATTCGGTTGCCGTAATACAGCTTCTGCTACCCATGATTGTTACAATATCTTTCTCAATTGCATCCAGCTTGTCCCAATATTTCGCCATTTTCTTTTCGGCTGTTTCCGTCTGCCTTGCTGTTCTTGCAATAATATTGTTCCTCAAAACCAATTTTACCGTTTGTCCGCTTGGCTCTGAATACTCCGGCGCGTCAAGGAAATAATCTTCCATATCAGAGTAGATACGTTTTACACCCTCATTAAGTTCTTTTACTATGCCAAAATCAGCTAATACGCGCGCCATACGGGGATTTCGCGAAAAATTTGTAGTTCTGATATTATCAACGGTTACAATATTAGGTAATTTACCAGGGCTTTCAATTTCCAGCCTATCATCATACATAGTAACTTTGATATATTTGCCCTCCATAGCATATTCACGATGAGCAACAGCGTTCACAATACCCTCTGTCCAAGCGAATGGAGGATATTCATCTACCGTTTTAAAATTACCTGTTTCTGCATCTAAAGAAGTAAACTCTCTCAATTGTACAGCTATAAACTTTTTTGCTTCTTCCACGATTCTCAATATTGAATATTCAATATTTGCATCCTTTATGATATTCATCTGTGTGCCAACACCAGCAGATATTCCATCATAGCGCACAAAACGGATTCTGCAATTTGGATAAAACTGATATACATTCCGCGCAAACAACAATACAGCCGCATTTGTCAGATATTTTTCTCCGTTTTGTTCTCTCATGAATCCCCTTGAAGATAATAACTGCTCTGTCGGAATATCCGGATTCCCAAGAATTTCTTTGTATTGTTTTATCAGTCCTTCATCAAGGTCTGAAATCTTTGCATCATAATCCGGTTCATCTTCATAATGTCTGGAGCCCTTGCTATACTCTAATTTTCTTAGATCATCTCCCTTCAATTCTCGTTTACGATCACCAATGCGTAAAAAAACAGAACCGTTTGATGTACTGATAACTCTGTCTACACTTGAATATATGTGCAATAAAAGTAATCTGTCCGCCTGTCCTTCCGCATTTTCTATATCAAGAAATTCCTCTTGATATTCCGGTGTCGGATTGCAGCAGTCCATCGGCGCATTAATAAAATTATTAATCTTCTCTGTGCCAACAGCATTAATTCCTTCTAATCGGCGTGTCTTATCACTAATTCCAAACACGATTGTTCCGCCTTCTGCATTTGCATATGCAGATATCTCATCCGCAATGTCTGAGGGCTTTAATTGTGCGGATTTTCGATCAAAAATCTTATTTTCATCCTCTTTTATCATATAATCTAATGTAAGAATCGGATTTATTGAAGATCTAACCATATATGCTCTCTCCCGTTTCTTTGTATAAATATTATTTAAGCTTCTATCCTAACAGCTTATCTACGCATTCTAAACCTATATTCCTTCTTTAATCTCTCAAAAATCTCAAAAGCTACCGAACAAATCTCTATCACATCTAATACACTAAGCAAACTTTATAATCTCTCCGGCTGATCAGTATATGAATATTTTTTGCAACTATCCGGCTTACAATCTCCCAATTTACAATTTCCGTCTTCCTGTAAGAAATCGCATGGCTTATGCTTAGTTTGATAGTTCACGTCATATTCTTCTAAAGGTTGTTCCTTATCTATTTCCCAAGTGAGTAGCAAGTCATTAACTGTCCCAGATTTACTATCTATATTCACCGTAGTAAAATAAGTTAATGTCAAAAACAAGATTGACATAAACGTAGTGAATTTTATTACTTTAACATTTCCTCTCATATAGATCACCTTTTTATAAAATCAAATACTCTTTTCTTGTTCCAAAATCGAGATAGCTCTTAATGCTTCATCTATCTTAACAGCCTGTACGGGAACATACTCACCATTGAGACGAACCCCTCCACCAGTCAAAGAAAACAGTTCCCTTGATGTATTTAAATCCAGCCGTAAGTTCTCGTTTGAAAGTAATTGATCCAGTCCAGTAGCCACTTTCTCCAAAAGGAACTTCTCGGCCTCTTTCTGACGTTCTATACACAGTTCTGCTGATTCGCAGTCCTTCCTAATCCGGGCGTTGCTGATAATGCGAATTTCATTAACCACACTGAGCATATGATACACAAGCCGCATCATGTGCGCCTTGACTTCCTCTTCGTCCAAGTCAAAATAGAACTGTTCAAAAGCCTTGTCGATTTGTGATGAGACTTCGGCAATCTGCCTGTCAGGTGCGGTTTCTTTTTTTACCTCGGTTTTTGTAGTCGTGCTACGTTTCTGTTCTTTCTTTCCGCTTATAGTGTTTTTGATATTTCTTCCTTTTTGCTTCATCCAAGGCCATGCTGTGTTCTTCCACCATGGAGAAATAACCTCTCGGAACAGCAAAATACCTCCGGCAACAATAGCTGCTCCCAAAGCTTCACCAACTTGCTGAGCAAATTCCTCCTGCTCTGGTGTCAGTTGGACACGCTGCTCTTCATACGGGTATGGATCATAATCATCGCTTCTTAAATCATCGACATCATATTCTTCCCACTCAATGATATCTGGATTTTGATTATTCTCGTCTCGCGTCAACCCCCTTACTCGGTCGGGATTATCCTTGGAGCGAATAAGATGATCCCCACCTTTCACTATAGGCTTATATACTTTCTCACCCATTCTACGCTTTCTCCTTCATAGAATAATTAATCTCAGGTATTTCTCGAATGCCTTTTTCATTTTGATCATGACATCGATTATCCAGTCAAACTGCTCATTCCATATGTTGCGACTTTCAAATTCAGCAACTCGTTCGATGACAATTTTACTTGCCTTGCGTTCCGGCAGTTCATACCATGAAAACGATATACCTGCTGTTCTTTCAATATCTTCTTTCTGTTCAAGCAGAGTCCTATACAGTTGTTTACTATCTGGAATGTAAAGCGCGATATTTATTTCGCCTCTGTTTCTGATTTGAGAAACGGAGATATAACACTCTGATGAACCAATAAAATAATTCATCCAATGATCCGTTGACGGTTTTCGCCGTTTAAATTCTTTAGCAAACTTTACATTCTGAAAAGCGTAGTCTTGGAACGCCACCCAATAATCATATCGCCGTTGCTGCGTCTCATTGGCTGATTCGTTCTTCCTGACCTCTTTTGTCCAATCGTTAGGTTTTTCGATGACCTCAAATTTTATAGCCGGTTCGGAAGTGCCTATACGATACAGCTTTATTTCGCAGAGGAAAAATCCGATTTTTTCATCAGTGTGATTGTTCAACCATTCGATGGCCGCCTTGTGTTCCTCACGAGCGTGTTTCACTACCCAGATAATCACATCCGCAGATTTGCCAGCTGCGTAAGTTATCAGCTTGCCAAGGTGGTCGTGGTTTGTGTCCTCCAGCTGATTCTCGATAATGATTTTCCGATCCGTACCTGTCTCGGACGCAAAGATATCGACATTGAAATCCCCCACGGAGGATTCCGTCTCATCAACGGTGATATCGAGCCCCACCGCATCAGCAAGGAGTGCAATGTTATCATCCTGTGAAAGCCACGGAGTAAAGTCCAGGGCTTCGTGCGGCCACACCGTCCGCAAGTTTGTTATTTCTTCAAGTCTGCCCAAATTCACCATTGTTTTACTCCTCTTCGCGTTTTACATAGGTCAGTTTAATGTCGTACCCCAAAGATTCCAACATCTGAATAAATGTCTTATTTACGATATTCTCGCTCTTCTTTATCAACCGGTTCACATATGACGGAGTGGTTCCCACATCTTCGGCAAGTTTCACCTGCGTGGTTTCTGCTTCTATGCACATTACCTTTACATCGACTTCAATATTGTTCTTAAGCATTAACTCCCACCTCGTCTATCTATTTTGAAATAAATTACATTATCAGTGCAATTTATTGTAACACATATCATTGCATTTTTCAATCCTTTCCACTATCTGGTTCAGGATCTGGTTTAGTTCTGGATCAGGTTTTACTGTTCCTGCTGAAATTGATATTGTAATTATACATCTCCGAATAATCCACAAATTAGTATGCCTCCTCGCCCTTCCTATGGTATAGTAAGTACAGTACTTTATTATTTTTGCAGAAAGGAATGACAGAAAATGAGAATTTTATTTATCGGAAACAGCCATACCTACTACAACGATATGCCTCATATGTTTGCGGATATCTGCCGCGAGCATCATGTGGAGGCAGAAGTCACCATGTTAGCTCACGGCGGCAAAGGATGGGATTTCCATGTAGAAGAGCCTGAAGTAAGATTCAATATTTTATACGGTGGATATGATGTGGTCGTCCTGCAACACGTTGCTCACCCCATGGGTGATCTGTCCGTCATGGCAGCGTGCGGAAGAAAATTGATCCGTTGGGTGCAGGAAGCCGGTGCAAGACCGGTTCTTTATATGACGTGGACCACAAAAACAGACGGCGAAGCGGCTCAGAATGCTATGAGTAACGCCTATCGCGAACTACAGAAAGAAACCGGCTGTGAGTTAGCTCCCGTCGGTGAGAAATGGTGGGAATACCACAGAGCACATCCCGAGATTGAACTGTATGCCGCGGACGGAAGGCATGCTTCTGAAGCCGGCTCCCGATTAGCGGCGACTGTTATTGCGGAGGTAATTTTGAATGGATGAATTCACCTTCACTCAATCTCCAGACACCTCATAACACACAAAATATCATCTATATGATTTGGATTTTCTTCTTTATACACATATAAATATACTATCATTCCGTCAGTGGCATCTTCCTGAAATACAAATTCCACGTGGTGCCCATGTTTCAGCTTGTCTGTATACGCATCATCATAATAGTAATATTCCGTTCCATAATAAGACTTTTTCTCTTTGATTTCTCCTGCCTTTATACCTTTCCCATCGGTTTGCAAGATATTATCAATAATAGTTTTCCGTATCTCCTTTGTCTTGCTCTTTTGACTCCGATCCTTTAATTTCGATTTACTGTCAAAATAACACACAAAAATGCTCTCCGGTTCTATCGCAAGTTCTCCCGAAATTTCATTTAACGTGTACTGATATCCTTCCATATTTCCCAATTTACTATTAATAATATTCTTTTCGACTTCCGTCCAGTTACGCGGAATATAATATTTCACCTTTCCGTCTGCCAGATTACGTGCACTCATATTTGAGACATCATAAGTTTTTCCGTCTATATAGGAATACATTGTTTCGGATACATCTGACGCTTCCGTGCTTGCTATCTGCTCAATTTCCATGGATATATCGTTATGAAAAGAGGATACTTTTACTTTTCCATATACCTTAACAGCTTCCCCTGTCTTTAGTTTTTCGATTTTTCCAATCAAAACCTTATCCGAAACCGTACATTCTATTGACGCTTCATCACTATCATTTGCACTTCCAATAACCAGCGATTTTTTATTTTTCGAAATATCTGTAATTTTACCTGATACCGCATAATAACCATCATCATATATTCCTTTTGCAGTATCACTATTTTTCTCGATATCAGCTAAAATTTGGTCCGCAGAACTGTTCTGATAAAGAATCCTGTTCTCCGTATCCAGTGTGAACTCCTTCTTTTTAAATAACCACCCACACGACACCATTGCCACAAAAATCAATATGAATACTAGTATTACCTTCATCCTTCGTCTCATGATGTCACCTTCACTTCTCCTCAGTATAATATATTCCCACCTCTTTAATCACTTCTAATACTTCCCGATATATATGCGCTTCAGCATAGTCATCCAGCAATGATATTCCCGATTTTTCCGAACTGAGTGGCGTAATAAGTTTTTTCAGTTCCTCCGTATTTTTGCACTTCCGATCCTCAAACAGTATTGTTTCACCGCGAACAATGATTTTATATGTCTCTTTCTTCTTTTCCGCTGTTTCAACCTCTTCTATTTTATTTTGATCACCTAAATTTTCTTGTGGTTCTTCTTGATTTTTTTCTTTTATAGAAGTTTCACTTCCCACTTTTCCAAAATCAGCATTTTGAATCGCTTTATCTAAATCAATAAGCCGCCCTTTATCAAGTAATTCTATCGGTTTTGACCCGAATCCTGCTAATAAGCATAGCGCCATAAATAACAGCACGGAGACCAAAAAATTCTTTCTACTTTTCATTATTCTGTCCCTTTCGTTTCCTCAAAATAAACGTACATAATTCCTTTCTCCTTCAAAGCATTTTCCACCTGATGAAAAGTAGCAGCTATCGCATATTCATCTTTCAATCTAATTTCCTGCTTCTTATCCAATCTTTCCAGATATGCGCCAAATTCCTCAAGGTCTTCAAAAAAACATCCTTTAAAACGAATCGTTTTTCCTTCCACGATCACCGCCTGTTCATCCTGCATTTCCTCTGACTCAGAGATTACTTCATTTTGCTCGTCTTCTGGTCTGTCTTGCGTATCATCTCCGGTAAATTCTCCCTCTGTATTCTGAGAAAATATAGAATCAAATCCTCTCGGAGCACGTAATAAAACCATGCTCGAAACAAACAGGGCAAACCCAATCACAATAAGTATGATCAGCGTTTTTTTTAGTAGTTTTCTTCCCTTTTCAACATCTTCTCTCTCTTCGCTTTGATTGTAGTGTTGCTTAAAAAAAACAGTCTTCGTCGCTTTAATCAACGGTTCCACGAACAATATAATTAGTCCGATTCCACCGATGATAATTAGTCCTACACCAATCCACATTACCATATGTACTGACATAACTCTCTTTACCTTCTCAATCAGTTTTTCTCATAAACGTTATCATAATTGTTCCCTAGCTTTTCAAAAATCTCTTTGATTTTATATTCATCCCGCCACAAAATTTTTTCTTCGTCTTCATTTAGAGAAAGAATGACTGGTTTATCATCATTATCTTCTATATATTTTTTCAGTTTCTCCTCAAAAGTGTTCAGTTCTTCTGTATTTTCACCTTTTAAATGAAACACTTCTGGATTTTCTTCTCCGCCTGCCAATATATTGATATTCCTCTCTTTCATATCAGGAGTAACATACCCGACATTTACGGAAATGGTCAGCACATATTGCATCAGATTATCCCCCGTATTAAGCTGATCTTTATAAAGCACATATTGACTGTCAGTTACTTCCTCTCTTTCCGCAACCTGCTTCTCTCTTTCATTCATCTCGTTTTGTTTCTGCTCTATAGAATCTCTTTCTTGCATAAGCTGTTCCCCTGCCGTTTCCAAGGTTTTGATCTGATACTGTTGATTACACAGCACAATCGCGAGAACGATAAATACAACATCCAGCAAAGAAGTCAAATCAATCAATATGTCTCCCTTGNTATACCTCTGTCTGTTCATAATAAANGCNCCCCCTGCTCTAATCTTTTGTGACATTTTTCAAAGCAACACTCCGGTCAAATCCTTGAAAATAGTTGTCCAGTAAAGCATCTACGTCAAAAATAATCCTGGCTGAAGATAATGACATTATCAATTTTAAAGAGATTGCCCATATAAGACCATAAAAGGTTGTTTCTAATGCCGTATTCAAAGAGCCCATCATCTCATTAAGATTCTGNGCCGCAANCTGTAACATCAAACCNGCTACCGTTCCCAAAATCCCCAATAACGGAAATAATGTNACACACTGTATACAAACTTCATACCAAGAACGCACTTTACTAAACCCCTTTTCACGCTCTATAAGCTCATTCCATTCAGTTTCTCTACGCTCTACATGTTCTTCCATCCGCCCGCTTTTTTTATTAATTATTGATTTCTTTGTTTTATAGTTGAATACGNTCTCAATTTGNTCCTTTTGACTCTTTAGCATGCTCANATTTACCATAATGCCAATAAAAAGAACACCNCCNCAAATATTGATCACTGCAACTCCATATTTTGAAATAAATTCAAGAACTCCATTCATAATATTTCCTCCGNTTTTTATTTGACCCCAAGTCTTATACCTACTGTCNCGTCTTNTTTGTCATCNTTTNATCATTCCGCGACATTTTTCATTATATCATTTCNCATTCNNNANTACAACTNNNAGCANNANAANTACANCTANTNGCATATTNAAAAACNNNCNANTTANATGTATGCTCTCAATATACCAATAGCTGAATCNCNAATATCGAAGGGAGTCCGATACTTGAATTATTCATTTTTAGGTAAANGAATCAGNGAAGAGCGTCTCCGTCTCCGCCTNACACAAGAAGANCTTGCGGAAGATATCNATATCTCATCTGCCTATCTCGGTCAGGTGGAGCGCGGAGAACGCCATATTACTTTAGATAAACTGATCCCTCTGTCGGAAAGACTGGGNGTATCAGTGGACTTTTTGCTGTCAGACTACATTCATCCCAGTGANGATGTCTATTTTTCTCTGCTTCGTCAGCTTCTGGATAACCGGACAGAACAGGAAAAAGCACTGGCCGTCAACATGATTAAACTCCTTTTCTCACATATGGATGAAAAGGCATAACCCATACACTTATTGTAGTAATCCGTCTNTAATTGATTCCGCNGTATATGTATTCCCGGCATTGGAAATGATTAAACCATCTGAACATCCCGAGAATACATATTTCCCGATTTCAATATTGNCCGCTCCGATCGAAACTGTTTCTAANCTTTTACAATACTGAAACGCATAATCNTCGATTNCAATTTCATTCGNTTCCTTTGTATTTTCACATAGNGAAACACTNGCAAGATCTTCACAGCCGAAAAAGGCGTACTCGTCCAGATCAATCNAATCACAGTCTATGATAACAGAATTCAAATCATCACAACTGGAAAAAGCACTCTTCCCCACTTCAAACCTTGANCCCCTAAATAGCAAACTNTCNAGAGAACTATATTGGAACGCGTAATCANCCNCAGTGAGTGAGCAGTCCGTCATTTCAACTACGGCAGAATCACCACACCCNAAAAACGAATATTCTCCTGCCTCTACTACACTNTCCGTAACTTTTATGGATACTAAATCTTCACATGTGGAAAATGCACTNTTTTCAATTTCCAAGTCACATTTATCNATTGTTAAACTTNCAAAATNACTATACTGAAATGCATATTGCTCAATAGTCCCTGTACAATTAGAGAACACGATATCGGCATNTTTGCCNCANCTAAAGAANGCATACTCNCCNNCTTGAAGATTACAGTCGCNAATTGAAACTNACGNTAAGTCNTCACATGATGAGAANGCNCTTTTATTAATAACCGGACTCCCGCCNACGATATTNAACGTTGNAAATTCACCATACTGAAACGCATAATCGTCCACCTCATAAGTAGCGTTTACTAATGAAACACTGTCAACATCTTCCATATTGTAAAAAGCATATTCATCAATCAACGTAACCTTATCTCCATTCGGACTCTCTGTAGGAATAACGATATCTTTGTCGGTACAGANACCGACTCCTTTAATGGTACAAGTACCATCTCCATTACTCTCAAATTCAAACCCTTCAGAGGGCTTTAAGTCTGTTTNTACAATATGGTCATTAAATTTTGTATCTGAANCAGTGTCATCTCCTTTGTCNATTTCCATTGTCGGTAACGGAATAATCTCTTTGCCGNTTTTTATTATCTCGTAAANAATATCCTCTTTNCCAGATACCAAATCTTTAGATTTCNAATCAACCTCCTCGCTCGCTTTGTTAATTTCAGCAACCTGCTCTTCTGTATTCACACTTGCANCCTNTACATCTTTCGGCCCACTCTCCTGATTAGTTGCAACNGCATTCTTGTTTCNNCATCCCACACAATTAGCCNTTAACGTCAACAAAATACATCCTGNTAATATTATATTATTTTTCTTCATGAATCTTTTCCTCCTGCTTTTTTATTTAAAGATGTTAATTACTTTTNCAGATACAAACAGCTAACGTATATTTCACACTTGTGCCAAATCCACAAACGTCTATATATCCCTGCTTAATTACGGAAATGAATTTTATTGNCGCCTTTCAAAGTCAGNTTTCTTCAATCATTCTATAAACTTCTTTAATTAGTGCTTCCATTTGCTCTTTCTCCTCCTCCAATCTGTCAAGCTGTTTCTCAAGCGNTTTTTTCCGAACTGCCTCGGANGCNTCAATGATCTCTCCGATCTCTTTCAGAGTAAATCCGATATGCTGGAACATCCTGATCTGCCTAATCCTCTCCTGTGATTTTTCATCATAGAGCAAGTGCCCTCTTTCNTTCTTTCCGGATGGTGANAGCAGTCCGGTCTTCTCATAGCCCTGTATTGCGCGNCNGGATACCCCGAAGGTATNNCACACTTCCCGTAATGTCATCGTATCCATTTTCATCTCTCCTTCTACCCTAAAATTGCACNTTACGTGCAGTCAACANTTTTTTGACGATGAAAACGACAATAAAAAACACTTCCTNTATAGGTCATGTTTTTTNCGCGAATNCGGTCTGNTGATTTATNATAGAANGAGTTCTTCNTTNTGTAAGNNGTGTTTTTTATNCGAAAAAAGCTGTCGCTTTGACGAATGAAATTTCGTGTAGCGACAGCTTGACCCATGAATTGAATAGAACTTATTGACATTATTGCGAATATGCTACTAAATAACGCAAATCACCCCGTGAGATTTCTCACTGTTATGTATTTCTGGCATTGGAAGGCACTTTCTATAGGTCAGATTCAGTACTGCACCCTGACGTTGGAGTGCTTGCCGATTCCTGAGAAAAATTAATATACAGATACCCACCCTCAAATTTTGCCCCACTAATCTCTCTGTCTGCGAATTCCGGCGGTATCGGGAATCTGCGCTTTTCGTTACGTACACCTACCGCCAGTTCGCCTTGTTGCTGTTCCAGACACAGTTCATCTTTATCTGCAAAAGGCAAATAGATCCTGAGATAATTTTCCGCTTGATTCACCTCATATATTTCCCTCGTAAACAAAACTTCATCGGGATCGCATTCCGTGAAAATCTGTTCTCCCAGATCACTCAGCACCTCCAAGGTGCGAAGCTCACTCGTCTGTAATTTCACATAGAACTTCGGCACTTCACTGAAACTCCGCTCAATCTCCTGCAAAGCCTGTGCCTGCGCCTGCATCCATTTATTAAAATATCCCTTCATCGCTTTTTCCGGATAGACATGATTTACGATAACGGCATCCACATTGTAATGATACAAGTACAGACAGGTAAAACTCCGCTTCGCCTCGCTGATCACGATTTTCTCCGGTGTAGTAACCACCCGCAGGCTCACGGTCTCTTTGTCCAACAGCAGATTCTGAAGACGCTTCATTTTATCCATCAGATATTCTATGTCGTCAAATACACTGTCCTTCGGCATGGGAATCTTCATAGCGCTCTCCACTACCTTTCCCACTGTCTTGACTCCGATTCTCTTGATGGGCAGAGCTTTCTCTATGAAACCGGACAGCCTCTCCGGATACTTGAGCAATGACAATGTTTCACCCGTAGGCGCACAGTCTACGATGATCGTATCATATGCGCCGCTCTCATACACTTCCAGAATCTTAAACATGGAGAATAATTCTTCCAGCCCCGGAAAAACCAGCAGTTCCTCCACCTCGATGCCGCTTCCGCCTTTCAGCGTGAGAAGCTGTTTAAAATAGTCTTTGATATTACCCCAGCTTCTCTCGCTCTCATAAACTGTATCGATTTCCAATGCATAGAGGTGCTCCGCAATCTTTGTCTCCTCCCTGCCGATCTCCATGTCAAAAGAATCCCCCAGACTGTGCGCTTGGTCGGTACTCATGACAAGCACATTCTTACCGCTTTTTGCTATTTTACAGGCCGTCATTGCTGCCATACTTGTCTTTCCCACGCCGCCTTTTCCCGTATATATGATAATTCTCATTTTTGCATTCATTTCCTTTCACTTTATTCAAGCACAAAACATTATAAAAATGACTTCTCATTTTCAATCTTACACCTCATGTCAGAGTAGCTTAATGCGATAATACACGTTAGGAATGTCAAATTTTTCTCTACGATCAATACGCATTTAAGGCTCTGCATCAAATAATTGATAAAAATCATCAAGTCTATTTTTTTCAATATGTTTTACTGATATTTTCTTAATGTTTTACTGATGTCTTGTCAATATCTTCTTGGCATTTCAAACATTAATTTCTATATAATATCAATTTTCTTTGCGCCTGATTGTTGCTTAAAATTGTTCGTTCCTGCATTGATATTGATTTTATCGCTGTCCTTACCAGTCCCATAACTTTTGCCATCGTTTCCGCTTTTCTCACGCTCATCCCTCAGCCATGCTTCCATGATCTCAACCACCATTGCCATGATCTCTTTTTCAATTGCATCAAGGTGTATGCCCATCTCCTCCGGAAACAGCGCGTAAACTGCTTTCTTCTGGTACGCTGTTGCTGTCATGATTCTGTCTAATATTTCCTTGCCCATTCGGCTCCTCCTGTTACTGCAACTTATACATAATCAGTTCTTCTAATCTTTCTTTATCTGCGCCTATATATCTACCTCTTCAAATCTATTACTCTGCCGTATTCGAAAAATCATCCTAAAATCATGCTCTTAATACAGTTTCATCCTGAATGAAATGAATCCGCAGTTTCCCCTCCTCGAATTTAGCCCCCGCAACCATATAACTGCGAAGAATATTCGGAAGTGGAATGTTACGTTTGAAGTTGCCGGTCTTTATAATCAGATCTGTAGCAGATTGATACAAATCAATATCCTCTTTGCTCGCATAAGGCAGAAACACCTCCAACTGATAACCATTCTCCGTCTGTATGAACTTTTCCCGCTCCGTAATTGTCCTGCTTGCAAAAACATCCGTATGCTCCAGCACATCCTCCACAATCCTTCGAACGGCGCGCTCACCTTTTAGTTCCTCATCATACCAAGGAATCTCGTATATCGGTAATGCCCCGAAACATTCCTTGATCTGCGTAATATAGTCCCGCTGGATTGCAAGCCATTGATAAAAGAAATCATTGCCGATCTCCTGCGGAAGAATGCGATTGATGTAGATTCCGTCCACATTAAAGTTATAGAGATTCATATACATATAGTTTCTCTTCGTCTCCTCCACAACCATCTTTTCGGGTGTGGTCACAATCCTGACGCAGGTAGTATCTCGGTCTTTCAGCAGTTCCTGCAATTCGGAAAGCTTCAGATACATCTTCTCTATATCATTCATGGCATTTCTATTTGGCATCTCCACCCGAAACACCGCCTTCGAGACAGGCGCAAGCACCTTGACGCCCACTTTTCCGATTGGAAAAAGTTTCTCCATATACCATGAAAGCAGTTCCGGGAATTTAAGCAGCGACAGTGTCTCTCCCGTAGGCGCACAATCCACAATCAGGCGGTCGTAACGCTCACTGCGATAAACCTCCGCAATTTTCAATAAAGAAAAAAGCTCTTCCATCCCCGGCAGCATTCCCATTTCCTCCAGACTTCCGCTTCCCGTGACGCTTGTCCTGGCTTCGCTTCTCTCGGTTTCCTCCTGCCCGCTACTGCCCGTTCCGATTCTCCCTTTCCCGGACAGCAGCTTATCCAAATACTCCATAATAAAGCTGAACTTATTGCGCATCACATACTCCGGATCGATCTCGTAAATATCCAGATTCGGAAGTACATTCTCCGCCTCTTTTCCCAGCTTCCTCTCAAAAATGTCCCCCAGATTATGCGCCATATCCGTACTCATAAGCAGTGTCCGTTTTCCATCCTGCGCACTCTTCAGCGCATGCGCCGCCGCGATACTGCTCTTTCCCACGCCGCCTTTTCCGGTAAAAATATAGATTTTCTGCATATCCCATCCTTTCCAGACACCGTGCAAACTGCCGGCTTTCTGTAAGTTATAATGTCACAAATATATTTCTTGTTAAGAATAGTTCGTATAAAGAAGTATTATTGTTTTTATTTGGTAGCTATTACTTTGATTAAATAGCTACCTGATTTCACTCAATTTCAATTTTTCTAATTTTTTTAGGCGCCGCCTCTTTTTGCTTCTCCTGCCGTAATACTTCCAGAACCTTCGCCGTCATGTTACGAAGCAACTCCATCTCTTCACCGGTAAGGGAGTTGACCACCTGCAGTCCGTAACGCACCATTTCACTCAACAGAGTATCAAACTGTGCCGCTCCTTTCTCGCTGAAACTGATATGCACTACTCTCCGATCTTCCGCAGAGCGCGTCCGCACAATGAAGCCATTCTTCTCCATGCGATTGATAATTCCGGTCGCTGTGTTGAGCGGTACATGAATGTAATCGGCGACTTCCGTCATATTCACTTCCCCTCTCCGATAGAGCAACCAGAAAATCAGCACCTCATTCTTGGAGCAGTTAAGAAAAACATTTTCCCACAAATCAGAGGATAACAGTTCCTTAACCTCTTCTATGTAGTCTATGATAAATTGGGATAGTTCTTCGGGAACTCCCTGCCTGATCAAATTCATGTTCTCTCCTATATGACGGTGATTGGATATCATAATTTTTCAAAATAGTTCGCACGCCGAAGTAATTTTATTCTAATGCTGAATATATTGATTGTCAAGTGCGATTCTCTTTTTCCGAATGAGCAACCCGACTCCTACCAATATGATAATCGATAAAATTCCTGTTACCGGATCAAATACCACTTGTGCCCCGCCTTCGTATTGTGTCGAAGCACTTGTCACAACAAAAGCCGTCGAAATCGAATTCTGCACGGAGTGTAAAATCACACATGGCCATACGCTTTTTGTTATGCAGTATATTTCTACAAAAAGAATTGATCCGGTGACCGTTACAAAACAGCCAAACATAAGTGTTTCCAACCTTGATGATGTCAAAAAGTATTCATCACCCAGGAAAACCATATAATATGCTGTATGCCATAATCCCCAAACCAGTCCTGATATACCATAGATCAGCCAGTCGTTCAGGCAGCATTCCAGTAATCTGGGTGTCAGATAGCCGCGCCATGCAAATTCTTCAAAGATATTTTTTATGAAATTTCCGGCGAAAGAAGCCAACGCTACTGAGATAAGGGCAGTCCATGAAATCATTGAAACATCAATATAACCGAAGCATACCGCAAGCAAAACAGTAATAATCGTTATCGCAGGATATGTCAGAATTGCGACTGCATAGCCGCTCCATCCTTGCCTTATGTTTAAAGCAAGACCAAAACTTTTCCATTCTTTTTCCCTGATTCTGAATATGATTGCACATAATAAAGGAAGCGCCAGCCAGATCCCCGTTCCGGCGCTGTAACCTTCCGGTTGTTCTGTTAAGATTCGGTCAACGAAGACGCCGATCCAGCCACTTGCAAGCGTTATGATTATAAAGGTGAGTAAGTTTATTTTTGAGCTTGTTTTCGAGTTTCGTTTCGGTAACTCGGAAGTCTGGTGCAATTTATTATATGGATTTAACACGACTCAGTCTCCTTCTCAACAAGTCTCATAAGCCATTTCACATCCGGCAATGGTGTGTCCTGCATACGCACTTTTTCCTGCGCAATTCCTTGTACGGCTCCGAACAGTGCGACGCACATCGCATGTGGATTTCCCGCATGAAAACATTGCAATTCCTGTCCTCTTTGAATAATGGGTGTCCATTGTTTTGCAATATCAGCTTTGTCAAGCAATGTTCTGACCTCTTCTATTCCTGTATCAACGTGCTGTGCGTTGTCTATAAATACGAACATCTTTCTGTAAAAAGGGTTGTCTTCGAGCTGTTCAAAAATTCCATGCAATGTTTGGAACAGATATTCTTTAGGAGCCTGCATGGCTTGGACTGTGTCGATACACATCTCTTCGACTCCGATTTTTACTAATTCAAGATAGATACTCTCCTTATTGGGGAAATAGTGAAAAAGCAAGCCGGAACTGCTTCCTGCCTTGCGACATATTGAGCGTGTGCTGGTGCCGTAGAAGCCTTTCGTGATGAATTCATCTAGGGATACGGATAGGAGTTGTTTTCTGCGTTCGTTGCCTTTTTGCATGTGGTGTACCTCGGGTTGAGAATTGAGCAGTTGCTTAATTTTATTATGGCATATGTGATGGCGGGGTGTCAAGCGGGGAAGGACGGTATGGAAAATATACCATTCGCTAAATTAGCAGGATAATTGTTTATTATCACTCAATAAGGATAATAGGTGACCTACCAAGTGCAAATTAAGGAGGAACATATTATGAAGTCAGAAGTATTAAAAATTCGGAGTACTGTATATGAGGCTGTAGATATGTTTTTTAGATCAAATGGTTTTTATGAAGTTTCTCCGCCTATACTAACTTCATTTTCATGTGAAGCGGCTTGTGTTGGAGGTTCTGATTTAGTTTCGGTTAATTATTATAATAAAAAGGCCTTTTTATCACAAAGTGGGCAATTATATTTGGAGGCTTTAGCCATGCAACTCGAACGAGTATATTGTATGGGACCAGCTTTTAGAGCAGAGTCTACTTTATTGGCGACACATCTTTCTGAATTTTGGATGTGTGAGGCAGAAATGATTAATATATCGTTTGATGATCTGTCTCATAATATAAGTTCTTTATTAACTACAATAATTGGCGTGGTACTAGAAAAAAATTCCTCTGATTTAGAAAAACTAGGTGTTAATGTAACTGAGTTTGACAAAATAACAAAAAAGCAAATTCCTCAGATTACATATTCAGATGCAATAAATATATTAAGAAAAGAATCCATTCCTATTGAGTGGGGTGATGATATCCAATCATCACATGAATTGCTTTTGAGCAAGTATTTTGATAATTTACCTCTTATGATTACCCTATATCCTAGAGCATTAAGTTCATTTTACAAACAAGTATGTCCTGACGATTCGAAATTAACATTGTCATTGGATGTTGTGGCTCCTAGTGGTTTTCATGAAATTGTTGGTGGAAGTATGCGTGAAAATGATGTTGAATGCTTACGAAAGACATTGCAGATGTCACAAAGCGATATATCACCATATGAATGGTATCTTGAAACTATATCTTCGAATCCAAAAAAACACGGAGGATTCGGACTTGGAATAGAACGCTTAGTAACATGGCTATGTAATTTAAATACAATACAAGATGCTATTCCATTTCCAAGAACGAAAGAAATATTATGGCCTTAGAAGTAAAGCATTTTGACATTGAAAATAGCAATTCGGTCATATGGGATAGTGTTGCCTCATGCTTTAAAGAAGTAGATTCATCTATTTTAAAATATACACCAGGAAAAGATAATTATGAGACGGTTTGGCCAATTTTGTGCCAAATTATTTCTCAGCAATTGCCACAGGAGAAAAAACAAGGTAAGTATCGTGCATGCGATTTTGGATGTGGCACTGGTATACTTGCTAAAAAAATGGATGAAATGAATTTTAAGACTTTTGCATGTGATATATCAAAAGGTATGATTTTACAAGCGCACATGGAAAACCAAAGTAATGTCAAATTTGATGTGGGAAGTATTGATTTTGTTCAAAAATACTCCCCCTATAAATTGATAACTGCTATCATGGTTTTTCAATTTATTGCAGATTTAAATCCGATAATTGAAGTTTTATCCAGATGTCTTGATAAAAATGGACTTTTGTTTTTTGCAACGCATCATATTGAATACGTTAAGGAATGCACTGCTTGTGGAACAAAATTCCGTAATATAGAAGGCAATATATTTCCTACAAAAGGCGATATATTAATTGGTACTAAATGGGTAAAAACTTATATTCGAAGTGCGGAGTGGTATGATAATATTTTATCTTCTAATGGATTACATCGTATTAAGTATTCACTTCAAGGAAAAGTTATTCCAACGGATATAGCCCAAGAAAAGATAGATGCGTGGAGTAGTCTAAAATATTATATTGCATGTTACAAAAAAGATAACTAAGTTTTTAAATTACATTTAGAAAAAAGGGAAAAGAAAAATGAAAAAAAATGATATTCTCAAGGAACATAGTGTTACAATTGCGATTATTATATCAATATTAATATCTGCAATATTAAGCTTTGCAGATCTTATTTCGGATGAAAAAGTTTTGGGATATTTACTTTGTGCTGATGCTGGTCTTGCTATTAGTGTTTTTTTCTCATCAATAAAAAACGAAAAGAACATAGATACCCTAAAAAATCAGTTGGAAACACAAATTACAAGTAAGAAAGTTACCCGAAAGGAACATTATCAATTACTTGATGCCGCCTCAATTAATGCTAAGTCAGAAATATGGATTATGACAATTGATACTGCTTTAAATAGTAAAGTTGTGAGTACTATTCCAGAGAGGGAATTATATTATCAAAGTATAGAAACAATTGCAAAAACTAAACGCGAAATATCTATTAGAAGGATATATGGCTTACCCGTTGATGAAGTAAAAAGAGCTGATAAATTAGCGTGGATACGTTCTGATTTAGAGAAATTTAAAGATTGTCCTAATTACCATATGCGTATCTTTGATTGGCGTAAGTTTACATCAATACCAACCCCACTTTCATTACAGATTATTGATGATTCTTTTGTTGGGTTAGTAAATATGCAACAAGCATCCGCAAGTGTTTTTGGAAGCGGCGAGGATATCTGTATTAAAGATAAAAATATCGTACAGCACCTCAAAATTTATTATGAGGCAATTTGGAATAAGTGTGATGAATTAAAAACAGGTGGAGATATTAAATATGATAGTCTTTGTTAATCTCACCATGGATAAATATTAATTGTATTATGGGATTATAGGGACATAAAATTCTATTGTCTAATAATCAATATAATACTTTCTCATTGTTCATTGATAATAAACAATTATCTTTCACAAAGTATACCGCATTTTTCTACAAATGTCATCTATTTTCTTACATAAAAATCTAAAATACTTAAATATTCTCTCAATCGTCTAAATATCTCCCGTTATCCTTTCCTTAACTACTCTCTTTTTTACATTATTTTATATTGAATCATATCCCATGAATTATTTCCCACGACTCCACACCCACGACAAATAATCCCTCTCATCATCCAATTTATACTCATACCCCATATCCGGACAAAACCCATCTATTATACAGACAGCCTCCTCCAAAACTTCCGCCTTATCTTACCCGCAACATCAATCTGCACCTCATTCGGCAGCAATCTCCTGCCCATCATCACCTGATTTGCTCTTTCGACATTGTCCATACCTTTACCGCCTACTTCACAGCCACAACCCGATCCAAATTCGATATCCCAAAACTCCTAAAAATCTTCTCTCTCCTAATCCTATACCCACATCTTCTCAGCTCACTAATAAGCACCCTCATATAAAACCCATGCGTGACAAGATAACAGTCCTCCTGACGTTTCTCCAACAACCTGATCATTTTCCTTGCACGAATCCTTGTCCTCTCCCGGCTCTCCGGCTGCCTGCTTTTCCCCAGAAACCATTGAAATCTCCCGATAAAATTCCACACCCACAAAGGATACGACCGCTCTGTATCTTTAAATGACCTAAGCGGAACCTCATTCAACAAGGCGGTCTCAACAAAATCTGTTTCCTCAAATAATCTGCAGGCAGTTTCATAAGTTCTGGACAATCTACTGACATAGACTTTCCCAGCACTAGCGATTTTCTCATATTTCTTATCCGGAAAAACAAGCGAACACCGATCATAGCATTCACATGCCAGATCATATGCAACAGAATTATATTTCCTGTCCCATGTCATATCAACTTTCTCATGCCTTATCACAATGATTCTCACAACACTGCCACCTATTTCCCCCTTAATCCCACTGGCAAGGAAACTTCCTCTTAACCGGCGCATCAAATCCTTTCGTAAACTCCTCATTCTCCGCCTCCGGTAAATCCTCGAAAATCTCCGACTCATAAAACTTCCCGCCGAAATCCGCAAGCCCGCCTTCCACGAGCTCTATTCCCATAAACGCGTCAAAATTCTTCCCGTCGGCTGTAGTAATTCCGAAATGATCACATGTCTGAAAACCATGTATCGGGTAATACTTCGGTTCGCCGAAGATCACAACGCCTTCATATCCCGCTTCTTTCGCCAGCGCAAGGGTCTCTTTCAGCAGCAAACCGCCCACGCCGCACCCCTGCCATTCAGGGGCCACACAAAGCGGTCCGAAAGTCAGTATTTCCTTGATTTGCTCTTTTTCCGTATCACAGCATTCTCTATGATTCAGCGCACTGCCTTCACTCACTCCTATACGGTTTCCGGCATGACCCTCCATACACGCCGCCACGTTATCTCCTGCACGCTTCAGCCACGCCTTACTGTAGAAGATCGCTCCCACGATCTCATCGCCGACCACCGCCACTCTGGACAGTTCCGGCAAATACACATCGCTCTTCCGCAGCTTATGCACCAGAAGATGTTCATTACATCCCAAATGATGTTTATTCCAAAAAGCCTTCAGCGTCATCTCTTCCGTCTTATGATATTCGAGGGGCTCCTCCTTGCGGATCACAACATCGTCTCTCGTCACTTTCTGTTTCCGGCGCGGAAAATATCCCATGTTGATCCGCACTTCGTTTCTCTCCACGTCCCGATTACTATAACAGCACGTATCGAAACCGATGGGCTCAAATCCTTCCTTCTGATAAAAAGCAATCGCTCCCACATTGCAGGACTGCGTCTCCAAAATGATTGCCCGGCGATTCTCTAAGACTGCCTGTTCTTTCGCAACCGCCATCAGTGCATGTGCAACGCCCTGCCTTCTTATTTTCTCGTGAACCCACAATTCCGTAACCATCAGACGGTTACTCCACTCCTCCGGGCATGTCTCGATACAGGCAAGCAGTTCCTGTTTGCCGTCTTTTTCTTCAACGATACCCCATGCATACGCTTTTTCCCAATGATCCTGATACAGTTTGTCAGGGAAATCATACTCTTCCGGGAAATGTGTCACAGGCGTGTCAAATTTTTTCCTATGAATTGCTACATCATATCCGTCCGCAGTTTTTTGCATATCCACATCATAATATTCTTCCGTCGTATAACGCATCGGAATAATCGCGCCCTTCCACTGTTCTTTGGGAAGTGGAATAATGTTATCTGTTATCATGTTGAATTTCCTCCCTCCACGCCGTAATCTGTGCAAATAATTTCTCCATATCTATTTTGGCAAAATCTGTTGTGTCAACTTTAATCTGTCTGCCTTCAACAGAAAAAGTATCAAAGCCTCTTTGTTCTATCCCATATACATAATCTTCATAAGAAATGGATTTTACTTTTCTTTTCTCCGCGCCACACTCTTTTTCCGGATAACAGTCATTCACCACATGTCCTCTGTGCCTGTCAGGACTGACCTCCCGTTCCAAAAAACGCTTGTAGATCGCTTTGTAATCGCCCGTCAGCGTAATTGTCAGTACGGAATATTGATATTTATCCAAAAGAGTCTTTAATCCACTTTCTGACGAATATTCAAAATTATTTTCTAAGATAAAAGGTTGTCCTGCTCTCATAAGCCGTCCCGCCGCATAGTACATAATTTCCATGCTGGCAATTCCAAGCTTTACTTTTTCCTCTCTTGACTGAAAGCCGACATGATCAAATAGCAATTCCTTAATTGTATCCTTTGAAATAACAGGCAGCTTCAATTTATCTGCTATAGCTTCTGCCATAGTACTCTTTCCCGCTGCCGGAATTCCCGTTACTAATATGCAATACATCCCTCATGCTCCTTTCACATTAATCATTTCGCTATTTCATATATCCCAACAATATTATTAAAACAGCTATGAAACCCTAAACTCCTATATAAATAAGCAGAATCTCCGCAGGCACCAAGCGAGACCGATTGTACCCCTGCTTCAAAAAGATCTTCCAACGCCTTCGAGCAAACTGCGGATGCTACTTTTCGGCGCCGATATCTCTCCAGCGTAGAAACAAATTCCAAAGACGCTACATTTCCGTTTTGAATAGTGGCCGCCGTGGAAACCGGTAATCCATCTATTTCGCCTAAATATATACTCATTCTTTCGTTGTTAACCCAATTATAATAGTGCTCTGCATCGATCATATCCCAGCCATGCAATGCAGTATTAACCACATCTATCCATACCTTAAAATCTTCCTTGGACTTAACCTTATGGCATACTATATTATCGGATATCGGCATATATGGCTGAAAGTCACCCTTATTTAGCAGCATTGTGGGCTCTTCTCCCGAAGCTTCCACTGATAAATTCTGAAACCCATTATTCTCCAAGATTTCAATAATATTTTCCGGTGTGGAATCCGGCGTAATATGCCATAGCTGCGGAACCTTTCCCTTGCGAATCTCTTCTATAAGAGCCTGAACTTCATTTTCAGCTGTTTCTTTGTTCAAATGAATACCGAAAGCTAAAGAAGGACCTTTTTCTCCTTCTTTTGGCATCATCCAGCAAACCGGACCCTCATGGATATTAACAATTCCGGACTGCCCGAACATCCTGTAATATTGATAATAGTTCTGTATAATGATATTCTCTTCTTTCGCTGTTACATCTTTGTTCATACTATCATCACGTTTGTTCATTCTAACATTTTCGTTCTCCATAACTCCCCTTATCCTTTCGCTATATAACTTTCATAATCTGCTTGACAGCGAATGCCTGACATAAAACAACAAGCTACAATGAACATATTCTATCATTGTTTCTATTCCGGGTAAATAGACGTAACCCATTTCATTTGGCAACCAAAGCATTGACGATACATCCACGCTATAACTCATCATTTGTTTCGCTGTTTCATGACAAGATAAAACGTCTCTACCACATGCCGTTTTGGAGCAAGATAAAAACTGTATGTAAGTTTATCCAAAATCATTGACAAATAGAATACTTTAAAATATAATTTGCGTTATATAACGATAATAATACAACAAGAAGGGAATAAAGAAATGCCGCCGAAAGCCAAAATTACAAAAGATATGGTTATTGACGCTGCGTTTGAGATTGCCCGCACAACAGGTGCGGAAAATATCAATGCAAGAACGGTATCCGAAAAACTGAACTGTTCCACGCAACCCGTTATGTACCATTTTTCAACGATTGAGGAATTAAAAAGAGCAGTCTATACAAAATCGGACTGCTATCATACGGAATATTTGATGAACTTTGAAAAACCACAAAAAGGTATTATGCTCGGAATCGGGCTGAATTACATTCGCTTTGCCATTAAAGAACCGCATTTGTTCCGCTTTCTTTTTCAGTCGGGCTTTGCTGTTGAAAACAGTTTACTTGAGATGATTGATTCCAAAGAATTGGAGCCGGTTATTTCAGCAATGCAAAATGCTATCGGAATGAGTTTTGAGCAAACGAAAGAGGTCTTTTTGACAATTTCCATGTTCGCTCATGGATATGCAAGTATTATTGCAAACAATTCATTAGAGTATGACGAAGAGCTTGTCACTACACATTTAGAACGGGCATACAGAGGTGCGATATTAGCAGTGCAGGAGGAAATATAAAAATAATTTTACACGATTTGGATCGTCATTTGTGTTTATTATTTTTACCGATATCTTTTTCACCATTATTTCAAAAAAGGATGGCTTGCGAAAAAACAACTTAACTAATAAGAGGAGAAAGTGAAATGAAAAAGCTATATGAGAAAAGCGAATTGAATTTTACGATTGCCTGTATTGTGATTTATTGTGTCCTGCAATCCTTAGCATATCCATTAAATGAATTGATCGGCATTGAATACTCTGTAAGCGCCGTCTTTTGTATTTTACAGACTGTTATCCTTTTTTGTTTTATTCAGAAAAAAGGATTATTTGAACGATACGGGCTTTGCAAATCTTCTGTACCCGCCAGCCGGTTTCTTTACTATGTTCCGTTGGTTATCTTAGCCTCCGGGAATCTTTGGTTTGGCGCTTCGGTCAATTATTCATTGGCCGGTACCGTCTGCCGCATAGCCTGTATGCTCTGCGTCGGGTTTTTAGAGGAAGTGATTTTTAGAGGCTTTCTTTTCAAAGTGCTTGCAAAGGACAATATTAAAACAGCAATCATTATTTCAAGCGTCACATTTGGTGTAGGGCATCTGGTGAATCTGGTAAACGGAAGCGGCATGGAACTTGCAGACAATCTATGCCAGATTACCTTTGCGATTGCGGTAGGTTTCCTGTTCGTAATTCTATTTTATCGTGGCGGAAGCCTGCTGCCCTGCATAATTACCCACTCTGCGATTAACACCGCCAGTACCTTTGCCAATGGAACAGGCGTAACGTTAGAAATGCAAATGGTACATATTCTGATTCTGATTATAATTACTGTCGCTTACACCTTAGTCCTCACCAAGACACTTCCGAAAAGCCAGCGTACAAATACGAATGGCGGGGATAAATGATTCTTGCATTCTACTCTCAATGTGCTATAATAAGACATGAAGTTATTCTAAGGTGTCAAAAAACGCCGCCTAAGTATAACTAAATCATGTCTGGGAGAATACGAAGAGCATGCATTCTCCGTGGGTTGTGAGAGTAATTCCAGATGATAGGTGCATAAAACTTGACACCCAATAATTTCCTTAGCAGATTTTGCTAAGGCAACAATCGTGTGTAATGCTTAAATCAATATAAGTCTCATGGGGATATAGCTCAGTTGGGAGAGCGATACGTTCGCAACGTATAGGTCACGAGTTCGAGTCTCGCTATCTCCATTTTGATGGTGTCGGAAAGCCTTGATTTTACTGGGTTTTCGGCACTTCATTTTTTGTCTCGTTCTTCTCGAACGTCATTCTGAGAAGATAAATATTTCCTCAATTGGCACTTCCACGACTCTGGATATGTCTATTGCCAATTTCAATGAGGGATTATACTGTGCCTTTTCCAGCCGCATAATCGTTTCTCTACGGACACCTACTAAATTTGCCAACTGCTCCTGCGTCAAGTCTTTTAACAGACGATACTTTTTCAGTCTACACTCAAACTCTGCCATATCCATTATTCCTTCATATCATCTTCGCTGTAGTATTCGCTTTTATCATATTCGTCATCGAAGCACTTCTTGTTAATATGTTCATCATTACTGTATTCATCGTGGTCATAACGATATAATAGATACTCGCTGAGAAAAATGGCAAGCGCAATTGATAATGCAATCAAAATGTATACTGCATTAAACAAATATTCTATGCTCATAAAACTCTCACCTACAAGGATTAAGGATAAAGCAAATATGATAACGGCAAAAGCGGCTTTTAATGCCATAAGTTGTGCTTTATTTTTATTTTCCCGAAACCTCTCATCCATTAAAGTATTAGACATTTTACCCTCATAGAAAAATCCAAAAAAACCGAAAAAAACAAAGCGGAACCAACCACCACCAAAAAATCCAAGAAAACCAAAAAATCCAAGAAATCCCAATTTAGGGTTAAGTTTACGGGTTCTGTTTGTTTTGAGAATATTCTTCTTTTGCTGAATACTTGTCTTTTCCAGACAAGCCAACAGATAGTATCCATACGCTATTATCAGCACGATGGAACAGATCATAGGAATATCTTTTGGACTGAACTGATATGTCTCTAGATCTGTCGGCACTATAAGACGTGATTCATTGTACCTCACGGAATACCAAATTGACACAGCCAAAATGATTATACATATGATTCCCGGCATAACTATTTTCTTTATCTTATTCTTTTTCATATTGTTCATAATAATATTTATCCCTTATAAAGTGATGTATTTGCCTTTTAGTGATACAAATATATCTCTTTCTTATTTGAATGTCAATACAAAAAAAGTCAACACAAATACTACCAGACATGCTAAATGTGGTCAAAGAATCTTATTATTCCTCCATCAATTGTTGTATCTTACTATTTTTTGCCTGTTTCATCTGACAAAAATTATTCTTCGATAGTTTCTGTTTCTCTGATAGTTCCTGTTTTTCCGATAGTTCCTAGTCTTGCCCAGTTACCGAACCGCACAACACAAGAAAAGCACCTCTGGATGATTCATCCGTCAGTGCTTTGTTCTTATCTCACATNTCANGANTATTCTGTTTTTCTTTGTCTTTCCTGCCGTCTTTTNCTACTTCACNATTCTCTTTACNGGAATCTCNTTCANNANNGCNGCCTTTCCAACGTTACCTTCCACCTTAATCTTTCCNGNNAAAAANGCCTTGACTACATCCAGNTTCCCNGCCGCAATCTCNTCAAGGACTGCCGCCTTCGTGATCACAAGAGCGTCACGGTCATAATATTCGTAAGGCTGCACGCTAACCTTTCCTTCNGCTACCTCCAGATAAAATGCTCCGGCTGCCTCACCTTCCACGTTNAACTGAATNGCCAGATGCTCCTTTACTTTGGATGCATCCGCATCTTTATATGCTTCCTGCACCTTTTTTACCAACTCTTCATAGGTCATTTCAGATTCCTCCCTTACTTAAATCTGGTATACTTGTCTTTTATAGTATAACACAATACATGAATTTCTAAAACAATCTCCTGTGCTTCAAATAACCTTTTTCAAGTAACCTTCTTTTCTGNGCTGNTTTTCACTGAAATACATAATAACATTACGACCACATATACTATTCGAGAGGTAATTTNTATGAAATATNTAAAACNCTATACAATTATCGGNATCATTTTTGTCCTGNTTACAGGNACACTTNCNCACTTTCTATATGATTGGAGCNNAAANAACTATATNGNAGGGCTNTTTACNCCNATNAATGAGTCTATNTGGGAACATATGAAACTGNTATTTTTCCCNATGCTGATATACTCACTTATCATTATNTTCAAATTCAAAGGANCNTACTCGTGCATTAGTTCTTCCTTATGCTTTGGGATTNTAACCGGAACATTACTGATTCCGNTATTTTACTATGGCTATACATCTNTTGTGGNNAAGGATATTTTTATCTTNGANNTTGNNATATTTATTTTGAGTATCATAATTGCATTCTGGCTTTCCTACAAACTTACATTGTCTTGCAGATTGGANCNNTATACATTTTTATTATGCTGCTCAGTATGNGTTCTTTTCATNTGCTTTATATTGTTTACCTATNANCCTCCNAAAGCCCGAATCTTTGAAGATCNGACTGTTNNNCAGACANCTGCTGNCNNCATTNATTTTNCTCNTTNTGACNNNCCCAGCATTTCTNNCGCTTCCTTACACCACGCCAGATAAGCCTCATACGTTTTGATTCCGAACTCCACNGTNAGCAGATAATACTTATGNGTTTCATCCATATCCANAACANTTNTCAGNGTCTTCTCCGCTNCCANAAGANANGACATCTCCNTTTNGACNTTCTCCTGAAAAGCATTGATATGGTCTATTGCCTGCNCTTCNCCGCCNTCTTTTCCGAAAAATAATTTCAGCAGNGTCTCATAACGAAGTTCNTCTTTNTCCACCGGAAGCGCGAGCCANGCCTTTAGNTATGNTCTCCCCTCTTCCGTAATGGAATAGATCAGCTTGTTTCNCCCATTCTCCGCACCGTCCCGTTTGGNGGCCAGNCCGCGCTCCACCAAGTNNCCCAGNGCCGGATAGATACTGCCNTAGCTTGCTCCCCAGAAATACNTCANCGNTGTATCCATTCTNTTTTTNATTTCNTANCCNGTCAAATCCTCGTGACTGAGCANCCCCAAAATCACNCAGTCNATTTTCTTTTCCGTTGCCATGNTATTCTTCCCCTTNANCCANGTGATCTGATAACCGTTCAGTCTTNCAAAATTNGNTATACAATGTACATGTGGNNCCNATTCATTAANACCAAATACTATGATCACTTNGTCTGTGTTGGTTTGGTTTCCTTCGCTAAGGAATAANCAAGCACATCTTTCGGACAGCCGTCAACACACACACCGCACTGTATACATTCCATACTTTTAACGTTTCCTTCCGCTACAGCCGCGGTCACTTTAACTCCCATCGGACATTCCCGGTCACACTTCCCACAGGAAATACATGCGCTTTGATTTTTTACTNTTATATGTAATCCCGGCAGATGAAGCACTCTTCGCAGCTTCGTGCCAAGCACCATGAAAGGCGCCATCCAGCAAAAATAATGGCAGAATACTCTTTTCCCAAACAAAACCGCCGGTACAAANACCAACAGAATGATACCGTAGTATATAATATAGCTCTGCACATTTGTAACCGAGATTCCACCTTCTGTCTCAAAGAAAAAATCAACGGCGGTAATTTCATCACCTAAAACATAGCAGACGATCACAGCCGCGATCCATACCGCCCATATGACATATTTGATCCGGTTCTTCCANNCCTGNTTNGGNTAGTTATCNTTNACNGCAAATGCNCATTCCTGCAATCCNCCCGCCGGACACANATAGCCGCAGAACAGNCGNCCGAAAGGAATCGCCAGCAAAAACATCAGCATAAANANGATAAANCTTCCGTTGATGATTCCGTTCANCGCNCCATTGATNATCANTGCCGGGCTNAAATANTACAGAGTTACCGGAAACAGTAACAAAGANATAATCAGNAGTAGTTTTCTTANTTTTTGTCTTTTCATTANTTTATCCGCCTTTCAATATATCAGATTGATACATATACTATATATCAGTCTGATATATTATGCAAGCNGATTTTATTACTACTTTACTTATTGAAGCTCCAATGCTTCCTCCAGGAACCTCACCANCCGCTCCCATTACTCCCCAACCATCACACTCTCTTCCGTCGTATCGTACTTGTTATTCCCTTCTTCCATAATATAATAACGGGATTTATCTCCCCGACACCTGATACCGCCTGTAAATCCTAAGTCCGCCCACTGCCACCGNAGNNCCNCAGAGCACNTAAAGAATCGGAACAATCTGCCACACTGTAAAACAATGCCCGCCGACCACAACAAGCCGTTGACTGAACACCCCGCTGCAGGATAGGAAACTCATGGGCAAACTCTGCCAAATCTGTGCCGCGATTCTGTATTGGTTCGGAATGCCGATCATCTGCCCGGCTATAATCACTCCCGTGGAGATCGCCAGTGTTGCAATGCTGCCTCGCAGCAGCTCCGATCCCACCATGACAAGCACACTCACAAGAACCGCCGTCAATAGGAAAATACTGTAGGCAATGACACATGCCTGCCCGATGCTTAACGGATACGAATAATCGTCCAGCTTAATATACATCTGTACCGCCATCCGGAATCCTTCCGCCCCGTAGATTACCAGCGCCGCTGTTACCGCAACAACTCCCATCACCACCGCACAAATGAATGACACACTGATTCCCGCCGATAATTTGGCCCAATATACCATATATTTTCCTTTTGCGCTGGACAGAATCATCTGATCCGTCCTTCGCACATGCTCGTCGGGAAACACCCCCGCCAGACAAACCGCCGTAAGCAAAAGCATCAATATGCCAACTGCCTCAAAATCTTTTAATATAACACTATATCCCTCATGATAAAAGTAAGTGAAGGGCTTATCAATCTGCGTCTCCTTTTCCCGCCAGAACTCCTTTTCCGTTTCTGACAAAAACAATGATGTCCAAATCTCCTCCTGCCAGCTTGCCCGTGCGTCATAAAGGTCCTGTTCATCCGCATTCCAACCGTCATACAACGGATTGCTCCGCTTCCAATCCCACACTAAATTAAAAATCTCACTATATGGACGTGCATATTGCTGATATTCCTCTGTTACGCTATATCTTCCCTCCGTAATCGGTATTTTACTGTACGCCTCCATCACTTCCTCCAGCAGTTCCTGCCCTACTACTCTGCCGGACAATGCTCTGCGATATGCATTGTCCACCCGAATCATGTTATAATGGGTATCAACAACTTCGCCGTCCACATAATAATTTCCGAATAACTCGCCTGCTGCCATAATAACAATACAACCAATGCAAATAATTAAGGTAATCCATATCAGCTTGCGCTTAACAATTTTCTTCAGTTCATATTGATATAACGTCATAAATATTTTCATATTCTGATGCTCCTCTCTGCATACTCCCCTTAACCTTTTCATACTCATCAGGCATTCTGCTGCAAATAAAATTCCTCCAAATCACCCTTCATGCCATCCCACTTTCCGTGATAAATCAACTGTCCCTCTCTCATCATAAGTATTTCGTCTGCAATATGCTCGATATCCGAAACGATATGCGTGGACAATAGCACAATGCTTTCTTTACCAATATTTCCGATCAGCTCCCTGAATCGCACCCGTTCCTTTGGGTCCAGTCCGGCAGTCGGCTCATCCAGAACGAGCAGTTTCGGCTCATTGAGGAGCGCCTGTGCAATCCCCAGCCTCTGCTTCATTCCTCCCGAAAAAGTCTTCACTTTCTTATGCCTCACATCCTGCAAAGACACCAATTCCAAAAGTTCCTCCGCCTTCCGCTTCGCCTGTGCCTTGGGAATCCCTTTTAATGCAGCCAGATACAGCAAAAAATCCACTGCACTAAATTCCGGATAGTATCCGAAATCCTGTGGAAGATATCCGAGAATCGCGCGGTACGCCTCTTCGCTCACATCAATACCGTCATATGAGATCGTTCCGCCGGTGGGCTTTAAAATACCGCAAATCATCCGCATAAGCGTTGTTTTACCCGCACCGTTGGCGCCCAACAGTCCGTATACACCTTTTTCCAGATTTGCTGATATGCGGTCCACTGCGATCAAATTCTTGTATTGTTTCGACACACGGTCTATCATAAGTTTCATATCATTTCCTCCGTTTCTGCTATGATGTTTCTATACTGCCTGATGACGCCGCAGCTAAGTAACAGCATAATACAGCCCCACCATACGGGATCATATCCTCGGTAAATCCTTGTAAGCATATCCCTCGAAAAGAATACAAAAGAGCCGATCGCGGCGGCAATACCCATACAGAAATACATTGCCTCCCGGCCCCTGAATCTGCGCACAATGCACAATCCGATCAGTGCAGTCAGCAAATACGGTATTAAAATGCACACGCCCGTCTGAAACGGCTCACCCTCTCCGTTCCAAATCCCCGCTGCCAACATCAGACTCAGGAGCAGCGCATTCCCTCCTCCAAGAATCCACATTCTGGCAAGCAAAACGCTCCTTAAAGAAAAACGTGTGACCATCTCCAATTCCGCCATTTCATAATTCTCCGATCTGCCGCACTCCGAGATGACCGTGACCGCCAGAAGCGGTGTGAGTGCCGAAATCATCCAAACAAGATTTCTGTAAGCCACAACCATTCCGAATACAGAAACCATAAATCCTACAGCCGAAATCCCCCAAATCCATTTGCGGATATAACATGCCTGTGAAAAAAGAAATTCCCCGATATGCATCCTCGGCTGATTCCATTTCTGCAAAAACTCCTTTTTATACTGTGGAGGCGGTGCCTCATATATGTTTCTTAGCTGTGCTTTCAACTCCCGTCTCATCTAAATCCCTCCCTTTCCAGAATATCTTTAAACTTCTTCTGCACGGCAGCGAGCCTTCGGTGTACCGCAAATCTGGATATTCCAAGCATTTGTCCGATGGCGGAAACCGGTACTTCGTTGACATAGCGAAGCAGAAGAAGCTCCTGCTCGTCCTGATTAAGTTCGGCCAATGCGGCTCTGACCGTAAGAGATATAATAATCTGATCCTCCTGACTGCCTCCACTCATACAGTTTTCCTGTATACAATCTGCTCTTATAGAATTAGATCCCACAGAATGTTTTCGTATCAAATCATCCTGCACACCATTTTCCTTCCTCAAATCGTTTCGTATAAAACCCCCGTACGCATATTCCAACTTTCTCTCCCCTGAACGTCTTCGATACTCGTCAATACAGAGATTCCTTGCAATCGTATACAGACATTTCAGTGCCTCCCTGCCCGTAACATGATCATATCTTTGAAAATAACGGAGGAAGGTTTCCTGCGTAATGTCCTCGGCAGTCTGCTGGTTATGCAGTTTGAAATAGCAATAGCGATAGATTTTATCATATTGTTCTTCCACATCTAAGGACATACCTTAAACCTCCTCTCATAATGTATAACGGATCAAGCGTGGGAAATGTGCGATGAAATTGAAAAAAGCTGCCCGCTTGGACAGCCTTCTTACAATATTACATAATTAGAAAAACACATTCCTCACCCAAAATTTACATTTTTTCTTGTCGTAAGGTCATATGGTAATTTCTATGAATCCGCTAAAATATTCTGTAAAGTTTCCATCAACTTCGGAATATCAATCGGCTTTGCAACATGGTCATTCATGCCTGCGTCAAAGGCGCGCTGCCGGTCTTCCTCAAAAGCGTTGGCAGTCATTGCCACGATCGGGATATTTGCCTTGGCAGGGTCACTCATCGCACGGATCGTCCGAGAAGCCTCATAGCCGTCCATCACAGGCATTTGAATATCCATCAGAATCAAGTCATAGGTGTCTGCCTGTGCTGCCTTCATCTTCTCAACAGCCTCCGTTCCATCATCCGCCGTATCAATAATCAGACCGACTTCCTCCAGAACCGTTTTAGCAATTTCCTGATTCAACTCATTATCTTCTACCAGAAGGATCTTTTTACCGGAAAGAAACTGTCCGGGCATATCCTCTTCCTCAATTTCCTCCGTCTCCCTGTACTGTGCCGTCAGAATCTCCTTAAGCTCTGACAGGAACAGCGGTTTGGAGCAGAACTCCGTAACGCCCGCCTCTTTTGCTTCCGCCTCAATATCGGCCCAGTCATACGCCGTAAGGATAATAATGATTGCTTCATCCCCAATGATTCTGCGCAGCCGTCTGGCCGTCTCGACACCGTTGAGATCCGGAATCAGCCAGTCAATCAGAATCACACTGAAAGGGTCATTTTGCTCCAAAGCAAATTCCGCCCGGATGACAGCCTCTTCTCCCCGCGTTGTCCAATCAGCCCGCATACCAATGGATGAGAGCATCTTGCTCACGCTGGTACAGGTAAGCGCATCGTCATCCACGACCAGCGCACGAAGATCTTTAAGCTGTTCCAAGTATTCCATATCATCGCTGTCACCTTTGACACGGAATCGGAAGGAAACCACGAACTCTGATCCCTTCCCTTCCTCGCTGGTTACATTAATCGTTCCATCCATCAAGTCAACAATATTTTTGGTAATGGCAAGTCCCAGTCCCGTCCCTTGAATACCGCTGACAGTAGAAGTCTGTTCCCGCTCGAAGGGTTCAAACAGGTGTGCCAGAAATTCTTTGCTCATACCGATACCGGTATCCTTAATCCGGAACTGATACGCTGCGTATCCCTCCGGCGCGTCATCTGTCTGAATAATGCGGACGCTGACGCTTCCGCCGGGTTTCGTGTATTTCATGGAGTTGCCGAGGATATTCAGCAACACCTGATTCAGACGAAGTCTGTCACAGATAATCGTCTCGTTTGTAACATCCAGCGTATCCATATAGAATGAGAGCTGCTTTGCTTTGACATCCGATTGTACGATGGTTTTCAGGTCATGCAGAATCTCCGGGAGACTCGTCTCATTCTCCTCAATCTTGACCTTGCCGCTCTCAATGCGGCTCATATCCAATATATCGTTAATCAGGCTCAACAGATGCTTGCCGGATGTGAGAATTTTCCCAAGATAGCTTTTTACCTGCTCCTGATTTTCAATGTGGGTGACCGCCAATGATGTAAAACCGATAATCGCATTCATTGGTGTCCGGATATCATGTGACATATTGTTCAGGAACGTAGTCTTTGCGATATTCGCATGTTGCGCTTCCGCAAGAGCCTCCTCTAAAATTGCATTCTGTTCCTGCTCCTTGCGGACAATCTCGTCAATATTCCGGAATCCGGCAAGGAAAAAATCATCTCTGTTGCCTCCATTTCCATCCTCCGTCAGGTATGGCAAACAGGTAAACTGGTAAATATGTATTGCGTCGCCGCTAAGCACCCGGTAGGTTCCGGAATATTCCGCGTCGGAATTCAATTTTTCCACAATTCGCTCCAACGCAAGAGCCTCTGTCATATACTGCCTGTCTTCGGAAAAAACACAGTTTTCGATATAGCGGTGAAGAATCTCGTCATGGGATAATTCTTTATAGTTATCCTGTTCCAATCCGGCAGCGTCAGAGCCGGTCATTTTTATAATCCTGGCAGCCCCGCTCCGGGCATTAACCGCATAGACATCCAGATAGTCACGGCTCAGGGTGTTGACAATAGCAAGCTGCGCTTCCAGTTCCCGATTCGCGCGTTCGGTGGTATCAAGGATTTTTTGTTTCCACCGCGCACGCAGCCAAAGAGTTATCATTATAGCTGTACCCGCAGCGAACAGCAGCACCACCAGCGCCATTATCTCCGGATGCGCCCGCATATACTGACTTAGTGTCACATTCCCGGGCGCGTTCGCGGTATACTTTGTGATGATGTTGTTCATGGAATCATTCGGCATCTCGTGGATGCATTTGTTCAGTATGGTAATCAGCTCATGATCGCAGCTGTTTCTGACATACATTTTGAAGTCAAAGCTCATGGAATCAACTATACTGAATTGCAGCGAATCTGTAGGATCGCTGTTTACAAATGACTGCGCCGTATAGGTATATACATACGTGGCATCCGCATCTCCGGCAAGAACAGCTTCCAAAGCGCTTTCCCTGTTTGGATAGCTCAGAACCTTAGCCTCTCCTATCAAGTCTTTCTCAATGGGCATGTCGCCCTGCACATCCGCTACGGCCACCGTGGAAATCTTACCGCTGAAATCTTTTCTGGTCACCTGTGCCATACCTGTACTCATATAGGCATTGGTATAAAACCCATTGCTTTGATGGTTCTCCGCTTTCCCTTGGAACTGCCGCCAGTCAATGACTACATCCACACTATTGTTATGTGCAAGATTGTAGTAATCCGCCCGATCCTCCGGAACCACAATTTCATAAGGCAACCCGGCCAGATCCATGAGTCCTGCAAAATATTCCGGCAAAATTCCCTTTAATTCACCGCCCTCCACATAGGAATAGGGCTTCCTGTCACCCATGGAAGTAACGGTAATCTTTTTCTTCCCGGAAACAACATCTTGAATATAGGCAAGCTCCCTGTCGTTAAACGAAAAACCGGAGGCAATAGTATTTCCATAATATTCATAAAACAGGATATTCGACCAATCCCCCTCATTGATATTCATCTGGTCAATGGCATAATTGATCTCGGCAAGCAGATCCCTATCGTCTTTTCTGACAATAGCGTAGAAATAATCCGTTTCAATCACGTCCAGNGTTTTTTCATGTTCCGCCCTTCGCAGATTACTGGAGAGAATAGCNTCAATCTCACCGCTTTGCAGAGCCTCCGTAAGCTGACCGGCATCCGCATACTCCACTGCCTCATAAGAAAAGCCGTTCCCCTCTGCGAATTCGGCAAGGCTCTGATTCTGGCTGCTTCCGGGCACAACGCCCACTTTCATACCGTCATAGGTGGCATAATTGCCGGAGAGCAGACTGGTGTTATAAGCCCGGATGGACAGAATCGTGCTGTTTCTTCCGATTGGAAGNGAGAAAGCGTATTTTTCCTGCCGCTCCGNCGTTTTTCTCGCAGACGTCACCACATCAATCTCGCCGTTATCCAGCATATCGAGCATATCTTCCCAAGACTTGTCATATCCGCTGAATACAAAGTTCAGGTGTGAATATTGGGAAACAAGGTTCAAAAATTCCACCCCGTATCCCGTAAGATCGCCATCCTCATCTTCCATGTGATAACCGTCAAAATANAAAACGCCCGCTCTCACCGTCCTGTTATTCGCCTGCTCCGTCGCATTTGTCACAAAGCTCGGTAATAGGAGCAAAAAGCATANCAATAAGGNAATTATTCGTTTTCTGTTCCNTGCATTTATNTTCAACATTATTAGTCTTTCTTTCCTTCCGCTTCTATCTTTTTGTTCACTATCCTTTTATCAATAAAATATCCAATTTCACAGACCGCCGCCGTTTCAAACGATAAGCTGCTTTTGCAATAAACCAAGTAACAACAGAAAAAATATCTTACGAAAAACAGTATATACCAAACACGCAAAATATACAAGGAATTGATTGTCCCCTGAATTATTTAAGAAAAAAGTCTCGGAAATTCAACGTTTCCGAGACTTCTCTTTATCACTTATTTTTTGAAAAATCTTACACAANCCCCTGTGCCTTCATAGCCTCAGCCACCTTCAGGAAGCCCGCAATGTTCGCACCNGCNACATAATTTCCTTCCATACCGTACTTNTTGGANGCCTCATCNAGACTNTGGAAGATATTCACCATAATNCCCTGCANCTTGGAATCAACTTCCTCGAATGTCCAGGACAGTCTCTCGGAGTTCTGGCTCATCTCCAATGCTGAAGTNGCTACACCGCCCGCATTCGATGCCTTACCGGGACAGAACAGCACCTTATTCTCTAAGAAGTACTCGGTTGCTTCCAGCGTAGTCGGCATGTTAGCGCCCTCTGCTACTGCGAAACATCCGTTCGCTACAAGCGCTTTTGCATCATCCAGATCCAGTTCATTCTGTGTTGCACAAGGAAGTGCGATGTCACATTTCACTGTCCATACGCCGTGCTCTCCGGCTTTCTTCTCATGATACTCTGCGCTCGGTCTTGCTGCCGCATACTCTGTCAGACGCGCACGTTTTACTTCTTTTACCTCTTTTAAAAGCGCTACGTCAATACCTTCGGAATCATAGATCCAGCCTGTGGAATCNGAACATGTAACCGGCTTAGCGCCAAGCTGCTGTGCCTTCTGGATNGCGTAGATCGCTACGTTACCTGCACCGGATACTGCNATGGTCTTGCCNGCGATATCCTTGCCGTTACATTTAAGCATTTCCTCTGTTAAGTATAACAGACCATAGCCTGTTGCCTCGGTTCTTGCAAGGGAACCGCCGTATGTTAAGCCTTTACCTGTCAAAACGCCTTCATAGAGGTTNCGGATTCTCTTATACTGACCGAACATGAAGCCGATCTCACGTCCGCCTACACCGATATCGCCTGCCGGTACATCCGTATCAGCGCCGATATGCTTACAAAGCTCTGTCATAAAGCTCTGGCAGAATGCCATTACTTCTCTGTCTGATTTACCCTTCGGATCAAAGTCGGAACCGCCCTTGCCGCCGCCGATGGGAAGACCTGTCAGTGAGTTCTTGAAGATCTGCTCGAAACCAAGGAATTTGATAATACCTAAGTTTACGGAAGGATGGAATCTAAGACCTCCCTTATACGGTCCGATGGCACTGTTGAACTGTACACGGAAACCNTTGTTCACCTGAACCTGTCCCTTATCATCTACCCACGGAACACGGAACTGTACGATTCTCTCCGGAACTGTCANTCTCTCTAANAAAGCATCTTTTCTGTATGCTTCCTCATCTGCTTCGATCACTACACGAAGAGACTCTAAAACCTCTTTTACTGCCTGATGGAATTCCGGCTGCGCGGGATTCTTCGCCACTACTAACTCATAAACCTCATCAACGTATGACATTGTGCATGTCCTCCTTATTAGTTTGTATATAAACAATTTCCACGTATCATTATAGTATGCGGCGGTCAAATCTACAACCCCGATTTAGCATATTAACGCGTAAAAATTTCATGAAATTTCTGTTCCGTTTTTTGACATATTGTACAATGATACTTATATGCANAAATACATGTATACAAAANCTAATGCNGANNTTTACAAAAATTCCTTNAATTTCTCTATATTTTTCTGCTCGAAATCCACCAGCTCCTGAGCCAATTCCACTGTCTCATCCGNCGCCAGACCGTTATGCTTCATCGCCTTCCACATGCTGGTNATNCCTCTGCTGCTCCCCTGTATCATCATTTCGGCCAAATGTTCCCTGCTGACATTAAACGCCGTNTTGGCATGAATACTNCCNTTTAACATCATGTCCGCAATCTGGCTGCCACGATATACTTCTCCCTCATCTCTCANAATCTGATCCAGCGCNTTATTATGGATTTCGGAATAATGCAGCGACTGCCTGGCNAACTGCAAAGAGAAATCATCATTCCCGATCTTATCAAGGATCGTATCGATCGCCGTCATCCCCATCTCCGTATTTCTCTGCACTTCCCATAATATTTTCGCATCATCATGTTTCAAATTGTTCTCCTCCTTCTTTGCCGCGCAAACTCGTGCCTAAACGAGCAATGTTCTCTAAGATAAAAAGAGTATGAGACTTCTCCCATACTCTTTATCTTTACCAATATCTACTGCTTTAATCGTTACTCCACATAATCTGACTTCACATATGCGGTTCTGCCATTGTATTTGATCTTCGTCCAGCCGTCTGCCTGCTTCATGATCACTTCCAGTTTCTCACCCACATATGCAGTTCCCAGCTTCTCACCGCTCTCGCTGGCCGATGCACGAATACGAACATTTTCTTTCACGGTCACCGTTCCGGTCGTCTCCGTGTTATCATTATTATTCGTCTGCGCCTGCTGCTCCGGCTCTTCCTGTGTCTCTTCGGGTTCGTCTGCCTCTGCCTGCTTGGTCTCGGAAGGCTCTAAATATTCGCTCTTGATGTAAGCCTCTCTGCCTTCATAGCTGATCTTACTCCAGCCGTTTCCTTTTTCTTCCAACAGGGTGAACTCATCCCCCACTGCAGCCTTTCCCAGCTTATCTGCAGTCTCACTGTCCGATGTCCTGATATTTACGACAGCTGTCGCTTTGACCTTTGTCACGATAATGGAAGGTTCCTCCGGCTCCGTTTCGGTCTCCGGTGCCTCCTCGGCAGGCTCATCTCCTTCTGCGGAAGGTTCTTCCTCGTCTGCCGGCGTGCTGCTGCCTTCGGCGCGTGCCAGCGCCTCGCCGACGTTCTTATCGATCTCCGTATTCAAATCCAGAATGAAATCCGCCAGCGTCTCATCTTCGGCAACCATATCATTAAATGCCGCGGCAACCTTATTGTTCAGATCTATCACATCGTCCTGAAGATTTACCTCCCGAATGTAATTGAGCACATTCTCGTCTTCTTCACCGTCTTCGTTGAGATAATAATTTCCGTTCTCATCGGTACAGACATAATACGTGCGCATGCCCGGAATCGGCTTGTCATAATCAGCGAATTTTACTTCCGTATAGACATATGCGATATACGTGCCCTCTTTGGGACCGGCCTTCGTATAGACTTCCACGGTCGGATATGATTCAATATACTTGCTCGTCTCCTGCGCCTTAAGTATCTCCATAGAGTCCAGATGATCTATCAGCCCGTTCATGGTATCGGTATCACCCTCTACCATTGCCTCATAATACGTGTGGAACAGTTCATTAATCCCCGGTACGGCATCCTGTACAAGCGGCACCTCCGGTATGTCAATCGCCGTATCCGACATATCAACGTCTTCTGTTGCTTCCATACTTTTTTCTTCTGCGTTTTTTCTCTTATTTGCATTGATTGCTATGGTAACAGTGACCGCTACACAGATCACTAATATAACAGGCATAATAATCTTGGAATATCTGAACAGCCAATTCTTAAAAGCTTCCAGCTTGGCTTTGATAAAATCCGGTATATTATTATTGGATGTATTCATATACAACAACCTTTCCTAATCTCTGGCCTGCGGCAGCATAAACTGCCGCAGACAAGTACAATGCACCCGACAGGACTCGAACCTGCATCAAAGGCGTCGGAGGCCTACGTTTTATCCATTAGACTACGGGTGCCCGCTATCAGAACAAAATTGTTACGATTTTGTTACATCTTGATTATCATACCATAAGCAGGCACCATTGTCCAGTAAACTAATTAATTAAACAATAATTTCCTCTATTTCCGCTTTTTTTCTGCTGTAACGGTACAGGTGATATGACAGGATCTCCTCCGGCTCCACCTGTGTCGTATTGACTTCTTCCACCATCCGGCGATAGTAACCATACTGCTGGTTTTTGTCATCCGGCAGAAGCAGCACCTCGTGAACAGAGCTGGGCAGGATCAGCAGATCCGACTGTATTTTCTCCGCCAGCTCCTTTATTTTATCCGAATAAAGCATCGCAGATGCCCCATACATCTTATCGCGATTGGTCAGTACATACAGCTGCACATCCTCCGTCTCCTCAATCCTGATCCCGGTCGTCTCCTCGATCAGCTTCTGCATTGGAACCAGAATCTCCGGCTTATTCCGCCTCATATTATGCTGTGCAGTCTGAAACAGTACATCAGCCGTCTGCTTCCACATATCCATATGACTGTTGTGGATCAGAATAGACGCTTTGCCTAATACTTTCTCGTCCATTCCGTAATAGAACACCACCGCCAGATCATTCCATCTGAAATGGGGAACGTCATTTAACAGTGTCCTGTTCTTCTCATAATTGACGATCTTATGAAATATTCTGTCTTTCACACGTGCATATTCTTTAAAGAAGTCCACATCCAGATCAATATCACGCACCTGCTCCTCATAAAGCGCCACGATCCCATCCACGACCTTAGGCAGCGCACATCCTCCGCAATACTGCCGGTAAGGCTCTTCTAAATATATGGTAGGCGATACCCTGTCCGACTCTCTCATCATAATCACTCCCGTCAGACGGATATCATTGTTTTTAACTACATTGATTACTCTGATCTCATAGTCTGCTCCCATTCTGTCCTTAAGCAGACTCACCGTATTTTCTACAAATTCTTTATAATCCATTTCTCCTCTTTTCCCACTCTCTCCGGACATAAAAAATTTGTACATTACACATATCTCACGGGAAATGCTTTCCCTGAAAACTTCCTTTGCACAGGTCTGCGCATCAAAAAGACAATGGTCACTTTTGTTCCCATTGTCTTATAGGCTCTAAAAACACATTACGTTTCGATTTATACTCTGGAAAGATACTCGCCTGTTCTGGTATCGATCTTGATGACCTCGCCTTGCTCTACAAACAGCGGAACCATAACCTTAGCGCCTGTCTCCACGATGGCGGGTTTGGTAGCTCCCGTTGCCGTATCTCCCTTAAATCCCGGCTCTGTATCCGTAATCTCCAGTTCCACAAATAACGGCGGCTCAATCGCAAACACGTTACCATTATAAGAACAGATCTTAACCATCTCATTCTCTTTCACGAACTTCAGCGCATCACCGACTGCTTCCGCATTCAATGCGATCTGGTCGTAAGTCTCTGTATCCATGAAATTGAACAGGTCACCGTCCGAATATAAATACTGCATGTCTTTTCTGTCAATACGTGCCTGAGGGCATTTTTCAGTGGGTCTGAAAGTCTTCTCAACCACGCCTCCGTTGATGATGTTCTTCAGTTTCGTTCTCACAAATGCCGCGCCTTTACCGGGCTTTACATGCTGGAACTCGATTATCTGATAAACATTGCCTTCAAACTCAATGGTAATACCGTTTCTGAAATCGCCTGCCGATATCATATAATAATCCTCCTAAATTTTCACAAATATAATTCTTACTTAGTTTATACTATAAAGTTTGTTTTTTCAACCTCTTTCCCAAAAAAAAAACAAAAATCAAAAGTTTTATTCCGCCTGCTGTATGGAAAGGATGTGATCAATCGCCATAAGATATCCGTTCAGCCCTTCACCGTAGATCTGCTTATTGCAGGCAGGTGCCGTCACGGACACCTTGCGGAAGTCCTCCCGCTCCATAATATTGGAAATATGAATCTCCACCTTCGGAATCGTAATACTCGCCAGAGCATCATGAATCGCATAGCTGTAATGAGTGAATGCGCCGGGATTGATCACGATTCCTTCCGTCCCATCAAAATAGGCATCCTGAATTCTGTCGATGATCGCCCCCTCGTGGTTACTCTGGAACACCTCGATCGTACATCCTTCCTTCTGTCCTTTTTCCGCAATCATATTGAGCAGCGCGTCATAATCCTGCGTGCCGTAGATATTTTTCTCCCGAATCCCGAGAAAATTTAAGTTCGGTCCGTTAATCACAAGTAATTTCATACTAATCCCCCTCCGCTCTGAATTGGTTTACATTTTCCTCTATCTCGCATAAGATCTGCCCGAAGTCCTTATCGTCCACATCAATGATCACGTCCGCCGCCTCCGTATAAGCTCCGTCTCTCTTCGTAAGCAGCGTCCGAATCTTCTCCTGTGGGTCCGGCCCCTGTAATAGCGGCCTGGTCGTATCATGCTTCACTCTCTCATAAATCGTCTCCGGACGCGCCCGCAGATAGAAAACCTGCCCCAGTCTGCGCAAAAGCGCCCTGTTCTCCTCCCTGAGCGGCAGTCCGCCGCCCACAGATATGATCTGATTATTCATACTGCCCAACATTTTCCGCAGACAGGCAGTCTCCCTGTCTCTAAAATACTCTTCACCGTCCGAGGCAAAAATATCCGATATGGCTCTCTTTTCTTCCTTCTCGATCTCCTTATCCGTATCCACCACGGTACGCCGCAGACGATAGGATAATTTCACTCCCACTGTCGTCTTACCACACCCCATAAACCCGATCAAAATAATATTATCCATTATAAGCTGTATGCTCCCTCATCTGTTGTGTCTTAATCCTATGAGATAAACTGCTCCTTCAGCTTCTCATACACCACCTGCGCGTCCTCTTCGGACACCTGTACATTATTCCACAGTTCATAGGCGATGATTCCCTGATATAACAGCATTTTTAACCCGTTATATGCGCGACCGCCGTGCTCTTTCACCAGACGCATGAATTTCGTCTCCCACGGGCTGTAGATCAGATCAAATCCCGTGTGGATCTTCTCATAGAAAGCGTCGTCCGCGATTACAACATTCTCCGCATGAGGCGCAAGTCCCACGGAAGTCCCTTGGATCGCAAGATATTTACCCTCCGGCAACCCGGCATAATCCTCCATTGCCATCGGCAGAATCGCTTTCCGGCCCATCGCACAGTTGACCTCCTCTGCCACTGTCTGCGCTTTATCAAACGTACGGTTTAATATATAGACCCTCTCTGCTCCTTTCACCGCGCACAAATAGGCCACCGCTCTGGCTGCGCCGCCCGCGCCCAGCAGTACGATCTGCTCTCCCTCGATCCGGATGCCTTCGCTTGTCATGGCGCGGTAGAGTCCTTCCATATCCGTATTATATCCCTTGTAGCCGCCTTCTGTTCTCACCAGCGTATTAACCGCACCGATATTTCGCGCCAGATCATCTATTTCCTTAAGGGTCGCTATCACATCACTCTTATAGGGTACCGTCACATTCAGGCCAAGCAGACGCAGTGCGTCCGCACCGCGGACTGCCTCACCCACCCTGCCCGGCTCTACGGGAAAAGGCACATACACCAGATTATGCCCCAGTCTTTCCGCCAGCGTATTATGTATCATCGGAGACAGTGTGTGCTCCACCGGATTGCCGATCAATCCGCATACATTTGTTTTACCGTCTATCTTCATCTCAATCCTCGTTTCCGCGCAGCCCTATCGATACCGCCTGTCCAACTTCACATACCGTCCTCTGTCCCGCTTATAGAAAAACAGTACGATCCATTCCAGTCGGCGCTTTAAGATAATCTGTATCTCCTCTTTCGGGTGGATCGGCCTCACCAGCCACGTCCTGATCCCCGCCTTCTTCGCGCCCCACACATCCGTAAAAAGTTGATCTCCCACAAACATCGTAGTTGCAGGCGTGGTACCCATAAGCTCCATCGCCTTGATATAATTTTTCGGAGACGGTTTTCCTGCCTTATAGATATAACGGGAGAGCACCTTATCATTAAACATTTTCACCCGAGGCTCTTTATTATTGGACAGCAGTATGCTCTCGAACCCGATCTCCCTGAGCCGGCCAAACAGCGCCATGCTCCTTGCATCTGCCGGCGCGCCGTGAGGTACCAGCGTATTATCTATGTCGAAGATCACACCGCGGTAACCTTCCTGATATAATTTTTCATAGTCGATCTCATATGCAGAATCCAGATATTCATCCGGATAAAAACACTCAAGTAAAGCCATTCGTCCTCCGTTCCGGAGCCCCTGACTGACCGGCTCCTGCCCGATAAATCTTCTCCTATCATAACAAATCCCCTTGCAAGTTTGCAAGGGGTTTCTAATACTCCGAATTTCCGACAAAATATTGATAACTCTGTAAGATCTGGTCTTTCTTCATATCCGAGATCGCTTTCTGTATATCCGGATTATCCGGACAGCAATCCATCCCGATATACTCAAAGGTCATAGCTCACACCGCCTTCCTCAATCATTTGTCCTTTCCTAACTGTTCAGAACCCTGTTCTTCACAGTTACTTCCTTTCCTATTATTTATATCGACACACCATCTCTGGCGCTTAACCTCGTCCGGATAACTGTCACAGATTCTTCACGATTCTGTTATATCTTGCCGTGAAGATGATGCGCACGATATTACTCAAAAGCATAAGCAGAATGTCCCAAAGCAGGAAGGAATACGCTCTTCCTGTAAAGGCCGTATACCACTCCGCTCCTTCCCATATCTTATTGCCTAAGAAAAGAAATAAAACAATAAGCAGCGCAATCACCAGAAATATCCATCGAACAATATTGGCAACAGTCATGGGAACACTGGCCTTTGCCACAATCTCTTTTTCCTGTTCCGTCATATCTTCTCCCTGTTTCTTACACTTATTTATCCAGTACCTTCTTCAATTCGTCCATAAAGGTATTGATATCCTTAAACTCCCGATACACAGAAGCAAACCTTACATAAGCTACCGCCTCTAAGTCTTTCAGCTTGTTCATAACGATCTCGCCGATCACCTGACTCGGGATCTCCTTCTCTTCCATATTGAAGACTTCCGTCTCCACCTCATCCACTAACTGGTTGATCTGCGCCGCGCTGATCGGTCTCTTATGGCATGCACGCAAAACGCCTGCTTCGATCTTCGATCTGTCGTAAGTCTCCCTGTTATTGTCCTTCTTAATAATGATGAGCGGAATCGTCTCCACTTTCTCATAAGTCGTAAAACGTTTGTCACATTCGTCGCAGACACGTCTTCTGCGAATGGAATTGTTATCTTCGGCAGGTCTGCTGTCGATTACTCGGGTATTTTCATGACCGCAAAAAGGGCATTTCATCAGGGATATCCTCCTCAGTATCATTATTTTATTTTGAATAACGTGCAGTTCTACTACAACAGTTCATATTAATTATATGTGAAACTTACAATTATGTCAACTATTTTATGGAAACCTATAGAACCTAAATACATATATCCACAATAATGATGTCCGGTCCGATCTGTTTGATATCTTTGTAGCATATGACATAATTCGTATCACTTCCGCCGAACAGACCACACCACTTATTCTCCCCCGGAATGATCAGCTTAAAGATCTGCCCGGTGCATTCATCAAACTCAAAGTCGCACACCTTACCCAGTTTCTGACAGTTCTTCAGGTTGATCACTTCTTTTTTCTTTAATTCAGAAAATAACATAGGAACCCCTCCGGGCTTTTTATTATTAAATGCATCCGCCCGCAAAAAGGTTCCTATGACAACACTGATTCTTATTCCACAGATATATATTGTTCCTCGCTGCCTGATATATTCACGGAAGCTCCCTATTCCACGGAGACATATTCGTGGAACACATAACCCGGTGTACCGTCCTCCAGACGAATCTCGTACCACTGCCCGTCCTCTACCGTACCGTAACAGGCATATACTTCACCTTCCCGTACTTTCCCCAGAATCTTCGTGCCGCTGGTGCTGGGCTGATCGCGCACATTTACTTCTCTACCCGTCACGATGATCTGGTATGTGCCGCTTCCGTCTCCGTCTGCCGCAGGCTCCTCGTCCGGCTCATCCACTTCAGCCGGTTCCTGCCGTTCCTCCATATCTTCGTCCGCAGCATTATAATCCTCCGATATTTCCGCATCTTTCCCGTAATTCTTAGGAGCATACTGCTTATACAGATTATATCCGAGAACGGCTACTACAATGAGCAGTACGCAGCCCATGACCACTGTCATGATCGTAATGACATCTACGCCTTCCTCATCGTCCTCATCCCAGTCGTCTTCGTCTTCCCAATCCTCTTCTTCCCAGTCATCCTCACGGTAATCGATCCGCTTCTTATTCTTCCGCGGTGGCTCGGGGATGGATGAATGCCTTCCCGACGCGCTCTTTGCGGGCGTACCGCGTCCCGATGCACCCTTCGATGCGGAAGCACGTTCCGACGAGCTTCTCGCAGATGTACTCTTGGCTGCGTGTGCATGTTCTGCTGTACTTCTCCCGGAGGTACTCTTACCGGAAGCTGACCGTTTCTCCGTGTCTCTTGATGACGTATTCCTCACAGAAGATGCGTGCTCCGAACCACTTCGCGATGACGTATTTCTCGTTGCGGAACTTCCCGCCGAAGACATCCGGCGTGGCTCTCTCTCCGCGTTTCGACCGGCCTTAATCTCTGCCGCCGTCTCCGAAAGAATATTCTGTTCCATCGCATCCATAGAAAAATCTTCTTCATCCGCCTTCTTCCGCCCGCTGCTGCCCCCTATGAGCCGTCCGCACTTATGGCAGAATTTTGTTCCTTCACGCAGCACCGCACCGCAGTCGGGACATCTCATTTCCTTTATCACCCTGGTACCGCACTTCGGACAAAACTGATCTGTCTCCATCAGTCCGGCGCCACATTCCTTACATATCATGCCTGTCTCACCTCGCTATATTTCATGCTGCCTGTCACTTTGGCAATCATAATCATTCATCTTCTAATGTACCAAAAAACTCTCTTTTTGTAAAACAATATACAAAGTTTTTTCCTAAAAAATTCATGAATAATTCCGCCCGATTCGCACATCCTTTATAAAAAGCAATTTCTTTCAAAAAAGCTTTGCAAATTCCGCTTCGCGGACTCAAAAAAATGCCGGTGGCTTACAGGAAAGGGTGGGTATTCATATGATACAGGGTAAAGTAGAAATCTGCGGCGTCAATACATCCAAACTGCCGCTCCTTAAGAATGCTGAAAAAGAAGAATTATTTAAGCGGATCGGAGCCGGTGATGAGGCCGCCCGCAAAGAGTATATTAACGGTAATCTCCGCCTTGTCTTAAGTGTGATCAAGCGATTCCACTCGAGCAATGAAAACGTGGATGATCTGTTCCAGATCGGCTGTATTGGCCTGATCAAGGCAATCGATAATTTTGATTGTTCCCTCAATGTGAAGTTTTCCACTTATGCGGTTCCGATGATCGTGGGAGAGATCCGCCGATATCTGCGTGACGCCAACAGCATACGGGTTTCCCGCTCTCTCAAGGATACCGCCTATAAAGCGATCTACGCCAAGGAACACCTGACACGCGTTAATTCCAAGGAGCCCACTGTCACGGAAATCGCCGACGAGATCGGCGTGCCCAAAGAAGATATCGTCTACGCGCTGGATGCCATCCAAGCTCCCATGAGCCTGTACGAACCCGTCTACACTGACGGCGGCGATACACTCTATGTGATGGATCAGATCAGCGACAAGAAGAACCGGGAAGAAAACTGGGTGGAACACATCTCCTTAAGTGAAGCCATGAAGCGCTTAAGCGATCGGGAATATGAGATCATCACGCTCCGCTTCTTCGAGGGCAAGACGCAGATGGAGGTCGCCACCAAGATCGGTATCTCTCAGGCGCAGGTTTCCCGTCTGGAAAAAAATGCCCTGAAAACCATGCGGATGTATCTGACCGCCTGAGAGTCCGCTTTTGCCTTTATCCTATGATTAATAATCCGCCACGTCGAAAGTCACAGTGATATCTTTCCCGCCATACAGCTTGAAGTAATTCTGTATGATACGGTCCGTGACCACGCGGATATTCTCTTTGTCCGTTCCCATCAGTACCACCAAGAACTGTGAACTGCTGTATCTGGTGCCTACGTCCACGCCCCGCAGTGATTTACAGATCGACTGCTCCATACACTGCATGGCAATCTCCATACGCTCCAGCTTGATCTCGCTGCCGTCCGACGAAAAGAGCGTAAACAGAAGAAGCTGGGTCTCCTGCCTGCTTCTCTCTGAGAAACGGGTAACAAACTCATAAATATGCGCAAACTCGGCATACTCAACCTGAAATGCCCCGGTACGGCTGTCGCGCGTTTTGATCATATTGATTACCGTCTCCAGATCGTTCTTGGACTGCTCCGGCGTGCGCACCATACCCGTGCTCTGGAAGAAACCGTAACGGACATTCTCGTTCTGCTTTACATGATACAGCGCCTTATCGGCCCGCCGATATAATTCCTCATACTCATAACCGTCGGAACCCGACACACTGATGCCGATGGATAACTGTGTCTCCTTAAGAATGTCCACGTCTTCCTGCTTCTTGGCAAAGGCATCCAGTATCTCGTTCACCATGACGATCGCCGCATCTCTGCTGCGCATTCCTTCCGCAAAATAGAGGAATTCATCTCCGCCGGTTCTGCACACAACGCCCTTACTGCACACCTCGCGCAGTACATCCGCCGTCATCTTCAAGGCATAGTCGCCTGCCAGATGACCGTGTATCTGGTTGATCCGTTTGAAATGATCCAGATCAATAATCATAAGGCATCCACCCGCAACGCGCAGTCCCGCTTCAATCTCATTCACGCCCTTGCGCTTGCTTAAGACGCCTGTCAGATAATCCGTAGGCGCCTCTAACACACTCTCACTGCCCATAGCGATGCCATAGATCTTCTCACTGTCAAAAATCGGCGATGCCATCTCTTCTTCGTGCATCCACTTCTGCTCCAGTGCACCTTCTTTGATCAGCTCAATAAATATATCTACCAGTTCAGGATCCCACTGAGTTCCCTTACCTTTCCTCAATTCCTCCATCACGATATCATCGCTCAATCTTCTCCGGTAAACGCGGTTGCTGGTCATGGCATCATAAGAATCCACCAGTCCGATGATCCTTGCCACAAGCGGAATGGACTCCGCTTTAAGCCCTTCAGGATATCCCTTGCCGTCATAGCGCTCATGATGATATTGCGCCCCCACGTTGACATTCGGAAACATCTTAAAGTCCTTCAGGATCTCTGCACCCATGATGGTATGCCCTTTGATCAGCCGAAACTCCAGATCCGTTAATCGAAAAGGCTTGTTAAGCACTGCATCGGGCACACCGATCTTACCGACATCATGTAACATCGCTACATAATATATATTCTGAATCTCCTCCTCCGACCATCCAAGCCGCTGCGCCATCAGCTCGGAATAAGCCGCCACACGCATGGAGTGTCCTTTCGTGTAATCATCTTTAGCATCCACCGTATTGGCAACCGTCATAATCGCCTGAATGGTGATGCGTTCCATCTCTCTTGTTTTCTCATCCAGTCGCCGCTGCAGATCCTTCCGATAGCCGTCCAGTTCCAGTGTACTCTTGATACGGCTCAGCATGATCTGCGGTTCAAAAGGCTTAGTAATAAAATCATTAGCCCCTACGCGGAAACATTCCACTTCCGTCTCGGCGCTGCGATCCGCCGTCAGAAAGATAACCGGAATCTTACTCCACCGCCTGTCTGCCTGCAGCGCACGCATAACCTCATATCCGCCGATCTCCGGCATATTGATATCCAACAGAATCAGATCCGGAGTATGTCTGTCCAGATACTTATATGCCTGTTTTCCCGAGTTTACAGCCACTACTTTATACATCTCTCCCAACAGATTCTGTGCTGTTGATAATGTCAGCCTGTCATCATCGACAATTAAAATTATCTTCTTCATTCGCCCTCACACATATGTTTGTCCGTACCGCTTCTGATCAAACATCTTCACATTTCAGAATAGTTATTAACCACAAAATGGAACACCTTAAACATATGATATCATCACGGACTCTAAAAATCAATTATCTTTACTCATCTCCTTTTTCAGTCTGCGCATAATTTTCTTTTCCAGCCGCGAAATATAGGATTGTGAAATTCCTAACAATTCGGCAACTTCCTTCTGTGTCAGCTCCTTACCATCCACGCTGCCCAGTCCAAACCGCAGTCTGATGATTGTCTGCTCCCTCTCTGACAGCTTCGCAATCGCCTTGATTAACAGTTTGCGCTCCACCTCATTCTCCAGATCCTTATAGATCACATCCTCGTCCGTTCCCAGAATATCCGACAGCAGAAGTTCGTTTCCGTCCCAATCCACATTGAGCGGTTCGTCAATCGACACTTCCATCTTATGCTTGCTGTTTCTTCTCAGGTACATTAATATTTCATTCTCAATGCAGCGCGATGCATAGGTCGCCAGCTTAATGTTTTTCTCGGGATTAAACGTATTGATCGATTTGATCAGTCCGATGGTTCCGATAGAGATCAGATCCTCCACGCCCACACCCGTATTATCAAATTTCTTGGCGATGTACACCACCAGTCTCAGATTATGTTCTATCAGAATCGCCTTGGCCTCATCCTCATATTCCGTGCCAAGATCGTTTATGATCGCGTTCTCCCTGTCACTCTCAAGGGGCGGCGGCAGTACCTCTGTCCCGCCTATGTAATGAATATCTCCCTGCTTCGTCATAAGGAACCTCGAATCCTTATGTATCATCTTAAATTGAACTTTGCCGGGAATTGCCACTTTAAAAACCATTTTCCTTCCTCCTAGTCTTCTAATAGACGGGGGTGAAGTATCATCTGGTAGATACTTTCTTCCGGTATTCCCGTATTACAAACCGCTACAATAACGTGTTCTTTTCTGATATGGCGTTCCTCATCTTCTATCAGGATCTCCGACAGTTCATAAGCATTCAGAACTCCTCTTTCTCTGCCGATGCTCATAAACGGAACCGCATGATACTTCTCCGGCCTGAAACAGGATGCAATCTGCCCTGCCAGTTTTTCACTGATCACACATACCGGCTCCCCGGACACCGGGTCCGTCAGATGATTGCCCGTGTCAAGAAGCGCGCTGACCGGGATATCCCGGTCTGATTCAGGCACGCGGATCACTACCGTTTTCAGACTGTTCTCCTTCTTTCGCCTTAAGAACCCGACTACCTTTAACAGGATAAGATATGACAGACATCCCGTAACAAGTGTAATTGCAAGGCTTACATTTCCTTTTAGAACCGTTCTCAAACGATTCAGAATCCATATCATGGTACTGCCTAAAAAAAAACCACAGCCTGCCATAACAAAGCTTGCGTAAATTAACTTTCTCTTATGACAGATTCTGAAAGTAACACATAGCATACATATACTGACAGGAACCGCGCTCATAAGTATCCGGATTCCCACTGTGCTAAGCGGCACCGATAACGCCCCGCAGACCATCAATGCTCCGAGCGCCGCACCCATCAGGATTCGTCCGTGCGTGGCAGTACACTTAAGAATCCGTCCGGCAAGAGATAACAAATACAGATTGCTCGTCATCTGCAGGATAAACACACTGTCAATATATAATTTGTAATACACATCCCACCTCCGTATTTCTGCTTTATTATAAAAAATGTCACGAGAATATTCTGTCATAATCAGGGAGCATTTCCACTATTTTTGCAGACAGATAGCAACAAAAAACCACAGGATATTCTATCTATCCTGTGGTCATTAAATCAACTTTATGTTCCTTATACTATTTACTTCTTAAGAAATCCGGAATCTTTAAGGACTTCTCCTCGACAGAGCTCTTGATATCTGCGGTCTTACCTATGCCGCCGATGGTCTTAAGCTGCGCCGCTCCGGCTTGTCCCGCCACACCGCCTGCCTGTTTCGCGCTGCCGGCAGCGAAGTTACCCAGTCCTGCGCCGGGCATCGTTCCAACGGTCTGCTTGCCCTGCAGCGATGTAGGCGTTATGTAGCCGGACTTGAATCCGAGTCCGCTCATCTGCCTTGCCTTCTCTTCGATTCCCGTAGCAATAATCGTGATATTGCATGTATCGTTCATATTGACATCATACATGGCACCGAAAATAATATTGACATCGTCACCCGTAAGCTCCTGCACATAACTTGCCGCATCATTGGCATCCGCCAGCGAAATATCTCCGGACACATTAATGATTACGTGCGTTGCACCGGAAATAGTAGTCTCCAGAAGCGGACTCTCCACTGCCATTTTAACCGCTTCGCTCGCCTTGTCATCGCCCTTGCCTGTACCGATTCCGATATGCGCGATACCCTTGTCCTTCATAACCGTCTGCACATCTGCAAAGTCAAGGTTGATTACGGAAGGTACGTTAATCAGATCCGTGATGCCCTGTACCGCCTGCTGCAGCACTTCGTCCGCCTTCTTCAGCGCATCCGGCATGGTTGTCCTTCTGTCAACGATTTCCAATAATTTATCATTCGGTATCACGATTAATGTGTCTACATTATCCTTAATCTTATCAATACCCGCCAAGGCATTGGTCATACGCGCCTTCGCCTCAAAACGGAAGGGTTTGGTCACTACGCCTACCGTCAGGATGCCCATGTCCTTGGCAAGCTTGGCCACCACGGGTGCCGCACCCGTACCGGTTCCGCCGCCCATACCGCAGGTAACGAACACCATATCCGCACCTTTAAGTGCCGCCGCCACCTCGTCAGAGCTCTCCTCCGCCGCTTTCTCACCGATCTCCGGCTTAGCTCCCGCTCCTAAACCTTTCGTCAGTTTCTCGCCGATCTGTAACAGTGTAGGCGCCTTGCACAACTGTAATGCCTGTTTATCCGTATTGATTCCGATAAACTCTACACCGTCTATTTCTTCGTCTATCATTCTATTTACAGCATTATTGCCTGCGCCCCCGACACCGACTACGATGATCTTAGCAGCAGACTCAGCATCATTCGACTTAATCTCAAGCAAGGTGATTCCTCCTTCTGTTTCCCCATAAACTCTCATAGATTATCATATAATTATTTTCCGAAATTCGCAACCCATTTTTTTGCTTTTTTACGAAAACCCCTGCCTAATCCAGTTCGAAACTGTATGATTTCGTATCTTCACTATACTCACGCATGTTCAGCGTGCCCTCTTTTCCGAGCAAATCGGGGAGAATATATTGCAGTTTCATGATCTTCTCATCAATATACCGATCGTCTCCCAGTGCGACCTTCGCCTCTCCGAACATCAGCGTGACCTGATACGACGGGTCGAAATAGATTCTGTCTGCGGACATGGAATATCTTTCCAACTGCTGTGTGATATTCAATATCTCATTGAACACCTCCGTTTTCTCCACCGGCAGCGGTTCATGCAGGATCACATGATCAAATGACAGTCCTGTCACCTGGGGAATTCCCTCCGTCTCCTCCGTGGAAGTCTCCACCACGATTCCGTCCTTATCAAAGTACACATAGCGCCCCAGATAGGATACATATCCCGCCAGCGCTTTCTCATATACAATAATACGGATTGTGTCTTTTGCCTCGATCTCCACATCCATCGTCTGGATAAAGGGAATATCTTCCATTCCCTTATCTTTATATTTTAAAGAAAGAAACAACGAGTTACTGCCGAGCCTGCCGCCCATCACCATCTCTATAATCTCTTCGTTGGTATAATGGACGTTCCCTTCCACATACACTGTAGTGACCGTATAATTTTGAATAATATATACATATCCCCCGACCAGTACAAACAGCAGAAGAAGCAGCGTAACGGACAGAATCACCATCCTTTTACTCTTGCTAAAGCGCAGTTTTTCTTTCCGTCCGCCCCTCCTCTTCTCCGTCTCTAAGTCGTTGTTTTTGACAAGCCGCAGATTGGGATTGCTCTTCTTTACTTTTCTAACCGTTTTCTTATTCGCCATCCGCAAACCTCATGTCATTTACACACCGCGCTAAGCCAGTTCTATATCCGCCCCTAATTCCCGCAGGCTGAGTACGATATCCTCGTATCCTCTGTCGATATAATGCCGGTTTGTCACGATACAGGTACCTTCCGCCGCCAGAGCTGCCACCACAAGCGCCGCGCCGCCGCGCAGTTCCTCCGCCTGTACAATGGCTCCGTGGAGTCTGCTGTTTCCGTCGATATAAGCCGTGCTGCCTTGTACGGTGATGCCGGCTCCCATTTTACACAGCTCCGGCACTATACGAAAGCGATTCTCAAACACGGTCTCCTCTATACGCCCACCATGCCCTGACATAGCCATGACCACCATGAAAGGAGACTGCATATCCGTGGGAAATGCCGGATAACATCCCGTTGTAATACTGTGGCATGTACTCTCATGCTCTCTTCCGGTCACCATAATTCCCTCCGGATCATATTCGATTGCCGCTCCCATCAAGACAGCCTTCTCCAGCACACTCTCCATATGATGCACCGGCGCATTTCTTAAGAAAACACGTCCTCCGGTACACATGCACGCACATAGATACGTTCCCGCCACAATGCGGTCCGCCGGAATCCGGTATCTGACTGGATTAAGTTTCTCCACCCCGCGGATGACCAGCCGGTCCGTTCCGCTTCCTTCAATCTGTGCACCCGCGCTGATCAGAAATTCACAAAGCGCCTGTATCTCCGGTTCTCTCGCCGCCGGCTCGATGACTGTTTCTCCTTGTGCCAATACTGCCGCCAGAATCAAATTCTCCGTCACACCGACACTGACAAAAGGCAGCTGCAGCACGGTACCCTTAAGCCTTGCCGCCTCCGCACAAAACCCTGTCCCGGTCTCCTCTATCACAACCCCCATCTTACGAAGCATTCGGAGATGCAGATCGATAGGTCTTGCGCCGATCACGCAGCCCCCGGGATTTTCCATACAGACATATCCCGTTCTGGCAAGCAGCGCACCTAACAGCATGATGGAAGAACGCATCACACCCACGGAATCCGAAGGCATGTCACACGCTGACAGGCTCTCGGTATTCACACGCACAAGCGCCCCTTCTCGCTCCACCTTACACCCCAGACTCGTAAGCAGCCGCTGCATATGATAGACATCGGAAATGTCCGGACAATTCTCTATCTCACAAGTTCCGCTTATCAGAAGTGTCGCCGCAAGAATCGGCAGCGACGCATTTTTTGACCCTTGTATCGTGGTCTGACCGCTCAGACGTTTACCCCCATAGATACGAATAGCGTCCATATTCCTTTACCTCGAATCTAAAATATGACCTATTCTATCTATATGGTTTTAAAGATAAAAGTTATCTTGTCCCTACAAATCTTTGAGCCTTATGCCCCTAGCCACGCTTAGGACAAGTCCGATCTCTATGAGCAAGAACATCACAGACGAACCGCCGTAACTGATAAAGGGAAGCGATATTCCGGTGTTGGGAATGGTATTGGTCACAACCGCGATATTTAAGATCACCTGAATAGCGATATGTCCCAATACGCCCACCACAAGCAGCGCTCCAAACAGATCTGGCGCATTGTTTGCGATCACCATAAACCGCCAGATTAACATGACAAACATGATAATCACGGCAAACCCACCGAACAGACCCAGCTCCTCGCAGATAATGGAGAAGATCATATCATTCTGTGCCTCCGGCAGGAAACCTAATTTCTGCATACTGGCACCCAGCCCTTTGCCCAGCACGCCGCCGGAACCGATAGCGTATAGCGCCTGTATGGTCTGAAATCCCTTGCCGCTGGCATAAGCCTCCGGATCAAGCCATGCCAGAATACGCGCACCGCGGAAATCCAGACTGTCGGCCTGAGATGCCGCCATTTGTACAATAGCAAAAACGACTGCTGCCGCACCTGCTGCCGCCGCGAGCCCCAGAAGTATGAACCGTTTGTAATCCGGACAGGAAACAAACAGCATAAGCACTGCAATCCCCACGACAATAATCGCCGAGCTCATATTCTGCGTGATTTTCCACAACATGAGCGCAATCGGCATGGGAACAAGCAAAACCATCCAGAACCCCTTACGGTATCGTATCTGTTTTCCCATGGTACAGATCATACTGGCAAGAAACAATATCATGCACAGCTTCGCGACCTCCGCAGGCTGTAGGGAGATCGGTCCTATGTACAGCCATCTCTTGGCTCCGTGGGATTCATGCCCGAACGGAATAATTAACAGAATCAGCACCACCGATACAAGATAACCGATCACCGCAAAACGCTCCCAGAAATGATACGGAATATTTGCTACCACCAGCATGGCGATCAGTCCCAATATCGTAGCAAACATCTGCTTCTTCAAATAGTATGCCGCGTCATTGTAATCCAGATTGGCCTCATAGGAACTGGTAGAATACACCATGACCAACCCGAATCCCAGTAGGAACAGTACGATGAATAACAGGCTGTAATCCATAAAATTTTCACTATTCGATTGTCTTCTCCTGGAAGAGTTTCTCTGTGCCACCTATTCCGTATCCTCCAATCGATTTACAAGTTCCTTAAATAGTTTTCCTCTGACTTCATAATTCGGAAACATTCCCCAGCTTGCACACGCAGGTGACAATAACACCGCATCCCCGCTCTCTGCCTGCCCGACACAGATCTCGAATGCCTCCTCAAAAGTGTCCGCCAGAATAATATTCTCTACGCCGTGCTTTCTCGCACACTCCGCAATCTTATCCCTCGTCTGCCCGATCAGCACCAGACACTTGACCTTGTGATCAAAAGCCTCGATCCACTCATCATAGTCGCTTTGTTTATCATAGCCGCCGCCGATCAGCACTGTCGGTCTGCTCATTGCCCGAATTCCCTGGATCGCCGCATCCGGATTCGTGCCTTTGGAATCATTATAATATTCCACACCCCGCTTCGTTGCCACATATTCTATCCTGTGTTCTACCGCCCGAAACTGTCTGACCACGGACAGAATCATTTCCATGGGTACCCCCATCGCCTGGGTAATGGCAATTGCCGCCATCACATTCTCCACGTTGCATATGCCTACCAGATTCATCTCGTGGATATCCATGAGGCGTACTACCTCACCGTCCTTTGCCCGGCATATGTCGTCCCCGTCCAGATAGTATCCTTCTTCCAGCTTTCTCGCTGAGGAGAACCATACCACGCGCGCGGGACATCTGTCACCGAAGTCTTTCGTGTATGAATTCTCATAGTTGAGCACACAGGTCTCCTCTTTCGTCTGGTTCACAGCAACAGCTTCCTTCGCCGCCGCATAATTCTCCATCGTATGGTGTCTGTTCAGATGATCCTGCGTGATATTGAGAATAGCCGACACTTCCGGTCGAAACCTCTCGATCGTCTCAAGCTGAAAACTGCTGATCTCCGCCACCGTCACGGTATCCTCGGTAGAATCAAGGGCCGTCTGTGTATAAGGATTGCCGATATTACCCACCACATCCACATCGTTACAGTACGCCGCCATGATCTCACCCACCAGCGTAGTCGTAGTCGTCTTGCCGTTCGTGCCGGTGATTCCGATGACCCGTCCGTGTCCTATCCTGTAGGCCAGCTCTATCTCACCCCAGACAGACGTACCCCTTGTACGAAACGCTTCCACAAATTCCGTATCCGTAGGTACGCCCGGACTTAATACTACCAGACAAACCGCCTCGGCAATCTCTTCCGGAAGCTCGCCAAGCACAATCTGTGCCTGCACTCCCTGCGGAAACTTTGCCCTGATCTCCTCCTGTTCCAGCTTATCATTGGCATCAAAGAGAACCGGCTCTGCCCCAACATGACATAAAGCTTCCACCGCGCCGATTCCGCTGATCCCCGAACCGACCACCAGCACCTCTTTACCCTGCAATTCGTCAATACTCTGTATTTCTTTCATTTTACGCATATCCTCTATATCTTCCATACTCTCTATAATCTTTATATTTCAACAATCCATATTTTATATATGCCTTATAAGCACTCCGGCCGTCACACTGTTGTACCGGTACGCAAATTATCCGGAATATATCAGATTCCCATGAGTGCCACCAGACATAACAGCGCCGTCACAATGGAAAATACGGCCACCACTCTGGTTTCCGCCCAGCCGCAGAGTTCAAAATGATGATGGATCGGCGCCATCTTGAAAACACGCTTGCCGCCGCTCATCTTGAAATAGGTGACCTGTATGATCACGGACAACACTTCGATCATATAGATAAATCCCACAATCACAATAAAAAGAGGCATCTGCATCATATAAGCCGCAGCCGCCACAAAACCGCCCAGCGCAAGAGACCCCGTGTCTCCCATGAATACACTGGCGGGATATACATTAAATAACAGAAAGCCGAGAAGCGCTCCAACCACTGCACAGGTAACCGGTTCGATCCCGCTTTCGGTACCGATCGCTACCACACTGAAAAACGTCGCCACAAGCACTGTCACGGAACTTGCCAGACCATCCAGTCCGTCAGTAAAGTTCGTACCGTTAACCGTGCCGATTACGATAAAAAACAAAATCGGAATATTCGCCCACCCGAAATCCAAATATATACCGTCAAGAAAAGGCACCTTCATTTCAAGGGANACATCCGTATAATGCAGCAGATANAAAGTAAANACNCCCGTCACCACGATCTGCAGNCNGAATTTCTGCCANGCNCTAAGCCCCATNGAACGCTTCAATACGACTTTAATGTAATCGTCCAGAAANCCGATCANACCGAATCCCAGCGTNAGGAACAAAANCGGNATAATCTTCGGATANTCTTTCACAAAGAAAATCGACGTNACCACCACACTGATCAGAATAAGAATCCCGCCCATAGTCGGTGTACCGTTCTTCTTCAAATGGCTCTCCGGTCCTTCTTCCCTNACCGTCTGCCCGACCTTAAGCCGACGCAGAAAAGGNATCACCACCGGNCCCATCACCACACTGATTGCAAAAGATATCATCACAGCCATCAAAATCGTCGAATTCATAGTTCCTCCGTTATTACATTAATGCCAAGAACAGCTCACTGTTCTTGCATACATAACTTAGCTATTCTTAGGCATTATCCTTTCATGCTTCAATGCCGAGAACAGCTCGCTGTTCTCGCAGACATGACTTAGTTGCTCTTAGACTGCGTTCTTTGCAGTCTTAGTGCAACTTCATGTCTTATTATAGTCCATCTTCTCCAAATATGGAAGAATGTTTTCAAAAAGCTGTCGCACCACCGGCGCNGCNATCTGTCCGCCGTAGTATGTNCCCTGCGGATTATTAATNATNGCAACTGCCAGCACCTGNGGATCGTCCGCNGGAGCAAATCCNAAGAAAGANGCNATNTATCTGCCGCTTCCTCGTGGCAGGGTCTGACTGGTNGCNGTCTTACCGCCCACNCGATAGCCCTCCACGGCNCCGTTTTTGCCGCTTCCCTCNGCTACCACCTGCTCCAGTATGTAGCGCATCGTCTCGGATGTCTCTTCTGACACCACATGATCCCTGACCGGATAGCTGAANACCTGAGAATTNCTTCCGTCNTTGTCNGCCACCCGCACNCCGAAATGGGGCGTGATCCGCCTGCCGCCGTTAATGATGGAAGANGCCGTCACCGCAAGCTGGATCGGCGTGATCTGAAAAGACTGNCCGAAGGAGATCGTGGCCAGCTCTACAGGACCGATATTATCTACATTNTGCATGATGGTTCCCGCTTCTCCCGGCAGATCGATCCCCGTCCTATCNAGCAGACCGAANTGNTTAAAATACGAATANTAGCGCTCCACNCCGATCCGCAGTCCGACGGTTATGAANACNGGGTTGCAGGAATTCATCGTCCCCTGCACNAAATCTTCCGCGCCGTGNCCTCCNACTTTATGGCATCTGATCTTACGGTCTTCCACCATGATAAATCCCGGACAGTTGAAAGTATCCGTAGGCTTAACCGCTCCCGATTCCAGTCCGGCGGCGGCCGTTATAATCTTAAAGGTTGATCCCGGCTCGTAAGTATCATTGATACAGCCGTTACGCCACATACCATTGAGCAGCTCCTGCTTCTTCTCCTCGCTTACATTGTCTCCGTCCACAGTATCCGGCAGCGTATAAGGATCATTTAAATTAAATTCCGGCACATTGACCATGGCATAGATCTCGCCGTTTTGCGGATTCATNACNAGAATGGATACNCTGTCGGCCTCCTTCGTCTCCATGGTCTGCAGTGCAAGCTGCGTCGCGTAGCTCTGGATATTCATATCCATGCTGATATAGAGATCCTTACCGCCTACCGGTTCCACTCTCTCTTCTCCTGCCTCGGCAACCTCCACCCCCTTGGCGTCGGTCACCGTTAAGATCGTTCCCGCTTCTCCCTGCAAATATTCCTCATAGATTACTTCAAGCCCGATAATGCCCTGATTATCCCCGCCGGTAAACCCCAGGACTTTTGACCCCAGTGAGTCATACGGATAGTACCGCTTATAGTCTTCATCCACCTTGACCCCCGCGAGGTCGTAAGCCCTTATGGCATCGCCTACGCTCTTATCTACGTTGCTCTTGATCTTCTCGATCGAGGAATACTTTTCCACCCTTTTACGGACATATTCCTCAGAGAGCCCCAGTTCTTTGCACAAAACGGCAATCACTTCCTCGGCATCGGTGATCTGGCTATGTATCACTGATATGGTGCACACTGTCTTATTATCCGCCAGCACCTTGCCGCCTGCGTCTATGATTCTTCCTCTGGCCGCCTTGATGCTCCGCTCGCGTTCGTGCAGTTCCTTCGCCTTCATCGTATAATATTCCGACTGAAAGACCATCAGATATACCAGCCTCCCCATCAATATCCCAAACACGATCAGGCAGAGAAACATCACCACCACCGTTTTGCTTCTGTGATATGTCTTATGCTGGTACGGCGTCTCATCCATCATACAGATAACCTCACAAAAAGGTATTAATATAATTTATTACCGTTTTTATGAGGTTATTCTTAATTTGCTCTATTCTGTTGTTTCCGGCTCTTCCTGTGGGGCTTCTTCCCCTTCCGTCCCGCTCTCCGGATCTTCTTGTGTCTCATCATCCACAAAACTGCCGCCATACACCTGTGTGCCTGTCTCCGGATCATACAAATAACCTGTATCGGGATCTTTCAGATAGCCCGTCTCCGGATCTTTCGGGAAACTTTTCCATCTCTCACGTGCCGCAGCGGCCTCCGGTGTTTCTCCTTCTTCACCGTCTTCTCCCTCTTCCCCGGTCTGCTCGCCGTCCGGATCAATGGGGTTGCCTTCCTCATCCAGCTGCACTTCTTCACCTGTCGGTTCCGGTGTTCTGATCTGGATCTGCAAAGCCTCCAGCTCCTCTCGCTCCGTATCGCTGAGTTCCTCCGTCATAAAAATATTCAGATAGGGAAGTACTTCCGTCAGTATTTTCTTGACGATCCTCGTGGCATACTTCGCATCATCCTGCGCAAACACATTAGGCCTGTCCACTACCACATAGATCGCGATCTCCGGATCATCCGCCGGCGCATAACCCATAAAGGACACTACGTACTCTTTATTCTTACGGGGCAGCGTCTCCGCCGTCCCTGTCTTACCGCCGATCATATACCCTGCCGGTCTTGCGGTCTTACCCGTGCCCTTCTCACCGGTCACGACGGTATTGCAGAATTCTTTGATCGTCTCGCTGGTAGACTGGGAAACCGTCTGTTTCAGCACCCTCGGCTGCACATTCTCCCGCGTGGCACCGTCCGCTGTCGTGATCTTATCCACAACATGGGGCTCATAATAATAGCCGCCATTGATGAGAGAGCAGAATCCCGTGATCATCTGTATCATGGTCGCATTAAAACTCTGTCCGAAAGAATTGGTGGCAAGATCCGTAGGCCCGATCGTCTTCTTATTGAACACCATCGTCACTGTCCGCGCCTCACCCGCCAGATCAATATTCGTCTTCAGACCAAAGCCAAACAGATGCTGGTAGTCAACAAAACGATCTTTACCCAGTGCAAACGCCACATTCATCAACACCACGTTACAGGACCGCTCAATCCCCTGCTGCACGGTAAGGTATCCGTCTCCAAATGTCTGATGGCAGCTGATATCGTGATCTCCCACATGCAGAGAACCCTCACAGTTATAAGACTCGTTTCCGGTAATCGCTCCGCTCTCAAGCGCTGCCGCTACCGTAAAAGGCTTCGCCACAGACCCCGGTTCATAAGTATCTACAATACAGAAATTCTTCCACAGGGCATTTAACTGCAGGTACATGGCCTGATCATTCATGCCGTCTATAATCTCCTGCGTCACATACTCTCCCGTGCGCATTCCCTTGTCATCCACAAGCGGCATTCCGATCAGATTCTCCGTGTTTCTCGTATCATTCAGATCAAAATCCGGATAGCCTGCCATCGCCAGCACTCTGCCCGTATTCACCTCCATAATGATACATCCGACGTTCTCCGCTCCGTTGCCCGGCCGATAATTGTCCTTATACTCCTCGTTAAACTCCTTTAAATATTTTTCCACAATGCTTTGGACATTGGCATCGATGGATAACTGTATATTACAGCCGTCCTGTGCCGCTATGGTAGTCCGCTCCAGATTGGAATCATCATTCAGGTAACCGTACTCTCTGCCGTTGATTCCGCTCAAAATATCATTATAATACTCTTCCAGCCCATACGTTCCCCGATTGTCGCTGGTAGTAAATCCGATCACATCACAAGCCAGTGATCCGTTCGGATATTCTCTCTTATACTCGCTCTCAAACCACACGCCCGCGATGTTCGCACCGGCCTCCTGATCCTTCGCCAGCTCCTGAAAAGCGTTCATTTTCTCATATTCCACGCGCCTCGCCATCACATAGTAAGAAGACTCCGGATGACTCGCAATATAGCTTCTCACCTCATTGGTATCAATATTGAAGCAGCGTTTCAACGCATTCAGTGTAGGCTCCAGATTTTCTTCCTTACGCATCAGGATCTTCGTATCCAGTATGACATTGTACACTTTATTGCTGACCGCCAGAATCGTACCGTTGGAGTCCGTGATGTCACCACGTTTAAAAGGTATTGTCGTCGAGTCATACTCCTGCTGCGACAATACCTGTCTCTTATACTCCTCGCCGTTGTCTCTGGTGATCAGATACAACTGTGCGCTGAGCCCTGCAAAGGCCGCCAGTATTATAAGAAACAACACCAGCAGCTTCTTCTGCATTTTAATTGTAAATCTGTTGATAGAACTTCTCCTGCTTACCTGACTGTCCAAATACTCACCTACTTAGGAACGCTGACATGTACTACTGTGGAATATCCGCCATCTGCTTGACATAATCATTGTTCTCACTTTGGAAAGAAATGATCTGTCCTTCTTTTGCATACTGCATACCAAGCTCTTGAAGCGCGATCCTCTTGACCTCTTCTAAGTTTACACTACTTGTTATTCTACTATATTCCTCATCATTTGCAAGCTTTAAATCGTTAAGCTGTTTCTCCAGCGCGGAAATATGCTTCACACTGCTGGTAATATCCGACTGCAGCCCGATGTAATTAACCAGAATAAATCCTGTCACTACAAGCGCTGCACATAAGAATAACACATAGCCCGCGCTCATATGCTTCGCTTTTTCTCTGTTCTTGCGTGCCGTGTTGCTGATCTTCTTCTGCGGCCTTCTCTCGATTTCTTTCGTGACATCTAACTTTCTGACTGCGCTGCCCTGCACATAATAGCGGTTTCTTCCGTCAGTCATACGGTTTCGGTTTACTGCTCTTTGCGTTGACGCCATGTTCTTTCTTTCCCCTTTTATTACTATCTTTTACTTGCTTTCTGCTTCTCTTCCCCGCAGCCTTACGACATTATTTCTTCTCAAAGACCCTGAGTTTTGCACTTTTGGCTCTCTTATTATTCTCTAGTTCTTCCGGTGACGGCAGAATCGGTTTTCTGGTGATGACTCTGCCTCTCGATACCTGTCCGCATACACACACCGGGAAATCCGGCGGACACGTACACGGATTTTCATTTTTCTTAAAAGCCGTCTTCACGATCCTGTCTTCCAGCGAATGGAATGTGATGATACAGATCCTTCCGCCCGGACTTAACATATCGATAAGCTCGTCCAGCGAATCCCTGAGCACTTCCAGTTCCCGATTGCACTCGATCCGGATCGCCTGAAAAGTTCTCTTGGATGGATGTCCACCCGTCGCCCTCATCTTCGCCGGTATCGCCGCCTTGATGATCTCATTGAGCTGCCCTGTAGTCTCAATGGGCCTGTCCGATCTGGCGCTTACGATATGCTTTGCGATATTCTTGGCAAACTGCTCTTCTCCGTAATCCCTGATCACGTGATAAAGCTGCATTTCCGTATACTGATTCACGATATCCGCCGCAGTCAGTGACTGCCGCTGATCCATCCGCATGTCCAGTGCCGTATCATATTTATAGGAAAATCCTCTCTCCGCATTGTCCAGCTGGAAAGACGATACTCCCAGATCCAGCACGATTCCGTCTGCTTTCTCAATCCCGATCTGCCTAAGCGCTGTCCGTGCGTTGCGGTAATTATCGCGAATCAATGTCACCTTCCGCTCATAAGGCTTAAGCCGTAAACCTGCTGCCTCTATAGCGGCTTCATCCTGATCAATACCGATAAGCCTTCCGCTTTCTCCAAGCGCCTCGGCTACGCGGCAGGCATGCCCGCCACCGCCCAGCGTACCGTCCACATAGACCCCGTCCGGTCTGATCCGCAGATTATCTATCGTTTCCTCTAAAAGAACTGATGTATGTTTAAATTCCATCTCTAACCTCTGCAGCAAAGCACGCTGTTCCTGCTGTCCTTATATTCCCAGCCCGAGCTGCGCCATATGCTCTGCGATCTCATCCATATCCTCGTATGCCGCCATGTCGTCGAACCGTTCTTTGCTCCAGATCTCTATCCGACTTGCCACGCCGATCAGTACCACATCTTTACTGATCTGCGCGAATTCTCTCAAAATGTTCGGAACAAGGATTCTTCCCTGTTTATCCACTTCTACTTCCGCTGCGCCCGCCAGAAAGAATCTCACGAACTGTCTGGCCTCTTTATTCGTAATGGGCAGGGCTTTCAGCTTCTCTTCGAATGCGCTCCATTCTTCATTGTCATACACAAACAGGCAGCCATCCAGCCCTTTCGTTACCACGAAGGTATCTCCCAGCGCTTCCCTGAATTTCGAAGGGATGATCAGCCTGCCTTTGGTGTCGATTGTGTGATTGTATTCGCCCATAAACATCATCGATCACCTTTGCCCTGCGCATCCATGTATCTTCACGATGGTCATATTGTGTTCCATATGCCCGCATGCGCGTCTGTAACATGTAAGTGGCCTGCCACGGAAATTCCGGTTCATTTTGGGAAATTTGTGGTCTGATTTCTCCACTTCATTCCACTTTGTACCACTTTCCACCACTTTTAATCTAATTTTATACTATATAAGGGGATAATGCAAGGAAAAGTTACGTATAATCGGGATTTTTTAATACTGCGGACAAATAAGAAAAAGGACCTCCGTTCGACTCGACTCGAGCCGGACGAAAGTCCTCTCTTATTTGTTTTTCCTCATTTATCCTCTTCTTGTTTCTCTTCCGCCTGATTCAATCCTGCCTGCACCGTCGCAACCGGCGTACTCACACCCCTTGCCAATCGTCTGCGGATCAGAAGATCCGCCGCAAGCGACACCACGAAAAGTGTCACTGCCAACACTTGGGATACGGCCAGTGTCGTATGAGGGATAAAGAGCGTGTCCGTACGGATTCCCTCGATCCATGCCCTGCCCAGACCATAACCTCCCAGATACAACAGCCACATCTCGCCCTGAAATTTCTTATGCTGTCTGTATGCCAGCATAATCAGAAGAAGCGCCAGATTCCATAAACTCTCATAGAGGAATGTAGGGTGTACCTGTATATAATTCGTTCCCTCGGCAATATGCCCCGCTATGTTCTCCGAAATATCAACGCTCCTGACTGCTTCCACCGGCAGCCGCATGGCCAGCAAATTCTCCGTGTACTCGCCGAATACTTCCCGATTTGTAAAATTGCCCCAGCGGCCGATCACCTGTCCGAGCACCAGCCCGGGAACACAGATATCCGCGAGCTGCAGGAAACTGCATTTCTTCACTTTGCAGTATACCCACATTGTAGTAAACGCCGCAATCACCGCGCCGTAGATCGCCAGCCCGCCGTTTCGCAGATTCAATATGCCGATCAGGTTGTTCTTATACATATCCCACTGGAAAACCACATAATAGATCCTTGCTCCGATGATGGAAAAAATAATGGCATAAATGGCAAAATCCCAGATCAGATCCGGATCCAGATTCTCCTTCTTCGCTACATGGGCGGCCATCAGTACACCGCATAAAACGCCGATTCCGATGATCACGCCGTATAGAGCGACCTGAAACCCGAAGATACTGAAACTCTTCGGCACATGATTCAAATAGATTCCAAGGTTCGGGAACGCAATGTCCGTCACATTCATTATGTCCTGCACAATAACTCCTTTTTTGCAAATACGAAAACCCGCAGCTGCTCATTGCTATTATACGTTGAACCGAAACAAGATCACATCTCCGTCTTGCACGATATAATCTTTGCCTTCCATACCGACCAAGCCTTTCTCTCTGGCTGCCGCAAGAGAGCCCTGTTCCAGCAAATCCTTATAATTGACCACTTCCGCCTTAATAAATCCTCTCTCGAAATCGGTATGTATCTTACCGGCCGCCTGAGGCGCCTTCGTACCGATCCTAATGGTCCATGCTCTCGTCTCATCTTCTCCTGCCGTAAGGAAGCTCATCAGACCGAGAATCCGATAGCTCGCCTTAATCAGTTTCTGCAGCCCGGACTCGGACAGCCCCAGATCTTCTAAGAACATCGCTGTCTCTTCCTCATCCAGCTCCGCAATTTCCTGCTCGATCTGCGCACAGATCACGAACACCTCACTGTCGTTTGCTGCAGCAAACTCTTTCACTTTCGCCACCCCCGCATTGGAAGCACCGTCGTCCGACAGATCGTCCTCCGCCACGTTCGCCGCGAAGATCACAGGCTTATAGGTCAACAGATTATAGGACGCAAGAAGCGCCGCCTCGTCTTCATCTTCCGTCTCGAATCCTTTCGCCAGTTTGCCCTCTTCCAGATGCGCCTTGATTCTCTCAAGAAGCGCATACTCTTTGGCAACTGTCTTGTCCATTTTCGCCACCTTGGCGGTCTTGGCGATTCTTCTGTCCAGAATCTCAATATCCGAAAAGATCAATTCCAGATTAATGGTCTCGATATCCCGCAGCGGGTCGATGGTGCCGTCCACGTGTACGATATTGCTGTCCTCGAAACATCTCACTACATGCACGACCGCGTCCACCTCACGGATATTGCTTAAGAACTGGTTGCCCAGTCCTTCTCCCTTAGACGCGCCCTTCACCAGACCGGCGATATCCACAAATTCGATCGTAGCCGGCGTTACTTTTTTCGAGTGATACATATCACCCAGAAGTTTCAGCCTCTCATCCGGCACCGACACGATACCGATGTTCGGATCGATGGTACAGAACGGATAGTTCGCAGATTCCGCGCCTGCTTTGGTCAGTGAATTAAAAAGGGTGCTCTTGCCCACGTTGGGGAGCCCTACGATTCCTAGTTTCATTTTATCTTATTCCTCCATGTTTACTCATTTTCATTCATTTTGTCATATTCGTCCATATTATTTCAAAATCTGAAAAGCCTCAACAGCTATGATAGTATAGCATAGTAAGGCTTAAAAGTAAATCGAAGGATTTTTATATTTCCAATGTATGACTTAGAAAAGCTCAAATCCTTCACAAAGCCACCGCAAAATAAAAACACTAAAATATGACTGCCGGGCGATGGCTTTTTTCTTTTGTCATCGTGCGGCAGATTATTTTATTCCATATTCATTTCTAAATGCCCTGTAAAGTTATTTCCCATAATATCAATATAATTTCCGCCTTCCGGCAATGTTATATGTTATTGTTTCTGAATAACTGTTGCTTGTTTCAAGCAAAATTACCGGATCATCACTGCCGGAAGCCCAAAACTCCTTATCTACCAACCTTTTTTTGTAACGATTTTTTTCTGCTTCTTAACTGTTCCTGCTGATGAAGCATTTTTTGTTGTTATCACAATAACCACAGAAACCAGTAAAACCGTAATCATGCTCAACCCACATAGTCCAACATTCCAGTGAACAGCTTCATCATAGCTTCGGTACTGTATCAGTCCCATACTCGCTGTAATTGGATAGATATTGGCAAGTGTCATATTCCCTGCAGCAAACATTCCCCCATATCCATAAGCAAATGCAATGATCGTACCTATCATATGTCCGCCCACTATGCGAGTAGTTACTGCGATTACCGGCATTACAGCAATATACAGAAACAGGCAGTTCAAAATAATCTGAATAAATGTCTGTAATACTGATGTTAAAGAAAGTCCCGGAAATCCCATTATCAAATTGGCCATGATTGTAAATACGGCACTTACAAATCCTAAAAACAAGGACAACAAAGCACAGACAAATAATTTCCCCCATAATAAATTGCGATAAGAAACAGGAACCGTCATAATACTTTTCAGTGTATCATCCCTTTCTTCCCTTGCTATGATATATCCGGCAAGTAAAGTAATGCACATGGGAAAAATCATTGTAATATTGTTTTTAAGTACTTGCTCCGTAAAATGGGAGAATGTCCAAACAGTACCGTCCAATGCCGTAGTGGAAAACAATGTCAATAAAACGGAAAGCAACATCAGGAAAACGCCCGCCCATATTATATGATATCGTTTCAATTTCCAAATTTCAGTTCTAACTATACGAAGCATATTATTCCCCCCTCTTTTTATACAGATGATCAATGACTATGACTGAAACGACAGCCCAGACACCCAAAATGGCGATTGTCTGAAAGGTTGTGGGTTGCAGATATTCAAGCACTCCCACACTCTTTATCACCTCATGCCTCGCCATATCGCCCGCACTCCAAAGTGTCGTAAGGGGGATTGGCATGAGCCAGCATAAGGCTTTCGGCAATACACCAAAGGAAGATTCTGCTGTCAGACTTAAAACGCTATAAAACACGCATAACAGAACGGAAAAAATATAGGTCTTACTAAAGAAAACAACAAGAACGACCAAAGGCAATGTCCCGGCAGTGATAAAAATACCCATTTCCAATGCCACAAACAGTTTATAGGCAACCCCGTTTACCTCGGATACCAGACCTCCGCATAAAACCGCAGCCATAGCCGAGACCAGGCTGAAAATAACACCCATAACAAACAGAACAATGATTTTCGCAAAAATCATCTGTGAGCTTGTCACAGGAATTGTGCGCAAATTTTTAAATGTGTTATTATCCCGTTCCATAAAAAACAGCAAAGCAGCTATAACTCCAATAACACACGGCAAAAGCATTTCCACACCATACCCCATAATAAACTGGAAACAGGCGTTAAAAATTTCAACATCATTGTCGAATCTCCCTGCCATTTGCGGTGTTGTCATCATCACTGTAACAGGTATCGGAAATATAAATGCGGAAAGCATAACGAGTAAAATAAGCTTTTTTCGCTTTAATTTAGCAAATTCGCAGATTATCAGTTTAAGCAATCCCTTCACCCCCTGTTACACGCTTGAAGTAATCTTCAAGGGTTTCTTCGCAAGTATAGGCTTGCGACACTTCCAAGCTGTTTTCTACAAATGCAGTAATAATTTTTCCTATTGGTAAATCAAGATTATGCACTTGTATATTGTGATCGTCCTGTATGGTAAATTGGTTTTCATGGAAGATACGTTCTAAAATTCTTGCCGCCTGTGCCGTATCAGAAACAATAAACCGGATATGTTTGCTGCTCTTTGCTTCCAGCTCTGCAAGACTTTCTTCTTCCAGTAATACGCCATGATCGATAATGCCTATATCGTCAGCCAGTAATGCTATCTCGGAGAGGATATGACTGGAAATTAGGATTGTTTTTCCCTGTTCATTGCAAAGGTCACGTATAAAAGACCGTACTTCTGCAATTCCAATCGGATCAAGACCATTGATTGGTTCATCCAAAATTAAGAGTTCCGGATCATGCATAATGGCAAGGGCAATCGCCAACCGCTGCTTCATGCCAAGTGAATACTGGGAAAACAGTTTTTTATCTTTGTAAGGCAGACCAACCAAATCAAGTGCGTCCTTAATTGCATTGCGGTTTGGTACTCCACGCAGGGTAGCAAAAATACGCAGGTTTTCCGTAGCGGTCAGATTAGGATAAAAACCAGGGGATTCAATCAAACTGCCAATCCGAGGCAAAAGCTTCTTTTCATTTGGCGCTAAAGATTTTCCCCATATTGTCACTTCCCCGAAGGTAGGCTGTGTCAACCCAAGCAGCATTTTCATTGTTGTTGTCTTTCCAGCTCCGTTTCTGCCAAGCAGACCGTAGATACGCCCTTTCTGAACATGGATATTCAAATTAGCAACGCTTTTCTGTGTTCCGTATTGTTTTGTAAGATTTTTTGTTTCGATTACATATTTGCTCATTGCGAAACCTCCTTTTTATGACTGCCATTCTATCACGCCAATCTTGCATTAACCTTGCACGATCCTTGCATTAACCTTGCAATTAAGGAAAAGGAACTGCTGTGCAGTTCCTTTTCCGCTACTTCTCAATCTGCTTTTTAGATTGAGAAGGTTCCATATATAACTGCACCGCAGTTCCTTCTCCGCTACTTCTCAATCTGCTTTTTAGATCGAGAAGGTTCCATATCTTGTTGCTTCTTAGTTCATTAAAGGGAAAAACAGAGTGAAAACGGTTCCTTTCCCCGATACGCTTTCTGCTGTTATTGTTCCGTTCAGTTTGACCACAAGCTGATGTACGATAGACAGACCAAGACCGCTGCCTTTTTCAGACCGTCCTTTATCGCATTTATAGAGCCGTTCAAAAATGTGTTTCAAATCCTCTTTGTCAATCCCTACTCCATTGTCAGACAACACAATTTTAATATTCTCACCCTGTTTCGACAAAGCTATTTCTATTTTATCCGCATGGCTGTGAGAAATTACGTTCTGTATCAGATTGTTTAATATCCGCATATATCCGTCCGGATCAATCTGTACCCTGAAAGGCTGCTCCGGAATGTCAATCCTGAAATCCACCTGCGCATCTTCAAATATTGGTATCCAGTCAATCAGTATATTCCGTGTTAGCTCCGTTAAATCAAGCGCCACTATATTCATGGAAAAATCATTTGAACCCAGCTTGAACCAGTCAAAAAGCACATCTATATATTCTTTTAAGTCATGGGCCTTCCGACGGGCAGTTTCTATATAATCATCACGTTCTTTTCCGCAAGCAATCCCTTTATGCACAGCGTCCAGATACCCGATCAATGTGGTAAGCGGTGTCCGCACATCATGGGAAAGGCTTGTCATGAGCTGCCTGTTTGTTTCTTCTGTCTGGTGATAAACAGACAGCCTGTTTTCATAAGACAGGACAATATCGTTAAACTCGTAAGCAAGAGGCACCACAAGTTCATGCACTTCTGATAAAATACGTCTGTTCCCATTCCCATTTTTTACATCTTCCAAAGCGTCAGCCATTTCCAATATCTGCTTTTTTACATGTCGGACTGTATAAACAGCCCACCCCACAGAAACAAAAGCAATCATTAACGCAATTACCGTAACTGTTTCTGTATACATCACTCACACCTCCTTATTGAAACGATATCCAATCCCCTTTACTGTCTGTATATACCGGGGATTGCCCGGATTTTCCTCTATTTTTTTCCGTAGACGGCTGATAATCGCCATAATATTACTGTCATCATAAACATAATCTTCTCCCCACACATTTTCATAAATTTGTTGCTTTGTCAGTATCTTTCCCTGATTTTTCGCAAGAAACAGTAGTAAATCAAATTCTTTCGGCGGCAGTTCATAATCACCATTTACCGCATGAATAGAACGACTGTCAAAGTCGATGGTCAGCCCGTCAAAATCAAGCGTCTGTAACTGCCCGTCTTTTTGGTTGAAGCGGGTATAACGCCTGATCAATGACACAATACGGGCAATAAGCTCGTCCATATCAAAGGGTTTTGTCAGATAGTCGTCAGCTCCCGCCCGTAAACCACGCACTTTTGAGGCACTGTCATTTTTCGACGTAAACATCAGGATAGGCAGGCTGCTTTCTTTTCTAATCTGTTCTAATGTTTCAAAACCGTCAAAACCGGGCAGCATTACATCCAATATGACAAGCTGATATTCTTTTTCTTTCAGTTGCAGCAAACCGGATTTTCCGGAATAACAGCAGTCGGCTTCTATATTTTCCTGTAAAACACTCTGTTTAATCAATGCACAAAGTTCCTTGTCATCATCTATAATCAAAATACTGCTCATTGTTTACGTTCCTCCGAATCGCATATCTGTAATCTTTCTATACAACACCACTACATTATATGTGGACATTTTAAGTATGGCAAGTGTTAAACCGAACATATCTAACAGTTGATTCAAATTGTCCTCCACATACACCAAAAGCTCTTGACCGAAGCCAAGAGCTTTCTAAAATTCTATAAAGCGGTTCTCTTTTCTTCAGCTTGCACCTATTCGGTGTAAGTGAACCGGAACTTACGGAAGAACCTCGCTTATGAATCCGAAAAAACATAAATTTCAATGTAAGTATCACAATTTGTATTTTTTTAGGATAGCATCTGTAAATTTACGCCATTTTAACAACAAGCGTTATATAGAAGCATTCATCACGAATATCCGCATACACCTCTCCACCCATAAGCGACATCAATCGTTTGCAGATAAAAAGCCCAAGCCCATTGCCCTGCACCTTGTCCGCATTATTTCCACGATGAAAGCTCTCGAATATCTGTGGCAGTTCTTTCATTTCAAGAGTACAGCCTGTATTTGATACCGTAATAAGCTCACAGCCGTCCATTTTATCAAAGCTGATCTCAATTCGTCTGCCGTCACCGTATTTGATTGCATTTTCTACTAGATTTTGCAGGCACTCTGCAAGGCGGTCGGGATCGCAGGAAAGAATGCAGTCATCAAGTTTCTGAATCACAAACTCCATTCCTGACATGGCAAGCTGGGGCGCATATCTCGCATCTATCCTTGTGATGATATCGCTTAAGAAAGCCTCTCCCTGTGTGACCTCAAAGCTCATAAAATCCTCGCTTGCCGCCTTTGTAATCTCGCTGACAAAACGCTCTATCTCATCTGCACGGCTATTGATACTCTCAGCAGCTGCACGTCGTTTTTCCTCGTCCTTGTATAATCCTTTGGCAAGTGCCTTTGCATTCAGCTTGATCGCCGACAAAGGCGTTTTGATGTCGTGGGAAAGAGAGAGCAACAAGAGTTTTTTGTCCCTCTGCATCGTGATTTCTTTTTTGCGGCTGTCCTCGATACTCTCACGCAGGAGATTCACACCCCAAGTGAATTTCCCGAAGAAGCGGCTTTTTTCCTCCGGTATCGGGATAGAAAGATTGCCCCTCGCAAGCTCTTTCGGAACATCGTTCAACCTGCCGAATGGCACGATGATATGCCCCCAGATATAATACAAAAGACCAATCATCAACACAAACAGCACACCCAATACACAGTTTATTGCCGCAATGCTGTGCTGTCCGTTTCCGACAGTATACTCCACACGATACAGCGTACCGCCTGCTTCTATGATCAGATAATGCTCATCAGAGGTGTACAGTTCGCCGTCATCAGCCCTCGCCACGCCCATAATATGGGGATATTTCTCAAGGTCATAATTGCCTGTTTCCGCTATCTCATCTGCAAGCCGCTTGGCTTCCACACGATAAATTCCTTCGTTACTGTTTTTTGCTCCCACAAGAAATAGATTCAATACCACCATCAGCAAAAGAAATCCAGTTATCACTACAATACACAGTCTTCTGAAAGCCTTCATACAAACTTATACCCCACACCCCAGACGGTCAACAACCGCTTTGCATTCTTAGGATCATCACCGAGCTTCCGGCGAAGGCGGTTGATATGCACATGGAGCGTTTGCAGCTCCGAATCGCTGTCGCTGCCCCAGACAGTGCCAAACAGGTACTCTTTTTTCAGAGCTTTGCCCTGATTCTCAATCAAAAGCGCCAACAGGTCAAATTCCTTTGCAGGCAGTTCCACGGACTTTCCGTCGATGACTGCTGTTTTATCTGCAAGATTGAGTATCACACCGTCCGCCGACAATGTTTCACGCTGATACCGCCGTTTGAATATCCCCTTGATCTTAGCGATAAGAATATCAATGTCATAGGGCTTTTCTATATAATCATCAGCACCAAGGTCAAATCCGTTCAGCTTATCCTCCTTGTCCGTCCTTGAACTTACGATCAGGATAGGAGTATCCGCATTTTCCCGTAGCTTGGAGCAAACCGCAAAGCCGTTCACATCGGGGAGGTTGATGTCAAGCACCACAAGCCTTGCGCCATATCGTTCAAAGAGCTGTACGGCATGCTCTCCGGTGTCCACGCTTGACACAGTATAGCCCTCCTCACGCAGGAAGTCAGTCAGCAAGTCTGCAAGTTCCTTATCGTCTTCCACTATTAGAATATCGGTCATACAATCGCCTTGCCCTTCTCACAGTATTACCATCCCTGTTCCATCAGCCAGTTGTTCAGCTCTCTTTCCCGGTCACGAAGCTCCTTGTCACCGCCGCCAAAATGTCCCATTTCTTTTTCACCGACGATCCCGCCGTCCACAATGTAAAGCACCCTGCTGCACTTGGCGGCAACCTTCGCGTCGTGGGTCACGCACATGATCGTCGTACCGTCACGGTTTAAGGACAGCAGCTCGTTCATGACCTCATCAGAGCTTGCACGGTTGAGAGCGCCTGTCGGCTCGTCGGCAAAGATCATCTTGGGATTGTTTATCATACTGCGGCAGATACAAGCCCTCTGAAGCTGTCCGCCCGACACCTCGTTAATATCATTGCCGCACACATCGTCGATGCCGAGTCTGTGCATAAGCGCTCTGCCGCGCTCCTCGGTCTGCCTGCGGCTCTCCGTGTTCTTTTTTGATTTTACCGCAGGGAAAATGATATTATCAAGTACCGAAAGATTTTTCATCATGTACATCTGCTGAAAAATAACCCCCATTTCGTCAAGTCTGAGCCTTGCGAGCTCCTTATCACTAAGTTTTGCCGTTTCCCTGCCGTTAAAGAACACCTCGCCCGCGGTCACTTTGTCCATTCCCGAAACGCAGTAGAGCAGTGTGCTTTTGCCTGAGCCGGAGGGTCCCATGACCGCTACCATTTCGCCCTCACTGATCGTCAGATCGACGTTTTTCAACACATTGTTCTGATGTTTGTTCACGATATATGTCTTGCAAAGTCCCTTTGTCTGTAAAACCGTATTATTCATTATATTAATCCTCCTATTCTATGCTTGCCGTATCGGAAGCCTTGATTGTTTTTGTGTAAAGCGCTGTCAGGAATGAGCCGATGACGGTCACGCCGATGAGAATTGCCGGGCAGATCACAAATATTTCCAGCGGATCAAAATCGCATTTCAAGCCTGATACATCGCCAATCATATTACCGACCCAATTCATCATTGCGTTGCTGATCGGCATAAGCACCGCCGAAGAAACAATGCAGGCAATGACCGATACGATTACAAATCTGAGCGAATGCTGCAAGATGATACTGCCGCTGTCGATACCCACCGCTTTCATCAGTGCAATCTCGCTTTTTTCCTTAGAGATGAATGAACGCTCCATGAGTATGACGATCAATGCCGTTACGATCACAGTAATGAGCATCATCATCTGTTTGATTGCATTCAGCGTATCGGACATTCCTGTAAAATTTTTGATGAAGTCCGAGGTCGAATACACCTTGTCGGTGTCTAGCAGGTCTTTAAGCTTTTCAATGTTTTTGTTTATCTGCGCCTTGTCGGGGCTGCCATCAAAGTGTATCTGCACTCCCATTATATCGTTTGCCGGCAGATTTCCAAGGTCAAAATCTTTGTATAGAAAAGCTTGGCTGATGAACGAGGAGTATGTTCCCGTGATGATAAACTCGTACTCTTTCTCATTTATTACTGCCGTTACCCTGTCGCCGATCTCTGCGCCTAAGTCATCTAAGGTGCTTTCCGTTACGGCAATCTCATTCGTCTTCTGCGGAGCGCTGCCCTCATCTACATAGAGCGTGTCATTTGTCTCGCCTTTCATGACAGAGAAAGAGATCTTTGCTGTTTTGTCTTCGTGCGATGTTTCAAACTGTATACGCATTGTCATTGTGCATTTGCCGGGCATCCCGTTATCGGCAAGGAGCTTTTCGGTATCTGCGATGATCTGCTTATACGTACTTTGATCTATCAGGATCTCTCCCAGTATTTCGCTATCCCCGATATGCGCTTCACATGAGGGCATATCGAAGAAGCGCAGTATCTTTTCACTTTTGAGTGTCAATGCAAAATTTGACATAATTGTCATCAGCAGTATGCAGAACGTGAACACAACAATCACGATAGAAAACTGCCTCGGCGAACTGATCACATCATTGACCGAGAGAAATGCAGTCTGTGGCAGCTTAGAGCGGCCTAAGTGCAAAAGGCTCTTTCTTCGGAAGCGCTCGCCCGTCTGACCGTTTCTTACTGCATCGATCGGCGAGAGTTTATTGACTCTGCGTGTGCAGTTGTAGCAGAACAGCAGGATAATGATAACGACTGCCGCAGAGCTTAAAATCCCCATAAAAGTACCGCTTCCGCTGCCGAGAACGATATTTTCCGATATCGTTTTCATCATCATATCCCCGAGAGGGACAGAACAGAAATATCCTATCAGTGTACCGATTGTAGCAATGGCAAGATACTTGACGATATACAGACTTCTTATACTGCCATTGTCGATACCCACCGCCTTCATTACACCAATCTCACGAAATTCCTCGCTGACCGTAAAGCCTATTGTGAAACGCAGCACCACAAAGGCTGTGAACATCAGCACGATACTAATCATCATTAAAACATACGCAGAAAGCATATCATAGAGATAAATATCCTTTATTTCTTCCCGTGTGTAGACATATACACCGCTATAATCCTTTGCAAGTTCCCTTATTTCATCAACATCTGATGTATTTACACAAAACTGCTTGCACTTCATGAAATGAGTGGCTTCGTCCCTGTCAAGATAGTCATAGTCAGCTGAGTTCATGATAAGATACGGGGAAGCTGTGTTTCCCGAATCAAACAGCGCACCTTTGAACCGCCCCATAAACTTAAGCGTGAGATGACTGTCACCGACAGTAAGTTCCACCTTGTCGCCCTTTTTTATAGTAAGGTCCTGTAAAAAAGGAGCGTTGGCATAAAAGCAGCCCTTGTCCACGCTTTCGATGTTGTTATTGTTCTCATCGAAATAGTTGATAGCCATTTCACGATCCGAAAGCAAATAGGCAGCATTCGTGAAATTATCAAGTTCCTTTCCGTTATGCCTGAAATACTTTGAGCTGGATACACACAACCAATGCTCGTTCCTTATCTCCTTGGCGTGGGCAAGCTCCCCAATCTTTTCCTCGAGATCGTTTTCCCCGCTGAACAGCACCCGCACAATGACATCGGGAACATCCGCCGCATCGAAATAATGCTCGATACCGCCTGTAACGGCTATAATGTTGTTTACCGCCGCCGCTGCAAACATCGAGCATAAAATGACAAACAGCAGCAGAATGATGTTCATGGTCTTTTTGCGTTTCAGGTCTTTTTTCAATATCCTCCAGAACATAGTGTATCCCTCTTTTCCTGTGCGAAGTTTTAGAAGTTCTTGGCGAAACAGCCCCTGCTGTGAGCCCTAGAACTTCTCTTCACACTATTTTCTCCATGTTCTGAATCATAGCATAGAAATTCTTAACAAGTCTTTAACTTTTGACAGTACATAAAAAAGCAACCACCTAGTCACCTAAATGATTGCATGCAAATTCAAACTCATTAAGTTTCTTTGGCTGAAAGTTTCAATCCATCTAATATCTCCTCTTATCTTTCAACTCCTGATACAGCACCTTATAATTCTCATATCGCACCGTGCTGATCTTCCCCTCCGCCACAGCCTCCTTGACGCCGCAGGACGGTTCGCTGATATGGGCGCATCCGCTGAACTTGCAATAGGGTTCATACTGCACGAATTCCGGGTAATACTGTCCCAGCTCTTCTTTCGTGATCTCGGAAATATCAAGGGACGTAAATCCGGGTGTATCCATAATATAAGTTTCCTCACCCAGCGCTATGATCTCCGAGTGTCTTGTGGTGTGTTTTCCTCTTTCTATCTTGGCGCTGATCTCCCCTGTCTCCATGTTGGCTTTCGGTGCCAGCCTGTTGATCAGTGAGGATTTGCCCACCCCGCTTGGTCCCGCTACAGTGGTGGTCTTACCGCTCAACAGTTCTTTGACCTGTTCCAAGCCTTCATTCTCCAGCGCACTGATAAACAGGACATGATATCCACACTTTTCATAAGACTGCCTGAGTGCTTCCTTCTCCTGTGCGGAGGCTATGTCCTGTTTGTTAAAGCATATGATGGTGGGCAGATTCTGCCGCTCCATGCGGATGAGAAATCTGTCCAGAAGATTGAAATTAGGATTCGGCTTCACNATGGCAAAAATAATCATTGCCTGATCCACNTTNGCNACCGCCGGGCGGATCAGGGCNCTTCGTCTGGGAAGAATTTCACTGATGTTACCCAGCCTCTCACCTTCATCCAATACATCCATAACCACATCGTCACCCACAAGCGGCTTTACATGATCTTTTCTGAAAATCCCNTTAGCCTTACATTCATAGGTCCCGTGTCCTTCNACATAGACATAATAGAATCCCGCGATNCCNTTAATGATCTTCCCCTGCATGAACCTCTTCCTATTCCTGTGTAAACTGAATCTCTCTTGTCACCGTTTTCTCTTCGGAAACAGGANCCGTCGTCACTGNCTCTCCCGTCTCGGGATCGGTTGTGGTCGTNNCCTCCCTCTCCNCCGTAAAATGAAAGGTAATCACACCGCTTGGCGATTTGATNCCCGTGTAATTAACCGCTACCGGAAAGGAAGATGTCTGTGTACTTAAAAGCTGTGTGCCATCCGCTGTNGTGACCGTNACGTTGACGGACATCCCGGTCCGATAATCCGGATCTTCTGTCGGNGCGGTAATNCCNTCAGAATACCGATAGGTTACATCGGAAGGNCCGATACTTATTTTCAAGTCNATNGGCGTTCCGGCATCCACATAGGAGCCCACCGANTAACTCTGATAACATACTTTATCNGTCAGCGAAGCATCTTCATTGTTNANCTGNGANACNGTTCCNACTGCCAGACCGCTCTCATTCAGGCTNACNGTGGCATCCATTTCCGTCANNCCGATCACATCNGGCACTCTGACCTTACTCTCCTCCNCACCCTGACTGACNCGGANCGTNATGGAAGANCCCGACGGNGCCTTCGTATCCGCCTCCGGNGACTGGGAGATCACATATCCGCTCTCCACCTCCGCGTCATAGCTTTCTGTCACATTAACCACNAATCCCGNCTGTTCAAGAATGGACGTTGCCTCNGATCTGGACTTNCCGGTTACNGCNGGAACTTCTACCCCGTCGGTTCCCTGCGCCACGGTCATCACGATNACCGTATTCTTACTGATCATATTGCCCGGTGCCACACTTGTAAGACCGTCCTGTGAAGCGGCCCGCAGAACNGTNCCTNCTTCATAGGCGCTGTTCTCCTCATATTTGATCTCCGGTGTCAGCCCCAGCTCCAACAGTGCNCGCTTGGCGTCCTCCACATTCATGCCGACTACCTGAATCATCGCTACCTGCTCTACTTCTTCCTGNGACTCCTTATCATCCTCGGAAGCGCCGAACTGGAACACACCNACGGCTCTTCCCACAAGGAAGATCACGATACAGCCNATCAGAANNGCCGCCACTACTGCNAGGATCGTGGTGATTTTCTCCATCTTNGGATCATAGTCATCCTCGTCCTCATCCCAGTCCTCGTCTTCTTCCTCATCGTCCTCNTCTTCATAATAGCGCTCGCTGTNTTTCTTCAGTCTCATGGCNTCATCCATGGANTCTCTTCNGTCAGACTGTCTCTTGATCTGCGCCATATCNCTGTCCGTAATCATTCNGGTGGAAGCTTCCTCATCCGGATCNACCACCTTGACAAAATCCTCATCGGGATTGATNAGCGACTGCTTTAAATCCGCAACNAGCTCCGCCATGGACTGATATCTTCTGTCCGGGCTCTTCTGGCAGCANTTGCATACGATCTGCTCCACACTGATCGGAATCTCCGACACGTAGTCNCTCGGAGAAGGCATTTCTTCCTGTATATGTTTGATCGCGATCGCTACCGTAGTCTCCCCGTTGAAGGGCACCCTGCCNGTGAGCATCTCAAACATCGTGATACCTAAGGAATAGATATCGCTCTTCTCGTCACTGTANCCGCCCCTTGCCTGTTCCGGGGAAGTATAGTGCACCGANCCCATGACATTAGAGGTGATGGTGTTACTGGTAGCCGCCTTGGCAATACCGAAATCCGTCACCTTNACTTTGCCTTCTTTAGAAATAATAATGTTCTGCGGCTTGATATCNCGATGAATAATATGATTATTATGCGCCGCCTCGATGCCCATGGACACCTGAATCGCNATACTGATTGCCTCTTTGACGGACAATCTCGCCTTCTTCTCGATATATTTCTTTAATGTGATACCATCCACCAGNTCCATTACGATATAGTGGATACCACCCTCTTCTCCGACNTCATANACATTGACGATATTCGGNTGCATGAGTCCTGCCGCNGCCTGNGCNTCNATTCTGAATTTGGATACNAAATTCGCATTCTCGCCGAACTCCTGCTTCAACACCTTAACCGCAACGAACCGGTTCAGCTTATGATCTTTTGCTTTATATACATCTGACATACCGCCGGTGCCGATCTTTTCTAAGATCTCGTATCGGTCGCCTATCATCATTCCTATCTTAATCATGTTTCACCTCGTCTGCTAACGGTTCAATAACAATCACGGAAATATTATCTTTACCGCCGTTGTGGTTGGCTGTTCTCACCAATTCTTCTACCTTGTCCTTAAGACTTCCGTCNCCTGTCAGAATCTGATGTATCGTCTCGTCTTCCACCATATTCGTCAACCCATCGGAACAAAGCAAAACCTTGTCTCCCGCCTGCAGTTCCAGATTAAAGAAATCTGCTTCTATATAATCTCTGGCGCCGATCGCCCTGGTAATAATATTTTTATCCGGATGATTTCTGGCGGTTGCCCTGTCTATGCCGCCCATCCGCACCATCTCTTCCACCAGTGAATGATCCTGCGTGATCTGCTCTATCCTGTCGCCCACAACATAAAGCCTGCTGTCTCCTACATTGGCCACTTCCAGATATCGTCCTATACAGGTTGCCACCACCATCGTAGTGCCCATGCCGTTATATGCCGCCTCATGACTTGCCAGATCGCGTATACGCGCATTTGCCTTCTCGATGGCTCTGTCCAGAATCCTGACAGGATTTTTTTCAAAAGAAATACCGATCTCCTCCACTACGGTCTCCACCGCATAGCGGGAAGCGTAATCCCCGGCATTGTGTCCGCCCATACCGTCCGCTACAATAAACACATTAGGCAGATTACCGATGGGAGTCTCTGACAGATAGATAAAATCCTGATTCACTTGTCTTTTCTGTCCGATATCCGTTATCGCATAGGACCTAAGCACCGTATCTTCCTCCGTTTGCCATAATTTACTCTTTCGGTTCCGACTTCATGTATCTGCGCCTCAACTGACCGCACGCACCGTCGATATCCCGACCCATTTCCCTTCTAATAGTAACATTAATTCCATTTTTTTCAAGTTTATTTTTGAACGCATTCACCGCACACCGCTCAGACTGCCTGTAATCACGCTCTTTGATCGGATTGACGGGAATCAGATTCACATGGATGCCCCGCCTGCCGATCAGGCTCGTAAGCTGCCTTGCATCCTCATCCGTATCGTTCACTCCCTTTACCAGACTGTACTCAAAAGTAATCCGCCTGCCCGTCTGTTCAAAATAGTAATCGCACGCCCCGATCAGTTCCCGTAAGGAATACTGATTGGCAATGGGCATGAGCTGCCTGCGCTTGTCGTCCGTCGCCGCATGCAGGGACAGCGCCAGCGTGATCTGCAGCCGTCTGTCGGCGAGCTGTCTCATCCGCGGCACGATCCCGCAGGTGGACACGGTAACATTCCTCTGGCTGATATGCAGTCCGTTCTCGTCCGTCAGAAGCGCAATGAACCGCAGCAGATTATCGTAATTATCCATCGGCTCCCCGCTTCCCATGACCACCACGTTAGAAACCCGCTCTCCGGTCTGTCTGGTAATCGCATAGATCTGGTCGAGCATCTCCGAAGGCAGGAGATTCCGCTCCAGCCCGTCCAACGTGGAAGCGCAGAAACGACAACCCATACGGCACCCCACCTGTGAGGAAATACAGACGGAATTGCCGTGCTGATAGCGCATAAAGACACTCTCCACCGTGTTGCCGTCCGCCAGCTTAAACAGATACTTTCTCGTGCCGTCTGCTTTTGATTCCTGCACACGGCATATTTGCAGCGCTGTATAGTCATAGCGTTCCCTGCACTTATCCGCCAGCGCCTTAGGAATATTCGTCATTTCCTCATACCCTGCGGCCTGTTTCTTATGCATCCACTCATACATCTGACCTGCCCGGAAAGATTTCTCGCCCATGGCCTCCATCTCTTCCCTAAGCTGCTCTAAAGTGAACGACTTGATATCTCTAGTGTTCCCTGTTTCCATGATATCTATCTCTCTTTGTAACTGTTCAGTAAATGCTTCGACCTATACTGAATAGTTACCTCTGTTACATCTTTCTTCTCTGTATCCTGCGCAGCTTGGCTAAGAAGAACCCGTCGGTTCCGTGTATGCCGGGCAGAAGCTGTACATATCCTCTGTCCGCTTCCTCCCGAAGCTCTCCCGGCAGTTCCTGTGCCATGCTCACCGGCTCCATATCATATGTCCAGCAGATCCAGTCCGCCATCTCTTCATTTTCCGCCGGATTCATGGTACACGTGCTGTACATCATGACTCCATCCGGTTTCAGATATCGCACCGCATTGTCTATGATTTCCCGCTGCAGAGCAACGACTTCCTCCATGGACTGTCTGGTCACGCGATACTTAATATCCTGCTTCTTGCCGATCACACCCAGTCCGGAGCAGGGCACATCCGCGATCAGGACATCCGCCTGCCCGATCAGCGTCTCGTCGGTGATCCGTGCATCCCGCACCCTGACAGACACATTGTCCATGCCCATTCTGTCTCTGTTCTCTTCTATCTTAGTGGCCTTATACTCCGTCACATCGCAGGCGATCACCTGCCCGGTTCCCATAAGCTTGGCCGCTGCATGCAGCGCCTTGCCTCCGGGTGCCGCACAGACATCAATGACCGTGTCCCCCTGTCTGATTCCCGCAGCTTCCACCACCAGCATGGAACTGACATCCTGTACCGCGAAAGCGCCTTCCCGATACCCTGCAAGGCTGCGGATGCCATCCGTCTTCTGAACTGTCACGGCGTAGGGCAGATAGGGATGTCTGTGTACCTGTACCCCGCTTTGCTGCCACGCCTTCATCAGTGCCTCNCGNTCTTTCTCATCNAGTGTCTCCTGCATNCTGATNCTGACCGCNCCTCTTTNCAGGAAAGCNGCCAGAACAGCCTCNCACCGTTCTTCNCCGTAAGCGGCNCNNAAATGCTCTGTCAGCCACCGCGGCATGGAATAGCNGACCGACAGATATTNCATNTAATCCGTCTGNTTATCCGGATAGGGAATCTGNTCTTTNCCCCTTGCNACCGCACGCAGCACGCCGTTAANGTATCCCTGCANNGACCGGAANCCTCGCTTCTTNGCCAGCTTCACCGCNTCGTTGCACACCGCCGCGTCAGGTATATTTTCCATGAAAAGNATCTGNTACACACTCATTCGCAGCAGTTCNCTGATAAACGGTTTCATCTTNTTCACCGGCACCTTNGAAAAACGGTCAAGCACATAATCGATCTGNATCCTGCGCTCGATCGNCCCCTCGCTCACCCTTTTGATNAANGCCTTCTCTCTGCCGTCCAGATANTCATGCTTCTCTAAGACCGCCGCGATNAGTATNTTGCTGTATTCACTTTCTTTAGACAGTTCCAGTAATATATCCAGAACTACTTCCCGCCCGTTGATCTCTGCCATATCACNCCAATACCNATATCNTTCTCTCAGCCTGCGAATTTGNAAGCCAAGACGCTAACAGCGTCGGCACAAATTTGCGATTGAAAAATCNNNGATTTTTCAATCTAGTCTCTGCGCCTGTTATTGCCNAACAGCAGAATCAGTCTGAGAAGCTGTAAGATGGCNGACGCTGCCGCCGCCACNTAAGTGAGCGCCGCTGCGGACAATACCTTACGNCACCCTCTTGTCTCATCCTGCTCCAGCATGCCGTAATCNCCCAGCATCGCAAGCGCCCTGCCGGAAGCNTTGAACTCCACGGGAAGCGTCACGATCTGAAAAAGCACTGCCANCGCNAACACCCAGATACCGATCTGGATGAGAAGCTGATTCATNCCCAATANNGCGCCNAGAATAATTAACGGTATGCCTGCCNTTGATCCGATATTNGCNGCCGGCACNAGCGCCGTTCTGAACGANAGAGGCGCATACCCCTTGTTATGCTGAACCGCGTGCCCGCACTCGTGNGCCGCCACGCCGATCGCCGCTATGGAATCGGAACCNTACACGGAATCCGACAGCCGCAGCACCTTATGAGACGGATCGTAATGATCCGTCAATTCTCCCCGTACATGCTCTATGCTCACATCATAGATACCTGACATCTGTAAGATCCTCTGCGCCGCCTGNGCGCCCGTCAGNCCGCTCCTGCTCCTGACACGNGCATATTTTCTGTAGGTGGAATTGACNCGCATCTGNGCCCAGATNCACAACACCGCTCCGATCAATACNAGAAAATATGTCGGATCAAAATAGTAACCGTAATATCCGTAACGTCCCATANCNNTCATCCTTTCTGAAAACNAANNCTCCGNGGGGTTANANAATTCACTNTGCAAACCCGACNNTTATNNATTCTCTCCCAGCTTCTCCCCGANCTTCACCGGGTATCCCAGAAGAAAATCCTTCACTTCCATGCGTTTCTTGCCCTCCGGCTGNACGGCNCTGATCTTAAGNATGCCNTCACCGGTCTGNACATAGAATGCATCTTTTGNCACGGCCGTCACAGTTCCCGGCTCNACAGATTCCGAAAGCACCTCCGTGCCCATCTGCTGCAGCTGNNNNTCCGTCACGACCTCTTCNTTCCATATCTTAAGNNTCCTGCNCCGATAGACNGTGGAAGCGCCGGGCCATGAGATCAGCCCGCGGATCAGGCAGTCCAGCTTCNNNGCACTCTGCTGCCAGTCNATCCTGCTCATGGATTTATNTAACATCTTGGCATAACAGGAATCCGCATCGTTTTGNTTCTCCGGTACCACCTCGCCCCGCTCGATCTTCGGCAAGGCTTCCACGATCAGACGCGCACCCGCCTGCGCCAGCTTGTCATGAAGNCTGTCNCCGGTTTCCTGCGGATCAATGGCAACCTCTGCTTTCANCAGCATATCGCCGGTGTCNATTCCCTTATCCATCTGCATGATGGTGACACCGGTAGTCTTCTCCCCGTTAATGATAGCCCATTGGATNGGTCCCGCNCCTCTGTATTTGGGCAGAAGGGACGCGTGNACNCANACACAGCCGAATTTCGGTATCGCCAGAATCTCTTCCGACACGATCTGCCCNAATGCCGCCACCACGAAGATATCCGCCNCATAACTTCTGAGCGTCTCCACTGCCGCCGCTTCCTTGATTTTGANCGGCTGGAACACCGGAATATCATGTGCCGCCGCACACACCTTAACNGGNGTCATCTGCATTTCNTTNCCTCTGCCTTTCGGTTTATCCGGCTGTGTCACCACCGCCGCCACCTGATGTCCCGCCGCGATAATCGCCTCCAGCACGTCTACCGCGAAGTCAGGNGTTCCCATAAATACAATCTTCATATACTAATANNATNCCTTTCTCACACTAACCTCCATGATTCCGCGGAGCGGAATCTCAAAACTTGGGAAGAATGCTGCTTGCAGCAAGTCCGCACTGCGGACGGTTCTTCTGCGTGAATGGTTCTTTCATTCACGCTACTCTTCTTCCGCCAGATCCGCCGTATTCACAAGCGGTCCGTCCACCTTCTCCACATACAGGTGTCCTTCCAGATGATCCAACTCATGGCAGATCGCTCTGGCAAGCAGCTCCGTCCCTTCCAGCTCAAAGGCATTCATATTCTCATCATAGGCCATGACCTTGGCATAATTCGGTCTGGTCACCTTGCCGCTCTTGCCGGGAACACTCAGGCACCCTTCATAGCCCTCCTGTTCACCGCTGGTCTCCAAAAGCTTCGGATTGATGAGCAGGATCGGATCTTCTCCCGTGACATCAATCACCACGATCCTCTTCAAAATTCCCACCTGTGGCGCGGCAAGCCCTACGCCGTCCGCCTCGTACAGCGTCTCAAACATATCGTCTATCAGCTCCTGTACTCTGGGAGTGATCTCCGTCACTTCCTTACACTTCTTTGTCAAAACAGGATCTCCCATTTCTCTGATCTTTCTGATTGCCATACTTCCTCTCTCCTTCTTCCTTCTCAATATGTATTGATGGGATCGAAATCATACTGAACCGTCTGGTTCTTCAATTCTTTTTCTTTACAAAAAAGCTCCAATATGTCTTTCATCTCCACCAGTATCTGATAGTCTGCATGCTTCACATAGAAGACATGTCTGTATAAATCATTGATCTTCCCGATCGCTGCCTCGGCAGGCCCGATCACCTGTATCCCGCGGTATGACTCCGCCTCCCGATCCTTTTCACGTTCTGCATTGACTACATTAGTCATTTCCTCGCACAGCTTCATTCCCTCTTCCTGCCCGGAAGATATAATCAACACCGCAAGCATGTGCGACACCGGCGGATAGCTCATGAGATCCCGATAGGCGATCTCCTCCTCATAGAATGCGGCATAATCCTGCTTCGCCGCATGTACGATGCTGTAATGCTCCGGCTGATAAGCCTGAATCACCACTTCGCCCTTCTTATCCCCTCTGCCGGCACGCCCCGCGGCCTGCGTCAACAGTTGAAAGGTTCTCTCTCCTGCGCGGTAATCGTTCCGGTTAAGGGACAGATCCGCCGCCAGAATCCCCACCAATGTCACGTTCGGGAAGTCATGCCCCTTCACGATCATCTGGGTTCCCACAAGGATATCCGCCCGTTCGTCCGCAAATGCAGACAGGATCTTTTCATAACTCTCCTTCTTCCGGGTCGTATCGGCATCCATGCGCAGCACCCGTGCCCCGGGAAATTCCCTGTGCAGCGCCTCCTCGATCTGCTCGGTGCCCGCCTTGAACCCCATCAGATACTTGGAACCGCATGACGGACACTTCGTCTGCCTCTTCTCCTCATACCCGCAATAATGACATATTAACATACCGCCCCTGTGTTCGGAAAGAGAAACATCACAATGCGGACATTTCATCACATGCCCGCACGCCCTGCAGGAGATAAATCCCGCATACCCGCGTCTGTTCAGGAATAACATGGTCTGCTCTCCCGCCGCCAGTCTCTGCTCCATCAGCTCCCGCAGTTTCCGGCTGAATACGGAGCGGTTACCCTGCCTTAATTCTTCCCGCAAATCCACCGTGTATACGTCGGGCAGTGTGCTGCTGCCATGTCTGCCCTTCATCTCGTACAGCTTGTATTCTCCCCTCTTCGCCCGATAATATGCCTCCAGAGAAGGAGTCGCCGAGCCGAGTACCACGGCGGCATGCTGCATGGACGCAATGTGGAGCGCGGTCTCTCTGGCATGATACTTCGGCATGGATTCACTCTTATAGCTGCTCTCGTGCTCTTCATCCACAACGATCACGCCTAAATTGGGAAAAGGGGTAAAGAGAGCCGAGCGCGGGCCGATGATCACATCGATCTCTCCGTCTGCAGCCCGCCTGATCTGGTCATATTTCTCTCCCATGGAAAGCGTAGAATTCATCACCGACACCCGATCACCGAATCTCTTATAGAAGCGCAACAGCGTCTGATAAGTGAGCGCGATCTCCGGTATGAGCACGATGGCCTGTTTGCCCATGGCAATCATCTGCTCTATGATTCCCAGATACACTTCCGTCTTCCCGCTTCCGGTAACCCCGTGGATCAGATAAGTACCGGCGCAGCCTGCCCTATAGTCACGCAGGACATCCTCTATAATGCCCTTCTGTACATCGCTCAGAGAAACTCTTTGTTCCTCTTTGGCCATCAGTTTGACGGGATTGCGGTACAGACTCTCCGTCTCGATCTGCAGGCAGCCCTGTTTCTGCAAAGCCTGCAAGGTGGCGGAGGATACGTTTAATTTCTGCCGGATCAACTCATAGGGAAGTAGCTCTTCCTCCGCCAGCGCACGCAGCACTCTTGCCTTTGCCGACTGGTGTCTGCCCTCACACTGATCGGCCATCTCCCGCAGCTTATCCGCCGGCAAGCAGCCGGTGATCTTTTTCTTCTCAATCTGCTTTAACTTCTGTTTCACGGGAAGAACAGTCTTGAGCGCGGCGATCATCGTGGAACCGTACTGCCTTTTCATCCAATAAGCGGTACGGATCTGAATACTCTGCGCAGTGATGCCACGGTCGTCCACGGAAGTGATGCTCTTTAACTTCTCCTCCGGATAATCCGTCCGGTCAGACAGATCCACTACATATCCGATCTGATCCCGATTTCCTCTGCCGAAGGGTACATGTACCCGCACCCCCGCATATACGGCTTCGGCCAGTTCCTGCGGAATCTTATACTGAAAAGGTCTGTCAACTTTCTCATGAGAGATATCAATAATCACATCCGCATACTTTGCCGCCATGCCGTCTCCTTCTTTTCCTTTTATCTTATGCGCTGCTCTTTATTGTCACTTATGCTGCTTGCTATATTTTACTGTTTCTTGCTGCGTTTTGCCGGTTCTTACTATTTCTTACTGTTTTGTATACTCTATTTCTACCTGCCCTCCAGAATCTCCTGAATCAGCACGCGCTCATCCATGGGGTACTTAACGCCGTTGATCTCCTGATAATCCTCGTGTCCTTTACCGGCCAGCACGATGATGTCTCCCGGCTCCCCGTGAGAAATAGCATAAGCAATGGCTTCTTTCCTGTCGCATATCTCAACATAGCTGCCGTCTGTCCTGCCAATCCCGGTCTTAATATCATCAATGATTGCCTGTGGCTCTTCCGTCCGCGGATTATCAGAAGTGATAATCGTCAGATCAGCCATCCGTCCGCTGACCTCTCCCATCTCATATCTTCTGGACTTGGCACGGTTGCCGCCGCAGCCGAAGAGACAGACCAGCCTGTGGGGATTATACTCCCGCAGCGTACTAAGAAGACTCTTAAGCGCCATGGCATTGTGCGCATAGTCGATCATCAGCGTGAATTCATCCGACACCTTCACCGGCTCGATCCTGCCCTTCACCTTCGCCGCCAGAAGCGCCGCCTTGACGTCTTCCTCCACGCNCACGCCGAAATGACGGCAGATNGCNATNGCCGTGAGCGCNTTNTANACNCTGAANTTNCCCGGNGTNNCNATCTGCACCGNNAANTTCATNAGCCCTGTCACCATNAAATCCCATNCCCAGATTNCCCGCNTCNCGCAGGAANGTGATATTCNCGGCNCGCAGATNNGCNTCCGTNTCGATTCCGTATGTCTCNANNNCNCAGGTNTGNNCNNNGGTNACCGCCTCCCAATGNNNATCGTCATGATTNACGATTCCCACCCNGCACTGTNNNAACANCAGNCTCTTACAGTGCAGATAATCNTCGAAATCNTTATGNTCTCCCTTGCCGATATGNTCCGGCTCCAGATTGGTNAANATTCCGAAATCAAAANTAAATCCCTGCGTNCTGTGNAGCATCANTCCCTGNGANGACACNTCCATCACCACCGTATCACATCCGGCATCCGCCATCTGTCTGAAATATTTCTGAATCAGATAAGATTCCGGTGTGGTGTGATCCGCATGGATATGGGTATCTCCTATTATAATCTCTATCGTGCCGATCAGTCCGACCTTCCTTCCGGCATGCTCCAGAATGGATTTCACCANATAGGTCGTGGTAGTCTTGCCCTTCGTACCGGTAATGCCNATAATCTTCATCTCCTGTGCCGGATTCCCGAAAAAAGCCGCCGAAGCAAACGCCATGGCATAATGGGTATCTTTCACCCGGATCACCGTCACATCCGCCTCCTTTGGCAGCTCTACCTCTTTTTCCACCATCAGCACACNCGCTCCCGCNTGTACCGCNGCGGCNGCATACCCATGCCCGTCCTGAATGGCTCCCGTAATACAGATGAACATACTGCCCGGNGTCACNTTGCGGGAATCATATATGATATCCGCCACTTCCCGGTCTANTGTTCCCCTGATACATTCGTACTCGATCTTTGCCAACAANTCTTTTAATACAGCCATCTGATACCCCCTGTTTTTTCTCACTCTAAATACAATAGCACGAAAACGGGTCTTTTTCAACTTATGCGGTGTNCTCATTATGTTGCNATCTTGTAATTATTGNTNTTNATANATTATCTANGACGGACGCGCNGAGGNAAGTTAATATCTACGGAGTCGCGCTNCCGCTCCGTAAAAAGCGTANCNGACGCTAAACTNGTGAGTTGCNTTGCAACTCATAACCTCNNTAAGNGCNGACGCTTTTTAAGGGACTCCTTAAGAAATTAACTTCCCTCTNCGCTNGNTACTGGATTAGTGTNGGCAGTTTATTTCCCAAGATTCGGNTANCNCAAAGATNNNTNANTAANTTTGTATAGGCAGATTGCACAAAAGGTTCCCNAAGCTGTCCTGCGGAGGAGATTGAGATTTTCTTAGTATTCCGTATACNAAATAGCAATTTCGGGACACGGATGTCCCGAAAAGCCCGTAACGAGCCCGGATGGCGAGTAGAGGGCGGTTGCGTCCGGCATCACGNCCTACGCCGGAATACTTAGAAAATCCATTCGACGNAGCCGGACAGCTTCGGGAACCTTTTGTGCAATCTGCCCTCTCAACTTAGACTATGGAGAACATACGATAAATAACCAGACCACAGCCCTTTTTTTAGAAGTTNTTTAACCTTTCTTAAGGCAATTTTATTTTTTTATAACAAACTAAACACATTTTAGACACATTTACATTCTATGATAAGAATCAAGATAGTTGAAGAACTCACTATCTCCCCCCCCCCTCATAAGAAAATGCGAAAAAGTCTGGGAACANCCAGACTTTTTTGTATTTGCATGTCAGATCTTGCTGATATGACCTTATGCGCCGGCTTCTGTGCCGTCCTTGCCATATTGATCACTGTACACAGCAATAATCCTGCATAATCATCTGNAGCCGTTCCCTGCCCTGATACACGTCAAGATCAGGATAATANATCACATGGATNCGGATCTCGCCTCCACGNCCCTGATACAGCCTGTCGTATGCCTCCTGACCGAACTGCTTCGTCAGAAAAGAATGCCATGCATCCATATTGCCGAAATACATCATCTCAAACTGCCTGCCGGTATCATCCTCCACTGTATACCGCCCTACGTTGCTGTTTTTGCCGAGTATCCTTCCTCTGAGNAGGCGCANATTCCTCTGGGCGAAAACNGGCTTGGGATTGCCGTTGCCGAAAGGTTCTAAAACCGAAAGCTGTTTCACGAACTTGGCCGTCACATAAGACATTGGCATCGGTACATCGATATGTATCTTCTCTTCCAAATCCTCATCCGTCAGCTCACAGTGTTCATTGAGATATGTGCGAAACCTCTCCACATTCTCCTCCGGCATGGAAACCCCCGCCGCCATCTTATGTCCGCCGTACTTCGTGTACAGTTCCTTACATTCGCTCATCTTATCATACATATGATAAGACTCCACGGAACGCCCCGAGCCTTTCACGCCCTCCTCCGACCGTGTCAGCACAAAAACCGGCTTATAATACCGCTCCCTGAGCCGTCCGGCGATGATCCCCGCAAGGCTCTCATGGCAGTCGGGCAGATAGACCACAAGCACTCTGTCCTCCTTAAGCGTACTGCCCTCGATGACTGCTATCGCCTGCTCCGTTCCCTGAAGCGTCATATTCTTCCTGTTATCATTTAGTTCTTTTAATTCTCCGGCTATCGTCACCGCCTCCGCTCTGTCAGCGGTCTGAAACATCCGCAGCGCTCTGGATGCGGTATCCAGCCTGCCAGTTGCATTCAGGCATGGTCCCAGCACGAATCCGATGTGATATGCNGAAAGCGGCTTATCCTGCAGACCGTTGACGGCTAAGAGTGCCTGCATGCCTATGTTGGCCGACTGACTGATCTGCTGCAATCCGTATCTGACNATGATCCGATTCTCATCGATCAGTTCCATCACATCTCCCACCGTGGCAAAAGCGGCAAACGCCAACANCTCCTGCATAAGAGTCGCCGCCTCTGTCCGGTTTAGCCCGTCAAGCAGCACCTGTATCAATTTATAGGCCACCACCGCCCCGCAGATACCGTCAAAGGGATAGCTACAGTCCTCCTGCTTCGGATCGATCACCGCGTCCGCCGGCGGCGGGCACTCCCGTCTGCTGCCGTCCGTCTGCACTTCATAAGGCACTTCATGATGATCCGTTACCACCACCGTCATCCCAAGAGACTTGGCATATGCAATCTGCTCCTTTGCCGCGATCCCGTTATCACACGTCAGGATCGTATCTATTCCGGCCTCATGCGCTTCCTCGATCATATGGTTATTCATCCCGTAACCGTCATGAATGCGGTGAGGGATTACAGTATCCACATCCGCCCCCAGACTGTTCAGTCCGGCATACAGAATATAAGTGGAACAGACACCGTCAATGTCATAATCCCCGATAATCCGTATCCGCTGCTTACTTTCAATCTTATCCCGCAGGATGTCTGCCGCCCTCTCTACGTCCTTCAAAAGCGCCGGAGCATGCAACTTATCTATCGTGCCATGCAGGAATTCATCAATTTTTTCATCTCCCACGATCTCCCTGTTGCGGATGATTCTGGCAATCACCGGGTCTATATGAAATTTTTCCCCTATCTGATCAAAATCTGCCTTTTTAGCAGTTACTACCCATTTCGCCACTTATACTTCCGCCTTTCTGTCACACGCGTATATTTCTCACGTTATACTGTCCGTCACGTTTATGAAAGGCGCCCTGCTCATCGCAGAACGCCTCTTATATTTTCTTTCCGTCACCCGCAGTGCCTTGCGGGCACATCCGCACTTCCGGAACCGATATCTGTTTGATCTACTCCGATCTATTTCTCCGCTCTCTTCACAAACTTCGTGCGGAACACATACCACATCGCACCCGTCAGACAGATGGATGAGTAAGTTCCGCAGACGATACCGGCGATCAGCGGAAGCGCAAACTCCCTGATGGAAGATACGCCGAACACCTCCAGAGCCGCCACCATAAAGAAGGTCGTCAAAGAGGTAAAGATACTTCTCGACAGCGTCTGTGAAATACTCTTATTCACCATATCCTGTAAAGATTCTCTGTCCTTCTTATCCCGCAGATTCTCACGGATACGGTCGAAGATAACGATGGTTGCGTTGATAGAGTAACCCACAATCGTCAGCATACATGCAATGAATGTATTGCCTACGGATATTCTGACAATCGCATAGAACGCCAGAACCACCAGTACATCGTGAATCAGCGCGATTACAGAGCTGGCGCCGAAACGGATGTCTTTAAATCTGAACCAGATGTACAATAACATAAGGATCGTCGCTACAACAATGGCCTTAATCGCATCCGCCTGCATCTCGGAGCTGACGGTTGCACTGATAGTCTCTGCCGTGATACTGCTCTCATCCACGCCGAAATTCGTCACCATTGTATCTGCAAACTGCTCTCTCTCCTGTACATTCAATGTCCTCGTCTTAATAACAACCTGATTGGAGCCTGCCACCTTAGTGGTCTGTACATTACCGTCGCCCGTGATATCCTCAATAAGCGGAACGATCTGTGCGTCGATCTCCTCGATACTCATATCCTCATTCAATGTCATGGTGGTAGAAGTACCACCCACGAAATCAAGACTGTAATTGAGCGGCATGTCTATCTGGGATTTGTTGACACCCATCACAACAAAACCGATCAGAATCACTGCAACGGACAAGCCGAAGAACATATTTCTCTTAGACAGGAAGTCAATGGTCTTCTTCTCTTTGCCTACACCGTAAGCCTTCTCACTCTGGATTCCTACCGCGTACAGCGCATTGATTAAGAACTTCGTGATAAACAGCGCCGTGAACATGGATAAGAATATACCTAACATCAGCGTAATGGAGAATCCTTTGATCGAACCGCTTCCCATGAAGTAGAGCACGATCGCCGCGATCAGGGTCGTAATGTTACCATCCAGAATCGCAGATAACGCTTTGCTGAAACCGATCTTAATGGAAGACTGTACCGTCTTACCGGTAGCCAGCTCCTCTCTGATACGTGCAAAGATAATAACGTTTGCATCCACTGCCATACCGACGGAAAGAATAATACCCGCGATACCCGGCAGGGTTAATGTCGCCTCAAAAGCATATAACAGAATCACCATCAGTTCCGTATACAGGCAGAGTGCCAGAGACGCTGCCAGACCGGAAACATAATATACCGCAATCATAAACACTACTACCAGAGCAAAACCTACTGCCGCAGCGATCAGGCTGGAATGGATCGCCTCGGAACCGAGCTGGGCGCCTACCACGTTGGAACGCAGCTCCTCAAGCTCCAGCTTCAGACCGCCGATACGGATTGTGGAAGCAAGCTGCTGCGCTTCCTCCACGCTGTTCTGTCCCGAGATCACCGCATTACCGTCGGTGATGACTGCCTGTACGTTCGGTACGCTGACTAACTCTTCATCATAATAGATTGCGATCGATTCACCGTTGTCATAAGCCTTTCTCGTCGCTTCCGCAAAAGCTTCGGTTCCTGACGCATTCAGCGTCAGCGCAACGACATTCTCCACATTTCCCATGGAATCCTGCTGTGCTCTCGCCTGTGCATCCGCTACGTCCGTACCTGTCAGGACAATCGAACCGTCGGCAAGCAGCTCGTCGATCGTCTTATTTAACGCATACTGCGGAACAAGGTTTCCGTCCGCATCGATGCCGTAACCCAGATCATAGTTATTGTTGCCTTCGCTGTCCGTCTGCGCGATAAAGTACAGACTTCCGGGTTTACCGAGTTCTTCTAAGATCGCATTGGCATCGGTCACGCCGGGGATCTCGATATTGATCCGGTCGTCACCTTCCTGATATACCTGCGCCTCTGTGCTGTACCCATCAACACGCTGCTGTAACTTATAGATCGTATCGCTCATATCTTCGGCGCTGGGCTTTCCTTCACCTACAACCTGATAAGTGATGCTGACACCGCCTGCCAGATCCAGTCCTAATTTAATGCTGGAGGCNGANCCGGACTTGTCCGCTCCCACNCCGNAGACTGCCGTNTANCCGAGCAGCCCNAGTATCAGGGCAAATACGATCAAACNTATAACCGCTCTGCTTTTTTTCATAATGNTTTCTCCTTTTCNTCATCGGCAAGCGCCGCTTTTATCATGATNGCGCACTCNACNCGCTTTCTCTGCAACTCACAGCCAAGGTCGTAAGAGCCGTTGATANNNCCGCTNAAATNGTANGCNTTGGCNGCACAGCCGCCGCTGCANTAGAANTTCGCNAAACANTCCTTACANTTNTCCTTNGCATAGACATTACATGTTTTAAAAGTATCTCTGATATCNGTGCGGACGATTCCCTCATCCACGTTACCCATCAGNAANTCNTCCTGNCCTACNAACTGATGGCAGGGNTANAANTCNCCCCANGGNGTTACCGCCAGATACTCTGTTCCCGACCCNCAGCCTGACAATCGCTTCGCCACNCANGGGCCACCCTCTAAATCTATCATAAAATGAAAGAAATTGAAACCTTTTCCTTCTTTTTTTCTTCGAATATATTCAAGCGCCAGCTTATCATACTCCTCAAGGATNGCGGGAACATCCTCCCACCGAAGCGCATAATCCTCCGAATCCCCCGCGACTACAGGCTCCACAGAGATCTGCTCGAATCCCTCGTCCGCCAGATGTCTGACATCCTCCGTAAAATCCAGATTGTTTCTGGTGAAGGTGCCTCTCACGTAGTAATTCATCTGATTTCTGCTCTCTGCCACCCTTTTATATTTAGGAACCACCTCATCATAGCTTCCCTGCCCGCCCCTGTGTGGGCGCATCAAATCATGGATCTTCTTCCTCCCGTCTATGCTGAGGACAATATTCGCCATCTCCCTGTTGGCAAACGCAAGCACTTCATCGTCCAGAAGTACACCGTTGGTCGTCAGGGTAAAACGAAACTTCTTATGATANGGCTCCTCCAGACTTCTGCCGTAGGCNACCAGATCTTTCACCACCTGCCAGTTCATAAGCGGCTCCCCGCCGAAGAANTCCACTTCAAGATTGACCCGGTTCCCGGAATTATGCACCAGAAAATCAAGCGCTTTCTTACCCACCTCATAGCTCATGAACGCTCTCCTGCCGTGATACTCGCCCTCCTCGGCAAAACAGTACTTGCAGGCAAGATTACAGTCGTGGGCGATATGCAGGCAGAGCGCCTTCACTACCGTCTGCCGGTTCTTGAATTCACCGATGTATTTCTCATAAATATCTTCGGTGTAGAGCATGCCCGCTTCCTTCAGTTCCAGAATCTCTTCCACCGTCTCCTGAAGACCCGCAGGCTCCACGGTGCTTCCGTCCTCTGCCGCTTTCTTTGCGGCATATGCCGCGATTTCNTGCGCCCCGTTAAGTCCCTGTGCAAGCGCCTCTTCCACAAACGGTATCACACGATATGCCGTCTCGTCCACCACATGGACAGAGCCGCTGTTGACGTCCAGCACGATATGATACCCGTTGCTTATATATTGATGTACCACTTTTTATTTCCTTTCTCCTGTNCCGCTGCTTATACACGCATAATAAGCAGCGACACAAGATCGCTGCTTACGCTTCCTATCATTTTAACTGAAACAGAATCACTTATCTTGCCTTCTCACAGCTCTGGTTTCCTACCGTGCAGGATGTCTTGCAGGCTGACTGACAGGATGTCTGGCACTCGCCGCATCCGCCCTTCTTCATGGATTCTTTCAGATCTCTCGTGCTTAAAGTCTTGATATGCTTCATACCTGTATCCTCCTTAATGTATTATCATATTCTTCATTTGTCTTCAATATGATACCGGCCGTCTGCGCAGTGCGCGGNGCCGCCATAACTTTATGTAGTATACCATAGTTTTTGAGATACGAAAAGTGTTTTTATCATTTTTTTATGGCCANNGCNGCNCTAACTGATCATCCCGCCCAGCATACCGCTGCCGGCACAGAGTAAGAAGACCGTCACCATATTTCCCGCCANATCCTGAAACCCTCTGTTCACGATGAGCGACACGACCACCAGAATCANATAATAGGCAACTCCCATGGCAAGTCCCCACAGGAATTTACGTCTGGCCGCCCGTTTGCCCGCAAGCAGCCCGATCGCAAAAGTGACCGCTATGTAAATGCCGATGATACTAAGGGACACCACCTTCTCGGACAATCCGAACCGATACAGCATAAAAGCAAGCAGTAACAGCAGCCCGGCCGTCAGTATNTATGCCGCCAACATGCATTTTGTAATGAAAATNACTTTCNCCGTATAGATTTCCTTTTTCCCCATATTCCCTCCGTTTCTGCCAACGTGTGAAAACTAACGTAAACTTACTAATTATATATTCCATGCCAAGGAAAAACTTGACACATTCTTATGTTCCATAGTAATATTTCTGTAATTACAGCGACNTGCGTAACATATTATACATAAGGAGTGAACATTTCATTGGATACCACAGGTGTCATACAAATCATAACATTGTTGGTTCTCGTTTTTTTATCAGCATTCTTCTCTTCTGCCGAAACAGCCTTTTCGACAGTCAACCGTGTACGGCTTCGTACACTTGCCCANGAAAACAATAAGGGTGCCGCCAGNGTTCTCNCNATTTTAGATCAGTACGGCAAAATGCTAAGCGCTATCCTGATCGGAAATAATATCGTTAANTTATCGGCTTCTTCTGTTGCNACCACCCTTGCNATCAGAGTATGGGGCAGCCNTGCGGTCGGTATCATGACCGGNGNTCTCACCTTCGCCATCCTGATCTTCGGNGAAATCATACCGAAGACATGGGCCATGCAGCGNGCNGANTCCATTACNCTNATATACAGCGGNNTNATCCGCACNCTGATGACAGTGCTGACGCCGCTCATATTTATCATTGANAAATTCTCCAACTGGATACTGCGTNTCNTACATATCAGTTCCGAGGGGAATAATTTCAGCATCACCGAGAAAGAATTAAAGACCTATGTGGATGTAAGCCATGAGGGCGGTGTCATTGAATCCGATGAACGGGAACTGATCTACAATGTATTTGACTTCGGCGACACGGTTGCCAAGGATATCATGATTCCCCGCATCCAGATGACCACCGTATCCCTAGATGCTTCCTATCAGGAACTGCTGTCCACCTTTCAGGGCTCCATGTTCACGAGGATTCCTGTCTANGAAAGCGATCCCGATCATATCATCGGTGTGGTTAATATTAAAGATTTCATTCTGGTGAAAGATAAAGAGAAATTTCAGATCAAGAAGATACTGCGCGAAGCATATTATACTTATGAATATAAAAGCGTGTCCGATCTATTGATGGAGATTCGTGAGAAATCCTTAAGCATCGCCTTCGTGTTAAGCGAATACGGCGCTACCGTAGGCATGATCACCATGGAAGACATGATCGAAGAACTGGTAGGCGAGATCCGTGACGAATACGATGCCGACGAAGAAGAACTGATTCAGGAACTGGATGACGGCCAGTATCTTGTGGTGGGCAGCATGAAGCTTAACGATATCAACGATGCTCTGAATATCGAATTGGATTCCGAAGACTATGATTCCATCGGCGGACTGATCATCGAGAAGCTGGAACGTCTTCCGGAGGATAANGAAACCATCCTGTTAGACAACGGCATATCCCTNCAGGCNGACGGCGTGCAGGATAACCGCATCGTGAAAGTACTGATTACTCTGCCCTCTGAAGACGAGCAAGCAGAGGAAGAAGCTCCTGAGGAGTCTTAATCATATTCTCCTTATGCGCACCGGCGGCAACGAGCTGTTCNTCTGTCCGAAATCCCCATGTAACACTGATACATGTCATGGGCACATTAGCCGCTGTCTGCAGATCCACTTCGGAATCTCCCACATAGACGGCTCTTCGCGCATCCGAACCAAGTTCATTAAGCGCCCGATATACCATATCGGGTGCCGGTTTTCTTTGTGCCCCTTCCCTGTCTCCATGAAATTCCCGCACATATTCCCCGAAGAATTTAGCGCCCAGCTGCTTCACGGCCTGATCGGGTTTATTAGACACGACCGCCATACGGTAACCTGCCTCTTTCGCTGCTTTAAGCATCTGTGTTACTCCCGCATATGGCGCGGTTTTATCCTCACAATGCGCCGCATAATGCTCCCTGAACATCTCTAACATCTCACGGTATGCCGGATCATCACTGCCCTGCGGCACCGACCGTTCGATCAGCTTCGCCGCACCGTTTCCGACATAGCTTCTGACCTCTTCGAGTGTATGCACCGGATATTCGTATGCCGCCATAACGTAATTCACACTGTCGGTCAAATCTTCTAAAGTATTTAATAACGTCCCATCCAAATCAAAAATTATCGTATCCTTCATTTTAAACCTCACTTTTGCCCACGTCCGTTACACATACAGACTCCGCCGGAAGATAACGCAGCAGCAACTGTTCCAGCATAGTTCCCTCGATGGGTTTCGCCAGATAATCGTCAAATCCTTTCTCCAGATACATCTCCCGAACGCCCGCCATAGCATTGGCTGTCAGCACGATCACAGCGGCCTCCCTGCTTCTGTTATCCGGCATGGCTTTCATTCCGGCAAGTGTCTCAATTCCGTCCATGCCCGGCATCATGTGATCCAGAAGGATCACGTCGTAGCGTTCCTTCGCCACGCACTCCAGACACTCGCTGCCGCTCTGAGCAAAGGTGACCTGCACTTTCGTCTTCCGAAGCAGTCCTCGGATCACGGTAAGATTGACCTTATTGTCATCCACTGCCAGTATTTTCGCATCCGGTGCCGTGAACATCGGCGTATTCTTGCGGTGTCCCTCATGTCTGACTGGCTCTTCCTCCAATGAACCGACTGTCTCCATGCCGACTGCCCTCTGCGGCAAGCGTACCGTGAAGGTAGAGCCTTCGCCGAACACACTCTCCACCTCCACGGACCCGTGCATCAGCTTTACAAGTCGGTCCACGATACTGAGCCCCAGTCCTGACCCCTCTATGGTATGTACCTCTTCTTCATTGACACGATCGAATTTATCAAACAGCCGGCCGATATTCTCCTCCTTGATTCCGATACCGGTATCCTTCACCGCAAAAGTGAGCTCAACCATATCCTCCTTCACACGTTGATAGGAGACTTTCATCGTCACGCTGCCCTTCATCGTGTATTTGACTGCATTAGTCAAAATATTGAGTATAACCTGACGGACTCTCACCTCGTCCCCCAGCAGACGGTCCGGCGTATCCTCCTGTACTTCAAATACAAGTGCGAGCCCTTTCTCCTCGGCGCGCATACGACATTCCATCCGGAGCGCCTTAAGCATGGCTTTCAAAGAATAGGCTCCCTCCACCACTTCCAGCATGCCCGATTCGATCTTGGAAAAATCAAGAATGTCATTGATCAGCACCAGAAGCGTCTTACTGGCATCCTGTATATTTCTCGCATACTCTAAGACCGCCGCGTCATCACTTTCCCTGAGGATCATCTCATTCATACCCATGACGGCGTTGATCGGCGTTCTGATCTCGTGGGACATATTGGCAAGAAATACGCTTTTCGCCTCATTTGCCTTATCCGCACGCTGCTTCTCCATGCCCACTCTCTCCAGCATGCGCACACGCTCTGTCACGTCATGCACAATTACAATATAACCGATAATATCCTTGTAGTCGTCATAGATCTTATCGATTGAGATACTGCATATATTATTCCGTTTCCAGCAGCGCGCCTCCACTCTGTTCTTATTGCCGCGGAACCGGAACGCATTATGATCCAGCTCAAAAATATCGCTCAACTGCATCTTGCGGCACTCTTCCGCGCTCATATCCAGAAACAGGGTAGCACCGTTATTCACAATACACAGCCGCTCCGCCTCATCAAACAAAAACACCGGCTCGTCCACGGAATAGTACACAAACTCAGACATATTCTCAAGCGTCATCCTCGTCCTGTTATGGAACAGATATGTCCTGTACAGCACGACACAGCCGAAAAACTGCCCGATCGTACAGCCCGGAAACGCGGCAAATCCCGCCATCTGCATAATCGTATCCAGCGCGCACCCGAAGCACACAACACAAATGCATAAGAGCAGCGAATAGGCAACGACCCTGTCCCGCCTGCGTATACTTCTGCGCAGCATATAGATCGCGACACATGCCATGTTAACCGCCGCAATTACGCAGTACGCCGTATATGCCACACTCCATACTCCGAAAACGAACCGGTATGACATGCCATATGTCGTCATCTCGAATATCATATTTTTACGCTGTATCATAAAGGGAAATAGAATAACACCCAGCCAGATAAAGCCGACGGTCCACTGCTTCAATCTGCCGCGCACATTTGACCAATAGACCATCATGTGCGTGTTGCATATAAGCAGTCCGAAGATATGGAACATCCCAAGCGCACGCATGAGCGCCGCCTTATCCTGATCTGTCTGGATCAGCACAAGTCCCATGCACAGACTCCACCCCGCGCTCAACATCGCCGCCGTGAAATAAATCCTGTCGATCCGATTCTCCCTGATCCCTTTGCACAGGATGGTATATCCTATGATATATGTGATCACAGCAAAATTATAGATCAGGAAAAACATAAAATATTTCATATGTGCTCCTACATGCGGGCTGCCAGCCCCATCACCGCCTCAATCTCCGCCCCGTTGTCCGGTGCCTGTTCCACCAGCTCATGTTTTCCGTCCGGACTCACCTGCCCGATCTGATTGCCCTGCTCAGTCTTTTCTAACGTATAGTAGCGCAGCTCTTTTGTCTCTCGCAGCCAGACGGCATAGGCACGGTAGCATATCCCGTTCTTCGCCGCCTCCTCCGGCATGTCGATCCTTGTGATCTGCATGTCTTCCGTGACATTCAGCGCCATGACCGAGAAATCATCCTGCCGCACCGCCACAGCCGACTTCCTGTCCTCCGGATAACAATCCCTATAGAACTGCAGTATCAGTTCTCCTTCTTCGTGCTGTAGATGCTTTAGTCCTTCTTCCTTATTCTCAAACAGGTATTTCGGAAGCAGCTGCAATGTCACCCTGTTATGCACCAGCTGCTGAAACTGTTTCTCCGTCACCTTGATCGTCTTCGGCTGCTTCGGCGCACTGAGGCGCTTGGCCGCCACAGCCAAGATCTCCTGCGGCAGCACCATATTATGTGTAAAAGGATTCAGCACGACAGCCTCCACCTGCCCCTTATTCGCCATGATCATGGAAACACATGATCCAAAGGGCATCGCCATAAGCGCCGGACTCTTCTTATCCTGCGGTATCTGAGCTGCGGAAGTAAAAATCGGAAGCGCCTGCTCGCCGGTCTCCTTGCGCAACAGACACGGAACTACCTTGGCCTCCGGCGGAAGTTTGATCTGCCTGCCTTCCTTCATCAATTTCTCTGTTTCCTCGTCTAACCCCTGCGGCGGCATGGCAGGAACCAGTATCATCGCCTTCTCCAAAACCTCCATAACCGCGACATACTTCTCCTTCTGCCTGTCCTGCACATACTCCTCTAATACCGCTTCCAACTGTGTATTGTCCATCTTAATCCCCCATTCTTGCCCCACCTGCGAGTTTGGGCGCAAGCACAAATATGACTCTGCTCCTTTACCGTAGATATCTCATAAGTATATCAGAGTTTTTCCTTCCTGCCAATCTGACCTGTCATTCCGATCAACTTCCGATCCGCCAGATGCAGCACTGTGGCCAGCACGATCGAGGCCGCATAACACGCCAGTATATATCCTATCCTGTTTGCAACAGGCATATACAGCAAGAACAAATTATGTATCAAATACAACTCCAGCGCAATGCTTCCCAGAAAATCAAGGATCTTATTGCCGCATTCAATCTTCTGTAATATGACGATCACCGTAAAGACCGTCATAAGAACGAAGGGTGTCTGTACGGCCAGAGTCTGTACTTTCTCCTTATAGCCGGCATAGCCGTCCCACTCATACCAATACCCCTTGTTCTGTATCATAAACATCGTCTCTTTATACAAAAATGCAGTCATGAGCACCGACACGATCAGCACGATCGAATAGAATTTCCTGACAAAACCGAGAATCTGCTTTTCCCATTTAGCAAAAAGCATTCCGGCCGGCATGAGAAGCGTCGTGTTATACCACCATTCCCCATGGAACCACAATCCCTGCGTCGGTGTCGTCTTGTCATGCCCGAGCCGCAGACTGAAACCGATCAAAATCAATGTTAAGACGATATACACGGCACATGCCGCGTTCCTGTTTTTGATCAGGCGGAAGACAATGTAGAACAACAGATACATGATCAGTATCTCCACGATGTACCACATCTGAGAGTTCATCAGAATCACACCCGTCAGATAAGGCGCCAGTTCTCCCTTTTTAAACTCATAACCGAAAAGATAAGAGCCCAGAATAAAGACAAAATTGCACATATAAAATGGCACAAGAATCGCCGGGAGTCTGCCGCGCAGAAATCCCTTCAGATAATCCGGTTTATCGCGCAGACTGGAATAAAGTCCATAACCGGAAAAGAAAAAGAACATTCCCACAAAGCATACCCCGATATCCACCATAAACAGCAGGATACCCGGGTCCTCGTTCGCAAAATAAATCGTCTGGGACATATGATGCAGCATAATGCCCACCGCGCAGAATCCTAAGAGCCCCTTCGAAGTATGTAAAGATAAGGAAGTCTCACGCCATAATCCTCTGCCTGCCGGCTTCACACCGATCAACAGAATCACCGCCAATATACTGTAAAATACGAAATAATATTCTTTTGCCATCATACCTGTCTTTCTCCGCCCTCTTTCCCGGAAATCCCGTCATTTCATTCTTTATCCGCCATACGCTGATTACTTCTATCCGGCAGCTGCGCCAGCACGATCGCCACCACCATCAGACAGCACCCTGACAGTTCCCTTCCGCTCATGGTCTGGTGCAAAATGAGGAAGCCCGCCACCACGGAAACAACCGACTCCAGACTTAAGATCAGAGAGGCAACCGTCGGGTTCATATCCTTCTGTCCTACAATCTGTAATGTATACGCAACGCCGCAGGACATGACGCCCCCGTAACAGATCGGCTGCCATGCGGCAAGGATGCCGCCAACGTCGGGCTGCTCAAACAATAGGCTGCAAAGAAGAGACAATATCCCGCATACCCAAAATTGGATGCATGACATTCTCACGCCGTCCACCTTCGGGGAAAAATAATCGATCACCAGAATGTGCAGGGAAAAAACAACCGCACATGCAAGTACTAAGGCATCTCCCCGCTCCAGATTAAGACCGTTTGTCATGCACAGAAGATAAAGTCCGCATACTGCGAAAGCAACGCCGATCCATACTTTGATCCCGACTTTCTTATGTACAAACAGTCCCATGACCGGTACCAAAAGAATATATATTGCCGTGAGAAATCCCGCTTTGCCTACCGACGTATACTGAATCCCGATCTGTTGCAGGTTACTTGCCACAAATAGGATAACACCACAGCATAGACCGCCCGTCAATAATTGTCTGCCGTTTCGCGCAGTCTCATTCGTCTCCTGCTCTTCTTTTTTTCCGCCCTGCAGCCTGTCGAGCAACAGGATACACGGCAGTAAAACAAGACCGCCCAGAATACACCGCACGCCATTGTAGGTAAAAGGCCCTACATAATCCATGCCCGCACTCTGCGCCACAAACGCCACGCCCCAGATCACCGCCGTCAGAAACAGCAGCAGGGACTGCCGTAAAATAAATCTGTTCATACTAATACTCATGCCTTTTTCAATCTACTTGCACCATTATCGTTCCAGCGTCAGATTCTTAAGCTGTTCGATCATCTCCATGTCATCCGCATTAATCTTCAGGTTAGAGTCGAAGCTCTCCCCCTGTGCCGTAGTGACTTTGATCTCTATAATACTGCCCTCTTTGACGCCGTTTTTCACCACTGCCGATATAAATTTNGGGAACTTCGGATGATTACGCTGAAAACGTCCCCACAAATTCATCAACTGTATAATTGCCGCCGGATTCTGCATATTCATTTCGTTTCCTCCTCCGGTAAAACCATTATCTCTTTAATTCTTCTCTATAGAACTCCTTAAACTCTTCGTAGCCTTGGGCGGTAAGCTGTTCCTTCTGGAACTTCTTATTCTTGTTCATGCGCGCTACCAATATTTGATTACCACTTTCACGCTCCGCCTGCGCCTGCGCCATCACTTCACACAGCTTCTCGGACGACAGCCCTTTTTCCATGAGATAAGCGATTCTCTTGCCTTCCTTAGGCACCTTAAATCCGCTCTCCAACAGCAATAATATAATTCTCTCAAAACCGATGGAGAATCCACACGCCGGAACATCATTGCCGGTAAACTTGCCGACCATCTTGTCGTATCTTCCGCCACCGCCGCAGCTTCCGCCGAACTCCGGCATGTCGATCTCGAAGATCGTGCCCGTNTAATANGACATNCCGCGCACCANCGTAGGATCAAATACCAGTTGAAAGAANTCNCCCTTGGTCGCNTCCACACTGTCNATGATCTCCTTGAAGCTCTCCATCACATCCGACGGCAGATTCTCTGACAGCTTGTCCGCGATATAACCGATGGGATCCTGCGCCGATTCCAATCCTCTGTAAAGTTCCATNTATTTGGTCACACNTNTCTGATCNTATCCTGCTGCCAGCAGTTCGGACTCCACGCCCTCTATGCCGATCTTATCCATCTTGTCCAGAATGATAAATACCTGATCGTAGTCCTCCTCGGCAAAACCGCTGTAAGCCGCCATCGCCTTGAGAATCTGTCTGTCATTAATACGGATATTGAAATTCTTAAATCCCAGCCTGCCAAGTGTCGTGGTGGTGGCAAGGATCAGCTCGATCTCCGCCAGATTACCCGCCTCACCCAGAATGTCTATATCGCACTGCATAAACTGACGATACCGTCCTCTCTGAGGTCTGTCCGCACGCCACACGTTACCCATCTGCAATGCCTTAAAGGGCGCAGGCAGCTCACTTACGTGATTGGAATAGTATCTGACAAGCGGTACTGTCAGGTCATAGCGCAGTCCGCCGTCCACCAGATCATCCTCGCTCTGCGCTTCGCTAAGTCGCAGCTTCTCGCCTCGTTTTAATATTTTAAAAATCAGTTTCTCATTCTCACCACCCGCCTTGCAGTTTAAGTTTGCAAGATTCTCCACACAGGGCGTTTCGATGGATGTAAATCCAAAATTTCCGTAGGTCTCCTTGATCACTCCGATGACATAATCACGGATCTCCATCTCCTCCGGAAGGATATCTTTCATACCGGTAACCGGTTTCTTACTGAGTGCCATAATTTCTCCTTGCTCCTATATTAGTTTACTGCTACGATTCTACACTGTTTCAGGGGGATTTTCAATCAGAATATTACACAGGCCGCTATTATCCGAAGCAAGCAGCCCCCTACCGCACAATTTCCCCATTTTCAAACTCACAGATCACTTCTCTGGCNCCNGCAGTCATAACCGCACTTCCGCTATCGTTAATAATATGACTGATTCCCGGATTGCCCGTAATCATAACCGTACAAATATTGTGTATCTTCACGCCTTCACATGCCGGNGCTTCCATTGCACTGTAAAGNTCTACCGTGGCATCCCTGTTAAANGAATAGATTCCAAGCCCCCAAGCCTCGTGATTTGTCACATCGTCNGCTATATANTAGGAGGCAAAACCGTTAACGCTGCCGTCATGGCTCTTCCAGCTATCCTGNGCCGGTACATCATACGGGATCTCACACTGATAGAAACAGGTCTTTCCGTAATCGCCGTTCCATATGGTCTGATACTCCTGAAAATGCTCCACCAGAAGTGCATACATTGTCACATAATCCCCATCAATAATAATCCCGTTCTTCGCCTGATTCAGCTCCCAGCCAACCTGATCCCCATGATCAGCCCGCCATACCCAGAAATTATCTCCCAGCACATGACTGCTCTTTATCATGACACAGTTTTCCACCTGAGTCTTGTGCATGGCCGCCCCGCCGACACGGAAAAACAGGTCGCTTAATAATACCGGTACCTCTTTCCCGGCAGTTTCTTCCGAGACATCATATCCCACTTCCAAAAGGGTTTCGCTCTTCTTTTCTCCTGCCTCAAACAAAAGTCCGCAGACTTTGATGCCGGAGCGGTCCGCTGTTTTCATGCATACAGTTCCGTCATTCGATTCCAGCGTTGCCAGTCCCATTCCCATCACGATCGTATTTTCATGATCTACCACAATCGGTTCTGTAAGACTGTAAATCCCCGGCGTAAGCAACAAGTGTTTTCCCTCATCCAGAGCTTTATTCATGGTTTCCGCCGTATCTACATCTGGTTTTGCAACATAAATATCTTGCATTTCCACAAAAGTTCCCGCAATGTCCTTATCCCATGAAATTCCTGTGGAATTTTTTCTTGTATCCGGCACAAATATTCCGTATCCCTTTTCTTCATCATAGGTCAGAAATGGCTTCTCCTGTATTTCTTCCACTGTCTCAACGGCAGTATATTTCTTACCCGGCCATGTGCCATTCGGAGCATTATTATCACCGATTCCGGCAAATACCATATTCCAGTTCTCGCCCATCCATGTTCCCCAGTTACAGTTGCGGGAAAGCCACTGCTGCTGCGAACCGGAATCCACCATACGGTCAACCAGAGAATCCGACAGAAATCCGCCGCTCGCCCATCCGTAATCATCGTGTAGGTACAGACTGCCTTCAATATGTACTCTTCTCATGGAAGTAGCCTGAGACACGGCCCACACAGTATCGTTTCCGATATTGATATTCTCCACACTCCTCCAGAAATTGCAGGTAGCATTATGATTGGAAGGATCATCCGACAGCCATCTGGCAAGACAGGATAAATTCCCTATTTTGGTATCGTCCGGCGTAAGTCCGAGTCCGGCGACATGCATATAAAATCCCATATTTACCTGAATAGAGGGATCGTACTCTCCCGGCATAAATAATACCGCATACCGGTTCGCTCCAAACTGATTGCTTTCCTGACTCGCATACAGTTCATCCAACACGGCCTGCACCTGTTCCGGTTCATCCTCCGGCGTAAAAATATAGGTGTTTTCTCCAAATACGGAATCATGAAAATCCTTAATATCCGCCTTGACAGGCTTAGCAGCATTGCCGCATCCGGTCAACAGAGCCATCATCAACATAATCATACCCACATACCTTATTATCGTTTTATATCTGTGCTCCATCTTCGCTTGCCCCCTATAATATCCTCTCTTAGCCTCTCCCATCTGCATCATATACAGACATGACTTAGTTGTACTTAAACGACATTCTTTGATGCCTTAGTATAACTTCATGTCTTATTGTACCATACACGAAATCAATTACAAGTTCAGACCACCGTCACCCGCAAAATCATATGCGGCTTAGCAAAATCGCCCCACCCATAAAACGAGTAGGGCGGCTCTATTAAATTTTACAGAACCATTTCCTTCTTATCCAAATCTGCCTGTGCCTTCTCGAGATTCAGGCGGATAGAAAGCTTCTGCGGGCACATCTGCTCGCACTTTCCGCACTTGATACAGTTCTTAGCCTGCTTTCCTTCTCCCAGCGCCTGCTCCCATCTCCACTTAACTACATTATAATTCTGGTACATATGATATGTATTCCATGACGCAAAACATCCCGGAATATCAACCCCTGCCGGACATGGCATACAGTAACGGCATCCGGTACAGCCATTCTGTACACGGCTCCTTAATATCTCCGTCACCTGACTGATCGTCTTCTCTTCTTCCCCTGTCAACGGTTTGAAGGACCCGAATGTTTTCAAATTATCGTCCACCTGTTCCATGGTGGACATGCCGCTTAAGATCACCTTCACTCCCGGCAGGCTTCCCACCCAGCGAAGCGCAAAGGAAGCCGCAGAAGCATCTGCATCCAATCTATGAAATTTATCCATGATATCCTCAGCAAAGACTGCCAGCGAACCACCTTTGACAGGCTCCATGATCACCAGCGGAATGCCTTTAGAAGCTGCCAGCTCATAACCTTTCAATCCGGCCTGTTCCCAGGTATCCATGTAATTAAGCTGAATTTGACAAAAATCCCAATCCTTGGCCTCTATCATCTCCTCGAATGTTTCATATTTGTCATGGAAAGAAAATCCGATATATTTGATTTTACCGGCTTCCCTCAGCTTTTCAAGGCGCTCGATACACCCTATTTCCTTCATCTGATCCCAATGTGCCTTATCCATGGCATGCATGAGATAAAAATCGATATGGTCTGTCTGCAGCTTGTGCAGCTGCTCATCCAATAGTCTGTCCACATCCTCCACCGTATGTACCAGCCAAACGGGAAGCTTCGTTGCCAGATAAAAGGAATTTCTGTCATACTTCTTCAGTACTTTTCCCACGAAAAGCTCACTCTTCCCATTGTGATAGGGATAAGCGGTGTCGATGTAATTTACCCCTGCCACAATTGCCTTGTCAAGCATTCTCTCCGCTTCGGACTCATCAATTTCCCCGTCCGCAGTCGTGGGAAAACGCATACACCCGAAACCGAGCAAAGAAGTCTCAATATTCAGTTTGTCCATTTTTCTTGTTTCCATTGATATACACTCTCCTTCTGCCATAAACTTGAATCAGATATCCATGGTTTAAAGACCTGCTCCATTTTTCCGAATAATATCATGTTACCACAATGCTGAATCTTTTAAAATTTGTTTGCTGCTTATTTCAGTCCCATTCTTCCATCCCGGAACACAAAATCCCGCATACCGCTGCCCTGCACTTTATCCGGCAGAAAGATTTTCTCAATTCTTTGTATATCATTTGAAGTAAGTTCCAGAGACAATGCATCAATGGAATCCTGCAAATGTTCCTTGCTGGTTGTTCCGATTAAAATACTCATATCAGGATGCTTTGCATAGATATAGGCTTGTGCAAGTTTCTCTATGGTAGTATTTTTCTCATCTGCAATCCCTTTCAAATCGGAAACCATACAGATATTATCCGGCGTAAAAAGTCCTGATCTGCCGGTTACAGTATTTCCGAATGTACGTTCCGAAAGAAGACCATGGGCTAATACTCCGAAAGCCATAACATCGATATGATTATTCTTTGCCGCCTCAAGAATCCCGTTTGTTTCAATCCGGCGGCAAGCAAGGGAATACTCGAGTTCAACCGTATGAATAGAATGTATCTTTACCGCTTTTTCCAAGGTTTGTGCAGGAATCTGTGTCAGACCGATGCTGCCAATATAGCCCTCCTTCACACATTCCTCCAGCGCACCAATGAGTTCCTCTACCGGGACAGTCTCATCCATCCTCGCGGGCTGATACAGGTCTATATAATCAAGACCAAGCCTGTGCATGGAGTAGGCAAGATGCGCCTTTACATGAAAAGGCTTTACATCCAGTCCATAGATGCCGCCACCCGGTTTCGGCAGCACACCGAATTTGACCGAAAGAAAATATTTGTCACGCGGGATTCCCTTGAGAGCCTGTCCGATTACAAGCTCGCTTTCTCCCCCACCGTAAAATTCTCCCGTATTGAAGATCGTAATTCCTTGATCCAACGCGTAGTGAATTGTTTCCATAGACCTCTCTGCATTAGATAGATTCATTCCCATTGTGCCAAGTCCAAGTCTTTTGATGTCTGTCATTTTCTCTGGCTCCTTCCTTCTACAATATTTTGCTCATTGTGCTCAACTCCACCATTTTTATTTAATTCAGATAAAGCGCTGCTCGGAACGTAATGTTGGGATGGTGGTCATTTCCCGGAAGTCCACTGCGAAATACCACCGGATAATTATAGCCAGTACAGGCTCCACCCATGATGCTGTATCCTCCGGCTCTGGCGGCATAACTTTCCCCACCAGATCGCTCCTGCGTCCACTCCCAGTAATTACCTGCAAGATCATAGATATTATTCGCCTTTGTTTCTTCCCACTGTCCTGTTTCTCCATAGCCTCTGACATCTGCAAATGTATTATTACTATAATTTCCCCAACTCGTACTGTCCTCCACGACCTCCGTTTCCGCAATCGGTACCCATACAAACTCACTTTCATCTGAACCAATCATCACAAGCCCCGTATGGATCATGCTTTCATCGTTGTTCCCAGAAACCGTAAATCCATCTGGAATCGTAGCTGCAGCACCATTTTGATCTACATAGATACTTTTCCCTGTCGCTGTTTCACCCGCATTGATTCGAGGAAGTTCAGCCGCTTCGCCCATTTCCTCATCCTCTTCCAATTCGCCAGCTTCCTCTGCGGCACTATCATCAGAGAACGTCTTCTGCTCCACAGCGGGTGGTTCAACTAATTCAGTTGATTCATCCATAGTGAAGGAACAGGCAGACATCCCCGGAAACATCGGCACCGCCATGGCCACAATCCTTTTTTTCCACATATAAAATCCTTTCCTCTTCTCAATTTCTTTTTCCAGTAATGCATTAAGCCACATCTTCTTTTGGCATGTGCTTCATCTCGAAACAAAGAAACAATGCAGCGATCATAAATGCCAGCGCATCTGAAATCGGAGTTGCAATTATGATTCCGTTTAGTCCCAGCCATTGCGTTAACAGAATGAGAAGCGGCACAAGCAAAACAAGCTGCTTGGAAAGCGATATGACAGAGCCTTTCCACGCCTTTCCGATGGAAGGAAAGAAGGTTGTGCAGGAAGTCTGTATGCCATTTAGAAACATAACTGCAGTAAATCCCTTTGCATACTTTATTGCAAACTCAAAATATTCCTCTGTGCCTTCTCCGAACAGACTCATGATTTGTCTCGGGAAACACTGTATCAGAAGAAATACAACCGTTGACAGGACTGTTGTCGAAACCATCAGAAGCCGCACCGTTTCACGCACCCTTTTATATTTTCTTGCGCCGTAATTAAAACTGCAAATCGGCTGTGACCCCTGCACGACTCCAATCACGACAGCTACAAAGATTGTATTGATTTTTTGCATGATTCCGGCCACTGCGATGGTAATTTCACTGCCGTACACGGACTGTGCTCCATAAGTCCTGAGCAGATTGTTGAGTACCACCTGCACCACAAGGGTGGATGACTGGAAAGCAAACGATGAAAAACCCAGCCTGCAGATCTGTATGATATATTTCCCTTTTGGGAGAAAGTCACCTGTCTTAAATTTTACGTGCTGAAACTTTGGGAAGTACAGCATCAATAAAACCGCCGAGACAATCTGTCCGATCACAGTAGCCCATGCCGCTCCGGCAATTCCCCAGCTAAAGACATACATAAAAGTATAATCCAATATGATATTCAAAATTGCACCTGTGATAACAGCGGCCATAGAATACCGTGCATTTCCATCGCCACGAACCAATGGATTCGTACCCGTGGAAAAGAGCAGGAATGGCATCCCAAAAGAGGTAATACCGGAATACTCCATCGCATAAGACAGAATATCCTCCGTAGCGCCAAAGGCCACCATAAGTGGCTGCAAAAAAAGTCTCACCAAAATGCAGATCAGTATGCCGCAGAGCAGAAGGGATGTAAAAGCAGTCCCCGCTATCCCCTTTGCCTCCTCCGGTTTTTTCTTCCCAAGATTCAAATTGAATCCAGCCGCAGAGCCAAGGCCGACCATCAACCCTATCGCCATACAGATTGTAGTTAATGGAAAGGCAACATTTGTTGCGGCATTTCCAAGATAACCGATCTTATTCCCGATAAATATTTGATCGACAATATTGTAAACGGCATTGACCAGATTGGCAATTACAGCCGGAACCGCCAGCGATAGAAGCATCTTCGGTATCGGTCTTGTTCCTAATGGATTTTGTTCCTTAACGATTTCTTTCTCCAAAATAAATATCTCTCCTCATGCTCGTTGCTTTTGCGGTTTATCTTATAACTCCCTATTGATCCAGCCCCAGCAGTTTATTTAGCAGCCCGATAAGCTGCACGGTTTCCTCTGCTGTCAGCCGCCGCGTCAGTTTCTTCTCAATCTTATCCCCTAATATCTCTAATTCATTTTGCATAACATCCGCTTTTTCTGTTAACGCCACGAGCTTTCCTCTGGCATCATTCGGATTCGGCACACGCCTTATAAAACCTTTCTTTTCCAACTGCTCCAGCAGACCCAGTGTAGTAGGATGTGTCATAGAATAGTGCTTTTCTAAATCCACTACACGCGCAGTCCGCGATTCGCTTGTGTAAAGAAATTTGAGAATCCTGTACTGCGATGCGGTCAGATCATATTCCACAAAGATCGGATTGGCGACCTTTTCAAATTCAAGTGAGGCTTTTTTGATTAAGATTGCTGCTTTGTTGATATTCATCGTGCGTCCTCCTTTTGTAGCATCCTACGGAAATTATATGGTAGGATGCTACGATTGTCAATAGGAGTTTGAACATTCATAGATTATCAGAAAGGAATACCCGTTTCCATTAGTATGTTCCACCTAAAAGAAACGGGTTTTTGTTTTAGTTGCATATACATTTATGACATGATCAATTCAATTTCCGACTGCCCCTTTAGGAATTCTTCCGGAATATAATCTCCTTCCATTTCTCTCCCATTTACCATAAGTTTCTTGCAGCCTGACTCCGCATGTCCGGGGTTTCTGACTACGATATGCAAATGGTACCCTCTGAAATCTTTCTCAATTTCAAAAGCTTCCCATTCCTTCGGAATCGAAGGCGCTATCCTGAGTCCATAGAAATCAGGGCGCATGCCCAGTATTCCCTCTACGCATCCTACCATAACCGTAGAGGCGGTTCCTGTCAGCCAGTGCACATGAGACCGTCCGAAATGCGGACTTGCCTTTCCTTCCGTAAACTGCCCGTAACAATATGGCTCCAGCCTGCGTATCTCCGCTCTGTCATTCTGAGCTGCCGGGGCGTTTTCCATAAAATATGTATAAGCACGATCCCCATGCCCCCTAAGCGCCTCTGCAAGAATGATCCAGCCCTGTGACTGTGAAAAAATACCTGAGTTTTCTTTCGTTCCCGGATTATAAATCACTGCAAGTGCACCGTCAAAAGCATTCTCATGATACGGCGGATCCATTAAGAGCGCTCCATATTCCGTATTCAATCTTTCGAATACCGTATCCAATGCCGCATCTGCCTGCTCATCCGTGGCCAATCCGCTGATCACTGCCCAACTCTGGGGATTCAACCACATATTTGCTTCCGGATCCGTACGTTTCCCGATAACTTCACCTTTTTCCGTAAATCCCCGAATAAATCTGTCTTCGTTCCAGCAAAGTTCTTGTATGATTGATCCGAGTTTCTCCTGTTTCTCATCCAGATAACCAATATAATCCTGATCTTCTTTATATGCAGCAAATTTCTTCATAATTGTCATGGCATAATAAAACTGCAGCGCCACGAAAGAAGATTCCCCGTCTTTGCCAAGCCTCAGGCAGTCATTCCAATCCGCGTACAATCCGGCGGGCATACCATGAATTCCCAAATGGTTCATGGAAAAATCAATGGCGCGTTTCAGATGTTCATATACTGTACCATCGCCCTTATTTGCGAAGGGAATAACCTCGTCAATAAAAGAAAGATCTCCTGCTTCGGAAACATATTTGTAAACCGTCGGGAACAACCACAGCGCATCATCCGCCCGGTATGCAGGATGTCCTGTTTCCTGTACATAAGACGGATCATCCGGCGTATCCTCATGCCCTGCGCTATGGGTAAACTTTACAAGAGGCAGACCACCGCCGTTATCCACCTGCGCTGAAAGCATGAAACGAATCTTCTCCACTGCCATTTCCGGCGCAAGATGGATCACCCCCTGTATATCCTGCACCGTATCACGGTAGCCGTATCCGTTGCGAAGACCGCAATAAATAAAAGAAGCCGCACGTGACCATATAAATGTCATAAAGCAGTTATAAGCATTCCAAGTATTAATCATGGTATCAAATTCAGGACTGGGTGTTTTCACTTGAAAATGAGAGAGCTTCCCATGCCAATAGGCAATCAATTCCTCCAGCTCCTTCCCGCATGTTTCTTCGGGATTCTGATACTGTTCCAAAATACTCTCTGCTTCTGCGTTCTCTTTCATACCCAGAACAAACGCTATACTCTTCGTCTCTCCCGGTGCTAATGAAAGCTGAGCTGAAAGAACGCCGCATCCGTTTTCATTATAATTAAGTTCTCCTCCGAGATCTCCCCGAATCACGCCCTCGGGATTGCCATAACCATGATACCGCCCAAGGAACTGTTCTTTATCTCCGCAATATGAAGAAACTTCCGCTCCTGCCAGACCAAAAAAGCGCTCAATAACAGTTTTGTTATCTACATCCTTGCCTTTCTCCAAAGTATCCAGATTTCCATGGATCATCTGACAAATCCGATTTCCCTTAAAAGCTGTCCTTGTAATAAACTGCGAATACTGTAAATTCACCTGATCATGCTCATAATTATTGACATTGGTAAACTCTGCGTATCCTGTAATCGTCAGACTTCTTGCTTCCTTAGAAAGATTCGTCACTTTCAGATTCCAGATTTCATAGGATCTGTCCAGCGGAACATAATATAAAGCCTCTGAATGAATATCACTATAATCCGCATTCATTCTGGTGTATGCCGTTCCATGGCGGCATTCACTTTTATAATCTGCAAGATCCTTCCCCACCGGCTGCCACGATGCAGACCAATAATCTTTACTCGCGTTATCACGGATATAAATGTAACGTCCGGGCTGATCGAAATTATTAAAAACATAACGCAGGATCCTGCCGTTGGCGCCGGATTTCGCAAAGCTGTATCCGCCGGCATTGTTGGAAATAATAGCGCCATACTCCGGGGAACCAAGATAGTTCGCCCAAGGTGCCGGTGTATCCGGCCTGTCAATTACATATTCTCGTTTCGCATCATCAAAATAACCAAACTTCATTCTCATTCTCCTTCAAAATATTAGATATTGTAAAACCGATTCACAAACATAGCTCTTTATTTTTCAATCTTTTCCAGAGTGATATTATCAATACATACACGGTGTTTCTGTCCGATCTGCGTTCCATCAACGGCTCCCATGGAAATACTCAGTACAGACTTAAGATCAGTATCTGCTTCCATCTGAAACTCTATTTCATAGGTCTGATAATCACTGCCAAGCTCCACAATCGATTCTCCTGAATAGGGCGTCCAGTCATCATCATCCGTTCCGTCTCTCTGAATCGCAAACATGAGCTTTCTGTCAATATCCGACTTTGCATTCAGAGAAAGTCTGTACCACTGCCCATTTTGCAATTCAATATTATTCTGCTTCAGCTGAATCTTCCATGCCTCATCTCCCGTATTGAGGATCGAGAAATCTGCCGCATTTTCTTCGCTCAGGCTGTCCACCACATATTCCACATCGGAAGCACTGTACGCATAGACCTCATATCCTGCAAATCCCGCATTGAAACTTCCGTTCTTGATCAGACTGTCCTCTTCGACACGGACATCATCCAGATAGAACACTCCGGGTTCACTAAACGTAAATGCAATACGTGCGTCCTCCTCTGCCAATTTGCCGGCAATACTGAGTTTCTGACCAAAACTCTGCTCCCGACCTGTCAGCTCCACTTCAAACTCCTGACCGGCCACTGTTACATTCACATGCTTTCCGCTTTCTCCTTCAGCAAGAAAACTTACTGCATAGTCTCCTTCCGGCAATGCGAGCCCCTGCTGGAAGATCACCGCCGGCTCATCAGCTGTGATTCCTTCCGGAACCGACACTTTCAGTTTCCTTATGTTATTTTCATTGGTTACCGTGACTTCCGCAGCGCCTGCAGCCGATGTATCCCAGTATTCCATACGGCCTGTACCCTCCTGAAAGCTTCCGTTATAGACATAGTTTCCGTCCGCCAGCACAGTCTTTTCTTCACTGCCAAGATCCACTTCACCCGTCTTAATAACCGATACATTGCTTATATGAATGCCTGCCGTGGAACCATCCGCACCCATATTATACTCCAGACGTCCCCTACCATCATCACTGTCCTTCATTGTAAATTCAAATGTATATGTCTGCTTTGTAGTTGTCAGATCCACCGGCGTATCTTCAAAATAACGAATCCAGTCGCGGTAGGGTGCTGTTACAGCTACCTTCATAATTCTGTCCGCATCTGCGTAAGCATCAAAGCTGATCAGGTATGTGCCACCCCTCTGCATCGGAATATCCGGTTGCACGAGCTGCACACTATACTCCTCAGTTCCTTCTGCTGTGGAATCAATGAATATCTCATTGTCCTGAATCTGGGCGGTTGCCGCCCCTCCAAGAGCCGTGAGGAACTTCCAGTCCGACTCATCCGTTAAATCCTCCGCATCAGCGAAATCTCCGTTATTGACATAATTCCCGTTCTCATCCGGTTCCCGTATAACAACCTCCTCGACCGGCTTTTCCACATTCTCATCATAGCTGTCCTTCTGGTATGCCCGTACATAATCAATTCTGTATTCCGCATTCGCAATGTCCGTGGTTGAATTAGGATATCCTACCCAGCTGCCGCCGACAGCCAGATTCAGAATGATATAGAACGGCTGGTCAAAAGGCGCCGGATAAGTAATTTCACCCTGTCCTTCTGTCCTGGAATACCAGTCATTCTCCGTATGGAACAGATTACCGTCCACATACCAGCTGATCTTTCCCGGCTCCCACTCTACACTAAAGATATGGTAATCATCGGAAAATTTACTCCCTTCCAATACATAAGTCCCCTGACTTTCGCTGTGGGGATTGCCGAAATGAATCGTTCCGTATAAAGTGTTCGTTGCCTGTCCCATAATTTCCATAATATCGATCTCACCGCATCTGGGCCATTGTCCATAGAGATTTTCACTCGTGGGCATCATCCAGAATGCCGGCAGAAATCCCTGTCCTTTCGGAACCTTCAGTCTGGCTTCAAACAGCCCGTACTTGAAGTCATGTTTGTTCTGCGTATTCACTCTTCCTGATGTATAAGATTTCGTTCCGTCTTCATTTACCGTTTCGATCGGTTTGATTACCAGATCCCCGTCTTCTATGTAAATATTGTCAGTGGAATCAACATATGCCTGCCATTCCTCATTCACCCATCCCGGATCATGCAGCTCAACATTCCAGTCATCCCTATTCAGGGAATCCCCATCGAACTGCTCCTCCCATACCAGAGTGTATCCTTCATGACCGGCTTCCGGCTCGTTCGTTTCCGGGTTCTCCGGCTCCGAATGATCATCTTCCGATACAACAGTTTCCGTATTCTCCGTATTCACGTTTTCTCCTCCCTCATTGCTACCGCAGGACACAGTAAACGGAATAACTGCCCCCACTGTAAGAATTGCCACTATACTTTTCCATAAGTTCTTTTTCATATTAACTCCTTTCGTTTCCACTTCTACGATTATGTCAGAATTATAACCTGATATCCGCTTTCAATATACAAGATTATATACAAAAATATCAGATTCATGACATAAAACAAAAGCAAGCCAGAAAGTCCTTGTCAATCTGCTATTTTGCAGATTCTCCGAACTTACGGGCTCTTAAACATTTGCTCCAAACTGGCGCTCAGCCTCTCTATCTGGTTATCTTTTTCACTAAGGCTTTTTTTCAGTGCAGCAATTTGTTCATCGTTTTCGTCTAAATACCCTTCCAGCTCCACAATCAGCCTGTCTTTAACATTAAAACATTGTTCCAATATATAAATCTGCTCAGTCATCTCAGCAATTTGTTCTTCCAATTGCCTTTGTTTCTGACCTTGCAAAAGCAATCGCTCAAGCAATTCCTGCCGCGTCAGCTTTGAAAACTCTTTCTCCATCATATACTTTCTCCTTTTGCATTTGCCAAAAGTAGCGCTATCTGTTTGTTTTAAATTCTACTGTTTTTTTTGGGATATATATATCAAAAAAGTGAAAAAAATGATAAATATATGACATGGAGCAATATTGAGCTTCCCGCAACATACGCTTCTAAATTGATTGAAAAAACATAGCTTGATAAGGTTATATACAAAAATATCAAATTCATGATATAATAAATACACATTCAGCATCCGCGATGCGGTTCCTGATGAAAATGCACTGTATCTTAACCACAGACCTGAGGGAGAAATAATATGAATTTACGAAGTGAATGGTATCAGGATGAACTCAAAAAAAATGAAGAATCTCTTGCACACCGCCCGTTAGAAGAGGAATATTCTTTTTATCAGGCGGTCAGTTCGGGCAATATAGAGTTTGTGCAGAAGAACTGCGACGAGAATACTTTTACCAATCCGGATGGGATGGGTATACTCTCTACCAATCCCCTGACAAATATTAAATATCATTTTATTGTCACGGTTGCCATGATCACGAGGCGCTGTGTGGAGGCGGGCATGGAATTAGAACAGGCATTCCGCCTCAGCGACTTCTATATTTTGAAAATGGATTCCTGTACTTCCATTGAGGCCATCTCAAAACTCCATAAGCAAATGGCTCTTGACTATACAAGAAAAATGATTCTGGTGAAGAAAAACGCCATGCTGTCAAAACCTGTCATAATTTGTATGGACTATATCTACAGCCATATAAATCAAAGAATCACCGTGGAAGCCCTTGCCGAACATGCCGGGCTTTCCCCCAGCTATCTCTCCCGGCTTTTTAAGAAAGAGCTTAACATCTCCATCAACGACTACATTTGTGAAATGAAAATCGAAAAAGCGCAACACCTGCTAAAATATTCAAATTACAGCCTGATCGAAATCGCGAATTTTCTGGCATTTTCTTCTCAGAGCTACTTTATTAAAATCTTCAAGAAACAGGTCGGCGTGACACCCAAAAGATACCGCGACCACTATTACCGCACTTCGTGGTAATATTTCTCTGCTCTCAGAGCCGGTTTCTGTTTTTTGACAGACTGTCTTTCTAATTTCCCATACGTCTGAGCATCTGCTCCGGATGTTCAGCATATTCCAAAGCGGTATCCTTTGTGATTCTTTTTTCCTGATATAGTTTAAGAATAGACTGATCCATAGTGACCATTCCCTCTCCGCTTCCTGATGCGATGACATTGTCAATCTGATGGCTCTTGCTCTCACGGATCAGGCTTCTGATAGCATTGTTCATGCGCATGACCTCGTATGCCGGTATCAGCTCTCCATTAATACCGGGCAAAAGCTGCTGGGACACCACCGTATTCAATACCATGCTCAACTGTGTACGAATCTGCATCTGCTGGCTGCTGGGAAAAGAATCTATTATCCTATCGATAGAGTTCACTGTACCCTGCGTATGAAGCGTAGCAATCAAAAGGTGCCCTGTTTCCGCCGCCGTCATTGCCGTCCGGATCGTCTCATGATCACGCATCTCCCCCAACAGGATCACATCAGGCGCCTGCCGCAGGCAAGCGCGCAGTGCCGTCAGATAGTTCTCTGAATCAATGGCAATCTCCCTCTGGCTGATGATACTTTTCTGGTCTCTGTGAAGATACTCAATAGGATCCTCAAGGGTGATGATATGGCAGCCACGTGTCCGGTTGATCCGGTCAATAATACATGCCTGAGTCGTAGATTTTCCGCTTCCTGCCGTTCCCGTCATCAGTACCATACCATGGGTAACGGAAGAAAGCTCCATAACCTGATCAGGAATATGGATACTCCTCCAATCCGGAATATCAAAGATTACCACACGCACAACCGCAGCCATAGATCCCCTCTGGCGGTAGGTGTTGATACGAAAACGGGCAAGTCCCGGAATAGAAAGGGAAAAGTCGTCATCCCCCCGCTCGAGATATCCTTCCATCGGACGGTTCGCACGCGTATAAAACTCGGTAATCAGTCGCTCCGCCTCCGCGGGAGTTACCGATTCTTCGCTTATAGGAATCATAACCTTCTCAACCTTCTCCGATATTTTTCCTCCGGCTACAATGAATAAATCGGACGCCTTATCCACCACTGCCCGTTGTAAATATTCTATCAATTCTGTCATTTCTATTTCTCTCCTTCTCAGCTATAAACTTTACTGTCGGTATGATGAATACCATCCAACCGGTCAAAACGGTAAAGTCCCATCCCACAGACCCATGCTCTCCCCTCCGCTTTCTTCGCGTTCAGAAACTGCCTGCCAGCGCAGGATCGTATAATGCTTCCCTTCTAGGAGCACTTCCACCTTAAGGTTCTGCGTCTCCGAAATGGGACAGCTATAAGCGTAAACACCGTCCTCCTGCGTGACACACTCCGGAACCTCTCCCTCCAGCAAAAGTGCCAGAATCCTCCATGCTTCACAATCCGCTGCGTAATAATCCGTCACTGCCTGCAGGGACGCGTCCGCCATTCGCTTGTCCGCCTGAACTTTGGACAGACTCATCAGCGCGAAAACCGTCAGACACAGCACCGCAAATGCCACCAGCAGAGAGATCCCGCCCGTTGTGGGCATTGAAAAGCGTTCTTTTTCATTCATCGGGACTCACCTCCAGCCATGCCGCCTCAAGCGCAAACAAAAGTTCACAATCCTCCGGGGCACCTGTGACAACCTGCACCAGCGCCTTTTGCAGCCCCGGCTCTTCCACGGGCACTCCCTGAGCTGTCAGACGGTAGACGCCGTCTTGCTCCGTCAGATTCCAATCCTCATCATAGTCAATATATAGCATGCCCTGAGCATAAGTACCGCCCAGCAATTCTCCTGCCTGTGACAGGGCATGCTCCATATCTCCGCCGCTGTACTTAATCAGTTCAGCAGCATCCTGAGCAGCAAGTGCTGCGCAGCTCGTCTCCTCACTTCGCAGGGATATGTGATCGGCCTTCACAAAAGCCTGAATACACAGGGCGGCTGCCAGAGCAAACACCAACACCATCACGATCTGCTCTATCAATGCCAGAGGCGCTTTACTCTTCATGTTCCAGCCTCCCCTCTGCTATGTATGAACAGCCTCAGAATACTCTGCTCCCCTTCCGGGTCTATGGCAGTTACCGTCAACAACCCGTCATTCAGAGAAAAATCCAATCCCCCAGCCTCCATGACCTGCTCTCCCGCTGCCGGAGACAGAACATTATCGGCATCCGTATACAATTCCATAATATGACCGTCATAGTAATACACCCGGGTAATGCAGCCCGCGCTGTCAGTGAGCGCCAACGCATTCACGCCGCCAAACTCTTCCGTTCTGATACAGTCCGGTCCTTCCGCCTGCCGCACTCTCATGGCTACATACTGCATACTAATGCTACGGTCATGGACTGTCTCATCCCGTGTAACCAGCCGTCTGTAGGCATCTACACCGATCAACAGCACCATAGCCACACAAACTGCAAACACACCGAACAATAACAGAGCAGCCAGACTTGCAAAATGATACTCCGTCACTCTTTTCTTCATGGCATATTCTCCAACACCGTAATATCAGGCATCAGGTTCTGAGCGAACGAATTGTAAAAAACCGTATATTTCGTCTCATCCACCCGAATACCGTAATGCTCCTTCAAATATTCCAGATCCGGGGGATAAGCGCCCTCCACAGCATAACATGTCGCACACCCCTTGCGCAGAGCTTCCTCCATCTGTCGCAGATTCTCCTCATTCATACCACTGTCAAGACTATCCAGCGCGGAAATGAAGCATATAAGCACCGCGGCAATGACGCAGGGCAATAACACTCCCCGGATTACATTTAAACCATTCTTCTTTCTTCTCATCCCGATACCATGTTCCTTTGCTTTACTATCCTATCATCGTCGTGATCCGCATAAGCGGCAGCATCACGGACAGCAGGATTAATCCCACCAGCACAGAACATACCAACACAAGCGCCGGCTCCACACGGTTCACCATTGCTTCCAACGCCGCATCGCTTTCCTCCGATATGTCATTGGCAATCTTCTCCATGGCCGCATCCCCTGCTCCGCTCCTCATTCCCAGCTCCAGCAGTCGGCAGAAATAAGCGGGCAGCAGACCGCTCTCTCTAAGGGCGCTTCCCTGCGGTTGTCCCTGCTCCAGCTTCTCCCGGCAAGCTTCACATCTCTTCACGGCGCCTGCCACATCCTCCATCATTCCGGCAGCCAGAGAAACGGACTCATCCAACGACAGACCGCTGGACATTCCCATTGAAAGCGCCTGCGCGATACGGGCAGTATTCATCTGCCGCGACAGTCCCTTATCCCCACGTCTGCGCCTCCATCGAGATACCAACAGCGCACGAAAAGGCTCAACTGCAGTAAAAGCCAGCACAAATAATGCCAAAACGATAAGAACCGCCCACAAAATGGGCATAATTCCATCGAGCCACTGCCCCAGATTCAGCAATCCGCCCGCCACGCCGGTAAGCCGACTTCCCATGGACTTATAGACATCATCAAATATGGGAAGAACTTTCACCAACAGCACGCCGATAACTATCAGCATTAAAAAAAGCATCACCGTCGGATACAGCAGCGAACTTCTGATTTTCCGCTCCAGCCTGACTCTGTATTCATAGTATCGGGCGAGTGCCGCGAGCGCTTCAACACTATGTCCCGCCTGCTCTCCTACCTCCACCAGACCGCAGACATAGGATGGAAACCTCCCGGTGTCTTTAAAGGCTGCCGAAAGAGACATCCCCTCATCTACGTTATGTGCCATCTCCGCCAACAGTTCCTTATATCCCGAATCGCTCTCTTCCGAAATCAGCGCTAACGCATCCCCCGATCCTACGCCTGCGTTGAGAAGCAGGGACAGTTCCAGACACAGGGAAGATATCGCTTCATGTGTGATCGTCTTCTTCATCATAAAACTCCAATCCTGTCATGATATTTTTCTATTATTTCAATATTGATACTGCGCCATATAATTGTTCCCGTCACCGATGTATTCCATGACGGCAGCACTTCCTTGGTTTGCTGAGGCAAAAGTAGGATCCATACGTTGCCATGATTGACCGTCAAAATAGATGACATCGTCCAGCCATCCGGACTCATCGGTCCACACACTGATCCATGCGTGATAAGCATTTCCGGAGTATCCCACCACCAGCTTGCAGGGAATCTCACAACTCCGCAGCATACCCGCCATCAGGGCGGCATAGTCAAAACATATCCCTTTTTTGGAAGCGAGCACATCATCCAACACTGGAAGATATCCGCTCTCTACGCTGGCAGCCTTCTGCGTGTCATAGGTCACATTCTTTATCACATAATCATATATTCTTCCGACTTTTTCCAACGTATCCGTCGTCCCGCCCGTCAGCTCCGCCGTTTTTGCCATCGTATCTGTCGCATTGCAGTAATCAACATACTGATTGGCATGAAGAAAAGGAGCAAACTCACTATCCAAGGTCACTTGAAAAGAAGCTGCCAATACTGTACTGTACTTTTCATTGCCCATGCTCTCATACACTGTCACCTTATAGTTCCCATCACCGTCCGACAGGGGAAATGCAGTCCATTCACCCGCGTCCAAATTGTAAGTATAAGTTGTAGTAGGACCTGTCACCTGCACCTTCAAAGGATTCCCCGTGTCCTTGGAGAAATCCACCATCACATATCCGTCCATCGTATTGGAATAATCAATCACGGCAGAATCATTTTCTTCTACTACAGTGCCTGACGCCTCCGGAATACCGGCCGGTGTAAAGGGTGCGGAAGAATGTGCTGATTCACGGCTTACATCAGAGGAAGTATCGTCTGATTCACGGTCCGTATCGACGGAATCACGACCAGCCCCACTATCTGTATCGGAAGAAGCGCCCCCTGCTTCACGGTCCGACGCGGCAGGAGCTTCCATACCACACGCCGCCAACAATACAGCAACCAAAGAAACCGCCAGCAAAATAAAGACTGCCTTATTCAATTTCTTCATGTATATCCCTCCTGCCTAACCAACCTGCTGCCTGTCCACCGGAATCAGCATCCCATGCAGGACATATCTGGCATCCTCAAACGAATATGCGCAGGTTGAAAGCAATACATAATATCCGTCCAGATCCAGTTCCACATCAGTCCGGAAATCCGACTTCTCTACACAGTCCGCCAGATACTCGTCAAACTCATCACATGGTCCGGTGAAAATCAAGTAAGTATCCGAATATGCAGATGTCGTATAGCCGCTAAACAAAACGACCTTGTAATCCTGTTCAGGCGTCAGCAGCCACATAACGGGATGTTCCTCATAATACTCCTGATCCGCCCAATTGTCCAAAGAAGCAAACATAGATCCGTCTTTCATGTGATGACCGTAAATCACCGTGTTGGAATCCACAAACCCCGGTCGATTAGCGGCCTCTATAAAAATAGATCCCGCCGAACTGTATTCCCCTTCATAGGTATGATGAAGATAGAAATCGTTATCCTCCCCCTCGAGTATCGGATAATTAATCACCGTATCCGCACAGTAAATCCAGCCGACCACATCACTGTTCACTTCCTGCAGAGACTCAAAATCAACACTGATCGGAGCGTACTCCGTCACGGTTTCCGTCTCGGCTTCCTCTTCAGTTTCCGTATTTGTCTCATCGCTTCCGTTATCTTCTGCAATCGTGTACTGCTTTGCCGAATCGATGTAAACCTGCTCAACAGTCTTATACTGATTCAGGACACCTACAAGAGATCCGGCACAAAACAAAAATATTGCTATAAGCAATATTATCATAATCCACCTTATCCTTTTTCCCATTTATGCCCTCCATGTATCAATTCTTACAATCATAAATTGTTCATCGGTCACGCAGACATCCCGCCAGCATATTCAGCATAACACCACACGCTGCAAAAAGAATCACATAAATCTTACCAACATTACTAGTATACAACGCCATCAGGTGTCCCGCCACCGGAAAGTGGTAAACTACCCTGCCGATCAATTCAGAATAAGAAACTGCCCTCAAGTCCTCGGCGGCATTGGCATCTCCTTTCGTAACGAACTCTCCCTCCACCACTTTATTCTGCCTCACCCGGTGGGCGATGACAGTGGAGCCGCTCCAAAAAGCAATCACGTCTTCTTCCTCAATATCCTCAGGCTGCACATTTTTTACATAGATAACGCTCCCCACGGGAATCTCCGGCTCCATACTGCCGCTGACTATTTCATAAATTTCATACCCTGACAGGCGCGGCACAGTCAACGGCAGACAGGAAACAATGACCAAAAGCAGTATCAGGGTTCCCAACAGATTACACAGGCTGGGCAGCATCTTCTTCTTCATTCTTATCCTTCTTCCTGTAAGGTTTCCAGAACCAGTAGCTCGCTGCCGCTATCACTGCTGCGGCTATTATGATCACGCACAAAATAAGCAACGTTCTCGCGTCTACTTCAATAGGTCCGAGCTTAAATTTCATATCCGCCAAAGGCACTGCAGGATCCTCCAGAAAGATACCGTCCATATCCATATCATCCGGATTATCCAGATCTATCATATCCTGCGGTTCCGACAGAGACATTCCATTCAAATCGCCGTCCGCATTTTGAAAATCGTATAGCTGATCTGAACCTGTCCTGCGGTCTGAAGATCCCTCTATCACTTCCACCATTGTTCTTCCGGTTTCAGACCCTATCTGTCTTGTCACTGTCGTGTTGGGCTGCGCCCCTGTAAGCAGTTCGTAGACAAACGTAAATTCATTCTCCGCCTCGTTCTCTACAAGTGTCTTCGTCAGATTATACGCCAGAGGCTGATACCCGTCAATATACAGGAAAGCAACGACCGGTTTATCTCCCACGTTGCCGTAATAAGTCTCACTGGGCGCCAGCGCACTTCCGCTTATATCCACATAATTGACTGTATACGCCACCATGTTGCCGCGCAAACCGTATGCCACCACATAGTCCCTGTCTCCCACCACCGTAAACGAAGGAGAACTTACCGTATTGTTGTCTCTTCCACTCTCACGTATCCCTTTGATATAATATTTACTGCCGTCATTTAAGACCACATTACCGTCGTTTGGATTAAATGTCACGGTCGATCCATAAGAAAGCCCCTCGTAAGTGAGCACTCTCTGCCCGTTAGCAAATGTCCCCTGCTGACCGGAATATAAGCGGATCGTATAAGTGTAGCCTCCAGATGCAGCCCTTGCGGGAACAGCCGGAAAACAAATAAAAATCAAAGCGGCAATAAGCAGTACGCCAAATCTTTTTCTCATCTTTCCCATACTACTCCGCCTCCTTTTCTTCTTTTCTTTTCTGCTTCATACTGTATATGGCCAGAAGCAGGATTCCGATTCCGCTGACAGCCATCAAAATCACATACAACATCAGGTGTGCTACATCACCCGTCTTTACAATGTTAGATAAAGCAATAATAGATGAGCCAAAATCATATTCTCCGTTTATAAGTTTTCTTAAGGAGAAGTCCGAACTCATCTCTCGCAGCCTTCTGACCCGATTTCCGCTGGAGTTTATCTCCACTGCAAAATTCATCTGCAGATCCGCCAGCGTATCCTGATAGTCGTTTCCCTGTGTCTCGCCGTCCAGAGCAATCTCCAGTGTGACGGTACCCCTCTGCCCGGTGGAGAGAGTATCCAGATAGAAATAATCCTCCATCGCATCCGTTGCCTCGTGCAGTCCCTCTCCGGCGCCGCTTATGATATCGCCGCCGACCGATTCACTGCTGAACAGAGTGACCGCCTCGCCCGCCTTATCCGTGTAAGTTAAGACGTATGTATACGCGCCGCCATGAGTGTTGCTGTTAGCACTGGTATCCTCCAAAGAATGCAGAACCTCATTGGTCATCCACCAGTCAGTGGACTCACTGTAATCATTCTGCAGTTGCAGGGTAAAGATAATATTATCGCCCGGCTGCAGACCGCTGACCGCCTCATCCAGATCTGCGGTCTTAAAATTACTTTCCAGCCTCTTACCATTAGTAAACGCCACACGCCATCCGGAACTGCCCTGATAGGTCTCCGCATGAACAGGAAAGGATATACCGCCTATAAGCAGGAGAATAAGGCACAAACTAATCAATCTATTTTTCATAGTAATCCCTCCTAATTCAGACTCAGAGAGCCGTTATTGACGCGGACCCCACGCCCCCATGCACTCCATATGGCATCCTCGGCATTGTGGGTCTGTACTGCATCCACTTCCGCCTCGATCCTGAATTCCGCTCCATTATACTGCTCCTCCTCATCCAACACCTTAGCGCTAATCGTCAATGTATTCGTTGCCGGAACAGAGGTCTCTCCTACGCCCAGAATCCTGTTATAGTACAGAACCGTTCGTTCAGCAGTAGAAGCGCTCGCATCGATTATCCAGCCGGATCCTACGTTTGCCAGATTCAATTCAATCAGGTCAGGATCTAAATCCTGCCGTTTTTCTCCATTCTTAACCCAATATTTATATAAGCTTACCCTCACATACTGATCAATGGAACCACTGTTCGTGACAGAGACAGCCTCCTCATAAGCCGTACCAAGCTTCAAAGGGTTCTCGTTTGACCACCTGTTCTCAAGCAGGACTCCTACGCCTTCCTCCCACTGACCATCTGAATACGACTGATAATCCCGCTTGGAGATACCCTTGCCGTTCTCATTCAATGTCACACCAATATCATACATTTCCACCTGTGACCGGTAAGATTCAGAGAAGTACGTCAGCGCTGCGCTCGCGCCCCCGATAGAGCTTCCGAATAAAAGCACGCCTGCCAGAATAAATAATGCCGCCGTAAGCTTGGGAGATCCGAATTTAAGTTTTGTTCTCATTCAATTTTCCCCCTTTCCGACCAGTCAGCATAAGGCTTTCCGTCCTGATTATACTTGACAGGTGTATACTCATATATAACCACTACATTTAATTCCGCTTCCTCAACACCTTCAGGAATCTTGTCAATCTTAACCACCAATTCAGCCGTCTGGCTTCCGCCGTATAGAATGTCATTATAATACCAGTAGCCATCTTTCCCAAGAGTCCACTTATCACCTGAATAAGTCAGGCTGTACTCTTCTCCGCAGAATGCTCTCGCACGGACATATACCGGTTGGGAACCGTCTTTATTCTTAATGACAACTCTCTTCTTCCAGTCAGAGAATTTCTCCTCAATCTCCGTATCATAGTCTATGCTGATACGATAACCGCCCGCGGCCCGCGCGTAAGTGGTAAAGTATGCACTCGCCTTTCCTATGCCTGCAGTCAGAATCAATACAGCCGCAAAGGATACGAGGAAGATATTCTTAAAGATATTTCTTTTTTTCATATCCATCATCCCCCTTACCTCTGAGATTTATCATACAACTGATCGAGCTTCCAACCATCCGCTTCGTGCCGGAAATGGTTCGTAATACTCCCCCCGCCGTTGTTGCCATCATATTTATTGGTAAAAGCAACGGAAACAATCTCATCCGCCGCAATTGTTACCGTCTGTGTGCCCGATGTAACAAGTGTGCATCTGGCGCCGCTGTATACCTCAGTCACTGTTACGGTTGCGCCTATCGGAATGTTCTCTATCAGGAGTTCCTGCACACCCGGACCGTTGAATACCATGGTGGCCACGTCACTGTAGACCTTCACGCCGTCTAGTACGGCTTCCACATCGAATACAAAGGTCTCAGGCTCTTTACCTGTATTACTGCCCTGTAAGGTCTTCACAATCTTCAGTGAACCATTATTTAATTCCTGTTCCGGCTTGAGGGTAACCTCAATGTCATAGATCCAGTCGCCGGGGTTATCAGTATTGATTACGCCATTCGCGTCAGGCTCCTTCGTGGGCAGAGACACTAACTCCGGAAGAAATGTATAGGTATGCGCACCGGAAGAGACTCTGGTAACAATAGCAGCTCCGTCCTTCGTCGTCGTAACATAATTCGTCGCTCCGTTGTTCCTGACAACAAGAAGATAAAGCCCCGGTTCAAGTTCCCCTATCGCCTGCTGTGTCACACCCGTCTTATAGGGTTCCTGTCTGCTGCTCCCGCTCTCTGTATCCAACGTAATCTCAGCGGCCTCCTGTGACAGCTTACGCCACTTATCGCTATTCATTACATCAGGAATGACCAGCCCTGCATACGGTGAAACCAACTGATAAGAATACCCGTCATCCACCATAGACACCTCGGCAACTTTATACAGATCAATCACCAACTCCGCTTCCGCCAAGTCAGGAAACTCATCAGCGTTCGCTGCGCTCACAGTCACCGAACCTTCCCGGCCGCCATCATTCTCCGCCGCATTGCTCAAAAAAGGCAGTGTAACAATTAAGCTGAACACTAATGCCAATGTCATTAACGACCTTCCAGCGAAACCGCTCCTCCCGGTCCGCCTGCCATGGAATTCTTTTTTCATGGGCGTATCCTCCTCACTCTTTGTTGTCTATTTTTTTAAGTTCTTCAAACAGCTCTTCCTCTGTCTTCTCCGGCCGTTTGACATGATAATAGATCAGCAGCGTAACTAACAGCCCGAAGACGATCGGGATGCCTACTGCCGGAATTACAAGATAGGGTTTAATCCGGACAGCCTCGGCATTCAGTATAACAGCTTCTTCCGTATTTTCAATACGCCTGCCCCTCACAAGCATCCGATGGCTATTGATGCCATAAGGAGTACAGGTGACAAGTGTACAATGATCCTCGCCGGAAACGATCCGCAGATCCGACACTTCTGTCGGCAGTACAGTGCGGATCTGATCAACCTGATAGGTAATCGTCTCATTCAACACTGTGACGGAAAAAATATCGCCTTCCTGAATCTGATCTAAATCCGTGAAAAGCTTTGCACTGGGCAGACCTCGATGTCCCGAAAGGACGCTGTGGGTGCTCTCACCACCAACCGGAAGACTGCTTCCCGCGATATGCCCTACGGCAATCTGCAAAACTGCCTCATCAGTGCCATGATAGACAGGCAGGCTGACATTGATATTCGGTATCTGTACATAACCCATGATGCCCGTACCGGAAATGTCCAGAAGAGACTCATACTCCGCCTTTTCCTCCTCCGTGAGCTGGAAACCGGTGCCCTTTGCCGCCAGCCGCCTATTATACGCCCGTGCTTCTTCCAACAACATTTCCATGTCTTCACCGCTCATATCCCCGACCGCCTCCACATAGGAAACAATTGCCCGGGACTGGTGAAATGAATTCCACCAGTCCGATACATGTGGATACAGCAATAAGCAAAGTCCGAATAATAAACCCGAATATAATATAATCGTAGTCAGATGTTTTTTCAAAAATTTCACCATCTTATCGGACGCTCCTTACTCCGGTTCATTATTTGTTTATGCGTTTTCTGACAACAAGGATCACACCACATCCCAGTACCAGAATACTTCCTAATACATAGAAAATTGTTGTACCGCTACCACCGGTGCGTGGCAGTGTGGTGCCGCCAAAATTTTCGATCTCAAGAGAATCTTTATCTTTAGTCTTTGGTATGGTCAGTGTCAGATCAGCCCCTGCTCCCGATTGGTTTTCTGAATGTTCTGCTGTAATTGTAATCTTTACCAGCTCCTCAATCTTATTATATCCATCCAGTCCCTTAACCTCTTCCAAATAATAGATTCCTGCATCCAGACCAATAATATTGAATTGACCGCCTATGCCGGATGTCATCTCTTCCACTGGCTCTTCGTCACCTATAACCGGGCGATAAGCGTTCTTATCCTTATCGAAAAATAATTTAACTACCTCAGTTTTTTCTTCATCTTTATACAATTTGAAAGTTACACCTTTCAAACCTTCCTTGTTATTGCCGTCAATCTTTGTATAATCTGATTCATAGGTGAATACAAAGACGGTATCTTCTTTAGTCTTGCCCAATCCCGTTCCATTCACATTCGGGTTGTTTGAATACTCTAATGCAACTTTATTATTATTTACCGCTGCATTCGTCTCATTACCTTTAGAAATTACTGCCTCTGCATTCAGATGCGCACTGTAAAGTACTTCAACAGTTATCTCGACATTTCCCCAATCATCACCAACAATACCCTTCAAGTCATCAATTATAAGAGTCCACTCTCCACCGGCCTGCTCCTCTACAGCAGTGCAAGAATAGCTATCTACTGATTTATCCTTTTCACCAATCTTAACCGTAACACTATCAATCTTCTCAAAAGTTACACCTGCAGACATCGTATCATGGAATACTAACTGATATGTTTCATAGGCTGCAAGATCTGTCTCCGCAGGTACCGTAGCAGTCAGTTTGAATCGGAAGGTCTCACCGATTGCATGGTCAGCCGTTTCATCAAAGACATTCTTATCATTTTCAACTTCCTTATCCACAACAGGCTTCCCGGATTTTCGCTTAATTACTACATCTCCTACTACCTGCATAATATAGGTCGTGTAGGCATCATCCCCATTCACTGAATTATCTTCATCCTTAATCAGATAGTAGCCTGCCGGAACTTCAACGGAGTTCCCGGAGGTAATTATTGTAAAAGGAGTACTGTCAGCATTCAAGCAATCTGTTTTAATGATATTGAGTATCTCTTGATCACTTTTATCCGCCGCAGCTTCCAACTTTTTCAACGTATCCTGATCAACCGACTCGCCGACAGTACCGGAACCGTTCTGTCCCCATACAATATTGGACAGGATATCTTCTGAACCATCACCCTCTAAATCATCACCGGTAAAAATCTGGTACACCACATAGGTATAGTGATACCCACCTTCAACAGCGGGCGCTGTAATCCTATAGGTCATCTGTTTACCTTCCGCGCCGGCACCCTCTTCAGCAGCAAACACTGTAATTCCCATTCCGAATACCAGCGCAACTGCCAGTATCAGGCACATAAACTTCTTTATGTGTTTCACTTATTACTTCCTCCTCTTATATATAAACCTCACGATTTACAGCTGCATCATCTTCTTAATCCATTCCTTCTACGCCGAAATGTCATATACATTAAGGCTGCGATACCAAAGAACGATAGGCCTCCCAAAATACTAATATAAATGGTTCCTTTTCCACCTGTCTCCGGCAATTCATATTGATCCTCCGGATCGATCATTTTCCATATAAGGACATCGCTCACGTAGTCGAAGTAATCACTGCCTCTATCCTCCGGGGTATTGACCAATTCTGATGCCGGTATCTTTTCAAAGACAGAACACATATAACCATCTACGCCATTTTGTTTGATTTCACCATTTGGCAGTACACACAACATTTTTTGTGTGGCAGTTCCACCTGAATAATCAACAATATGATCATGTACCGGTTTGTATCCGACAGGTGCCTTAACCTCCCTGATAAGGAACGACCCCCACCAAAGATTAGCAATCCTAAGTTTACCCTCAACATTCGTACTAAGTGTAGTTGTTGTACGCGCCGAATTTACATCTGTAATATCATCATAATCAATACGTTCATAGCCATCCGAAACATGGGAAAACCAAAGCACGTTTGGATTACTGTATTTCTTATTTATATCCGGCTCATTATCGTCTTTATCCATCATGTAAATCTCGAACTTAGCCCCATAAACAAACTTACCGTCATAGCCCTTTTTGACAAACTCAAGTCCGTTAGTTTTAGGAGTATTTGTGATCGTGACTTTACCAACACCATCCTTCTCATTACTATATTCAAATGTCGGTGCAAACAGCCAATCAGCCGGCTCTACCCTACCATCCGCGTGTCCTACTTCCACTTCCATTACAATGTAGTCCTCTGGGCTCCCCTCAAGCGAAAGATTTTTCCAGCTGCCTTTCCAGCCATTTTCAGCATTCAATACTAATCGCTTGTAATTAGGATCAATTCCTTCTAACTCTCTACCACCATTAAACAACCCTACCGAAACCCACACTATGTCGTTTGTACCAGATTCCCCGCCGGGCTCATAACCCTCTTTATAGTTCCATCTTTTCTCAACTTCGATTTCGAGTACACCCGATTTTGTGTTGGTAAAAAGAGCCTCTCCATTGCTGGAACTTAAATTAAGTTCAACTGGATGCTTTTCGTTAGTAAGCCGATTCGTATTTTCATAGACTGTTACCCAGTTACTTCCATCCTTTTTCTCCAGCAGAACGTGTGTAATATCATCAATATATTTATCAATATTACTGCCGGCAACCTTACCATGATCTGATTTTGTTACCGTAACTGTCATACGATATAATGTATCATCCGATATGATCTCAATGTTGAGAGGATTTTGCGCTGCATCATCTTCTTTAATGTAGTATATGTATGTTCCTTCTGTTTCCTCTGGAAAGTCATTCTTCAGGTCAAACTTCAGAAAGTCAACAAATGAGATGTTGCCGTTCTCATCGTTTGTTCCCGTTGTTATGAGCTTCGTACATTCCTCATCGGAATATATGGTAAATGAGAACTGTCCCTCATCCATTTCTAAAGGCTTTCCGCTTGCGTCGTTTGCGTTCACCAACTTCTTTTTGGCTTTTAACTTCATAGCCGAAGTAATCTCTATTTCATGCGGATGTTCACCAATTACCATAATTCCATTACACATAATGCCGCCGCCATGAACAACCGAATGATTTCCGTTGATATAAACATTCGCAGCATTCATTGCGTTATTCTTACCCTCATCGGTAGGATAAGCCGTTAATCCGGCAATATAGGAAGAACTCCAGTAATTTGCAGTCGTATCAATTCTTTCTCCATCTATACTGCCATCCCAGTTCTCAGAACCATTGCCCAGCATCGTGTTATCCAGTTCCGTGTATAAAGCTGTAAAACAGTCCTGAAAGTAGTATCTGCCATCCGAATCAAATTCCCAGAATGCCGGATTATTCTCGGTATATGTTTTATCCTCCTTCTTAGAGGAGGAGTAACCACTCTTCTTCGAACCCAATGCTGTATTATCAAAAATCGCTGCTCCATCCAGTTCGCCTCTATTAATAATACGTCCGGTAGAACAGCCCGACAAACCTCCCCCGAATCCTTCCGCCAAATTATTTGTAATCAAGGTATCGTACAAGTTTGCTGTTGAATTTTCACCAACGAACATTCCGGCGCCGCCCCAGTCACCATCTGCAAACACCTCATTATTGGTAATGTATACCTTCTTACCCTCTTCCGCATTAATCTCAATGCTAGATTTATCATAAAGCGCTATACCGGCGCCGTCGCCACGGGACCCGAGACAGTAATTTGACGAAATAAAGCCTCCTACAATTTGACGCTCTCTGGCAGTATCTCCTTCAATTGAAATACCGCCACCACCGGTATAAACTCTATTTCCGGTAACAAAACCTCCCTCCATGTGAATACTTGCATTGCGAAGAAGTATACCGCCGCCGCCGCCATAGTTAGCTTGCTCTCCTTCTTTTTTATTTGCTCCAAAGGCCGTTTCGTTATTGGTAATATATCCGCCATACATATTAATCGTAGAAGCACCGACGTAAATTGCTCCCCCTTGCCAACCCATATTACCTGAAATGACCGCCTTATCATGAACGTTGATCGTGCCACCGTTTCCACAGTAAACTGCTCCGCCACCCACGTCCTTAATATTAGTAATAATGTTATTAACCAGATAACAATCTCGTAAATCTGCAACTGCTGTATTACCGCTACCTGATATCTCCACTGCTCGTTTCCCGTTTCCGCCAACAATCACACCATCATCAATATCCAATGTTCCCTGCCCTGTCACCCAGAGCAACGGACTTTCATTTTGCTTAGATCCTACAATTGCTCCGTGTCCGGATACTGTATATTCATACACATCTTCTCTTGTTGCTCCGGTTGACGGATCTATCACATCTGATTTGGTAATATAACAAGTCATGAAATTCAGGTGATTATTCGCATCATCATAATCAAGCCTCGAAGTATTATCCATGTCTTTACTGGACACTCCAATCAGCTTCTCTGTTACTTCCTTGCCAGATGAAGAATCCTTTATATTTAAACTGCCCCTAATGTTAAATAAGGTAACGCTGCCACCATTTGACGGGTCTACTGTAATTGTGTATCCATTAAGGTCGAGAGTAACACTTTTACCCGCATCTATTGACATGGCTCCATCCGCGTCACCCTCATCTGCCGTTTTAGTAAAGACAATATCATTCATCAATCTAACTAAGCCCGAATCTCCTTGCTGAGCCAGTTTTATAGCTTTTCTAAGCGTAGACTGATTTATTACGTCTGAATTAACCGTAATTGCATACAGTGAGAAGCTCTCCGTCTGGAAGGTTGTAGACAGACTGCCGTCCCCATCCTTGCTAACATCCGCATCTTTAATAATCTCTATACTCTCTTCCGCAGTCTCTTCATCTTCTACGAAGTGGGCGACCCTAACAGAGTCAGCTTCCTCAACGTCTTTTTTGTCAAGCAACTGAATCTTAACATCCACGACATCCTGTGGTTCAATTTCCATACCCTCCGCATCGTAGAAGCTAATATCAAACAGTGCGCCTAAAGCAATGATTTCATCTTCGATCTCATCCTGAAGCTGATCCTCTCTTGTCGTGAACTGCTCCGGATCATTTTCTTCGGTAATACGCTTTGCGACAAGCTGTGCATCTTCCGGAATCTTTGCAGACGGACCAAACCTTACAGCCACGATGAAGTCTTCGCCTTCCGCTGTCAGTGTGCGGATATCACCATCTGTAATAAATGCAAATTCTGCAAGTGCATCCACCGTAAATGTTGTGGAAACCTCTTCATCTATAGCGGAAGCTGCAAGCAGTTCAATACCATCCGCCGTGAGGTGTGCCGCTTTGACGGCATCCCCTTCGAAATAAATCTCGCGGTTCAAGAACTGTACCGTAACATCCATTGTCTCATCCGGTACAATCTCATTACCCTCTGCATATATTCCCATATCAAGCAGCAGCGCCGGCATTTCATTCTCGTCTAACATGCCTTCTGCTTCTTCCAGTCTGCCATAACATGCTTCGTAAGCTTCCGGATCGTTTTCTTCTGTGATCTGTTCTACTACCAGTTCAGCATCTTCCGGAACCAACGTCTCCTCGCCGAGAGCGACCGTCACGATATAATCCGCTCCCTCATAAGTCAGAGTGCGGGCTTCCTTCTCCTCATATGCGATAAACGCAAGATCTGTAAGTTCATCCACATCAAAAGTTACAGAATGTGTATCGTCTATATTCGCACTGATAATTGCCTCAGCGCTATTCTCTGTAATGCTTGCTACCTTAGCCATATCCCCTTCGGCATAAATATTGTCTTTTAAGAACTCTACCGTGAGGCTTATGGTATCTTCAGGTATAAACAGTTCGTCATCCGTGCTGAACCGGAGACTTAATAGCATCGCCGGCATCTCGTCTTGCTCTAACACAGTTTCCAGACGCTGTTTATATTCTTCCAGATCGTTTTCTTCTATTATAATCTGCTCCACATCCATTTTCGCTTCTACAGGAATATTGGCCGATTTCTTATAGGCCGCAGTCACTACAATATCATCATTGCTATAAGACTTACTATATTCCATATCATCTGCATCACCGGATTTGAAGCACTCTTTGTCGTGGACATGTGTCTCTACCGATTCTACATAAGGTGCACCGCAAACCGCAATGCCATTGTTATCATAGCAGCTATCATCATGGATATGTGCCGCTTTCTCGCCGCAGATCAGTTTCCGAACCGTCTTGTAGCAGGCCTCCGTATGTACATGGACACCTTCCGTATTCTCCGTCGAATCCGGTTCTGCTACACCCGGCTCTGCCGTATCCGGTTCTGCTGTATCTATTGAACCCGGGTCTGTCGTATCAGTGGCTGTCCCGGCGCTATAGCATTCATCACCATGGATATGCTCTTCCTGCCCGCAAATCAGAATCTCACTCACTTCATCTTCGCCGGGTATCGTTTCATATTCATAACAGTCAGAACCATGGGCATGTTCTTCCTGTGCGCATACCAAGTTTCCCTCCTCGTCCAGACAGGAGTCATCATGAGTGTGTTCTGTCTGCGTGCAAATAAATGTTTCTCTCACTTCATCCTGACCGGAAGATAACACTACAGTTTCATAGCAGCTCCCATCATGAGTGTGTTCTGCATATCCGCAAATCAGTTCCCCTCCTCCTGATGCAGTGTCATCATATACAGCAATGTCTTCGTCCGCATATGCAACAGCGTCTGCGGTCTCAATGTCCTCAACACTGATATCGTCAGCAAGCGGATTCTCCATGTTTTCCGTCGATTCTTCTGCCCCCGCATTTTCTTCTTTTCCACATATCAGAAGATCCTCAGATGTGAAGCAGTCGTCCGTATGTACATGCTCTTTTATTTCCGGCAGACGGCATATCAATTCCCCATCCGCATCATAGCAGGATTCATCATGTTCATGGAACACATAATCCGCCATGGTACATATGAGATTCTCATTTTCATCATAGCAGCTCTCGCCGTGTTCATGTACAATAAACCGGCAGTTCAGAACATCTTCCCCGCGTGTTAAAGCCTGCCCTCTCTTTGACAGACCTAAGGCAGTTGCACATACAACCACAATAGCCAGACAGATTACAACTGCCCGCCATCGTCTGTTATCGCGCCGTTCATGTAAAAAATTTGCAGCCTGAACGAAAATTGTATTTTTCATATTGCCGTCTCCCTTTCATATATATATCTGTTTACTGCTATTCACACCGAATCATTTCACAACCCCAAGATCCGCAAAAGGCCATACGCAGAAAAAGATTTTACCTACAACCATATCATCACTGATGCAGCCTATCGCCGAATTGCGGGAATCCATTGATGTCTCCCGGTGATCCCCCATCACAAAGTTTCGTCCGTCCGGCACCTGATAGGGAAGTGTAATGTCGCAATAACCCAACGACTTCTCGGATATATATGGCTCGTCAATTGCTTCTCCGTTGACCGTTACGTTTCCGTCCATATCTATGTCCACCCAGTCGCCGGAGGATGCAATAACTCTTTTCACCAGAATATTATTATTATAGTAAAACGCTACTATATCACCCAGCTTATAGTCGGAGCTGTTCAAAGCAATTACGATGTCGCCATTCTGCAGAGTATCCGTCATGGATGTTCCCGTAATCTGAAGTACCGGAAATACCAGAACCGCGATAATGACTGTTACCGCCGCCACAACAATCAGTGCATACACCGTACTTCTTAACGCTTTATGATATTTATTCTTATGCTGCTCTTTCTCAAGTTCCGCTTCGATCATCTCCACCGTAGGAACTTTACTGCCATTCTCACCCACCCGTTTATCTCTCCTTTTTCCTTACATCTTTCCCAACGTTACGCTTTATATCAGACATTCCACGCCTCAAGGCTTCAAATCCCTTTTTTCCCTCATTCCGGATCATGCCGGATAAATCTGAACCGGCGTTTTTAATCTCTTTTCTCTCGCTTTTCTCTTTGACTGCAGCTTTATTCCGGATGCCTTCACCCCCAATATCATGCTTCCCAGCGAGCAATGCAATATTCTCTAAATATTGATCTGCAGTCTTCTGCGCCGCCTCAAAAATTTCATTCAATTTTAATGCCGTCTCAGCGATGGCGTCGTCGGACTCTGAAAGCCGAATATTCTTTAGTTCACGCTCGTACTCAAGGGTGCCCTCCAACTCCCGAATCCTGTTGTCCTTATCACTCAAGCGCGCTTTACATTCCTTAAACTGCTCATCTTTCTTGAGCAAATACTCTTCCAGTTTCTCGATTTGCCTATCTTTTTCACTAATACATACTGCCAATTCCTCGATCTGGTCATCCTTTTCAACCAAACATCCTTTCAGTGCCTCTATCTGGCCATCCTTTTCAGATATGCAGTTATCCAATGCCTTACTTCGGTCGTCCTTTTCAGATATACAGCCTTCCAGCTTTTTGATCTGATCGTCCCTTTCAGATATACATTCTTTCAACGCCTTGATCTGATCGTCCTTTTCACCCAGATACCTTTCTAACTCCGCTATCTGCCCATTCTTGGCATCCAAATTTTGTTCCAAACGCCCACGACTTTCCTCCCATTCGTGAACCTGCTTAGTCATCTCAGCCATTTGCTCTTCGAGTTGGTTCTGTTCCCGGACCTGCATAAGCAACAACTTAAGCAGTTCCTTCCGCGACAGCCTTGAAAACTCTTTCTCAGTCATGGTACCTTTCTCCTTTAGCGTTTATCCTAAATATACGCTACTTACACCTATCCATTTGAATTTTACTAATTTTTTCAAAGCACATATATCAAAATATTGTACAAAATGTTAAAAATGTGACATATAATAACCAGATAAAAATACGCAATATAAAAAAGAAAGATACCAAAGGAATTTTCTCCCTTTGATATCCCTATTTATCGCATAATTCATCATAGGACATGAATAATAATTTGCCATACGTTTTCTCATCGTTCCGTTTGCACCGTATCCATTCCGCAGTTAATTTCCCCAGATCTAAAGGCAACTTACAATGCAAAAGCCGGAACGCCCTATCCTATCATAAGCGTCCCGGTTTTATTCTATCGACATACAAAATCGATCTTACAGCTCTTCTCTTAATCGATCTTCAAAATCAGTTCCAGCACTCTCTTCGCACATCTTACCAGATCATCTCTGCCAATCACGCCCTTCTCCATCGCTTCCTTCACACGCTCCGGGAAGCCGCACGCCATTTTCACATCGTTGCCGGCTTTAATCTCCTTATAATGCTCGCCTCTCGTCCACCAGTCTGAGGTGACCATGCCTTTATAGCCCCATTCGCCGCGCAGGATATCTTCCAGAAGCTCATGATTTTCGGAAGACCGATGCCCGTTTATCATATTGTATGCGGACATGATCACCCACGGATCAGCCTCCTTCACGATCATCCTAAAGCCTTTCAGATAAATTTCCCTGAGCGCACGTTCCGAAACTCTGGAATCACTGTGCTTTCTGTTGGTTTCCTTATTATTACATGCAAAATGCTTCACTGCCGCCGCAATATGCTGTGATTGGATTCCTTTCACCATAGCAATTCCCAGCTTACCAGTCAGATAAGGATCCTCGGAATAGTACTCAAAATTGCGCCCACAGTACGGATTTCTATGAATATTTACTGCGGGGGTCAGCCAAACGGCAATATTATTTTCCTTCACTTCTTCCGCTCCGGCTTTACCTACCTGCTCTATCAATTCTGTATTCCATGTTGAAGCAAGCAGTGTGGCGCAGGGCCATGCGGTAGTATTCAGACAGATCCTGAGACCCGCCGGTCCATCCGCGGTCATAATGTTGGGTACGCCATATTCCGGAAGATTGCCGTAACCGAAAGTATTGGCTACCGATGTGTTCGGCTGTCCGCCCAGCATATGAATGAGGTCTTCATCACTTAACTGCGCAACAAACTCCTCCATCGTCATTTTACCCTCTGCCACTTCTATAAAAGGTCTTGCCCCTTCTGCATAAGGTTTCAGAAGCAGATAGCTTTCACGGCTTCTGACTGAAGGAGTCAACGCTTCCTCCGTACCGCCTTCCATCTTTACAAGCACGCACTCGTTAGGGTCGTTCGCCTGTGATAAGGGAAGTTCCTCATAACTGCCGTCCGCAAGCATACGCTTCTTCAGACTGGTCGGCGCCGCCTTCCTGCTTAACTGTTCCACTACTTCATTATCCGTAAGAGTCAGGGAAAAGTCCAGTTTGCAGGTATCTCTTACCGAATTGCCCACATAGAATTCATAGGTTCCCTTTTCCAGCACATATGCCGATTCCGCGATTTTGCCTAAATCATCATAAGATGCCATTTCATTTCTGTCAAATTCCAGTACTACAGTCTGACTCTCTCCGGGCAGAAGGCTTCTTGTCTTTGCAAATGCCGCCAGTTCTCTGCATGGCTTCTGCAATATCCCCTGCGGTGCACTGTAATATGCCTGTACTACTTCCTTACCCTCTGCTTTACCGATATTCGTTACCTGCACGGTGATCCTGATCACACCGTCCTCCATCAGAGTTCTCCGGGGGACTATCTCAAATTGTGTATATGACAGACCGAATCCAAAAGGATAGCATACCTTGCCATCCGCTCCCGGAATCGTTTCAAAATAACGATACCCAACATAAATATCTTCCGTATAATCTACATAATGCGGAGATTCATGGAAGTTTTCCGTGGATGGATAGTCTTCTAAACGTCTTGCAAAAGTATCCGGAAGCTTGCCGGAAGGAGATGCTTTACCGCAGAGGAGTTCAGCCGCTGCAAGTCCGCCTTCCATACCGGCCTGCCATGCTACAAGTACGGAGGAAATCGCATTATCCTCTTTGAACCATGTGCTATCTATGACACCGCCGATATTTAATACCACCGCCACCTTCGCGAAGTTTTCCTTTACCTTCAGAATCATTTCCTTTTCTTTTTTGGTCAGATAGAAATCCCCGTCCTCGAAAATTGCTCCTGCAATCTTAGGCATACTGGTTTCCGTTTCCCATGGATTATACTCTCCGTCATACTCCACACTGGAACGATCCCAACCCTCTCCCGAGAAACGGCTGATGGTAATAATTGCCGTGTCTGCAAATGCCTTCGCCCCCTCCACCAGCTCGTCCGGAAGAGACGGCTCTACTGTCATACCGGGCGCCGCACCCTTCGCATACTGTTCCTTTACGTCATCGCGATAAAAATCAGACAGTGGCTCATATAATGTCACCGTATCCTCCTGAAGTTTCAACCCGTCATACAGATTGCGCACATAAGAGACGGTCACATCACCGCTTCCGCCGCCGCCCTTTACATAATCAAAACTTCCTTTACCAAAAAGAGCCACTCTGCTACCGGCACGAAGCGGCAGAAGATTCTTATCGTTTTTTAACAATACCATTCCTTCTTTTGCTGCTTCTTTTGACAGCGTGATATGCTCCTTTGATGCAGTTACGTGTTGCCCCTCATTCAGAGGCAGATTCGGCTGATATTTCGCCCTTGCCCATCTCTCCATCTTATCCCTCTTTTCCGGCAGATTCTGCCTGATTATTCGTTACAATTTACTCCGCGCAATAGCTTGTCCGTTACTATACGCCAATGTCCGTTCTTCTACTTTATAATACATTATAAGTATCAGTACTCTGTTAATCTATAATAAATATTGCTTAAAATATAGGTCAATCTTGATATTGCATATAATATTAGCTATAATTAAGCATAAATTTTATGATTATATTGACCTTAACAGGTATTTCCCGGGAGGCACCCATGCACTGCGAACACGAAACGATCCACGATGATGAACTGACTCAGGTATTTTTTTCTTCCGTAGAGAATTCCGATATTCTCGTCCCGGCGCACTGGCATCAGCACCTCGAAATAATTTATATAGCCAAGGGCAAAATGACTGCCTATATTAACGAGGCCTCTTATGAACTTCTCACATCCGATATTCTGATCGTCAATCCTCAGGATATTCACTACACTCACGCACTCGGAGACTGTCATTATTATCTGCTTCAGATTCCTTCCATCCATCTGGAGCGCATTAGCACAGACTGGAAGCTGCTTCACTTTTCTGAATATCTTCCGCATGACTCCTCTCCCGATTCACTGAATCTCCGGTTATGCGAAATCTTCCGGGAGTTTATCGATCTGGATCGGAACAGGGATAAGGGATGGCATCTGCTGTTCTTTACACGGCTCTACTATTTTCTTTATCTTCTGTACACAAAGGGTTCCTCTCTCTTAAGCGTACAAAATAGAAAACGCACGGAGCGGGATTTCCTGCGCATTGAACAGAGCATGCAATATGTCCGCAGACACTATCGGGAACAAATATCCCTTAACCAGATCGCGACACAGCTTAGTGTCACTCCCGAATATTTCTGCCGCCTTTTTAAAAAATATACCGGACAGACTTTCTTCACTTACGTGTCACAGGTGCGTCTTATGCGATTTTATCAGGAATTGATACAGACAGATGAGAGTATTACCTTCTTGCTGGAAAAAAACGGAATAACAAATTATAAGCAGTTCATGCGGATGTTCAAACAAACCTACGGCACGACGCCGCATAAGCTTAGAATGAGGCAGAAGCACTAAAGACAGTCGGGCGCACCCGGCTGTCTTTTAGGGTATGGATCCTTCACTTATTCGAGGCAGTATTTCCCTCCAGCATTTTCTCAAACACATCCTCCGGTATCGGCTTACAGTAGCGGTAACCCTGTGCCACATAAGCGCCGATCTCCATCATAAGTTCCGTATCGTCCTCTGTCTCCACGCCCTCACAGACCACTTGGGCGTTCAGATCTTTGGCAAGATTTACTATATTCTTCATGATCTGCACCTGTCTGGTACGATTTTCGTTATTGAGCAAGAAAGAACGATCCAGCTTAATAACGGATGCCGGTATCTGCTCAAACACTCCCAGTGAAGAATACCCAGACCCGAAATCGTCTATGGAGAGATGCACGCCCTTTTCACGCAGGATGTCTACGGTCTCCTTGACCTTCTGCTGCTGCACATCCTCTACCACAAGTGTCTCTGTAATCTCCACCTCGATCAGATCTTTGGGAATCCGGTATCTGTCTATAATGGACTCAAACTTTTCAGGGAAACCATCCTCCGTAAAATGTATTCTGGAAAAATTGCAGGACACCGGTACAACATTCCTGCCCTCATCAATGCGCCGGCGCAGCATTTTACACACGCTTTCCATAACAAAGAAATCAATCTCCTTAATCCTGCCGGTGCGCTCATAATAGGGTACAAAAAACCACGGCGTGCGAATGGCTCCATCCGCTGTTGGGTCCTTGAAGCGTACCAACGCTTCGGCACCCACGATCTTTTCATTACGAATATCCACCTTCGCCTGATAATAAGCCACAAAGTCCTTATTGATATCGACAGATTCCAAAAGCTTTTCCCGCTCATGCGTCTCTCTCAGCTGTGCCCGCAGCTTGTCATCATAAATCTGTACCGCGTTGCTGTAGCTGCTCTTTAAAGAATCTACCAGCTGTATGCCCTCAGACAAAGCACGCTGTAAATCGTCGTCCCCGTTCTCCAGACAGCCTACACCTATAGCCAGAGACATATGGGTATCTACTTTTTCGTAGATTCGTGAAGATATCTTATCCGCGATGTTCATCAGACGGCTTCGCAGGGCTTCCACATTATCATACTTCATAAAAAGAACAAAATGGCTTCCATAGCTTCTGGCGTAGAGTTCATTTTTATCATCTATTTCCGCATGGAGCGCCTCGATGATTATTTCCAGTATACGCTGTCCCGCATTCCAACCATACAACGCGTTGTAACTCTTAAATTGACCGATATCCGTGTAGGCGACGGCATAATTACTGTTTTTGTCCGCTGCCAGTTTCTGTGTTGCCCGATACCTCAAATAATGAAGGTTCCAAACATTAAATTCCGTATCCTTGTACATCAGCTTCTGAACCCGCATACTGTTCCGAAGCAGAAAGAACAGCACCAGAATGATTGCCACAGCACAGCACGACAAGACAAGAATGATCGGAATACTGTGATCGCTGATAAAGTTCGCCATACTCATCTTGGAATAGAAATTATCCTGAAGCATATAGTCATTGACCATCTTGTCGCTGACCCCGAGCAGCTCCTTATTTAAAATACCGAGAAGCGGCAAATCCTCGTTATCCGCCACAAGCATACAGATGCTGTGAACGTCGCTCAGCACACTGTGGATCTCCATCTTGTTGAAACGAAGCTGGGAACCGAGCAGATACTCCGCCAGATACCCATCACATATGGCAGCGTCCGCCTTGCCGGCCATCACCGCATTCAGGCTCTCCAGCTGTGTGGAATAGAGCAAAAGACGCGTATTCTCATCGATGAATTTCTGCACTGCCGCCCCTGAAGCGTTGCTTTCTTCCACAGCCAGAACATTTATCGAATCTGATTTGTCATTCCTTCTCATAATAATGACTTGGGGTACCTGAGCATACTCTTTCGTGGATGCCAGTCCGTCTGCCTGCATGCGCTGAACTGTCTCCCCACAGTAGCTTAAGATATCGATACTACCGCTTTTCAGGGCTCTCTTAGCCTCCTCCATGCTTTCCATCCTCACATAGTTAAAAAGGACACCTGCGCTCACAGACACCTCCTCCAACATTTGTTTGGAAAGCCCCATATAGACACCTTCATGCTCGTAAGAGAACGGATAGTAACCATCTAAATATCCTACGGTCAATGTCCCTTTTTCCGCAATATACTGCTTCTCATTATTTGTCAACAGAATCGTCTGATCCAGTCTGCTGTCATAATACCTTACCATCAGTTCATTTTCCAGATCAGGCCGGTTCATCTTCAAATCTGCGATTCCCTGATTGAGTTCCCGTATCAGTTCATCGTTACCCTGATAGGTTATGTAATAAAAAGGCATGGGCGCAAACCTGCCGACCACACGCTGCCCTTCGCGAACCTCCGTCAGGGAATGTACGAGGGCATCAATTTCCCCGGTATTCAATGCTTCATGCAGAGCTGCCGTATTTTCGTATTCCTTTACCTTAAGACTTGAAATACCGTGATCTGCCATATATTCGTAAAATTCGTCTTTTCGTATGTAACTGCCCACAACACCGAAGGTGGCATCGCGCATCGCGTCGAAGTCTTCATATGCAAATGTGCTGTCACCGTTTACGGCAATCACGCCAAAGGTATATCCACTGGCTAAGTTCGCATACCGGTACAGCTTCACCCGTTCCGCAGAATACTGCGCCGAACCCACCAGATCTATCTGTTCATCCAAAAGCATAGTCAGGGCATCGTCCCAGCTTTCGCATTCCACATATTCAATGTTCCAATTGACATAATCGCTCAGCGCCTCCAAGTACTCAACATCCATACCTGTGCGGCTGCCGTCCGCTCTGGTCTCATTGTAACCTTCCATAGGGAAAAACCCGACACGGACTGTGCACTTTTCCGCGCCATGTACAACTCCGGTACCGCCAATTGATGCCAGAAGTGCCACCACAAGCATAGACACAAGTAACCTGGCTGCTCTGCCATGCGTTCTTTTATGTATCTTCTCCATAAGACTTTGCCCTTTCTGATTATTCGTAACTGTTCAGTGCCTTCACAGGCACGACTATTATATGTTTAATTATAGTAAACAAGTTTGCAAGGTGCAAGTGATTTGCGTGGTTTGAATGAGAAAGAGGAAAATTACATTTCTTCCATCAAAAGAAAAAGACGCATGGTTTTCCGTTCCATACGCCTTCACGTTGTACACAGAGCATTTCTTTTCACTATGAATTTATTTGAATCCACCGTTGAATTATGTATTCCCAATCCATACCATCCTGCAAAATACGGAGTATAGTTACAATATCTTTATCATCATCAATTACATAAAAAAATAGATGATTGCTTTGTGTTTTCATATAAATATCATATCCACGATATTGAAACCCCGTTGTTTGGTGGCTGGTTGGAAATATCGCTAATTCCTCAGCGGCTTTTCTGATTCTCAAAGATAAATTTTCCGCATATTCACGGTACTTGAAATTTTGGATGATATAATGTTTTTTATTCTTTACATCAGTTTTGCCGCTTTGAGCGATTACAACCCTATAACGCTTATTCATTTGTACTCCTTATATGCTGTCAATTTCCTTCCACGCCTCTTCTATAGTCTGTACTCTTCCGCTTTCCATATCGTCAATCGCTTCATCAAGTTTACCAAACAACACTTCCATTGCATCATCTATGGAAGAGGATCTTTCTACTGTTTTTGCCGCTATTGCTGTTGCCATATAAATCATCCTTTCTCAATGCTGTTATAAATAACATATCACAGAATCAAAAAATTATCCATTTCTTTTTACCTTACTTTTCTTGAAGATGTCAAGCGGAATGAACAGGTATTTCTGTAAAAGTTCTATCTGCAGTCCTGTGTCGGACTTCTGTTCGAAAAAGTGATAATATTAACCATCAATCAGTTAAAAGCTGTTTCTTCCTCTCAATCATCTCGTCGATTCTCTCGATATACTGCGCCACTTCCTTCACATTCTCACAGCGTTCAATCCGTCCGCCAGGATATACTCTCTTTGTAATCGAACCCGCTCCCAGCGCAACAATCGTCTGCATCTCCTCCATAATTAGAATATTATAGATCCCATACTTATCCTTCACGGAATACCCCACGTTCTCAAAATTACCCGACATATTTTTCTGCCGGTACAGATAATAAGGTTCCATGCCCATAGCCCGTGCGCCTGCTGCCGCGATCCGCATAGTCTCCTCCGTGTTGTTGTAGGCGGTAACACCGTTTTCCTCGATCCACTTATGCAGACCGGAAGCCCGCTTCACCGCAAGGGAATGCACAGTCAGAGAATCCGGTGCCAAAGCAAGGATCGCTTCTATCGTCGCCTCCACGTCTTCTTTGGTCTCTCCCGGAAGTCCCAGTATGATATCCATGTTGATATTATCAAACCCGACCTTACGCGCCAGCCGGAAAGCGTCTATCACCTGCTCTACCGTATGCTGCCTGCCGATCAGCTTCAGTGTCTCCTGTTTCATAGTCTGCGGATTCACGGATATCCTTGTGACGCCATGTCGGCGCAGCACTCTTAATTTATCTTCTGTGATACTATCCGCGCGCCCTGCCTCCACCGTAAACTCCTGTACGGTGCTAAAATCAAAAGTGCTTTTTAATCTTGTAATCAGTCTGTCCAATTCATCCGCAGACAGCGCTGTGGGTGTACCGCCGCCGATGTAAACGGTGTCCAGTATCTTTCCCTGCTGTATCTGCACTACTGCCTCCATCTCCTGTTCGAGCGCCGTCAGATAATCCGCTACCCGCTCTCTCCACACACTGATCGGATAAGAAGTAAATGAACAGTACAGACAGGTAGTCGGGCAGAACGGAATACCAATATAGAGGCTGTAACCGTTCTCATAGTGCAGTCTGCTTAAGATTTCCCGTTCCCGCTTCGCAATGTCGATTGCCAAGGCGATCTTTTCCTCACTGACAAAGTGCTTTTCCCGGAGAAATGCCGCCACATCCTGTTCGTTGCTGCCGCCATCCAACATCGTCATGGCGATCTTCGTGGGACGGATGCCTGTCAGATTCCCCCACGGGAGTGTGATTCCTGCCTCTTCCTGCAATGCCGTGTAGAGGAAGCGCTTGAATTCATCCTTATACCCTGATATATTCACTTGATCTGTACTGCACCATGTGTAAATATGCGGAGTATTCACATTAGCAGATTTATCCTGGGCGTATTTATCCTCATGCTTAGAGTTATGTAAACCTCTATCATTTATATCATTATGCTGTCCCGCATAAAGTACGTCAGGATATATAATAAATTTTACTTCCGTCTCACCAAACTCCAATTCCATCACAGGAGCCGTTTCCCGTATTCTCCTGTCCTTCACCACGGATTCCGGTGTGAGAACCTTAAGCTCCCATGCAGGATAGAACGCCTTCACCAGCGCATGGATATCATATTCATACTGTGCTTTATTGCTTTTCAGAATCNGCAANATNNNACCTTGCCTTTCGTACTNTTTCTCTATAACTCCCTNATCAGCCTGATATAAAANGCCACCGTCTTAAGCATAGTCTCCACCGGAACTCTCTCNTTNTTNCCGTGGATCATGCCCCNCTCTTCCTTNGACAGCGCCATCGCNGAGAACTTATAGATCCGATCGGTGATCCGGCTGTAATGTCTGGAATCGGAACATGCCATCATCAGATACGGGGACACGATNGCNTCAGGCCATGTGGTGTGAATCACTTTCTTAAGAGTCTGCCATTCCTCACACTGNGTATCTGANTANCCGGAANCCTCCATCGCATGCTGGATATTGACCTCGATCTTATCGTTGCAGATCACTTTTTTCAGATATTCCACCGCGCTTTCCGGCGTATCATCACCCAGAAGTCTGAGATTCATGCCTACAGATGCTGCGGGCGGAAGCACATTGAATGCCTTACTTCCTTCCATCTTCGTCACCGCACAGGTAGTCCGCATCATGGCATTCAACTCGCCGCCTGCTTTTTTACAAAAGACATTTAACACAGGCAAAAAACACCACAGATTGGCAAATATCATACGCATTCCAAAACTCGAATACCTTCCGAGCGTATCAAACATCTCCTTAACCGGCTTAGTAAACTGCGCCTTGAAGGGGTGTTTCTCAATCTTCACCACTGCCTCGGAGAGCTGTCCGAGTATGGTATGCGGCGGCGGCGTGGATGCGTGTCCGCCCTCGCTTTTCATAATAAGCTCCACGTTCATGCCGACTTTCTCACCGATACCGACCACGGCACAAGGTTTTGCCACTCCGGGGAAGACTTTTTCCACCACAGCACCGCCTTCATCCAGTACAAAGGCGGGCTTGATCCCCTTCTGCTCCAGATAAGAGACGATCGCCGGGCAGCTCCTGCCCTCCACCTCCTCGTCTCCCGAGAACGACAGGTACAGATCATGCTCCGGGGTGAATCCCTCCGTCAGAAGCTGTTCCATCGCCTCCATCACACCGCACAGTGTTCCTTTGGTATCAAGGGTCCCTCTTCCCCATATGTATCCGCCTTCCACGATGCCGTCAAAAGCCGGTTTATCCCAGTCCTTCTCTTCCACCGGAACCACATCATAATGGGACATCAACACTCCGGGCGCACCGCTTTTCTTTCCCTGCATGTAATAGAGCAGACCGGTGTCGCCGATTTTCTCTAAACGAAATGCTTTATGAACATTCGGAAACCGTTCCTGTAAAAGCGTCTGGAATTTGTCAAATTCTTTCCGGTCGATCAGAGATTTATCCTGATAGGAAACAGTCCTGCACTTAATCATGTCGGACATATCCTTTATGATCTTGTCCTCATTCAGATTTACCTTCTCCTCCACCATTTCCGGTTCCGGATAAGGCTTAAAAAGCGCCGTCCGAATTAAAATCACCACAACAAATACAACGATGACCGCTAAGATAACTAATAAGATCGTAAGTCCTGTCATTTTCTTCTCCTTTGCACTAATTATATCCAATTCTTCTTATACATGATCCGCGCTGCCGCAAGGGAAATCAGCGCACCTACCGGCACCAGAACCCCTACGGAACCCGCCAGTGACGGAACCATCAGAAACAGTGCGATCATAAAAATAAGCGGTGTCAGAGAAAGCTTCCAGTTCTTGCTGATATAGACCACAGCCAATCCGCCGAACAACGCCGGAAGTATATTGTCGAAAGCCGGCTTTAAGACAGGAGAATTGAGCACCGGCGTAAGAGCTGACAACAGCAGTACCCCCAGTGCAATGACCAATGTGGTTACGATGGAACTGGTTGCGATAGCCAATGTGGAGATTACTTCCCCTTCTTCCGATCCTGGCTTCACCTGCGCATTTTCCATGGCGTTCAAAGCTGCCGGAGCCTTAATGTTCGTGATATTTCCGGTGACGAACGCCAGATAGGAACCGCCGGTTCCGAGCATAGGNCCNTAAGTGAACACTTCGATCACGGCAACCGTCCAGAAGATAGGTGCCACGCCCAGAAGTCCCTTGAGGACTGCTCTTCCCTCCGGCCATGCATCATAGTGCAGNCAGATGATGACGGGCACCGAAAGCAGCATGAAAAGCGCCGTCAATATCCAGATACGTCCGTAAAAATGTGATTTATCATTATATGCTGTATTCATAGTATCTTCTCTCCTTCCCTAACCGATCATCGGTGTTATGATAACGGCAAAAATCATCGCCAGTATCATGCTGATGGANAANGCATANGTCTCCAGCCATTTCATCTTGCAGACTTTGATCAGAACNCCGCAGATNCCCATCATCAGCGCCGAGAATAACANTACAAAAATAGGAATCCAGCCCGCCAGCCCGCTTCTCACNTCGGTAAAGACCATGCCGAGAAAAGCGGAGATCATGCCCAGAAANAGAGATGTCATGAACAGATCGCCCCACTTGCTGTCCTTGTTCTTAATCTTCATGATTCCGCCNTGTATNTTCTTTAAGAAAAGGGGAATCATGATCATGCCGGGGATAATCCCCAGCGTCATAACCCATGCGATCGCCGTGTATGCCTTNGGATCNGTNATCGTATCCGCAAGGGAAAGCCCCAGTGCCGTCGCCGTGGAGGTGGCTGCCGGAAGTTCGTATGTAATGGCNCCCACAACGCTCAGCCTGATCCACGGAAGNGGAATCCCCAGAAACTTGGACAATGTCAGTATTCCGAGCAAAATGGAAACCGCCGGCGCAATCGTAAAGACTGCCGTAGAAAGAACGGTTTTCTTAAGCTTCGCNCTNTCCATACCGATAGATACACCGTGCCGGTATGCACGTACTAAAAAGAAAACGGACTGTGCCACCACAAATGCAATGACCACTGCCGCTAAGATAAATAAAAAACTGCTGTTCGGATCGAAATTCATGTTAACCTCCTTCTCCCGCCATGCCGCCACTAAGAATTGCCCTTCAATCCTTATGGCGCAAGCCGCTGTACATGCGCTTATTATACCAGAGATTCCCTAAAACTTGAAGCCGGAAAAGAAATACATGTAAAATACCGGAGCAATGCATGTCGGTATTTCATACTTGTGCCCATGCTTTCCAGACACAAACATTTTTTCATACCTCCACGCATACTCCGGTACTCTTCTTGTTATTTCTCATATTTTATATTTTATTAAACGGCTCCTTATAGCACGCCACGCTTCCCAGATCTTCCTCTATCCGCAGCAATTGATTATACTTCGCCACACGGTCGCTCCTGCAGGGCGCGCCTGTCTTGATCTGCCCCGCATTGACAGCCACCGCCAGATCCGCAATGAACGTATCCTCCGTCTCGCCGGAACGATGGGATATCACCGCTTTATATCCATTCTTCTGCGCCATCTCTATGGCATCCATCGCCTCACTGACCGTGCCGATCTGATTTACTTTGACAAGGATCGCATTTGCCACATTGAGTTTGATCCCGGCATCCAGACGTTTCGTATTCGTCACAAAAAGATCATCTCCCACGAGCTGTATGCTGTCTCCCAGCTTCTTCGTCATCATCTGCCAGCCGTCCCAGTCATCCTCCGCCAGCCCATCCTCGATGGAAATAATGGGATACCGCTCCACCAGTTCCTCATAATACGCCACCATCTCCTCGGTACTTCGTGTGATTTCCTGTGCTTCTCCGCTGTCATCGAAATCACTGCCCGCCTCATAGCACTCCGTGACATGGCTTCCCGTCACTCTGTCACGTCTGCGTTTCAGCTCCGTCTCACCCGGAAAATGATACACACCGTCCGCCTCATCATAAAGTTCCGATGCCGCTACGTCCAGCGCAACTTTAATATCCTGTCCGGGCGTATAACCCGCCGCCTTGATAGACTCCACAATCAGATCGAGTACCGCGAATGCGTCCGGTAAAGAAGGGGCGAAGCCGCCCTCATCGCCCACTCCGGTGGACAATCCTCTGTCATTGCATATTTTCTTCAGATTATGGTAGATCTCCGCACAGATACGAAGCCCGTCCGCAAAGCTCTCCGCCTGCACGGGCATGATCATGAATTCCTGAAAATCCACGGTATTATCCGCATGCTTGCCGCCGTTTAATATATTCATCATGGGCACAGGAAGCAGTCTCGTATAGGCACCGCCCAGATAACGATACAGTGGTATTTCCATAGCCTGCGCACACACCTTGGCACATGCCATGGACACACCCAGCATAGCGTTCGCTCCCAGATTGCTTTTGTTATCCGTGCCATCCAGCTCGATTAGAATCCGGTCAATCATTCCCTGATCAAAAGCATTCATTCCCATCAGTGCCTCTCTGATCTTCGTATTTACATTGTTTACCGCCTTGGTAGTTCCGAGCCCGAAATATCTGGTGTCACCATCCCTGAGTTCCACCGCCTCAAAGCGTCCGGTACTGGCACCGCTGGGCACTGCCGCCCGTCCCACATACTGGGTGCCGCCCACCTCTTTTTCCACCGTCACTTCCGCTTCCACCGTGGGATTTCCGCGGGAATCCAGTATCTCTCTTGCATGTACATCTACGATCCTTAATTTCATAGCCATAAAAAACCTCCTGTGCGCAACTGCCTTTTTATTGTTAATAGTAGTATGCACACAGGAGGTCTGTTTTATAATTTACTTATCCTAATTATTATTGTTTTTTTCTACTCATTTCTGATTGCCGCCAGAGGACTCAGCTTCATCGCTCTTCTCGCCGGGAAGAATCCTGCCAGCATACCTACCAGAATCGCAAATACCAGCGACAGTCCCACCAGCCAGAACGGTATATAGGATACGCCGCTCATATACTCTTGTGTTGCCGCGGCAAGCTTATTGATCACGGCGGAAATCGTAAAACTCAACCCCAGACCGATCACTCCGCCAATCAATCCGATAAATCCCGCTTCCATCAGAAACAGGCTCCGGATATTACGAAGATCGCAGCCCAGCACTTTCATAACACCGATCTCCTTCGTCCGTTCGTAGATGGACATCATCATCGTATTGGTAATACCGATCGCCGCCACGAACAGTGACACCGCACCGATACCGCCAAGCACCATCTGTATCGTACCCATGGTCTGCTGGCTCGATTCCACCCACTCCGCATTGCTGTATGCCTCATATCCCAGATCAGTCAGATAATTCTGTACTTCCATGACATTATTCAGATCATCCACATTCACATCCAGCTCACTGTAGAATATTTCCTTGTAAGGCTTGCCCGTCTTAGTTGTAGGCTGCCCGGGAATCACTTTATTCTTGAATATCTTCTTAAGCTGCGCGGTCAACTGTTCCAGATCGCAGTAAGTATACCAGCCGTACTGTGACCAGCTGTCCTCAGCATTGGGCGCTTCCACTCCGCATGCTTCGATCATATACTTTTTCGGCTGCGGTATGGTCTGTCCGTCTTCTGTCGTACTGCCTGCAGACCAGTATGCATTCGTATCAAATATCACGAAGATCGTATCATTCATCAGGTCGATATCCGGCAGAACTCCGGTCTCCCAATAGCTTCCTCCGCTGCCTTTGGTATTATAAAAATTCTGAAGTACCTCGTTGCCGTAGAAAAAAGTGAGTGTCTCATCGTCACCGGGCAGCCGGCCCTGTCCGATGTTAATATTCATCTCCTCAAAAGTTTCCTTCGGCATACCTCTGATTTGTAAATATCCCTGATAACTGCCGTACTTGGCTATGGCATTGGTTTCCAGAATCGGACAGACCGAATCCACATGTTCTAAGCTCTCAATCTCCCGTATCAAGTCATCGTCCAGCCGTTTTTCTTCCGAGCTGTCACTGTTCCACGGTTCCCGCACCGTGATCTGGGTCAGACTCCCGTATGATTCTATCTGTTCCATCTGTGATCGGCTAAGCCCCAGTCCCAACGAAACCATGACCACGATAGATGCCACACCGATGACCACGCCTAATACCGTCAATACGGTTCTTATTTTTCTTTTCCATAAATTACCGCCGCTCATCCGCAGCAGGTCAAGGAATTTCATACAAATAACCATGCCTTTCTCTTAACACTATTTCTTATATTTAATTCCATCTATTATCGTCCAGATCCGCCAGATCCTCCGCAAGCAGCTGCGCTGCCTTTTTCTTCTTACGGATCTGTAAGAATACGATCACTCCCGCAACCGCTGCCGCAACGACAACTGCAATAATTGCAATGATCAGACCGGTTATCTTCTGACCACCCTCTTCGTCCATCATCATATCACCGTCCATCATCATATCGCCATCCATCATCATGTCATCGTAAAACTCTTCCGATACGAACAGCGTGATCGGCTTCTCCGTGGTGGTCACATTACCCGCATCATCCTCGTAAGATATCTGCATATTGATCGTTCCGTCATCCATGGTAGCCGCGATACCGGTCAGCATCACATCCACGTTACCGGTCGCACCCGACTGCAGATTGCCTACAAACGCCGATGCCTCATCGATGGAATCCGCGACAAATTTCACCTGCACGTTATAGAGCGTCGTCTTACCCGTATTATAGATACTGAACATTACGTTAGACTGCCCGCCCACCGTGATATCCGTGGGAACCACCTCCGGTATGCTCGTGTCGAAACGGCTCTCCTGAGAGATCGGAATGGACACGCTGGCTTTATCCGTTAAATCAAACATGACACCTGCGTCATATTTCATATTGACATCCAACACGTAAGGCTTCTGTGCCAGATCGGCCTTCGCCGTCATTTCGATCACGATATCCGCCGCGGTGTTCGCAGCAATACTGTCCATATAGACGGAACTTGCACCGGAAGTCGGCAGGAATGCCGAGTAAGTATTGGTCTTATCCTCGCCTTCCGCCGCCGCCTGCATATCAAAAAGTACATTGGTAACTGCCAGATCCTTGGCCGTGTTCTTTACATGTATTGTCAGCGTAAATGTATCCCCTGCAAATACCTCCGCAGGATTCGTCTCGAATCCGGTTACCACGATACGCGGCTTAGACCCTGTCGTCTCCTGCCCGCTGCCGCCGATAAATCCACTGCCCGGTTTACCGATGGTCTGCACATATACGGTAAGCTCCGCCGGATTCTCACTGCGGATACCCGCTTTCGTATAAGATACGTTAAATTTCAGCGGATAATAACCGGTCATGACATCACTTCTTACCGTAAAAATAAAAGTGAATTCCCTTCGGTTCTCCATGGCGGCTTCTTTTGTCTTATTTCCAGGAATATAGGGTTCTGTCTGCAGATAATTGGTCATATCCGGCTCGAAAGGCCACTCCGACACAACCGTGGAAGTCTGCGGTTCTACAATTAAATCATTCAGTTCCTCTGTTCCGAAGTTCATGATCGGCAGGACGATCGCCACCTGCTGTCCCGCACTAACCGTCGGTGTCTGCCAGTTGTCCGCCACCTGAAGAAATTCACTGGTGGTTGATGTGACATTTGCTACCGCCGCAGACTCCATGGCACCCTTCGTTGAAGCTACATATGCCCATAACTCGGAAACCGTCATTTCCGTATTGGCAATATAGTACACCGCACTGTCAAAGACCTTATGCAGACTCTCCATCACCTTAGCGTCAAGATGATACCGCACTTCCAAGCTCTGCATATAATAGAGCATGTCCTCATCCGCATCTCCTCTGTCATCATCATTAATAATTCTGTCCGAGGTACGATCGATGGTCGGTGTATTGTTTATCGTATTGTCGCTGATACTCTCGGGAGCCGCCTCCACATAAGACATTCCCCCGGAAATCTGCGGCACCGAAGGAACAGCCAGTACCGCCGTCGCACAAAGTGCCATACCGAGTAACAACCTGTTTATCGCCCTTCTGATCATGAAGCTTTCTCTCTCACTACATACTCTTTTTTTCATTTTCTTGCTCCTCTTTATCCTTCCTAATTCCCCTGTAAGACTTCTCAACCTCGGGAAGAATGCTGCCCCAGCAGCAAGTCCGCTACGCGGACGGTTCTTCCGTGCGAATGGTATTTTCATTCGCACTTATTTGATCCGGCATATCTTCTCCGCGTCTGTCCTCGATCTCGATGATCTTCCCATCCTTGATCCGCAGGACGATATCCGCAAATCCCGCCAGATAATTATCATGCGTTACCATAACAAGCGTCTGGTTCTTCTCCCGTACCACCTTTTTCATCAGGTTCATCACTTCCACCGAAGTGTTGGAATCCAGATTACCGGTGGGCTCATCCGCGAAGATGATCTCCGGCTCCACAACCAGCGCACGCGCCACACCGACACGCTGCTGCTGTCCGCCGGACATCTGATTCGGCCTGTGCTTCTTATGCTTCGTCAGCCCGACCAGATCAAGCATCTCCTCCGCTCTGGCATTGCGCTTCTTCTTGTCCATCCCCTGAAAAGTGAGGGGCAGCGCCACATTCTCAATGGCATTCATCGTTCCCATCAGATTAAACGACTGAAAAATAAACCCGATATGCTCCCGCCTGAACGCCACCAGTTGGTTTTCTGTTTTCGTCTCCATATGCTCCCCCGCGATCACGATCTCTCCTTTTGTCGGCTTTTCCAGCCCCGCCAACATGTTAAGGAGTGTAGATTTACCGGAGCCTGAGGTTCCCACGATGGAACAGAAATCCCCGCGGTTGATGGTAAAGCTGACACCATTTAACGCCCGCACCTTGGTCTCTCCGACCCGGTATATCTTATACAGATCCTTGACTTTGATCACAGGTTCTGCCTGTCCTACATTCATGAATATGCCTTTCTCTTAATCCTGCGTTACCATCGCAGGTATTATATTCTTTGATTTTTCGTAACTGTTCAAAACCCTGTTCTTCACAGTTACGAAACACCTTCTGAACAGTTATGATTTTGCTTTATTTTAACTCTGCTTATGATATTATCACTTTCATTCTCCCTGCGCCTTAAACGCCGTGGCTTCCTCCACAAACTCCGGCACATGTCCTGTATAGAATTTATAATATACACCGTAACTGCCTCTATCATACGGATACGTCGTATCTTTTCTGAATGTGATATATATATCGTAATTCTGATCAATTTCATTAGCGTCATGCCAAGTCGAATATCCCATATAGGAGGGATAGATCACCGGTACGATTCCGGCAAATTCTTCCTGTTCATAGAAGGTCTGCGAAACCGAAAGTTCCTCATGGGAATAATCGGCAGCTGCTGTCTCCCTGATGCTGTAATAACCTGCCGCCCATACTTCTCCGCCATTCATTTGTTCCTTCAAATCATTGTGATAATTTGTTATTGTTATACTCTCGATATCCTCCGGATTTAACTGCAACGGATAATAGGCATCCTGAGATTTTAAATACGCGATCGTATGTTCAAAGCTCTCATACACGTCCATCCGCTCCTCCATCCAATTGGGGAACTGAAACACTATCTGCCCGCAGGCATACTGTGTGCCCGCCAGTGAGAAATCAAACTGCTCCATATCTTCGATATAGGCTTCTCTCAATTTCTGCACATCCGCCGTCGGCAGCACCACCTTAGCTGCTCCGTTGCTGTAACTTAAACTCACGACCTGATCATAGGAATCCTGATCCGTCAGAATCTGATAGGTGCCGTTCTTAAATTCCTGCGAGCCTACGATCCGATCCAGTTTCTCAGCATTGGCAGGATTGGCAATATCCACCCAGAAACGTCTGTCCACTTTTCTGCCGGATTTTAAACGATACAAGATATTGAACACTCTGGGATCCTTCATATCCTCCGGCATCTCACCCCGCGATTTATCGGCGAGCGCCAGTACAGGCTCCATATCCGTGATAAACATATGCTCCTCCGCATATTTATTCGCCTGAACATAATTAAACTCATTATCCCAGAACTGCCCGTAGTAGTCCACATTGAGGGCGATACTGTCCAGTTTGTCCGCCTGCGGCAGATATGCATCATACCCGAACAGATCCAGCTTAAAAATCAGGAATACAACAACAATTCCCGCAACAACCGCACCGCTGGTTGCCGGATGCCTGAACAGACTCTTGATATCGAAGTCAAAGATTACTTCCACGGCTGCACTGACGATCACGCCGCAGCCGACCATGCTTGCCACCGTCAGCAGCGTGTTGCCGTACGCCGCATTATGTACCCACATTCCGATTCCGAGACCGATCGGAATTGCCGTAACTACTTTCAATATCTGTCCGATCATGGGGAACGCCATCGCCTTACCCGCCGCCTCCGACGGACGTCTCCGATAACATATCCATGCCGCCGCCAGAATCACTACAGCCAGTATAAACCATTTGCCGTAGTATGGCAATACAAGCCGTGCCACTTCCTTCAAATTCCCCCTGTATGCCGTGTATTTGATGTATCGTGCATTATCTATGTAATCTTCCAATACAGAGAGCTTCGGCCCACGTCCCACATAGAATCCTGATACGGTACGGAAGAATACGCCCATCATAGTATTTATCAGATAGTATAAAAACAGTTCATACAACACCAACATCCCCGCCACACCGAGACCGATAAACTGATTACCGGTCAGCATCACCGCCAGAATCGCCGTATGGTACATCACCAGAAAGAATAACATCTGCCATATGAATCCGAATCCGATCATCGCCAGAACAGAGCCGTTTACCGCTCCCTGTATCGCTGCCGCCACCGTGCCGATCAAAAGGCTCACCAGAGCCGAGGTCAGGTATATCATAAAACCGTTCACATAGACCACCGCAAATCTCCTGTTTCTGTCTACCGGTACACTGTGATACAGATCAACCTTTTTCCTGTCGTAGAGGTAGGAAAATCCCTGCATACCTATGGTCACTGCCAGAAGCAGCAGAATAACCATGAGCTTATCCTGAAAGCCCAACGCATCCTGCGCCGCCTGATACATCGCTTCCTTATACATCTCATATGTCTTGTAAGATCCCTGGCTGTTCCGTCTGCCTATTCGGCTCAAATACACCGTCAGACCCCCTACATATGCCATTAACTGCGCCAGAACGGCTACGATCCACACCCAGATCCGGCGTTTATGGTTCTCTTTGCAACTAGCCCAAAATGATTTTTTTGATGTCATATCCCACTACCTCCGTTTCACTGATGAAGATCTCCTCTAACGAAAGAGGAAGTACTTCGTAAAATACGGTATCTACCGTGGCAAATCTGGCCGTCACTTCTTCCCGCGTGCTTCGTACGGTATAAGTGCGAAGAGACCCCCTCTGTTCCTTCTTAAGCACTTCCATGCCGTTTAACGCCTTTAATTCTTCATCCACCGTGGCAAACACACACTGCACCTTCTGGATGTTGCACTTCATATCCTCCAGATCTTTAGAAAGCAGCACGCCGCCCTTATGCAAAAGTCCTACATGATCGCAGATATCCTCAAGTTCCCGCAGATTGTGGGAAGCAATTACGGGCGTCAGTCCCCTCTCTTCCATCTCCTTGGCAAAAATGGATTTGATCCCCTGCCGCATCACCGGATCGAGTCCGTCGAAAGTCTCATCGCACAGAATATATTTCGTATGCGCGCAGATTCCCAGAAGAAGCGCCAGCTGCTTTTTCATTCCTTTGGAAAAAGTGCTGATCTTCCGGTTCTGATCCAAATTAAAGTTCTCCAGATATTTGTAAAATTCCTCTTTATTAAACTCCTCATAGATACCGCTGAAGTATCGTTCCATCGTCCGCGCATTGGAATTGGCGAAGAAATAAGGCTCATCTGCTATAAAAAAGATTTTCTTCTTCGCTTCCACATTATTGTATACGGGCATGTTATCCACTGCCACCGTACCGCTGTCGGGCCGCAGCACGCCGGAGACCATTCTGAGCACGGTGCTCTTACCGGCCCCGTTCGTTCCGATCAGACCGAACACGGTATTGTCTTTTATCGTTACACTGACTTCATCAACTGCCTTAATCTTGTCAAATGTCTTCGTCAGGTTATGTATCTCTATCATAAATTCCTCCCTTTCTGCCTAAAGCACTTCGATCAGGCGGATGAGTTCTGCTTTGGACATACCGATCTCCAGCACTTCCCGTACAAGTGCCATGATCTGGTCCACATATTCATTCTTGCGTCTCTCCACCAGCCCGCTGTCCCCTGATACAAAATTGCCCCTGCCTTTTACCACATAGATAAATCCCTGACGTTCCAGCTCAGCATACGCCTTCTGAATCGTATTGGGATTAATGGAAAGCTCCATCGCCAGATTGCGTACCGACGGAAGCTGCTCGTCAGGCTGCATAACGCCCTTTAAGATCAGTGTCTTATAGCGCTCTACGATTTGTTCATATATCGGGCGGGTGTCTTTATAATCTATGAATATCATGCCTGCTCCTTTCCCTGTGAATTACCTTTTACCCCCTCCCACCGAGAATACTAAGTGTACTATCAGTGGTGGTACACTTAGTATAGTTAAAGTGCGCGGGTTTGTCAAGTGTGGGAATAGAGATTGGGGATTTAGAAATTAAAGATATGGGTTGTGAATAACGGTCGCTCGGACAGATGATAAAATCTTCGTCGCCGCGCTCCCGCTCCGTAAAACACGCAGCGGCACTAAGTTCGTGAAATACCTCACTAAGTGCCGGCGCGTTTTAAGGGGCTCCTTAAGAATTTATCATCCGCCCGAGCTAGGGTATTGGCTATGAACTAATAATTTTGTAAGGCAGATTGCACAAAATATTCTTGAAGCTGGCATGCGGAGGAATATGAGATTTTCTTAATATTCCGTTCGATATCCAGAAATTTCGGGACACGGATGTCCCGAAAAGCCCGACCTGAGCCCGGANGGCGAATGTCGGGCGGTTTCGTCCNCANCCACAACTTCACCGGAATATTTTAGAAAATCCATATGACGNAGCCCGCCAGCTTCGAGAATATTTTGNGNAATCTGCCCTNCNCNNNTATCAAAAAATNCACTTCACTCAATTGCNATATTTTCACCGCAGCCTCNAAATATCCCATAGAATTTCCAATAAAAAGGACATACATGGAATATCCANNNATGCCCTCNTTTAATATACTCTAAATATTTTATACAGAAATCNTCACNGTTCTATGNCATTNNCTTTTCCAANATCATTTCAAGCANATTTTCCTGCCATAACTTANTTCACCAACAACGANTTCCCNGTCATCTCTTCCGGCTGCTCCATCCCCATAAGCTCAATGAGCGTAGGCACGATATCCGCCAGACATCCGCCNTCTCTCAATTTATAAGCCGGATCAGCATTGACCAGAATAAACGGCACCGGATTCGTAGTATGCGCCGTGAACGGTGCACCCGTCTCGTAATCTATGAGCTGTTCTGCATTACCGTGGTCGGCACAGATAAACANCACGCCGTCTACTTCCTTAATGGCTTCCACCGCACGTCCGACACACTCATCCACTGCCTCCACAGCCTTAATCGCCGCTTCTTCCACTCCCGTATGTCCTACCATATCNGGATTTGCAAAGTTGATGATAATCACGTCGTACTCGCCAGACTTAATGCAACCCACCAGCTTGTCACAAACTTCGTAAGCGCTCATCTGAGGCTTCAAGTCATAAGTCGCCACGTCCTTCGGAGAATTGACAAGGATTCTCTCCTCACCCTCGTTGGGTTCTTCCACACCGCCGTTGAAGAAGAATGTTACATGTGCNTATTTCTCCGTCTCCGCCAGTCTCGCCTGTTTCATATGATNTGCCGCAAGCCACTCGCCGAANGTNTTGGTTACTGNNATCTTNTGGAATGCCACTTCTTTATTCGGGATCGTAGGATCATAATCCGAGAAACATACATAGGTAAGATCCAGTTTCTTCTCTCTTGCAAAACCNTTGAAATCATCNTCACAGAAGCTTCTGGTAATCTCTCTGGCTCTGTCGGGACGGAAGTTAAAGAAGATAACGGAATCACCGTCCTTGATCGTAGCTACCGGCTCACCGTTTTTCTTCACCACGGTAGGNTTCACAAACTCGTCNGTCTCTTCTCTGTCATAGGATGCCTGAATGCCTTCCGNAGCNCNTGCNGCCTCAAGTCCTTCNCCCTTGGTAAGCGCGATATATGCTTTCTCTACTCTGTCNTAGTTGTTATCCCTGTCCATAGCGTAGTAACGTCCTGTCACGGTTGCCACTTCACCCACGCCGATCTTCTTCATCTCCTGCTCTAAGTCTTCCACAAANCCCTTGCCGCTGGCCGGAGGTGTGTCACGNCCGTCTAAGAAAGCATGTACATACACTTTGCTTAAGTTNTTTCTCTTGGCCAGCTCCAACAGTCCGTAGAGATGCGTATTATGGCTGTGTACGCCGCCGTCAGACAGCAGNCCGAACATATGCAGNGAAGAATCGTTTTTCTTACAGTTATTCACAGCNTCAAGAAGCGCAGGATTCTCNAAGAANGTGCCGTCCTGAATCTCCTTNGTGATTCTCGTAAGTTCCTGATATACGATACGTCCNGCACCCATATTCAGATGTCCCACCTCGGAGTTACCCATCTGCCCGTCGGGAAGACCTACCGCCATACCGCTGGCATTACCTTTCACAAAAGGATACTCCGCCATGAGCCTGTCCATCACAGGTGTCTTCGCTTCTGCCACCGCGTTGCCCTGCGTCTTCTCATTCAGGCCGTAGCCGTCAAGAATCATTAATACTGCCGGTTTTTTTGTCATAATTGTTTTCCTCCTTAATAGTCAATCTCCCACTCATGCTCGCCGCCCCAGTCGCCGATGGCGTTGGTGGTGATTCCCTCTTGTGTGGTCACTTTCGTGTCGAACCGATAATTCATCTGCGGCACATACTCGCCGCCTATCTTTACATTACTGTACAAATACTGCACTGTATATTCTGTCTTAGAATCCTCTCCGCTATCCACAGCCGGCTCATAGGAAATAACGCTCCGTTGTACGCCGTCATCCTCCTGCTTCGTGCCCCAGACCTTGATGATTCCCTGATGATTATCATAATCTTCTTCGCTCAGGAAATAGAACCGAATCTTACCGTCCTCCCGATGCAGCATAAGCTGTTCTCTGTTCACCGGAATATAAATGGAGCCTTCCCAGTAACCGGAGTTTTCTTCAATAAAACTGTCTCTGATCTGCTGGTAGGATTCCTGCGCCACCAGTTCTCTTGCATAAGCATAGTTGCCTGCCTCAAACTCCTGAAAAGCTGTAGCGAAATAATCACTCACTTCTTTTGCACGGGCGAGACATGCCATCGTCTCTGTGATTCCCGCGTCATTTATCGCACTGTTTACCTCCGTGAGAAGTATCCTGTACGTTTCCAGATGAGGAATGCTGATCTGTACATAGGGCATATCGATCAGTACATACTGTGCCAGAACCGCCTTCATCNCCTCCGAAGGTTTTGCCTGATACAAAGCAAGCATTCTGCGCACAAGCGCCTCATACTCTGCGTAGCTGCAAGTATCCTGCGCTGCATCCGCGTCACAAAACATGCTGCATACGGCTTCCTCTTCCTCCGTCCTGAACAGACGCTCATAACAAGTCGATAACAGTCCCGGTGCATCCGCATTATCCGGCTCCTGTTCCAGCACCTGAATACATTTATCTACAGTCGCAAGTGTACAATTTCCCTCGTTGATCTCATGCACCGCCTCATTGTACAGTTCCACACAGTAATAATGAAGAAGCCCTTCGTCCTGTGTCTGCTCCCANCCGGTATATAAAATCTGTTTGGCCTCCTGTATATTGCCCTGTGCCACGTAATTATCCGCCATACCGCGGTATGCTTCTACCGATGCCGTATCAATCTTAAGCGCATTCTCATAGGCGCTCTGCGCATTTGTGTAATCGGCCTGCTCCGTATATTTGTCTCCCTTGGCAAGACAGCGGGACAGCTTCATCGAAGGCAGACTAAGAAGCATTGGTATGGCAATGGCTCCAACCACGATCACTCCGGCACATACCGCCATTGCGATCTTCTGTCTCCTGACTTTCCTCCTGCGTTCCTCGCGCCTTCTTGCACGCAATTCGTCACGCCTCTGCATGCGGATCTCAAAATCTTCCCTGCTTTCCGCCTTGCCTTTCTTATCCCCTGTCGATCCTGTCTTCTTTTCCTCAGAGATCGGCTTTACTTTCTTTTTCNCNNCNGTTNNCGGCNTCTTNTCTNCAGTTGCCGGCTTTNCTTTCTTTTTNNCTGNNTGTCCGNNCTTCTTTTCTANGGTNGCCGGCTTTACTTTCTTTTTNTTTGCCNNNCCGGTCTTCTNTTCNACNGNNNCCGNNTTTNCTTTCTTTTTNTCCGNNGNTTNCGGNTTCTNNTCTNCNGTTGCCGGCTTNGCNTTCTTNTTCTNCNTCGGTTCCGGNCTTCTTNTCTACGGNNNNCGGNTTNGCCTTCTTATTCTCTGCCTGNCCGGTCTTCTTTTCTACGGCCNCCGGCTTCGTCTTCTTTTTCTCCACTACCGAAATCCCAGTCTGTGTCTGCCGCTCCGCCAAATTGCTGTTATTATGCTCCATCTTGCCTATACTCCTATAACTGTGATACCNTCCGCGTCATCCNGCTGTCCATGCCGCAACGTTTTTAAATGCCCCATACATTCACCATACTAGCATATCAGATAGGATTTTGTCCAGTATTGCGTTCCTTATAATGTTACTATTGTACCGCTGTGCTATAATATAATCAATGCGGTTCACCATGTAATTCACCGCCCCGGAGGTCACATATGATAAATCAATCCGACAGCACAATACGCATCCAATATCAGAGCAAGCTTTACGANCTGCCTTACACACTCATCCGCAGNAACCGCCGAAGCTTCTCCATCAGTATTTCCCCCGACGGACAGATCACGGTGCGCGTTCCCATNCGCGCCACACAGAAGGAAATATCNCATCTGCTCATNGAGAAGCGCATCTGGATCNTNACCAAGTATCTGGAAGTTCAGGANAAACAGCGTAACCGTCCCGTCTCCGAGCTGACCGACACCCAGCGGCTCGCCTTGGAAAAGCGCTATATCGCCGCGGCGAAAGANTATTTNCCGAAAAGAGTCGCTCATTTCCATCAGTTCACCGGCGGCTCCTACAACCGCATCACCATCAGGGATCAGAAGACCCGCTGGGGAAGCTGCAGCGCCAGAGGCACNCTCTCCTTTAACTGGCGGCTCATGCTGGCNCCGCCTGCCATTCTGGATTATGTGGTCGTCCATGAGCTGTGCCATCTGACTCATATGAATCACTCCGCCGCNTTCTGGCAGAAAGTAGAATCCGTATATCCCGATTACCGTACCGCCCGTAANTGGCTGAAAGACCACGGNCAGGAACTGGTGCTATGATGTGCCCTGTTTCTTGGTTTTGATGCGNAGTGCNGCATNTCTGCCGTTACTTCTGTTGTCANGCGGTCTGTCTGCGCCTCTGCCNACTCCCGATCTGTCACCTCTTCCGCTTCGCTCATTCCGGCTGTCTCTTGCACGATCCCNGCCGCCTTGATCCGACCTGCTTCCACGTCCGCTTTGNCTGCCTATGCCGTCTCGTTCTTCTCTGCCATNCTGTCTNCCTNNACCGCCGCGTCCGNTTCTGCTGTTCNGNCTGCCTNCACCGCCGCGTCNGTCTCTGCCATTCTGCCTGCCCGCNCCGCGTCTGCCTTCTNTTCTGTCGAAGAAGAATTTNTCTTCCCNGATNTCCTCTATCTCATNTCCCAGCTTCATCTGCATGAACGCTGCCGCGATCTGCAGCGCGCTGTGCTGTCCCANCGCAACNNCGTCCAGAATATATTCCATAGCGCGGCTGATATCCTGCTGTTCGATCACGCTGTCNGCCTCCTTTAATATCTTGGNCGCCTTGCGCTGCATAATATCCGCCGCNTTCGGAATCTTCCTNTCCTTGATCTTCGTATGGCAGACCCGCTCGATATCCCGGATCTTATATGCTTCCCTGCCGACTACCAGCGTAAANGAACGCCCTGTCTTNCCGGCGCGTCCCGTNCTGCCGATCCGATGTACATAATACTCAATNTCCTCCGGCACGTCATAATTNTAGACAGCCTCCACATCGCTGACNTCGATCCCTCTCGCCGCCACATCGGTAGCAATCAGNATACCNGCTCTGCCGCTGCGNAACAGATTCATCACCGTGTCTCTCTGATTNTGNGACAGATCNCCGTGAAGCCCTTNCANCTCATATCCNCGCTNCTTCAAATGTTCTGTCAGCTCGTCCACCATGCGCTTGGTGTTGCAGAAGATCAANGCCCGCTTNGGATCATAATAATCNATCAGCCGGCACAGCACTTCCTCNTTATCCTGCCTGCGCACCTGATAGTACGCCTGNTTNATNANNGGAATCGTCACNTCCTTGGGCGTCATCNTGATATANNCNGCATCCTTCTGATAGGTTCTGGTAATATCCAGTATCGGCTTCGGCATGGTCGCGGAGAAAAGTCCNGTCTGTCTGTGCTCCGGCATCTCCTGCAGGATCGTCTCTATATCNTCCCGAAATCCCATGTTAAGCATTTCATCTGCCTCGTCCAGCACTACCGTATGCACATGCTCCATTTTCAATGTGTGTCTGCGCATGTGATCCATCACTCTGCCCGGAGTGCCCACTACGATCTGTACACCGGATTTCAGGTTCTTGATCTGTCTTACGATATCCTGTCCGCCGTATACCGCCAGTACTTTGATCCCGTGCATATACTTAGCAAACTTACGAAGTTCCTCCGCCGCCTGCATGGCAAGTTCCCGCGTGGGGCACAGGATCACGGCCTGCAGATTGCGGTCTTCCGGATCGATCTTCTGCAGAATCGGTATTCCGAATGCCGCGGTCTTGCCGGTGCCCGTCTGCGCCTGTCCGATCATATCCCTTCCTGTCATGAAAAGCGGAATCACCGCTTCCTGAATCGGTGTCATCTCATCAAATCCCAGTTCCTTTACCGCCCGCAGAATCCGCTCGTCTATCCCTGCATCCTCATATTTCATATGCGTTTCAATTTTCTGACTCCGGTCCTCTGTATCTGCCAGTACACCTCTCCACGCGCTTTCCATCCCGCTTTCCCGCACGGCTCTCTCTGGTTCCTGTGATGATTCAAATGATTCCTTCTGTTTTGCCTTTTTACTCATACATACTCCATTCTTATTTTCATTTAATTTTGATATAATTCGCATGAACTCTGTCGTTATAGGAGAGTTTTGTCTTTTTTGTCAATAATTTCGTCTGTTCCGAACATGATAATTGCTGCCACATCCCCTGCGATCGCCAAGGATATGACAGCACACATTATCACAGTATTGCTATGCTATTGCTATTCTTCTTACGCCAGATATATCTTACGCAGTTTGCTTACCGCCCGGTCTGCGATCAGACACTCGCCATGCTCTTCTAAGTACAGCATTCTCTCCTCGGAAACCGCGATCAGGTTACCGAACTCCACTGCCTGCGCACTGATCTTATTAAACATCTTGTAGGACAGCCGATTCTTCTCCATCACAAGGTAATACGCTTCTCCCTCTTTATAAAGGTGGCTCTTTACAGACAGATTCTTCGGTATGGACGCAGTATACTGCATGGCCTGATGAAGCGTGGCAAACACAAACATCCGCCTGCTATCCTCATATTCTTCCTGTTTCTTCTGCCCCGCAGCACGGCGTTCCTCTTCATCCTGTCTGCCAAGCTCTGCACTGACTCCCTGCAGGACTTCCTTCAAGTGCTGCAGAATATCCCGGAAACCCATAGGGCTCTCATTTGTAAAAGTGACTGCGAGTCCCTTATCCTGCAGCGGCGTGATCTGCATGGCAATACTCTCTCCGCTTAACGTATACCCCACTTCGTCATGCGCGCGCTCAATAATATCCCGCAAAAATCCCTCGCCCTTCTCATTTCTCTCGAATATGTCTGACAGAGTCAGCCCATATTCAAGCATATCTTCCGCTGTGACAATACACTGTACCGTCGCGTCATTGATTTTCTTATATTCCATATAGTCTGTTATCCTCTGTTTTCTTTCGGTTACCGACCACAAACCTACCAGATATGTAAGGCTTTGTCAAGCCGAAGTTTCTCTGTGCACCGCCTCTTCTTATCGGGTGCATTACTATTCTAACACAAAAAAGCACAATAAGAAAGAATCTTATCGCGCTTTTCTGTCTCAATGCAATTTAAATTTGCTTACCTCACTCCTTAGCAGTCCGGAAACTCCCAGATTAGAATCCGCCTGTTTGTCGATATCGCTGACACTTTCTGTTAAACCGACCACTGTATCCGACACATTGCTGATCCCTATCGCACTCTCATTCACCGCTGTCTTGATACCCTCAACCGATCCTCTGATCATATCCATACTGTGCCGCAATTCTTCGCTCTCTGACGCAAATCTCTGCATCATCTCATTCATGCTGCCCACATCACTCCGGTAATTCTCACTGGTCTTAAGAAGCTGCTCATAGCCGCCCATAGCAGTCTCGTTCATGAAGTTGATCATTACTTCCGCTTCTGCCGCCAGTTCATCCACCGCCGCGATCACTTCCGCCGTCACCTTCTGAATCTCTGTTGCCGCATCAGCCGAATTCGTCGCCAGCTTTCCGATCTGATCAGCTACCACTGCAAAACCTCTGCCGGATTCTCCTGCCCGGGCCGCCTCGATGCTGGCATTTAATGCCAATAGGTTTGTTTCCGACGTAATACTGATAATATTCTTCGTAAGGTCCCGGATCTGCTCCACTTCCTTGGATTTCTCGATCTTATTCTGGACTGCCGCCGCCATATCTGCTGCCTGCGCTTCCGCATCGCGTCTGTTCTCCACGGCGCTCTGATATACCTCTGACGCATTGCTCATGATCTCATTGGAAGAACGGCTTCCATCCTCAGCTTGTCGATAAATCTCTTCGATGGAGCCAAATACCGTTCCGATCGAATCATTGACCTGATCCAACGATGCACTGGATTCTTCCATAGCAGCGCTCATCTCCTCCATTGTTGCGGAGACATTCGTTATGCTCTCTCCCGCCAGAGACAGGTTCTCTGCTATCGCACTTGAAGACTCATTGAGCCTGTCGGAATTATCCGAAATATTAATCATAATGTTTCTTATGTATCCTAAAAGTGCATTTACATTCTCTGCGATCAGTTCCATCTCATCGCCGGTATGTATCTCCAGCCTCTGGGTAAGATCTCCCTCATGATTCACCAACTCATATATCTTACCGTCTACCGTATGCAGGCTCCTTATGATCCTCCCTACAATGAGATTGATAATCGCCAGCGCAACGATCAGACAAATCACGGTAATGGCTACTGTCTGCTTAAGAATATCATTCAACCGCTGTACGACGCCGGAAGCATCATAGTCACATCCCACAACTCCCACAACCGCTCCACTGTCATCCCAAATCGGCATATATGCCGAAATCAGCTCTCCGTCTTCCGTCGAATCAATATAATCCTGTACGTATTCCTCCCCCTGAAAGACTCCCTGCAGCTCCTGATAAGACACTTCAAAAACTTTGCCGAACTCGCTGCGACTCTGTGTATTATCTGTATCGATTCCATAATACACTTGTCTGCCGTCGGTATATAATGTATACAGATATTGTATGCCGCATTCCTCTCTGACACTCGACATCGCTGCAAGAATGTCTGCGTACTCTGTGCTGTCTTCAGATCCCGGCGCCAATACAGCCAGTTTCTCCGTATCAATCACCTTCGTGGAGATCACAGCCGCCATTCGCGCTTCCTCCACCCCCATCGCAATCAAACCATTCTCCGTGCGCTTATAAGAATTCACACCCATGACGAGACATAATATAATAATCAATGCCGTTGTCGGCAGCACGATTTTATTCCGGATTCCCATCTTTCTGGTTTTTTCTCTTTTCATATGATTTTTCCTCTTTTCTTGCACGGCTCTGTATTATGCAGACGCTCTGACTGTCGCTTTCAGTATCATGCTTATTATACCACTCCGTCAAAACAAGTACAATATAAAGTAAAGAGACGAAATATCATTTTCGCCCCTTTCCCGTCTAAATAACATCTTTTGCAATCCATTTTACCCTTTTTCTTCCATATTTCTCACCTTCTGGAGGAAAATCCGTAAGAACTTCCCGATGCATTGCCGCCTTATGTGTTCTGAACATTCACTTATTCCTATGTGATAAAATCCGATATCCAAAAGCCGGCAGCATGATTTCCTTCTCTGTAATCCGTTGCCGTTCCAGCACATCCGCATATACAATATCTTCGTCTAATCTCACCTGCTGCTCTTCCTCTGTAAAATTCAGGATAAAATCAAATATCTCATCCCCTTTTTGTCGCCTTTGCACCGTAACACCATCCGGCAGCGTTGTCGCCATATTTCTGGAAATTCCTTTCTCCTCTATCCTTTTATGATAGAACTTCTTCAGAAATTCCACTTCCACTCTTGTAGCAAAATAAAAGCATTGTCCTTTTCCATAAGAGTTGACAGTGACTGCAGGTGTTTCCTTATAAAAATCCTCTGCATATACAGCAAGACTCCTGCACGTCTCTTGCATATTAACCACTTCGCAAAGCGAGCAGCTCCGATAGCTACTGCCCGATTCGGCTCCGGTTTCTTCTGACAGTACAGTTACCTGATTAAATTCCTCCGGATAAAGCGCATCGATCTCTTCCGCTTCCAAACCGGCAACTTCCATTAGCCCGTCCCCCGGAAAACCACCCAGAAAACACAGATCATTCTCATTCACATACGCAGTGCAGAATGTCAGGATCAAAGTTCCTCCGTCCGCAACATATTTTTTAAGTCGATCCGCCACTCCCGGTCTGACAGAATACAGCATAGGGGCAACAATCATCCGATACTCCGTAAAATCATGATCCATTGAAATAATATCTACCGAAACCCCTTCCTCCCAGAACGGGATATAGTGTTCTTCGCAGATTTCATCATAATCAAGCGGCTTCGTCAATCCCATCAGATCTCCGATCGCCCATTTGTTTTCCCAATCATAAATTAATGCCACATCGGATTTGGTGATACTGCCGACTACATCATCCAATTTCTTTAACCTTTCACCAAGTATTGAAACTTCACGAAAAACACGGGTCGAATCTTTTCCGTTATGCCCGACCACAGTTCCGTGTAATTTTTCCGAGGCGCCCCTTGCCCCTCTCCACTGAAAATACTGTACGCTCTCTGAGCCATGAGCGATCGCCTGTATGGAAGTCAGTTCGTTCATCCCCGGCTTCTTGAGTCTATTGACATCATACCAGTTCACCTGACTCGGCGTACATTCCATCACGTAAAAAGGCAGATTCTTTTTTAAAGAACGGTTAATATCAAATGTAAATGCCGCAAACTGGGCTACCCTCGCATGAGACTGTCCGTTCACACACCATTCCGGATAGCTGTCAACAGATACTACATCCAGAATCTCGGCAAGTTTCCACTGATCGAGCGTATCGCTTCGTCCCATAAGATTGGTTGTCACCGGAATATCCGGCGTATAGCGTCGAATAGGTTCCAATTCATTTTTAATAAAGGAAACCGTCTGAGCAGTCACGAATCTTTTCCAATCCAGATTCATCCCGTGGATCAGATATTCTCCCCGCGGAGACGGTGCCTCTATCTCCTCAAACCCACTGTATTTCCGACTCCAGCAATACGTCCACCACTGCTCATTTAACGCCTGTATGTCCCCATGATATTTCTCTCTGAGCCAACTGCGGAAAGCTTCCTGACATAGTTCGCAATAACATTCACCCTGAAATTCATTGCCGATATGCCACATACCAAGCGCCGGATGATCTTTGTAACGCTGTGCCAGACGAGTGTTCATTTCGTGCACCTTCTTACGATAATAAGGTGACGTTAAACAGTGATTGTGACGGATTCCGTGATAATAACGATCCCCCACATCCGATACTCGCAAAACTTCCGGATGATCCCTGTCCATCCAATACGGTCTTGCCCCTGACGGTGTTCCGAGCACCGCCTTCATGCCCTGTTTTGCCAATCGGTCCATGATATCATCCAGCCATTCAAAACAATATACACCTTCCTCCGGCTCTAATTCTTTCCATGCAAATATCCCTATCGAAGCACTGTTCATGCCTGCTTTCGGCATCAATCTAAAATCCTCATCAATAATCTCCGGATGAGACAACCATTGATCGGGATTATAATCTGCACCATAAATTATATGTTCAAAACGATTCATCCACTTCCTCCGTCACTATTTTGTAGACTCCTTTAGTACGATATTGTATCCTAGTATGATCTGCTTCGGCTCCATATCACCGTTGAGCCGATCCAGCAGAATCTTCCCCGCCACATTTCCGAGTTCCTTGATATCGAATTCCACACAACTTACGGACGGATAATAATCATTTAACAGCCGACTGTTATAAAATGACGCTACCTTGATTTTCCCCGGCACATCAATTCCATGCTTGCGCAGCGCTTTCAGCACATACATACAGATGTTGTCATCCATACACAGAATGCATTCCGCACCCTTTCTGACCACTTTCATCGTCAAATCCTCCGCAACCGAGGCATAGCCCACATTATCATAGACCATATCCGGTTCCACTTGCAGACCATATTCCTCATATGCTTTCTTAAATCCCTTATATCTGCTTACATTTACCACATGGGATTTTTCAGCTTCAAATAAGACCATATTGCGGATTCCCATACGCAGAAGCGCCATAGTCAAGTCATAACAGCCGTTCATCTGATCAACATCCACCTGAAGCACTGCCGCATCGTCATAACTGCCTGTCACAACGAACGGCATTCCTACCTCCTGCAGATATTTAATGTCTAATCCATCGGTAATCGTACGCGTCAGCACCACACCGTCTACGAGATGTTTGCCGACCACTTCCCGCAGTGCGGAAATATCCGTCCATGTCGTCTTGATCACCGTAACACAGTAACCATACGCCGAAAAGAAATCATAGATACTTAACAAAATTTTCTGAAAAAAGGGCAGCTCCGCATAATCACCCTCTAACGGCAGCGCAACACAGATCGTTTTCATACGCTCCCTCTCATGATTCCTTGCATGAACATTCGGAACCAACGCATTCTGTTCCATATATTCATGCACCCGCTCAACGGTCTGCTTTCCGATCCTGCCCCTGCCGGATATTGCCCTAGATACCGTTGTCATTGACAAACCCAAATCCTCTGCAATCTTTTTAATGCTAACAACGTCATCTTTCTTGTCCATTTGTCTTCCTCGTATCTACTTAATTCATTTTATACAAACTGAATTCTTTTATCTTTCCCATGACCGGTGGCGCTTTAATTTCCAGTCCAGCGATAAAAGTCCCCTTATTTAGTTCTATCTCAACTATATCATATTTCACCCAATTGTCATCTGTCGGATAGATATTTTTCTCCTTCCTGACGATCTCTTCTCCCACGATCTGCTCTCCGTACAGTTTCACATCCACGCCTGTGGTGTTGGTTCCTCTGTACATCACACTGAGCCCATACCGCCCTTTCTGTGTGATCCGCACTTCCTGTGTAATGGCAAAAAAGAAATTTTGCTGCGAATCCACTTCAAGACAGTTCTCACTTCGATCGATATTCATCCGGAGCCTGTCCGGTCTCTTAACGATCATCCAATTCTCATAATCCGAAGAGAAGTCTGTATTTTTCATCAGATTGATCTTCTGTGGAAGTGTCTGTACTACTTCTATTTCAGCATATATATCTTCTTCAAGTTGCGCTATGTGTCCTTTTACCCTGAACACACCGCATTTTTCTGTCAGAAACGGCTCCCAGACCACCTGCTGCGGATATTTATAACCGTCATATCCTAATGCGTCTATTGTCTCCGGCATCTCCAGATGTGCTCCCTGCTCCACTGTAACGGGCTCCGGATCATAGATTTTGGCGAAATCTTTCTGCCTTAATTTCGTCCGGTCAAAAAGAAATTCCCGGAAAGCGGGCAGCGGTCTGCCGCTTAAGTCCAGCATTCCCATGTTACTTCCCCAGCCTCCATGACCTTTCGTCGGCAGCACAATCGGTTCCCAATAGTAAACGCCTATTCCCATCTGATCTTTGATCGAAGCCGTGATGTTCATCAACAGTCTCATGACCGTACTCTGTTCTGCGATTCCCGCCGGAAACCCAGCGATCTTCTCCTGCTCCTCAGTGATAAAACCTCCCTCGCTCCTTCTCCATGGGTGTGCAGCCTCCACCAGCACGATCGGTTTCCCGTATCGTTCAACCAATGCTTCCATGGAATTTTTTAAATCTGTAAATGTTCCATGCCAAAAAGGATAGTAAGAAAGACCGATCACGTCAAATTGCTCCATTCCCGCATCAAGCATTGCATCAAACCACTCTTTCAGATAATAATATCTTCCACCCTGATCCAGATGGATCATCACCCGAACAGCCGCATCCACATCACGAACCGCGCGTATTCCCGCATTTACCAGCTTCGCAAGCTGTTCGTAGTTCGGTACCTCTCCGTCCGGAAAAAGCATGCCGCTGCGTATTTCGTTTCCGATCTGCACCATATCCGGCAGGCACTGTTCCTCTTTTAGACGTTCTAACACAGCTCTTGTATAGTCATACACTGCCCGCACTAATTCTTCTTTGCCAAGCTGTTCCCATGCGGCAGGTTTTGTCTGGTTGCCCGGGTCCGCCCAGAAATCCGAATAATGAAAATCCAACAAAAAGTGCAAACCTTTAGCCTTGATTCTTCTGGCAAAAACGACCGTGTGTTCCAAATCACAATAGCCTCCGGCCTCCTCGATCAACTGCGGTTCATTCCAAATGCGCAGACGAATAGAATTCACTCCGTTTAGCCTGCACAGTTCAAGCGCCTCACACTCTTCTCCGTCTTCCGTATATAATTTCAATCCGTTCTCTTCCCGCTCAAGCAAAGAAGAAATATCCACACCCTTATAAAAATCCATATTCGTATTCACTCCTCACACCAAACGCCTTATTTGGTAGATTTACGAAGCAGAATCTCATAATCCATCATTACTTTTGACTCATACTTTTTCTTCTGCAGATAACAGATCATCTGCCTTGCCGCCATATCACCTACTTGTCTGCCCATCACATTCACCGCGGTAATCGCGGGAGTAAAGCATTGCAGATTCTGGCTGTCATAAAGGGACGCTATGGCAATATCCCGCGGAATTCTGTACCCTTCTGCCTGAAGCCTTGACATGATACGGGTGCAAATCACATCATCCCCACAAATAATACATTCGACTTTATGTGTTACAATATCACTTATAATCCCGTCAAGCAGTTCCATCTTCAGATTTCCGGTATACACCATCTGCATTTCTCTCGAAATACCGTTTTTCAAAAGTGCATTACAAAATCCATCATATCTTTTCCGGTTGACCCGGTAAGAAAGGTCTTCCACGATCAATGCAAATTTCTGAAACCCCTTGCCAATCAACACCGAAGTCAGATTTTCAGAGGCCAGCTCATTATCCGTATCCACCTGTATTACCTCATTATAATCACAAAGTCCCGTCATAGCTACCGGAAAATGCAGATCAATCAAATATTTGACAGCTTTATCATCCACCAGACTGCGCGTCAGGATAATGCCGTCTACCTTTTTTTCCTCCACAAGTCTCTGAATACCCGAAATATCAACAGCTGTCCCCGTGATGATCATCACATTGTATTCCATTAAAGATGCTGCTTCACAAATACCGAGCAAGCATTCCTGAAAGTACGGATTCCCATTGATGTATATATCTGCCGGAAATACCACTCCCAAATTACGTGTTTCGGTATTTTTCTTTTGCTCCGTCTCTTGAAGCATATTATGCTGCTCCGCAAAGGAAAGTATCTTCTGCCGGGTTTCGGCTCCGATCCTGCCTTTACCCGAAAGAGCTCTTGAAACCGTGCTCTTGGATACTCCAAGTTGTTTTGCCATCTCATCCAGTGTCATACCTTCTCTCCTCAACCTTTACCGATAACCGCCGCCCATTGTGTTATTTTTATAGAAATGGGCTGCTATAAAACTAGCAGCCCAATAAGACTAAAAGATTAATTACCCTGCTTCTCTGCAACAAATGTTGCCGCCTGATTTTCCATTTCCTCTAATATATCCCTGATCCCGGCACTTTCCAATGCGGAGCGGAACTCCTCGATTGTCGCGTCAACATCATCCACAAGTCCGTTTGTCAGCGGATCATAATAATTACCAAGCGCCGCTTCTACAGCCGCAAACTGTGTACTTACCTTAGTAGAATCAAAATTGAACCCGTCATACAAATGCGCGCCCTTCACGTTGGCTTCCCACTTCTCCATCAGCGCGTCATAAGTATCATCCACTGCCGTTCTGTTCTCTATGTATTCATCTCTCTGGATAGTGGTATTGTTCCATCCCCAGTTACAGTTGCTGGACACACCATAGTTGCTCTCATCGATTACCTTATACTGGTCATCTCCTATCGCTTCCCAATGCTTACCTTCGATTCCTAACATGGCCAGATCATATACGGCGGGATTAGTATAGAATTCATTCAGCACCATCATCGCCCGCTCTTTATGCTGACTGTTTACATTGATTGCAACACCGTTGTTGATATAAGGCTGCGCTTTCTTGGGTTGGGATGCAGCCGGATCGGCAATCGTTACATTCCATTCGGGATGTTCCTCATTGGCCTGTTTTGCAAAATTCTTACAGCTTCCCATATTCCAAATCATGCCGGCGGTTCTTCCTGTCAAAAGCCCATCCTGTCTCTCATCATTGGAATTCAGTACGTCCGAAGACCAACATCCTGCATCCGCAAGTTCTTTCGCCTGTTTACAATAATCTGTAAATCCATCCCAGTCCAGCAGATAATAGAAATTCAAGTCTTCCGGATCCTGACAGTTGTACAGAATCAGTTCTCCGCCCTTAGGAGCTCCGCCCGTGGTAGAAAAACCATTCGCCTGAAAATACTGCCACCATGGCCCGCCCTGACTTGCATATATACCGTCCGCCGCACACGCCAGATAGAATTCTTTCAGCTCATCCCAGGATGCGATCTGGGAAATACCGTACTTTTCCATTAAATCTCCGCGCGCCGCGATAACATCCTGACCAAATTCATTCGTATAATTAGGCACCATATAGATCTGTCCGTCTATCCTTGCCTGATCCCATGCCACTTCCGGAACCACGTCCCATATCCCCGGTGCATAGGTCTGAATAAACTCCTCAGAAAGCGGATAGAAACCACCAAGTGAAACTGTCTGCTCATAATGCCCCCAGCTGGAAGCGGTGAAAATCAGATCAAAATCCTCCTGTCCCGAAAACAGCAGCGAATACTTTGTATCATGCTCGCCCCATGAAAGAAAATCCACGCTGATGGAACAATTCAACTTTTCTTCCAATATCTCATTGATCTTGCCGTAGACTTCATCGAAATCCGGTGTCCTGTCACCCAGCAGATACATTTTCAAGTCTACATGATCGGATGTGTCTGCCCCACCGGCATCCACATCACCTGTCGCTGCACTTTCTCCATTGCCCGCAGCATTTCCGCTGTCCGTGCTGCCTGTGCCACCTGATGCTCCGCATCCTGCCAGCATCCCCATTGTCATGGATGTGCCCAGCAGTAGTGCCAAAACTTTTTTCATTCTCTTCTTCATATAATCCTCCTTTATCGTGAATCATAATATATCGCCGTCCGTCTGCGCGGACAGTCAGTTACCTTAACAAATAAATCAGCCCTTTACCGCCCCGATCGTAATACCCTGTACAAAATACTTCTGCACCATCGGGAATGCCAGTATGATCGGACCTGTCACAACGATAGTCAGTGCCATCTTCAACGTCTGTGTCGGCAGTGACATGGAGCTTACTACCGAACTGCTGACCGCATTGTTGGAAATCAGCTTCTTATAAGTCTCAATATTGTTTACCTGCTGATACAGGAAATACTGCAATGGATATTTGTCCGTATCTTTGATATACAGCATCGCATTATACCAGTCATTCCAATACGCCAGAGCGATAAACAATCCGACCGTCGCCAGTGCCGGCTGAATCAACGGCATTACCACCTGAAACAGAGTTCTGAACTCACCACAGCCGTCGATTTTCGCCGCATCAACTAAGGACTCCGGAATCGCCGAGATATAGCTCTTCATAATCAGCAGATTATATACGCTGAACAACAACGGAAGTAACATAGCGAGGTAGCTGTCTCTCAATTTCAATGTCTGTGTGTACAGAATAAAAGTCGGAACCAGGCCGCCGGAGAATAATGTGGTAAAGTAGAAAAAGAATGAAAAACCGTTTCTCCATTCAAAATCTTTCCTAGACAGTACATACGCTGTCATAGTCTGTAGTAGAAGTCCGACTGCTGTCCCCACAATCGTCAGCCCGATCGTGACCCCATAAGCCCTAAAGACCACCATCGGATCTTTGAACACCGTCTTATATGCCTCCAGAGAGAAATCCTGCGGCAGAAGGCTGAAACCGTTCTGCGTGATTGCCGCTTCTGATGAAAAAGAACCGGACAGAACCATCAGAAAGGGAATCAGACAAATCAGCGCCAGAAGTCCCGTGAATCCGTATGCAATGATATTTAAGGCAATCACATCTTTGCCCTTTTTCACTTTTCCCAAATGATTTGTATTAGCCATTACCAATCCTCCAATCAGAATAATGCATATTCTTCGTCATACTTACTCACCAGTTTATTAACCACGGTTACAGTGATCAGGCATAGTACAGACTGAAACAATCCGATTGCTGCCGACATACCGAAATTATTACTGCTGATCAACGAGCGCATCGTCAACGTATCAATTACATCCGTATAGTTATAAAGCAGACCATTATTACCGACCAAGTTGTAGAACATGTCAAAGTTGCCTTTGAAAATACCGCCTACAGACATTAACAGCAGAATGACCATCGTAGGCATAATCATCGGGATCGTCACTTTAGTAATCCTCTGAAAGACATTGGCTCCATCAATTGCTGCCGCTTCATATATAGAGGTGTCGATACCCATGATCGCTGCCAGATACATGACTGAACCGTACCCGACTCCCTTCCATACACTGAAGAATAGCAAAATAAACGGCCATGCCTGTGGCTTCGTATAAAAGGGGATCGCCTCGCCTCCAAGAGCTACGATCAGACGATTCATAAATCCGTAATCCGAACTGAAAATATTAAATGCCATAACGCCCACGATAACCCATGAAATGAAGTAAGGTAAGAACATCATGGACTGGGATACCTTCCGGAAACTTTTGTTACGAATTTCTGTCAGAAAGATCGCTACTGCCACCTGTGTAAACGTTCCGACCAGAATAAATGCAATATTATACAATACCGTATTTCTGGTCACCAATCCCGCCTGTCCGGACTTGAAAAAGAATTTAAAATTCTCAAGTCCATTCCACGGGCTTCCCCAAATGCCGCCCGCATAATTGTACTTTTTAAATGCCATCACAATACCCGTCATCGGATAATAGGCAAATATCAGGGTATAAATAATTGCTGGTGATAACATCAATAAGAATGCCCGATTTTTATGTAATTTTTTTAAAAAACCTTTCATACCTTTTTTCTCTTTCATGCACCCTCCTTCACGTGCGCAACTTTGCGCTAATCTTTCCAATATAATTAGCAATTAATTACTATGAATTTATTATATCATATCTTTTATTCGTTATCTATGCACATGAATTCTAGTTTTCCAGCATTGCCACAGTGCAATTTGCTCAATTTATAGCGCATTTATTGCGCAACTTAGGCAGTTTTGTTGCTCACATATGCACAACACGCAGAGAGAGGCAGAAGATAAACTTCTGCCTCTCTCTTAACCATGCACCTCTTAGTACCGACTCATGTGCATATCGCTTATTTTTTTGTACCGCTTATTTGATTACAAAGTTCTTCACAATAGGCTGTCTCGTGAAGTAATTACCTTTACCCGCGATCGTGACTGTTGCCGTACCGCCTCGTTTGACATTTTTACTGTAAGTCAACGTATAATCTTTACCTTCTTTCAGCTTCCTGCCATTCACTTTGACAGTAACCTTCGGCTTCAGCGCTTTACCCAGAAAAGTCTGGAACTTCACATCCTCGATATCCGTCTTGGTGATCTCCGCCTGATCGATGGTAAATGTCTTCGTGATAGAACCGCTCGCTGATCCCCAGCCTTTTCCTTTCTGCTTAACGGTCACTGTAGGCTGCTTATCCGGCTTCTGATTTGCCTCCTTATTATTCTTATAAGCCACAGTGTATGCCGTATTAAGCTTCAAATCAACAACTTTACCGTCCTCGTTATAGAAAGTAACTGACGGTTTTAATGCTTTACCGTTATATGTTACAGATGCAACTTCGATACTCAGCTCGCTAAAATCTCTTTCCGTCAGCATAAACAGATTATCAAATTTCACACTGCCGCTGTAGTTGCCCTTTCCTTTAACGGTAACTGTGACAGGAGCTTTACCATCGGTCCATTTACCCACTTTATAAGATACGGTATAATCACCGGACGCTATTTCCTTAACATTTGATTTTCCTTCTTCCAGACCATCATAATAATTATCGGAGTTGAACTTAAAGTCCGGATTAATGGTGTAGCCGGTATAAGGAATCTCCAGTGACCCGCTTTCTTCTTTATCCGAATCGATCAACGCACCCCTCGCATCATCTGCTGCATCCGCAGCATCCGGAATCCATACCCCATCTAATTTTTCTTTAACAACTTTAACCGATAATTTAGGTGTCTGAATCGCGCCCTTCTTATCCTTGTCACTGTCACTGACCTGTTTTGCAAGCGTCCTCTTATTGATCATAAATGTGGACGTCTTCGTACCTACATATTTGCCTGTACCATTGACGGTAATTGTAGCTCTTCCGGCACTGACGTTGCTACCATAGGTTACATAGTAACCGTCCTGCTCTACGCCATTGTTGTCCTTTGCAGCGCTACGCGACGCAAATCCGATTAATGTCTCCGTACCCGCTTTGACTGTCAAATTCGGATTCTCACCGCCTGTCGATAACGTAACCGGATTCCCGGTATAATAGAACTTACCGCTTACTGTTATCTTAGCATTTGCGATCAGATTCTCCTTCGTTACCACCTTAAATGTAAGTTTGTCACTGATATCCGTATAATTGGATTTTTCCTTACCCGCAATGGTAATCTGATACGTACCTGCCGCTGTTACTTTAGGTGTTCCTTTATTATTCGCACGTGAGAAGATTGTATTAGCCTCATCGTCTATACTAAGAGCTTTGTTCTCCCCATCATGCGTTCTGACGATTTCCTCGATCACGTACTGGCTTGCCGCCACGGCCTTTCCACTGTCTTTGACAGTGATCTTAGGTGCCTGCGCTTTCCCACTTTCCGCCAGATCAGCCACTGTGATCGTCGTATTGGTTATGCTTCTCGGATGGATCTCAAACGTAATCTTATCATTACCCGCTTTACCCTTCTCATCAACAGTGTATGTTGTTCTCACTCCAGCGAAGTTACCCTTACCGGTGATCTTGACGGTGGGCACTTTCTTGGAATTGATGTCCTGATACCCCGTCGTATTACCCTGTTCGTCCTTCACTTCATATACGCTTGCATTCATGTTATTGGTATAGGTAACCGTATAGTCTCTTCCTTTTACCAATGCGACAGTCTGATCTTCTCCGTTCTGATCCCTGTATCCATACGTCACAGTCACCGCAGGCTCCGCTTTCCTTCCGGTATAGTAACTCGGCTTATCGGACATCGTAATTGTCACATCCTGCTGGTTGATCGGACACTTGGCGATCGTAAATGTGCTCGTGATCGAACCCTCTTTGTAGCCATCTGGGTTGCCCATCGCTTCCTCCGACGGAAGTACTACAAGCGTTGCCTTACCGACTTTCCTGTTGTTCTGATAGTATACCTCGTACATACTCGGATCGATTGCTTTCGTTTTATCAGCTATATCATCTGCTACGTTATACAGGCTGATCTTAGGCTCAATCTCCTTTTCCGTCCCCAGATAGTATACCGCCTGTGCCGCCTTATCCGTTCTGCCGTTCTTGTCGGAAGCCTCAAATACAACCTTTAACTTCTTGGCGTTAAAGTCTTTTCTCGTATCCTCTTTAATTTCAAAGAGAATCTCTCTCGTACCTGTAAACTTCTCGCCCTTCGCCGTCAGTGTGATCTTCGCTTTACTGTCAGCTGTGGTCTTATTCTTATTGTTTTCATACTTCACTGTATAATCTGCGGATGTCAACTGATATCCTTTATAGGACAGTTGTACCGCCGGCTTAACATCCTTACCCGTATAGAACTGATCTGCAATAGGTGCCTCACCAGTGGAATCTTTGCTTTCTCCTGCATTTACCTCTACAAGATACTTGCCGTTCTCTTTATCATCCAGACTGATTTTCTCAGCCCCGGCTTCAAAGACACTCACAAATTCAGCACTGACCATTACATTACCTTTAGGCATCGTGAAAGTTTCGCTCTTCACTTCCGCCGTCTTCTCAGTATATGTCAGAACTGCCTGATTAGTAGTCTCCCCTGCTGTCGGCACATAAGTTACACTGCCGTTACTGCTTGTCAGTGTCTTGTCTGTAATGCTTGCTCCGGACAATATCACCTTCGCCGGATAGTATCCGCTCTCGGGTGTAACCGTTACGGTGATCTTATCACCGCTGTCAGCTTTCACTACATTTGTCTCTACAGTACCATGCTCGATATTTTCCGCTATGGAAACCGTATGTGTACCATACAGGTAGAAATCATCCATGGTGCCCCATGCGCCATCCAGGGTTGACTTCATGATCAATCCGACTTCCATGGTATCTCCCGCTTCCACGGTTATGCCTGCAATCTCCGGATTAACCCAATTGTTCCATCCGTTTAGGGCAAATGCTGTTTTTAGATTGGATTTCAGTTTTCCATCTTTATCTGTTACTTTTACAAAAGCATACTGAACATCTTCGCTGTCCGCGCCGCCGCCTTGGATATAACTGCCGAACGTATAGGTGCCGGCTTCTGGTGTTACGATCTGCGATACCGTGAAATCCAAGCCGATCTTAGACCAGAAATGCAGTCCTAAGGTACCGCTATGCGGATCCTCTTTCGTCACGTTCACTACAGAATCTGCCTCTGTCTCACCATGTCCCAATCGTGTATCAACAACCCAGGGATCCATTTTACTATTCTCAAAATCCGGATTCTCGAGGATATTGTTAGCCGCATCCCTGAGTACCTGAACCGTCAACGTGATCTTATAATTCTTACCTTCTGCAGAGACGATACCGTGAACAATGTACTCGCCTGCTTTATAAGTATTGACCAGTTCTGTTTCACTTTCTTCCCATACAACCGGAAGGTCTTCCTCTGTCCTATCATTATATTTTGCAGTTACCTTAACTTCATTCCACTTAATCTCTGTACCCAGATCGACCTTCATGACGGGATTGCTGTCCACACTTGCAATCTTCCGCTCTGCCGTAGCGCCGGTTCTGATCAGGCTGTATATCTTAGCCGTGGGAAGCGCCGTACCATCAAAATCAAACCACGATGAATTGTCCATCGCACTGCCGCCAAACCATACTCCGGCATCATCGGGATCGTATTCCGCCGCATAACTGGATGCCCATCCGGAACCATACTTCTCCCACAAGTCGTAATTCTGTTTGTATAAACTGTCAATGTCATTGCCTTCATCATCTTTAATATAATACGGTGATATCCATGCAGGCTCCCAGTAAAATACACCGAGTGAACTCTCCGGATATTCATCATTAATTTCGTTGACTGCTTTGATCAGATCGTACATCTCATCCGCCTGTCCCTGTACGGAAACGCCATAATTCTGGCTTTCATATTGTTCCGGAACAGTCGGTGGCGTAGCGGTGCCATATCCGTCACCGTCCACCAATGTGGTAGGCCATGATGTCTCTGCGGCCATGACTTGCTTTCCATATGTCTCCACGACCTCTGTCAATACAGCCTTCAGGTTAGCAGCATCTCCATGCCCGAACGGATAGTAGGAGCTTGCAAACACATCATAATCAACCTCAGAGTCTTGCAACTTCTTTGCAATCGCACTGTATCCTTTCTGCGGATCGGTAAAGTGTACCGCCACGAGACAATTCTCGTCAAATTCTCTTACTGCCTTGCTGCCGGCATTAAAGAGCGTTGCCATGTTATCCCAGTTTGTCTCACCGGCAATGCCGTTATTCGTCTCATTTCCGACCTGTACCATACCAACGTCAACCCCGGCATTTCTTAAAGCATTTAAGCTGTCTAAGGTAAAGTCATAAACAGCCTTTTCTTTTTGATCAATGCTATATCCTGCCCATGACTTCGGCGCTTTCTGTTTTTTCGGATCGGCCCAAAAATCTGAATAATGGAAATCAATTAGAACACGCATCTTTGCATTGGTCGCCAGTTGTCCGAGCCTTATCGCTTTCTCCAGATCGTTATTACCGCCGCCGTATCCATTACCGCTGCTTGTATACGGGTCATTCCAGATACGGATACGTACATAGTTCGTGCCACCGTCATGGAGGTAGTTAAAGAATCCCTGATCACTCAGTGGTTTGCCATCCTCGTCCTTGAATACGACACCGCTGTCCTTCAATGCGATATAAGATGACAGATCCGCGCCGGTGATAAAGTCATCTGTCAGCGCCACCTGCTTCACATTGATCTCCGCAGATCTCGCAGGAACCAGAGCGTCCATCGCCTCTTCCAAATCCTCATAAGCTTTATTGACCTGATCCTCGGTAGGCGCTTCCTTGGTCGTGTCCTCCTCGGCATCTGCAGCCGCTTTCAACACGTCCTCTGCTGCTTTTAACGCCTTAGTAAATGCTTCCCAGCCTTCCTTATAGTCTACTTCTTTGAGCAGCTTAGCTTTGTTTACAAGAATCTGTAATTTCTTCGTAATGTTATTGTCGTCTTCTGCTTCCTGAATGGATCCAAATGCTTTTCCATCCTTAATTGCTATACTGCTACCCTTTTCCATGGAAGCTATCACGCTGTAAATACCCACATTTTCCCAAGCGCTTAATGTAATAAGTGCTTCACCTTGTACTAATGCAGTATGCGTTGTCTTTCCATCCTCGACTACCGCCTTACCGGCCTGAATGATAAATCCATCCCCATTTGCACCATCACCGGCGGCAATCCTTTTCACCGGTATAGAATACCAGTTCTTATAGCCCTTATTGGCAGCCTCATCTGTTACTTCATCAAAGAGAAATGCCGTATAAGGATCCCAATCCCCCTGCTCAAGCTCAACCGCTTCTTTACTGGAAGCAATCTTGTCTTTATTCCATGTGGACATATACAGATGATATGTCTCTGTTTCTGAATCTGTATAATCATTCAGCGCTTTTGAATGGAAATACAGTGTTATAGTATCATCATCGCCACCGCCAACTGTTTCCATATTCTTCACAGCATCTTTAAGATTTACATATGCTTCACTGATGGCAGTACTTTCGTAACTATCGTCCTGTGTACTATTGTCTTTTACAACAGTTTCCGCATTCGTCTTCGCCTTATCAAAGGCAGTCCATGATGTTTCTGTATAGACTTCCGATCCATTTTCTGAGATCGCTTTGATCTCTTCTGACTCCAGAAGCGCTTTCAGCGTTGCAAGCGTTATTCTCTCCGCTGCTTCATCTTTGGTTTCATAGAAGGTGAGTTTCTTCGTACTGGAATCATATTTGCCCCAAACCTTACCGTCAAAGACGGGAGTTAAGTCAATTTCCCATCCCTGATTAGCCTCTGTATATCCATTAGTCAAATCCTTCAGCCATGAATATCCATCTGTTGTCTTCTCAAACAATCCGCAAATCTTTACTTTGTCAAAGTCGATTGCACCCGGTACTGAAAAAGATAAGGTATACCAGTAGGGCTCATTCTCTAGCTTCTGCATCTCATAGACATTATTTTGATCGCTATCTTGTCCCGAAGGAGTAAGATCGGAAATGCTGCCGTCCTCATTTACCACAGATAACTTTGCAGCAGCTGAATTATTATCCAGCTGAATCACGGGTATCACATCTTCACTGTAAACGTTCAGAGTGATATTTCTCATAATCATTGCTGCTTTATCTGCTTCTGTATCCTCTTTTCCAATATCATAAGTTCCGATATATGCGATTCTATTCTTAACCGCACCCGTCTTGTTTTCTCCGGATGTCAGAGCAGCATAGGCTTCCTTGTTATCGGTTTCATCACACTTATATTCAAACTTAGTATCCTTGTTTTCAGTAACGCTTGCCGCTGTTTTCGTGTAGACCTGAAAACCAGCGCTAGCTCCACTCTCCTTGAACTTGATCGGAATGCTGTACCAACCTGCATAGCCCGTTACTTTGGTCATTTTATAAGTATCGTCAGCATTCCAGACATTCCAACCGGTGGGATCTGCCGTTGTGGATATATGACTTTCCCCACTATCATCCCAACAATACAAGCCAATCTCATCATCGATATCACCAGCATAGTAATAGAAAGTTACCTCGACGTCTGTTGACGATGATTTCAGTTCCTCTTTGGCTTCTTTCAATGCCAAATAAGCCTGCATGATTTCGAGTGCTTTTGTCTCATCGGTTGTCGCACTGTCATCCACTAAATTCTGCGCAACTTCCTTCTTTTCGGCAAATGTTGTCCAAGTATCTTCTGTATAATCAGCTTCCTTAAGATCAGCTACAGATGTGAGAAGCTCCTGCAGATCTGCAAGTTTATAGGTGATAAACTCTACATTGTCTATATTTAATTGTTCCTCTTTGCCGTCTGCAGCAATCTTACCCGATATAGTAATCTTAACACTAACTTCTGACGCACCATCGGCAATTTCTACTTTGAACGGATCTGTTGTGATCTCATTCCAATCCGACCAGCCATTGCACTCTCCGAGGCTCTGTGTTGCTAAAGTATCAACAACAACCGAATACTCTTCGTCTGCTTCGTCTGCCTGTTTCACACTTTCTACTTTCAGTGTGATCGCGTCTTTACTATATATGCCGCCGGCATCTAATGCTAATAAATATACACCGGGTTGCATATTTTTGATTAACTGGCTTATCGATATCTCTGTTTCTTCGCCTTTTTTCCAGATATAAAGAGAATTCTTTCCATGTGCATCGTCAATCTCCTTGGTTTTAAACCCATTTCCGTCGTTCCCTGTAAAATCCGGGCTAAACTTCCACGCTTCAGGTACAGAATCATTCCAAGACTCAAAATCCCCATTAACCAGCGTGCCATATTCTGTCCCATCTTTGACAGCCATAACACCCTTAAGAATCTGCTCGAAGCCAGCCGTATTCTCAGCCTCTTCTTCATCATTCCCCATGTCATCGCCGTTTTCAGCGTCTGCCTCATCATCAGACAATTTCTCATCGTCATCCTCAGAGCCGACAGAGCCATCCTCACCCTGCTCGTCCGAAGCCTCCTCGTCCTTCTGACCGGAATCGTTCTGATCGGCATCCTCCGCTCCGTCCGAAGCATCATTATCAACATCGGGATTTCCAATCTCATCATTCTCACTCGTCTCTGCGGACGGTGTCTCGTTGATCTGCTCATCAGCCTCTGTGAAATCTTCCACATTCGTCTGAGCCGCCTGCACTGCCAGATCAGGAATTGCCGATCCCGTCAGTATCATTGCCGCACTTAAGACTCCGCACAGACTTCTTCGCAAATACTGTCTTAACTGTTTCCTCATTGTCTTCCTCCCATTCTTTATTTTTTACTACCCCTGCATCTTCCATACAGAGCTACAGCGCAACGTTGCGCAATCGGTTGCGCTACTACATACTTTCATTATATAGAATGGTGTGATTTTTCGCAAGCAACTTTGTCCCGTATTATTTACCAATCTTCTTACCCTATTTTTATGAAAAAGAAACAAAAGGCGCATGGTCTACATTACTGTTCCATGCGCCTTAACACTGCTATTTTATATGGAATTGTTAGTTGCTTACGCCAACTGCCTAATTTCAAAAGTCTGCGGGCAATTTGCGTTACAGATTATATTGTCGATACAGTTCTTTCCTGTATTCCGGATCAGTTACAGCTCTGGACAGTTCATCCGTACAGCCGGATTCCAGCAGAAGCTGAGTCAGCCTGACGAAACAAGATTCGCCCGCTGCAAACCCTTCTGCTCGTCCTTCTTCCCTCGCCTTTTTACGCTCCGCCGGTAGATCCACGTCCTCAAAATATTCAAATAATACTGCCATATCCCGCTCCTTTACCTGATCAGTGAACTCCGTAACTTCTTCCTCCGGCAGATGTAAATGCCTCAGCATGGATGCCGTCACCCTTGCGATGATATCCAGCAGTTCATCCGTGGAATTCTCTGACAGGTCTTTCAGATAGTCTTTTGGTAGGTCAAGCTCCCTGAAAGCCGCAATGCTCTGCAGCCGGTTGATCAGCATCAACAGGGACAGTTCGTCCTTTTTCCCGACCAGTTCGTCCACGCTGTAGGCATTGAGCTGCACCAGCTTATAAAAGAACTTAGGTGTGAAAGGTTCAAAGGCTTCATCAAAACAGATTCTGTCCCTGATATTGCAGGGTGCCGTCCACTTTCCGCTTCCCTCATAGTATACAATAGGCAGAATCGGCGGATAGCGGAACCCCTTTGTTTTGCTGATCCCCTTCTTTTTCTTCTCCATCTCTTTTTCATAATCTTCCCATATATAGACCATATATCGGAGAAGCTGCATACTCACATTATAATCTACTTTGGTCTTGTGTTCAATAAGGGAGATGAAAAAGAGTGTGTCTTTTTCTGATATCCGTATACGTTTTACCGTATCCGAGTCGCGTTCCTCCGTGAACATAGGTATGTAACGTTCTGTAACATCTTCGATATCCTCAGCCCGGATGTTCTTGAGAAGTGGAATATCCATGTAATTTCTGAGAAACTGGGAACACAATTCTGCGTTTCCGAAAATGAGTTTACTGCTGCTGTCATGACGTTTACTGTTACTGATCTGTTTCTTTTGATATGCTTTTTTCTCTTTAGACATAAGAGCTCCTTTCGACACGGACAAAAGCAAAATAAATTGAACGATTTATCCTGCATTGCCGGATGTAGACCAACAATTGTAACAGAATACAACTGCCATTTGATGTGTTTATAATACTTGTTTTAATGCCTGTCGGAAAAACTGACAGAAACTGTCTGAACGTGCGAAATGCACATACCGCTCCATAGAAAATGTGGTAAGCGGTGATATAGCAGGAGAACGTTTTGTCTCCCAGTTCATTTATCATAAGGGATGGGATTATGTTTGTCAATTATTTTATAGTAATTAATTTTAATATGAGGTTGTATTAATCAAGTTCAAAAAATGAACAATAGCTTCCTATATCTTATCCATACTCATTATCCTATCACATAAAATAAAGCCTTGCACAAACACCGGCAAGGCTCCATACGATACACATTGTAAACTGCTTTCCACTTAATCCATACTTATTCTAATTCCAACGATTGCACCATCCCATTGACAAACTTCGGGTCCACCGTGGGGCTGCCCAGCGTAAAGGACCGCTCTCCCCACTCACCGATCTGTACCGGACAGGTAATCAGCGAGAGTCTACTATACTGAATCTCATCCGTCTCGGCAAGCTTCAATCCGATGGAAGTGACGAAATTAATTGAGCGTCCGTCATTTCCTATGGAATATACCACTGATGATCCGTCCCAGAATACATCCTCCACTGTATAATCCTTGTATAAGGATATGTCTATGCCTCCTTTGACAGCGGCTCCGTCTTCCAGCAGCAATACTTTGCCATTTTGTGGATCAACCCGGAAACTGACCTTATCCCGAAACTGCTTCTGATAATCTTCTTCATCAAAGGCATACAAATCTATCGTTCCCGTATCGTATCTGTCCACCAGATAGAGCTTCCATATCTCGCTGCTGCCCGTATTCATAAGGCACATCTGAAATGCAAAAGTTCTTGGAAGCCCATACTGTGTCTGCTCCAGCATAAATACTTCTGGCTTAAGTGCCGTCGGCAGCCACGGCAAATCCAGGCTGTTGACATCTCCGTCAATCACCATCTTCACACCACGACAGCCATACTGATCTGTATACAGCCCGTAGAAATCTATGCCATATTCCTCATCTTTATGGATCAGATACCACACGCCGTCTTCCAGCGGAAATTGCCCGCCGTTATACAGGTAATCATAATATGCCGTGACGTCAGCCACCACCGCCTTTGCAAGCGCATCATCCGTCATAGACTGCAGCATATCTTCAAATTCCTTCGCTGTAACCTGATTCCATTCTGCCTTGATCAGTTTAAGCTCCTTCTGTATCTGCGCCTCCTCTGCCTCTATCGCCGACTTTTGCGCTTTAAGCTCCTCAATCCGCTGAAGCACCACTGCCGCTTCCTCCGCTTTTTGCGCTTCGAGTTCTTCAAGATTCTGCCGCATCTGTGCCTCTTCCGCCTCGTCCACGGCTTTTGCCACCGCTTCCCGCTCTTTCTCCAGCTCTGTGGCAAGCCGCTCCATTTCTTTCAATTCTTCCCACCTACGCTGTATCTGTGCCGCATCTGCTCTCTCCGATTCTAAGGCCTGTATTGCCGCCTGTTCCTCTTCCGCTGCCTGTATTGCCGCCTGTTCCTCTTCCGCTGCCTGTATTGTTGCCAGCTCCGCTTCCGCCGTCTGTATTGCTTCTTGTACCGCTGCATCATGTCCTGCGGCCTCAATCTCCTGTGCAGTTTCCGCTCCGGTATAAGCACATCCGCACAACAGAAGAACGGTCACTGTCACGATTCCCGTTACGATTTTGCTCCTTTTCCTTACGTCCGCGATCATGACTATGCGCTGTCGTATCCGCCTGCTGCTGCCGTCCATCGTCAACACCACGCCGTTTGCCCCGATCCGTGCATGCTCGACATGTATCAGATCAAGCAGTGTCCTGCCATAAGAGAAACGCTGCGTCTCTCCCAACAGCCTGACCGCCCGCTCATCGCAGGCAAGTTCGCTGTCCTGCTTCGCCTCATACGCCGCCAGCCATACAAGCGGATGAAACCACCAGACCATACACAATATGCCGCGCACCATCGCCCACAAGGTATCTCCCTGCACGGCATGCGCATATTCGTGCGCCAGAATGTGAAGCCTGATCTCCTCTTCCTCATACAGCTCCGGACTGATATAGATACCCTTTCCTGCCATACACGGACCGGGCAGCCCATTCACCAACCAGACCTGTATCCCATGATCCGCCAGCCGCTTCGCCCATACCGCCGGCAGACAGTCCGTCGGTGCCTTCTCTCTGGTTCGATACAGATACAAGATGAATCGCACCTGTCTAAACAGTGCGAATCCGCCCACAGCGATCATACCCATAACCCATATCATCACAACCGCCAAACGAAAGCTCTCATAGAACCTTTCCCTCGATCCGTACCATATCTGTCTATCCTGTCTGTCCGCAGATGAATTGGCCAGAGTTGCTCCCATCTCTTCACCATCTGTTTCCGCTCCTGCCATATCTGCTGCCATGCCACTTACACCCGTTCCTGCACCGTCTGCCTCCGCACCTGAAATACCCGCCGTCATGTCACTTACGTCCGTTCCTGCAGCCGTTAGGGCTGATTCTATCCCTGCCGACGTATCCTGCAAAGCCTCCTTCACATTCCCAGCATTTGCAGATGCCTCTGCGGTCATCTCATTGCTTCCGTTGTTTTCATTCACACTATTCTTATGTATCTCTTCTGCTCCTGCCGTTCCCACATAATACTGCGATATTCCCTGCACTGCATTCATAATACTGAATGAACTGCTGCCAAAGCTGACCGGCAGAACCATTCGCACCGCTACCACAAGCCACAGCGCATAACGCATCCCCATACTGATTCTGCCATATGTCAGCCGCCGCAATATCATAATCATACAGATCAGAATCGTACCACTTACAATCATATCCGTCATCTGTCACTCTCTCCCTTCCGCTCACAAGCTTCCCGCATTCTCCTCCGCACTCTTCTCATTCAGCACCGCTTTCCGCTTCCGCCCTGCGCAGGATCTCATACATCTCCGCAATCTCCTCTTTCGACAATGCCTTCCTCTCCACCATGGTATTGAGCATCAGCCCCATCCGACCATCGAAGACTTTCTCCAAGAACTCTTCCGTCTCCTGCTGTACTGCCTCATCCCTGCCTACATCCGGATAATACAGCTTCGCCCGCTCACCCTCCTCATGGTGGATCGCTCCCTTCTCCTCCATGCGCCGGAGGAAAGTCATAACCGTATGCTTCGTCCATCCCGTCGTCTCCTTGAAATGATTAGTGAGCTGCATCATCGTCTGCGGCGCTTCCTGCCACAACAGACTCATCACCTTCCATTCCGCCTCCGATAATCTGACCATATCCTTCTCCCTCTTAATCCTCTGATTTCATACTCTAAATTACAGGTTTACGTTTGACTACCTACAATATAATACATCGGTAGTCATTTGTCAACCCATTTTTTATAATCTGAAATTTTCCTAAATCAACCATGCATACTGCTATAATCTCTACACACAAAACATCGAAAAGCCAACCTTCAACCACCGACAACATACAGCGAGTGCATGTTCCGTTCTAAATAATAACTTCAAGCTCGCAAATCCTGTGCAGGGCAGATTGCGACAAACGCTCTCTCGTGTCATGCGCAGTCCAATGTGATTTTCTTAATATTCCGCTCACAGTCAGCAATTGCGGGACACGGATGTCCCGCAAAGCCCGAAACGAGCCCGGATGGCTCATTGAGGGCGGTTGCGTCCGTCTCCCACCACCTATCCGGAATATTATAGAAAATCCATTCGACGAAGCCGACACGAGAGAGCGTTTGTCGCAATCTGCCCTCTCTCCAATTTGACAGAAAATTTATATATTTTCACATAAATATTTAGATTTTTCCCTTTCAATTTAAACTAATATCTGCTAAAATGGTGTTAAGAAATAAAAATTCCTGCCGATACTATTAACAGAACAAGATGTTCACAATATATCATCCAGGGAGGGATTGTCGCAGTATATGCAAATGAGAGGAATTATAAAGTTGAAGCGGTTATGGCTGTTTCCCCGCTAAGGAAGGTTTCTTCCAATGACAAAAAACACCAGTCCGGACAGAACCCGTCTAAAACCTTCGCGCAGACTTTCTTTTCTAAGGTTTTAGATGAGGCATGTGAGAGGGAACAACAACGAGACATCCACATTTACACCAACGGCTACACCAAGGATGCACTTCCCTATTACAATTTTATCAATATGCGCGAGTATTGTTAACTGAAGTGAAAAACCCGAGGAGAACCAACATCCCCTCGGGTTTTACATTTTCTTTTCACATCACAAATCCGTTCTGTATCGCTTACCGCGAATCCACTCTTTACTGCAGCTGTTTCGCCAGACTGAATATCTCCTCCAGCATATCCTTACATGCCTGCATATCCTGTACGGTCGCTTCCGAAGTCCTAAGTCCTTCCATGCTGGAAGCCGCCACTTCTTCACTTGCCGCAGACAACTGTGAGATATCGTCCGAGATCGCATTGGTGCTGTCGATAATGCTCGCGATAATCCTTTCACTGTCTCTTATATTGTTTACCATATTCTGTACTTCTTCATCAACTGCCTCGAATTTCTCCTTGGTAGCCTCGATCAGTTCAGTCTGTTTGTTAATAGACTGTTGTGCACTGTCTACACTCTCATTTACACTCTTCGTATCCAGAATCAATTCATTGATAATATTGGTAATGCTGTTGGAAGCATCCTTAGTCTGCTCTGAAAGCTGCCTGATCTCCTCGGCAACCACCGCAAACCCTCTTCCTGCCTCTCCGGCACGTGCTGCCTCTATGGAAGCATTGAGCGCCAGCAGATTCGTCTGGCTGGAAATGGACAGAATAGCGCCGATGAAATTCTGCACCTCTTCCACCTTATGGCTAAGCATNTTGCTNACTTCNACGGTCGCTCCGCTGGCTGCCTCCACGTTCTCAGNCTGCTTTCTCAGACTCTCNACAACATCGGCACCCTGNGTTACCATTTCACTCGCCCTGTCGGAAGCTGCTGTCAGATTCCTNATACTCTCCTCAACGGCATCCGTATTACTTCGNATCTCCATACACATATCCGCCTGCCGTTGAATGGACTGCGCCGTGGCATCGGTACTCTCTGCTATNTTCGTCATNGCNAAATTNTTGGTATCCACATTGCCCTGCAGATTTCCCAGTCTGTCCATCGCNCCGTCNAAATTCTCNATAATACTGCCGGCTACCTNCANCATCTTCTGCTGNGCNGCNTCCTGCTGTGCCGCGGNCTCNGCCACNCTATTGACATTCTCCTCATTAAACTGAACCAACAGCTTAGAAACCGTNTAAGAAGCATATGCNACAAGCAGGATCGTNANNANNCCCATNATCGNNTCTNNCNGNTGTG
>JAAUZM010000029.1:0-75244 GCA_014804605.1 Lachnospiraceae bacterium | reverse complement strand
TCCANCNGNAATNTCNTGATCAGATTAANNNCNATNATCNNNCCGTTNCCNNANANCAGCANTTTCTTATTATAATATACCANAACACCNAACAANACGGGAAAAGCNTAGGCGTACACTCCCNNATTNGTNCCNANNAANACCATNNNCNCATACGCNACCGTGGCNCANGCCATCATNCNTANNGCNCNCTTTTTCTGNTCTTTCCANAANACATANGANNCGATTGNACCGATCAGCATTGCCACTGTNACNNCCGNACGNANAANNACTCGCATGCCGCCGCTCTNTNNAGCCCCCGATGCCACAGTNNCNANAATGAAATACNNTAAGATTACCGAGATAAGAATTAGTACGGTTTTGTTCGCCCGTTTGTACTGTGATNCTGTCATCTTATGTTCCCCCTTTGGTTATATTATNTTTTTCTGANATCACATTCNNANTGCNCTGACACANNNNTATATATTANCACAATNANNCGNCNATTTCCAGCCCCTNCNNCGTCANATTACANCNANAAATTATNCCNNAATCANGNCTCNGAATGTCTGATCAATTCCGGCGGAAGCCATTTCTTCAGAATGCTGCCAAGCATTTCCAGATCTATAGGCTTGGGCAGGAAATCATTCATTCCTCCCACTAAGAACTCGTTCTCCATCCCTTTAACCGCATTGGCTGACAGTGCCACAATGGGCAGTCTGTCCGTGTAAGGCGTGCCNGTCGCACGGATCAGTTTCACTGCTTCGATACCATCCATCTCCGGCATCATATGATCCATGAACACCAGATCATACTGCATCTGCCTGCGTATCATATCGACACTATCCTGCCCGTTATCCACCAGATCAGGCACTATGCCGAACTTCTTAAGAAGCCCCGTTGCCACACGCAGATTTACTTTATTATCATCCACCACAAGCACCTTAGCTTCCGGCGCGGTAAAATCAATGACAAACTGTTTTAATTCTACCGCGTTCTTGTTCTTACTGTATTCACACGGCGCGGCATCTATAACCTTCTGCCGGATATCAAAGATAAACGTGCTGCCCTTGCCGTATTCGCTCTCCACCTTGATGCTGCCGCCCATGTTCTCCACCAGCAGCTTCGAAATGGACAGCCCCAGCCCGGTTCCTTCCATGCCGCGGTTCTTCTTCATGTCCACCTGTTCAAAGGATCGGAACAGCTTATCCATATCCTCCTGCCTGATGCCGATGCCGGTGTCGGCGACACTGATCAACAGCCGTCCTGCCTCCTCCTCTTCCTGCTGCCATGATACCGTGAGTGTAATGGAGCCCTCATATGTAAACTTTGTGGCATTACCCATGATATTGATGATGATCTGCTTCACTCTCCCGATATCCCCGTACAGCTTACGCGGTACGCTGTCGGACACCTTAGCAATCAGTTCCACCGGTCTGCCCTTCAACCGCACCTCCATCATGCTCATCACATCGTGGATCATGGATGAGAAATAATACTCTTCGGGAACGATCGGCATCTTCCCGGATTCGATTTTAGAAAAATCCAGAATATCGTTGATAATGCTGAGTAGTCCCTCTCCCGATGTCTTGATCGTGGCGGCATACTCTCTGCCCTGTTCCGACAACTTCTCATCCAGCAACAGATCCGCCATACCGCAGATCGCGTTCATCGGCGTCCGAATCTCATGGGACATATTAGCAAGAAACACGCTTTTCGCCTCATTGGATGCTTCCGCCTGATGCATCAGCTTCTCCATCTCTTCCATATTATGCTTGATCGTCATCGTATTCTCTACAGCGATCACACACAGCACGCCNCAGCCGAACTGGAGGCAGAAAATATTGATGAGCATATTCATGATACGCAGGAATGTAACAATGGCAGTATTCTCAATCACATACCGCGGCTCCAAAAAATTGCCCATGCTCAGTTCCACGAAATAGAACACGAATATNATAATAAAATTCACGACCGGATGAAACTGCTTCTTCTCCGGATTCTGGCATTTCAAAACGAAGTTAGTGAGAACCGTAAACGGAAACATTGCAAGACAGTAGAGCCCGAACTGCGTAGTTTCACCCAATATATACACGGAAATCCATGAGTAGACCAATATCTCCGCCACGAATATNAAGTACACAAGACGAACGCGGTTNCGTCTGGCATAATGAAATGCCACCCCGTAAATCAGTATGCTTACAAAATTCAGGTTGCTTAAAAACCTCACCCCGCCTAATCGCAAAGTGACCAACAGGATGGTATGTATGAGTACCAAAACAACGGCACATATCTGAAGAAATATGTCGTAATTCATAATATTCAGTTTGAAATTCTTCACCTGATTCCACATCTTCGCTATCCCGGTCATTTATATTCCTCACCGTCTCGTACTCTTTCCGTCACCGATGTTATTGTACACCCGCATACCGTCAGAGTGCAAGTATATCAAGCTATATATGTTTCAAGTTCGCTTATGGTTACGGCTCAGATCACATAATTACCCGTGATCTGGCCCTGCCACTCTACCAGATCCGCCAGTGTCACTTTATCCACAACCCCGCTGATGGCATCGTCAAGCATCTGCCACAGCCGAAGCGTCACACAAGATTCCTGACGCTCACACATATTGATCTCATCATCCAGACAGGGAACCGGCGCCAGCGATCCTTCCGTCAGCCGCAGTATCATACCTACCGTGTATTTCTCAGGCTCTCTTGTCAGGCGATATCCTCCCTGCGGTCCGCGGATACTTTTCACATATCCTGCCTTGTTAAGTACCGAGATGATCTGCTCCAGATATTTATCCGATATCTCCTGCCTTGCCGCTATGTCCTTGATTCTCACCGGTTCACCGGTATTATTCAACGCCAGATCCAGCATCAGTCTGAGCGCATATCTCCCCTTTGTGGAAATCTTCATACAAGCCCTCCTGTCAAAGTCTCCGACACCACGCAGCAAATGCATGGCATGGTCTGAATAGTCATTTTATTTTCCTATTAAATCAGTATGCTTTATATGATATTTATACTACTCTTCTGCATTTTTGTCAAATAACGTTTCTTCGGAAATCATGGAAATTTACTGCCAGAACTGTTAAGAAAATCTCTCCTCATTACGATATATAATATAAGAAGCGACCAAAAGAGCGTCGCAGGCAGGTAAACGGAATTACGGATCACGCTAAGGAGGGCACAAACATGAACAAAGTAAACGGATACGGCGCATATCAGAATAACTACTATGATAACTCTGTACGCGGCAAGAAAAATCAGGATAAGACATCCAAGACCGACTCTACCGGGAAAGCAAACGGCATCGGCAAGACCGGAAACAGCACACAGTTAAGCAGCAAAGCCAAGGCTCTGTTGCAGGAATTAAAGAGAACTTACAGCAACATGGATTTCATGGTTGCCGATTATGAATCCGATGAGGACGCGGCTTCTTATCTCTCCCGCGGGACGAAGGAATACAGCGTGCTGATCGATCCGGAAGAATTGGAACGTATGGCGGCCGATGATGATGTTAAGAAGCAGAATTTGTCACTTCTCGACGAAGCTGTCGGAAAGCTGGACGAGGTAAAGGATCAGCTTGGTGATCATAAGAATGAAATAGCGAGCATAGGCATTACCATCGGTAAAGACGGTCAACTGTCCTATTTTGCAGAGTTGGAGAAATCGGGCGAGCGTCAGAAAGAATTTGTAGAGCGGATTCGTGAAGGCAAAAAAGAAGCAGCCGAGAAAGCGGAAGCGGACAAAACCAGCGGCAAACCTCACGGATATGAGTATGAGAGAAGCAAACGCACTACCGTATATGCTTCTACCGCCGAGGAACTGGTCGACAAGATCAAAAATGTGGATTGGGACAATATCAAGGAAGAAACTACCGTTCCCATGCCCGGCGATCATTTTAGTTTTTCAATCTAATAATACGAGCGCAGGTGGATCACCACCTGCGCTTTATAATTTTCATGATTTACTTGATCGCTACTTTCACTTACTCACATGCCCATGAGTTCTTTTCTCTTGATTTCCTCGAAGAAATCACCAATCGACTTTACGATCTTAGCCGGTTCCATTGATTTCAGCAGATATCCCTGAGGCTTTAACGCCATAACCTGCATAATGGTCTCCTTATCACCCTTATTCGTAAGCATCATGACCGGTATATCCGCAAAATCATGCTCGCTACGGATCATCTCTAATACCTGCTTACCGTCCACGATCGGCATCTCGTAATCAAGCAGCACCAGATCCGGTCTGTTGGTCGATAAATATTTGATCGCCATAGCCCCGGAATTGGCAAGGGTTACCTGATAAGACTCCTCCAGCCATCCCTTCACATTACGAAGCATGGTGCCGGAATCGTCCACCACCAGAATCTTCTTCTTATTCTGTTTGCCGTATTTCTTCTCATAACCCGTAATCGCTGACACCACTTCGCTGACATTGATGGGTCTCTGGAACTTCTGTCTGATCAGATTCTTAGTGATCACCTTCTCTACAGTAGCCAACTCATCGATATCACCGATGGCAAAAATCGGAATATCTTCCTCAGCCGCTCTATCCTTAATGTAATTGAGCGCCTGCTGCTCCTCACCCATCTTCTCATCCACATAGAGCAGGATGATACCGATCTGCTCCTCGATCTGATTAATGGCATCGATGTCCGCCTTGACCGTGATCACTTCGTAATCCGATCTCTCAAACCGATCTTTCAATGACAAAATAAGATAACTCTGAATCTGTGAGATAATCACTACATTCTGCATATTATCACTCCCCGCTTCCATCTATGTATGTACAATATCGGGCACATGGCCTCCGTCCTAAACATACGCTTTTATTATAACAAATTGCATTCTCATTTGCAATGCTAAACCGGATTTTCTGTCATCTGATAAAAAGCTCTTGTTTCTTATACTTCCTATAATACCATATTCCCGTCAGATCTGCCAGAATCCAACCGATCGGCACCGACATCCAGATCCCCGTCACACCGATCTGTTCCACAGAGGACAGCGCATACGCCAACAGGACACGGGTTCCTAAGGACACCACTGTCAACACCACGGAAACGCCTGCCTTGTGGATCGCACGATAATAACCGTAGAATAGAAACAACAGCCCGATGCCGAAATAAAAAGCGCCTTCGATACGAAGATATCCCGCGCCCACGGCAATCGCCTCCGCACTTTCTTCATTTAAAAACAGTCCCATAAGCTGTTCTGAGAACAGCACCACAAGAATCGAAATGATCAGACAGAATATGAACGCGCCAGCCACCGCATCCCTCATCCCCCTCCTGATCCGCTCAGTCTTACCGGCCCCATAGTTCTGTGCCACATAGGTAGAAAAAGCATTGCCGAAGTCCTGCACCGGTGCGTATGCAAAAGAATCGATCTTCACTGCCGCCGCAAAAGCCGCCATCACTACGGGACCGAAGCTGTTCACCAGTCCCTGCACCATCAAAATACCGAAATTCATGATGGACTGCTGCAGACAAGTAAGTGTTGAGAGCCCGATCAGCTCTTTAAAAATCTGTACATTCCATGAGCGGTTCGCTCTGCTGACTCTAAGCTCCGGATATCTGGCCACATAGTATACGACGATACCGATCCCCGCCAGATACTGCGCCAAAACCGTGGCAGCCGCAGCACCGCCCACGCCCCATTGTAAACCTCGGATAAAAAGGATATCCAGCACAATATTCGTTATGGCGGATATCCCCAGAAAAAGAAGCGGTATCACGGAATTGCCCACCGCACGCAGCAGATTCGCTACAAAATTATAGAGAAAGACAGCGACAATACCCCCGAAGATCCACACCAGATATTCCTGCATAAGTGGTGCCACCACATCCGGCACGCGTAAGAATATAAGTATCCCCTCCATCGCCGCATAGACGACAATATTCAGTACAAGCGTCACACTACCGATCGCAATAAACGCCGTGAAAATACCCTTTTCCAGCCGATCTCTGTCTTTCGCCCCGAACTGCATGGAGAAGAAAGCGCTGCTGCCCATGCACAACCCGATCAGGATCGATGTGATAAACACCATCAGGGCATAGGACGATCCCACCGCCGCCAGCGCATTTTCCCCCAGATAACGCCCCACGATCAATGTATCCGCAACGTTATACATCTGCTGAAGCAGATTCCCCACCATGATGGGGAATGCAAACCTCAACAGTTTCTTCATAATATTTCCCTCTGTTAAATCATGACCCTGCATTACTTATCTTACTCTCTTCATCCTACCCCACGATTCCGCTCTGCGGAATTTATAAATCGTAGTACATTTTAAATTCAGCCGGATTCGGAATCTGCTCCATCTTCTTAAGCTCCGCACGCTTGCGCGCTACCCAGATATCAATCAACCTCTGCGGGAACACACCGCCCTTCGTCAGATACTCATGATCCTGCTCTAATGCGTCGAGCGCCTCTCCCAGAGATTTTGGCAATCCTTTGATCTTCTTCTGTTCCTCCTCAGACAACGTATAGAGATTGAAGTCATAAGGTCCCCATCCGTTGGCCTCCGGGTCGATCTGATTCTCGATGCCGTCCAGACCTGCCATCAGTATCGCTGCATAAGCATAATACGGATTCGCCGTAGCATCGGGATTGCGCAGCTCAAACCGCTTCGCCGTCGGAGACTTGGCATAAGCAGGAATCCTAATTACCGCACTGCGGTTAGAGGTAGCGTAACCGACTGTAACCGGCGCCTCAAATCCCGGCACAAGACGCTTGAATGAGTTGGTGGATGGATTGGTAAATGCGCATAAAGACGCGATATGCTTTAACAGTCCGCCGATAAAATAGTGTGCCGTACGGCTCAGTCCCGAATAACCGTCCGCATCATAGAATAAAGGCTGTCCATCCTTTAACAGCAGCATATGTACATGCAGACCGCTGCCCGCTTCCTGATAGATCGGCTTAGGCATAAATGTGGCCGTCTTGCCCACACTTGCCGCCAGATTCTTAATAATATATTTGACGATCATGGTATTATCCGCCATGGCAGGCATATCCGCCAGCTCTACCTCGATCTCCATCTGTCCGGGACCGCCTACCTCATGATGATGATATTTCACACGGATTCCCCAGTCTTCCATCATCATGCACATACGGCTTCTTAAGTCATACCCCACATCCTGCGGCGCCGCCACATGATAACCGCCCTTGTAAGGCACTTCATAACCATTATTGCCCGGATTGTACGGGTCCATCGTACAGTTCCAGTCCGCCTGTCTGGTATCGATCCGATAACCGCAGCGCTCCGGCGAAACCTCATAACGGGCACTGTCAAGCAGATAGAACTCGAACTCCGGTCCGATAATCATCTGATCCGCGATACCGCTGTCTTTCATGTACTCTATCGCCCGCAGACTCACATTCTTCGGATACTGGTCGAAAGGTTTGTTCTCCCCCTCGCCAATCGTGCACACATTGCCGCACATCGTCAGTGTAGGCACTGTCGCAAACGGATCCACATACGCGGTATCCGGATCCGGCAGAAATACCATATCACTCTTCTCGATAGGTGCATACCCGTAGTTGGAGCCGTCGAATCCGATCCCGTAAGTAAACGTATCCTCACCAAACCGCTCCACCGGAATGGTGATGTGGCGCCACCGCCCGTCGATATCCGTCATCTTAAAATCAATCATGCGGATCTGCTTCTCTTCGCACAGCTTCAGAATTGCTTCACTTCTGTTCATAACCCCTGCTCCTTTCCTGTTTCCCCTAGTGTATACGTCAGACCGGTGTATCCTGTCATTTCCAGATACCCGAATCTGTTTGATTATCTTAGTATAACATACGAGAGCAGGTTGTTGCATTATATTTATATGGGGTCACCGATTTTTCGGCAACCCCATTTTATCTATAATACCGTCTGCACTTACTCCGGGATGGGTGAGATAAAGCCGGCAGATCTGCTCTGTCAGTTCCTCGCTGATTCCGTTCTTTACTGCAATCTCTCCGACGGATCGTCTTCTGTTCGTATCGCGCATGACCGCTTTGACAACCCTCTTCATGTCAAGCGTGGCAATTTCCTGTTCCAATGTAACTTTCTTTTCTTCTGGTCTGTCTGCCTTCGCCGCACCGTTTGGATGTGCAACCTCGACCTTCTCTACCTTATATGCGCCATCGTCGTTGACCGCAAGCACCGCAAAGGTGATCGGCTGCGTAAACCGTCTCGGTCCGCAGCTCCCCGGATTGAGCAAAAGACGTCCGCCCTCCTGCTTCTCTTCGTATTTATGGGAATGACCGTAGACAATAATGTCGATATCCTTTAGGTCTTCTTCATTTTTCGGAATATACTTTTTATTATGTACCATAAAAAAGCCGATTCCGCACAGACTGACCGAGAGCGTCTCCGGCAACTCCTTCGCCCATTCTTTATCATTGTTTCCCCGCACGACATAAGTCGGCGCGATCCTGTTCAGTTTGTCTAAAATCTCCGGTCTATTAATGTCTCCGCCATGCAGGATCGCTTCGCAGCCCTGCAGTACTTCCTCCACCTCCGGACGAAGCAGTCCGTGGGTATCTGAAATGATTCCTATCCTGTGCATGTTGTGTACTCCATTTACTTTTATTCTCCTGTCAATTCCGACAACGGCTTGAATGTATATCCCATCGCCTCCCATTTGGTCAAAAGCTCATCCAGAATCTCCCCGTTAGTAGAGGATGTGTTATGCAGAAGTACGACAGCCCCCGGATGAACCCGCGTCGTAAGCTTATCAAACGCCTCCTCATGACTTGGCTGCTTATCCTGATCCCAATCCACATAAGCCAGACTCCAGAATATGGTTTTATACCCCAGCTCGCACGCCATNTTCAGATTATCTGCATTGCACTTNCCCTGCGGCGGACGATAGTAGGNGGAAAGCTCTGCTCCTGTGATNTNCTGAAACAGATCCGCCACATCGTCCAGTTCTTTCCGGAATGTCTCTTCATCGGATATGGTCGGCATGTCGAGATGATGGTAAGTGTGGTTGCCTACGGCATGTCCTTCCGCTACCATGCGCTTTGCCATCTCGGGCGCTGTCTCCAGGAAATGCCCTACCACGAAAAAGGTAGCTTTCACGTCGTGTTTCTTCAGCGCATCCAGNATCAGTTCCGTATTGCCGTTCTCATATCCGCAGTCAAAAGTAAGGTAGATCACCTTCTCGCTGTCGGCACCGACATAATAGGCGTCATACCATGCCAGATCCTGTGCGGAAGCGTTGCCTCTGGGCTGCGTGCCCGGTTCTCCGAAAGAAAGGCCCCAATCCTCCGANGCAAGAGTAAGTTCCCANCCNTCCGGCGGNTCCTTCTTCTCTGTTTTTTCATCNCCGCTNATAGTTTCATTATTGTCTGGCAGTGTCTGTNCAGTGCTTTGTTCTGACNGCGCTTGTAAATCACTTTCCNTTGACTGTNNCTGCTGATCNGTNNNNGNTNATNCNCTNTCNCCTNTGNCGGACANCNCNGNNNCNGATTGCTCNTNNTNTGTCNGCTCNGCGCTTAATCNTTCCNTATCNGNCGGCTCTGCACCCGCCTCCGCTCGAATATTTTTTACCGATACTTCCGTTTCCTTCTTCGCAGCATTCTGACATCCCGACAAACCCATCGTTGTCATAGCCGCCAAAATAAAAACTGCCGATACAACAGCAGTCCTTTCCATAATCTTCCTTCCGTTACTCTTTTGGTTCCTCATGATGCACATCTCCTGATCTTATGTATTTTATCATTTAAGCTCGCAAACCCGCGCTTGCAGCGCTCTATGTCCGATTTCATCGGACGTTTGCTCAAAACCGCATGAAAAACAAATGCCTGCTCCGCAGTCGCTTGTTTTCCTTTGCGATTTTATATTATAAAATACGTCTGCATCAAAATTGCATCAGATGTGTATCAAAGTTGCATCATCTCGCTGTANCCAGCAATAATATCTGATTTCTCTAAACTGCGCATACCATTTGTTGATTATCATATTACTATTTACTTCAATTTCTCCCGCTCTCCTTCTGCGGCTCATTCTACTCGATCCTGATTTTCTCCGCCGTCTTCAACAAAAAGCAGGTGCCCTGATACTGCCCTGCCTCGTACAGTTTCACCGCAATCTCCCGCATCCGCTGATCCAGTCTGTGATAGCAGATTCGATTTTCCCATGGAAGACCCATGACATATTCTCTCTGACGCTCATTTAACGTCTGCATTGCCGCCCTGAACTTCTCCGTATCACTCCTGCTCCACAATCCGAAATCGCAGGAAAGATATGCGTTCTCACAGCCGTTTCGGTCACACAGCCCTGCCAGATACTCCGCCGGATTTCCGTCTCTTTCTCTGCNATAAGNTCTTTCTTTCCAGTGGATTACTTCCGTATCTTCTCCCCCAACTTGCGCAAGACGGAAGCTTGTTCTGCCGTATTTGTCATGTTCGATCGTATATTCTGCCTTTCTTTGCCCGTTCCCGCTGCCCGGCTCCTGGGTGAGCACCACTTTCGTGTCAAGCAGCCGCTGCCAGACTGCTCCACGCACTCTCTCGTAAGGCGTCGGGTAGGTCAGCTTCTCGCTGATCTGCTTGACGGTATATCCCAAATCTGCCAGATGACGGATTGCGCCGCCACTGGCAGATTCAAAAGTAAAGTCAGACAATGCATTTCTGAAAAAATCCTGTTCTGACATCATACCCTGCTTTCCTCAGAAAAAGTTCCGATTTATTTCAAGACATTTCTCGTGGCAACAACATCGACGCCCGTGCCCGCCACATCGGATACGATCACATCCCCGATGTGAACCGGTGCCTGCACCTCCACGTCTTTCAGTGCCTTGACGCACTCAAATATCTTCCCTTTCGGGATATCCTGTTTCGTCTTGACGGATACCATATCCGCCCCGCCTCCGGTTACTTTCACCGTCGAAGTCACGATTCTGGTTGGATTCGTAACTTCCTTGCGGCCGTAAGTATCACCTCTTTTACATGTATTGCCGCTTACGTTTACTACCTCGTCCCCGTCCATCTCAACAGTCAGGGGGCATCCCATCGGGCAGTTAATACAGATTAAATTTCTGACTTCCATACCTATTCCTCATTTCTTCACACGTTATTTTATTATTTCTTCCAGATCTGGCCGGATATATTCCGGTATACTCTTTCGTGCTACTCTTCCTCGATTTTAAACGTAATCTGCTCCAGCTTAGGATACTGTAAAAGCTGCTCTTTTGTCAGCTTCACTTCTTCCATTTCGCCCGGCGCAAGCACCTGCCGTTTCCTGTGGATCACTCTCTCGTCATCNAANTANACACTGACAAAGCAATTCTTATACACACCGCCGACACGGAAGCGCACCGTCAGATTATCCTCCATACGAGCCCTGCGGATCGTTGACGGAACCGTATATCTGACGCCCGCNGTCGGATTCAGACAGATTTCCGCCTCCGGAGCGGCATCCGCTGCACTTGATCCCTTTACATAGGCCGCCGCGTTCCTGCCTGCCGCCGACGCTTCCTCCGATACGAAATCCACAAGATCGTGCACGTGGAGCACATTACCACAGGCGAAAACGCCTTCCAGATTCGTCTCAAGACTCTCGTTTACCTTCGGTCCGGAAGTAATCGGATTGATCGAAACACCCATGCCGCGGGATATCTCATTCTCCGGTATCAGCCCGACCGACAGTAANAGCGTATCACAGGAATAGAATTCTTCCGTCCCCGGAATGGGCTTATTCTTCTCNTCNACCTGTGCCAGCGTCACACCCTCGACCCGCTCTTTTCCCTTGATATCTACCACCGTATGACTCAGTTTCAAGGGGATGCCATAGTCGTCCAGACACTGCACGATATTTCTCTTAAGCCCGCCGGAATAGGGCATAAGTTCCGCAACAACTTTCACTTTAGCGCCCTCTAAGGTCATTCTTCTCGCCATAATCAGCCCGATATCACCGGAACCGAGAATNACCACTTCNCTGCNGGGCATATATCCTTCCATATTCACCAGTCTCTGCGCCGTGCCGGCAGAGTAGATTCCNGCAGGGCGATAACCCGGTATATTGAGCGCGCCTCTGGGTCTTTCCCGACANCCCATTGCCAGAATTACCGCTTTCGCCNGNATCTCNAACATTCCGTCTTCCCGGTTCATCGCCGTCACGGTCTTATCCTGCCCGATGTCCAGCACCATCGTGTTCAGCTTATACTCTATCTTAAGCTCTCTTACCTGCGCAATAAACCTGTCCGCATATTCCGGTCCCGTGAGCTCTTCTTTGAAGGTGTGCAGACCGAAACCGTTATGAATACACTGGTTCAGGATNCCGCCCAGTTCTTTATCTCTCTCTAAGATTATAATGCTTTCTATTCCGCTCTGTCTGGCAGAAACGGCGGCCGCAAGNCCCGCCGGNCCTCCGCCGACGATCACAATATCATAGTTTTTCATCTTATCCTCCATGTCCCTATACCGTGTCCTTATTTGTACCGACAACCAACTTAGAATCTCCGCCGGATTTTGTGATATCAAACATGCTCATATCACATTCCCTCGCCAGAATCTCCATCGTTCTGGGTGCACAGAAACCGGACTGACATCTGCCCATCCCGGCTCTCGTCCTGCGTTTCACGCCGTCTAAGGACTTCGCACCAAGCGGTCTTCTGATCGCGTCGATGATCTCTCCCTCCGTAACCATCTCGCAGCGGCAGATGATATTGCCATAGGCGGGATTCTCTTTGATCAGAGCGTTTCTCTCTTCCATACTTAATGTATTCGGATTCTTGATGCCCTGTCTGTCAGCGATAAAGTTAGCCTTCTCCGCAAGACCCATCTTATCGCGTATCAGTTCCGCCGCCATCTCACCGATCGCCGGGCAGCTTGCTATACCCGGAGACTCTATTCCCGCGCAGTCTATAAAGCCCGGTGCATCTTCCGCTTCCCCGATGATAAAATCATCCCCGTCCTCGTGGGCACGCAGTCCGGCAAAAGATGTAATGACCTGACGCGTCGGAATGTTTCTGACACTCATGCCTGCTTTCTCAAGCACCTGCGCCAATCCTTCCGCAGTGGTGTTGATCCCTTCCTTATCTTCCACATCGACTGCGGTAGGACCGATCAAAAGATTGCCGTGCACCGTCGGCGTAACTAAGATTCCTTTACCGAGCTTACCCGGCAGCGCGAAAATCGTCTTATGCACATGATTGCCGGCTTCTTTGTCCATCAGGCAGTAATCACCCCGTCTGGCAGTAATATGGATTTTCTTCTCACTGACCATATTGTGGAATCGGTCTGCATATACACCGGCCGCATTTACCACGTACTTCGTCTCGAAGGTACCCTTGTCTGTCTGCAGTGCATAGCCTTCCTCCGATTTATGAATCTCCGTAACTTCCGTGTTAAAATAAAATTCTACGCCGTTAGCGTAAGCATTTTCCGCCAGCGCAATATTCAGTCCGAAGGGACAGACGATGCCCGCCGTAGGCGCATACAATGCCGCGTACACATTCTCCGTAACATTGGGCTCCATCTCAAGCACTTCTTCCCGGTTTAAAATGCGAAGCTCCCTGACACCGTTGGCTACGCCTCTGTCATAAAGTGCCTGCAGATTAGGCATATCGTCCTCGTTCAGACACAGTACCAGCGACCCGTTTCGCTCAAACGGGAAATCCAGTTCTTTGGCGAGCTCCCCCATTCTCTCGTTTCCCCGCACATTCAGTTTCGCCTTGAGCGACCCTGTCACGGCATCATAGCCGGCATGCACAATGGCGCTGTTTGCCTTGGAAGTGCCGCAGCATACATCCTCTTCTTTTTCCAATACACATATCTTCGCCTGATAGCGGGACAGCTCCCGTGCGATCGCCGCGCCACATACCCCCGCTCCTATTATGATCACGTCATACATATCGGCAGAATCTCCTTCCATCCTCATTATTTACTCTTCTTTCGCCCATCCATAGGCGTATTTCACGGCCTTATTCCATCCGCGGATTTTCTCTTCCCTGTCCACCTCCGCTATAACCGGTTTAAAGGTCCTGTCACTGACCCAGTTCTTGATCACATCGTCCTTACTCGCCCAATAGCCTACCGCCAGTCCCGCCAGATATGCCGCACCCATGGCAGTTGTCTCCACGCACTGCGGTCTGGTTACCGGCAGATTGACGATATCCGCCTGTGTCTGCATGAGAAAATCGTTGGCGCTGGCGCCGCCGTCCACTTTAAGAGATGTGATATCAATATTAGAATCCGTCTCCATGGCCGACAACACATCGTTGACCTGATAGGCAATGGATTCCAGAGTGGCACGGATGATATGATATTTATTTACGCCCCGCGTAATCCCCACTATTGTTCCTCTTGCATATTGATCCCAATATGGTGCTCCCAGTCCTGTGAAGGCCGGAACCACATAACAGCCGTTGGTATCCTTGACCTTCTTCGCCATGTACTCAGAATCCATCGCCGAATCGATCAGTCTCATCTCATCCCGAAGCCACTGTACTGCTGCCCCTGCCACGAAGATGGAACCTTCCAGCGCATAATTTACTTTGCCGTCCAGTCCCCACGCAATAGTAGTTACCAGTCCGTTGTCGGAAAATACCGGTTTTTCTCCCGTATTCATCAGGAGGAAACACCCCGTTCCGTATGTGTTCTTAGCTTCCCCCGCGGTGAAACATGTCTGTCCGAACAGCGCCGCCTGCTGATCTCCCGCCGCTCCTGCAATGGGAATCGGCCCGCCGAGAAAAGAGGGGTCCGCCTCTCCGTATACACAGCTGGAAGGTTTCACCTGCGGCAGCATGCATTTCGGAATATTCAATTCGGCGAGAATATCATCGTCCCACTCCAAAGTGTTGATATTAAACAACATGGTACGCGACGCATTGGAATAGTCAGTCACATGGACCGCACCCTTGGTTAGTTTCCAGATCAGCCACGTCTCCACCGTGCCGAAAAGCAAATCACCGTTCTCCGCCCTTTCTCTGGCTCCGGGCACATGATCCAATATCCATTTTACCTTAGTCGCCGAGAAATAAGCGTCAATCACAAGCCCTGTTTTCTGCTTGAATTTCTCCGTAAGTCCTCTCTCTTTGAGCGCATCACAGTCTTCCGACGTTCTTCTGCACTGCCACACGATCGCATGATAAATCGGTTCGCCCGTATGCTTATCCCAGATGATAACCGTCTCTCGTTGATTCGTAATGCCGATCGCCGCGATCTCCTGTGCCGTGACACCGATCATATTCATCGCTTCCACTGCCACGCCCAGCTGACTCGCCCAGATCTCGTCCGCGTCATGCTCTACCCAGCCCGGCTTCGGGAAATACTGTGTAAACTCCCGCTGTGCCACGCTGCACATCTCGCCTTTTTCGTTGAACAGAATACATCGGTTGCTGGTGGTGCCCGCATCTAATGCCATAATGTATCTTGCCATCGCCATATCCCCCTATCTTTGCATATTTTTCCGTAATCCCCACTATTTACACACGTTCCGTATAAATTCTATTTTACCAGCAAAAAAAGGTGTCCACAATAGACAAATTATTATGTTTGCCTTAAGTGTGGACACCCGAATAATTATCATGTATACAATACCGCTATTACGAAATAACGGCCTTATCCGCTTTCTGAGCCTTCACCAACACCGCCCATCCGATTCCGACAAGCGCGAGCCCCGCTCCGCTCAGGCACAATGCATCCGAAACCGAGAGCGTGCTTTTCGCAAACACCGGCAGGATTTTCTCAACCTGCTCCGGATAGTAACTGACAATGACACTGATCGCATTGTTGATAAAGTGCATTAACATCGCCGGATAGATACTGTCCGCCTTCCATGCCACGAGGCAGAGCAGAAGCCCGATGAGCCCTGTGGGAATAAACTTCACCAGACTCATGTGGTACAATCCGAACAGTACCGCCGTGATCGCGATCGCCGAAGAGACACGGTACTTCGCCTTCATGGAATGCATGATCACTCCGCGGAACAGCATTTCCTCGCAGACCGCCGGTGTCACTGCAACTACCAAAAAAGCTGCCACAACATTACTTTCAAAAAGATCCGAGAATACTGTCTCCATATTTTCCGTGCTCTGCGGAAGCAGTTTCATCAACACTGCCGTAATCACGAGGTTAAGCAGAACCATTCCTACGCTTATCAGTGCGCCGCCTAAGAAGTTTACCGCCTTAGTACGGGCAAAACCGTAAGTCTGTCTGATGTCTCTCTTCGTATAGACTACCAGAAACAACGGCACTAACAGAAGAATCATCTGTGTTCCGAAGACCCCTGCCAGACCGAACCTGATCTGCAGAAGACTTCCCACGTAGAGCATGAGAAGTATCGTGACAGCCACCAAAAACCACACATCGGATACCGTAGGCACGCCGCCCTTCTTCAGGTTGCTCCGCCTCTCAAAGAGCTGTAATCCCGCTTTGCCGTCAGAAAAAAGAATCGCTTCGCTGTCGTAGATCTTACTTAAGAACAGAATCGCTATTACCGCATATGCCACGTTGCTTGAAAGCACCACCGCGATCGCACCGTAATCGATCTTAAACGCCATCATATTCTTGATCAGCAGGCAGATATTTGCCACGGGAAGCATCGCTATCGTCTGCGTCAGTTCAATATTCGGTATAAAACCGATATAGCCCACGAACATCACGATAAGCATAAGAGGCGTAATATAGTTGTTCGCCTCCTTATAACTCTTGGCAAAAGATGTCACACACATTGTCACCGCACTGATAAATAAGGAAAAAGCAAACACCGCCAAAATGCACACGAAAATCGCAGGAATGAACTTCGCCAGATCAAAGGAGCCCATATCTGTCTGCATATCCAGCATTTTATACATATATAATGTAATCACACCCATGGAAAGGATATTCAGAAACGCCGAAACCATTCCGATCACCGCCACTGTAATAAACTTCGATATAATCAACTGTCTGTTCGTCACCGGAAGCGTCAGTATCGTCTCAAGCGTTCCTCTCTCCCGTTCGCCTGCAGTCGTGTCGATGGCGGGATACATCGTTCCCATAAGCAGGCTGACCACAAGCATAAACGGAAGAATAGATCCTATAATGTTTCCGATTGACTGCTCACTGCTGGCAATATCCTGTCTCTCATAGGCAATAGGCTCTAAGATCGCCTGTACGTCCATCCCCTGCTTCGTGATGATCTGTTTCGTCATATCCTCCTTCAATTCATCGAGCGCATCCATAACGATTCCTGCCGCATATGACGAATTCTCCACGGAAGAAAGATAATACGCTTCGTACTGCACTTTACCGTCCTTCATCTGCCCTGAGACATATACGTCGATCTCTTCCGCATTCAGAGCCTCTTCGTAGTCCGTTATGCTGCCGGCATCTACGATCGTGATCTCATAGGATTGTCCGGCTGCCTCTTCATCCGCTTCTTCATCGGTGTCCGCTGTTGTTTCCCGGACTGTTTCATCGGCCGCCTGATTCTCCATCCCTGCGGATTCCTCTCCGTCTTTCTGAAACTCCTCCAGTTTATGTAAGAATCTGCCATCATCCTCGGCCTCTACGACAATTCTGTAATTCTGCTCCTTCATACTGGACGAAACAAAAGCCATAAGCTGCATAACGCCGATAAAAATAAGCGGATATAAGATAATCGGCACCACCAGCATCATAATCACTGTCTTCTTGTCCCTGAATACATCCAGCATCTCCTTTTTTACTAATGTCTGTATTATTCTCGTGCTCATCTGCGCACCCTCCTCTTTCCTGAATCCTCTTTTTCCGAATCACGCACATCAGACTCCAGTCCGCCGTTTTCATCAATCAGCCCTGCAAATATGTCTCTTAAGCTGTCACGTCCTGTCTGCACTCTCAATTCTGCCGGCGTACCTTCTCCGATAATCCTTCCCTGATGAATCATAATGATCCTGTCACACAGATACTCTGCTTCCTCCATATAGTGTGTGGAATAGAGAACCGTCTTTCCCTTTTCCCGCTCGCCTTTCATAAAATCAACGATCGCCGCACTGCTGATGATGTCAAGTCCCAACGTCGGTTCATCAAAAATATAGACTTGGGGGTCATGCACGAGACACCTCGCAATCGATGCCCGCTGTGTCTGACCCGTGGATAATTTCTCTATCCTGTTGTCTAAGAAAGATTCCATGGAAAGCACTTCGCTGATCTCATCGATCCTGCGCCTCGTATCTTCCTCCGCTATGCCGTAAAGCACTCCGAGCATTTGCAGTAATTCTCTTGTGGAGAGCCGCCCGTAAAGTTTGGTGTTGTTGGACAGATATCCAATATGCCTTTTGACTTCGATTTCATCTGTTAATTCCTCTTCCCCGATGCGGACACTCACCATACCGCTTGTGGGTTTCATCAGCTTAGACATCATACGCAGAAGTGTCGTCTTTCCCGCGCCGTTCGGCCCCAGTATCCCGACAATTTCCCCTTCCCGTACGGACAGTGAAATACCGTCCACCGCATTAAACTCACTCTTTCTATTTTTCTTCTCATTCCTGATAAATGTCTTTACCAGATTGTCCGCTGTAATCATTCTGCAATGTTCCCCTTTCCTATATCGATTTCATGAATCTCAGATCGTCAAACATTATTATCATTTGATCGATATGCTCATTTGTCTTTCTTTTCATCCTCAGTCTCGTCCTCAAGCCTGTTTTCTCTCCACTTATATATGAAAAGCGCTATTGACAGCAGTATAAAGCAACCCGCAAATGTATAGATTCCGACAAAAAAACCTACCGCTGCCCCTGCCGCTGCCATCTGATATTCACGGTAATTAATGGCGAAACGAATGACTCCGCTTACCACGCCCGCAATCAGGCTTGTACACAGATTTACCTTCCATGACGGCGCAAGTTTTCTGTCCCATATCCCATTGATGACGCAGCCAATCGCTATATAGCATGCCAGGCACATGAATACGATAAATTCACCTATAATTTCCTTGGAGCAATCCGGTCCGTAATACATGATCTGCGCTATAATCGCTATGACCAATCCCCAGAAAGCAAGCCAGCAGCCGTTATGCTCGATCCGGAGCATTTTCTGTTCCTGCATCTCATCCAGCTTGTTTTTCCACTTCTTCATAATAGATATCACCTGTTCCTTTCCTGCCTCAGATTCCTGTTTCTTCTTTCATCCGATTTCTATTAGGCCTTCACACTTCCCGTTCATTCCATACTTCTGCTTTTTTACCGCCTGCGCAGTTATTCGGGCATCTCATCCTCCCAAAACAATTCGTCAAGGCTCTTGCCCAATACGCGGCATATGGATCTGCACAATTTAATCGTCGGATTATATTCTCCCTGTTCAATGGCATTCATCGTCTGCCTCGATATCCCCACAGCTTCCGCAAGCGCCTTCTGCGTCATATCCTTCTCAGCTCTCGCCACCTTAATCGGTATATTTCTTGCCATCCGTTCACCTCTTTTTCCGTTTCTGCTGCCTTTCGGTCATTGCCTTTCCTGCATTATCATGCTTCGGTCAATGCCTTGTTCTATTACACGTTATCACACAGATTACAATATGTCAAATATATTTGACATTTATTTTTGTTTATTTTACATAAAGCCATTGCACGGGTCTGCGCATCAAAAAAGCGGCAGTTTAACTGCCGCTCATTCTCTGCTCTGCATACCGCAGTACCTTGATGATTGGTACAATCAATATGCCGCAGAAAAAATTGCTGACGCCATGAATCGCGTCCCACGGAAGTCCTGCGATAATCCACGCAATCATCCCGTTAAAACTCAAACCAAATAATAACGCCTGTGCCGGAGCATACAATGTTCCGAACAGAAACCCGTGCGCTGCACATACGGACATATATACGACCGGCCGTACCTTCTTCGGCATATGCTTCGGAAGGATCATGACCACTCCCCACAGAATCGTCCACAAATATAAGTAGGGCACCCACCAAGCCGCAAAGCCGCACAGTATTCCATTCAGAATAACATAAGTATAAATGGGATACAGCGCCTTCTTTCTGTATACGACCGTATATGCAATGGTGAATACTCCCAGCAGATGGACGTTTGGGATCAACTCCATAATCAGCTTGGAGGCATACATGATGCCTCCAAGCATTCCGAACACTGTAATTTCTCTGATCGTAAGTTTCATCACTTCTCGACCTTAAAGGAGTATGTCTCTCCCTCTGTGATCGTCGTGGAATCAACGCCGGACTGCGCATACTCTCCGTTTACATAGAACGCCCAATATACACCGTCTTTATCATAGTCCGCGGTGATACCGTTGACCGTTTTGACATAAAGACCGTATTCGCTCTCTTCTCCTTCGATCAATCCGACTTCCAGCAACGCTTCCCCGACCGTCTCCTTATCCGTGTGAATCTCAAAACCGGTCTCGTTACCGTCGTGGTCTGTCACTGTAAATGCAAATTTCGTACTGCCTTCACCCAGCACACTTACATCGCCGGCGCTATCCGACTCCGTGCTGTTTTCGGAATCCGCTTGTACATCCGCATTCTCCGCTTCGGCTCCGGAAGATACCGCATTTCCTGTACTGCCGTTACAACCGTTTGTAAACAGTGCTGCAGCCACAATAAGCACCATACAAAGGATGAACGACAATAATTTCTTATTGCTTCTCATTTTCATATCCTTATTCTCCTTTGTTGTTATTTCCCCTTTCGGACCGGCACTCGCAGTCGCTATATAAGAGGATTCCATTGTCCGGATATTTCGACTCGGCATTATACCGGACCGCCTTCTCAGAGGTTCTCCAATGGCTTGTCCCGAAATGTGGCTTTCGGTCAGACCGGTACAATCAAACATGCCTCACGGCGACGGGCTCGTACAGGATTCACACCTGTTTCCCCGAACAATTCTTTTCTATCATAATCTTTTGTATCTGTTTCGTCAATCAATAATGCAATATGGGCATCCGCACCATCCAGTTACTGTGAAGCCTTCTCCCGGTTCATATTCTTAATCGCAAACAGCGCGGCAAGCAGAAGAACCACGCCTACGGGCAGTGAGATCCATGCGCTCTGCGCAAAGCCCGCAACAATGTATGTGATAAAGGAGATCACGGCAACTACGATTACATAGGGAAGCTGCGTGGACACATGACTGACATGGTCGCACTGCGCGCCTGCGGAAGCCATGATCGTAGTATCGGATATGGGCGAACAGTGGTCACCGCATACCGCTCCTGCCATGCAGGCCGAAATAGAGATGATCATGAGCTGCGGGTTAGAATCCATGAACACATTTACCACAATGGGAATGAGAATACCGAATGTTCCCCATGAAGTACCGGTAGAAAATGCAAGGAAGCATGCCACAAGGAATATGATTGCCGGCAGGAAATTCATGAAACCACCCGCACTTCTTTTTACTGTCTCTGCAACAAAAGTCGCTGCCCCCAGAGAGTCTGTCATCGCTTTCAGCGTCCATGCAAACGTAAGGATCAGGATCGCCGGAACCATGGCTTTAAATCCGTCGGGCAGACATTGCATACAGTCCGTAAAACCTAAGACCTTCCGCAACAGGTAAATGATAATCGTCAAGACCAGTGCGCATATGCTGCCCAGCGCAAGACCGACGGAAGCATCGGAATTGGAGAAAGCCTCTACGAAACCGACACCTTCAAAAAATCCGCCCGTATAGATCATACCAATCACACAGCATACAATAAGCATAATAATCGGAATCAACAGATCAATCACTTTGCCATTGGGATTCGCTATCACTTCCTGTTTTTCCTCAGACCACTTTCCCGTGGAGAACAAATCGCCTTTCAGCGCGTTTTCCTCATGCACCTTCATGGAACCGAAGTCCACCTTCATGAGTATCATGGCAATCATCATTATGATCGTCAGAATCGCATAGAAATTATACGGAATGGCGCGGACAAAGATGGAAAATCCGTCTTCTCCCTCCACGAATCCGGATACTGCTGCCGCCCAGGAAGAAATCGGGGCGATGATGCAGACCGGCGCTGCGGTAGCATCGATCAGATAAGCCAGCTTTGCCCGTGACACCTTATGCTCATCCGTAACCGGTTTCATCACACTGCCTACGGTAAGACAGTTAAAATAATCATCAATAAAAATCAGAACGCCGAGCGCCACGGTAGCTAACTGCGCACCTGCACGTGTCTTGATCTTCTCTTTGGCATAACGACCGAAAGCCGCGGAACCGCCGGCACGGTTCATCAGGCCCACCATCGCTCCCAGTATCACAAGAAATACCAGAATGCCGACATTATAGCTATCGGAAAGAACAGCCACAAAACCATCGCTGAAAATGTGCGTCAGTGTTCCTTCAAATGATAATCCGGAATAAAAAATCCCGCCCACCAGAATACCGATAAACAGAGAACTGTAAACTTCCTTCGTAATCAACGCCAGCAAAATAGCAACAACAGGCGGAACCAGCGCCCAGAAAGTGGCATACATGGGCGGCGTATACTCTACTCCCTCTTCCGCTGCAAACGCTGTAACCGGCAAAAGTGCCAGACACAAAATCAGAACTCCGATTCCCCTTATAATTTTTTTCTTTTTCATTTTTATGATCCGCCTTTCGTTCCCCCGTTATTTTTCTATTGGTTAATACTGCCGAAGTTAGTATAGCACTACCTTTNGCATGAAACAAGGAAAATGTATAGTCTCCCATCTAAATCCTATCTAATTTTTGTATTGACATTTTTCTGAACCAGGTATAGTATGTAGCATGCTACATATGTAAACGGAGATATTAACATGAATGAACCGAAACTCTATTTTAAAAAGATACACAACCAACTGGAAGCCGGTTTTAATAAAGAGTATAAAAAGTACGGACTGACCAGCACACAGCTTGATGTCCTCATNTATCTCTCGCAGGAAACCGACAGGGAATGCACGCTCTCGGATATCGCTGCACATTTCGATGTCAAACATACCAGTGTCATCCACGTGCTGAAACTTCTGGAACAGAAGGGCTTTATCTGTAAAAGTGAAATTCAGGGTGCGCGCGCCAAACCCATTCTGCTGACAGACAGCGGCAGACAGCTCGGCGAACAGCTTTCTTCGGAAATAAGGCAAAAGAGTCCTTTATTGGATGAGATCATGTTTGCCGGTTTATCAGAAGACGACCGGCAGCTCTTAGACAAGATGCTCGAACAGATTTACNGGAATCTGAAATCCGACGCATTCANAAACTTATAGAATACAGAATCAGGAAAGGNAGGANTTATTATGCAGGATAAAACAACAGAAATCTTCCGGGACGCCCCGGTACCGAAAGCAGTCATCAGCAATGTCGTGCCGTCCATCATCAGCATGATCATGGTCTTAATCTATAATCTGGCCGACACATTCTTCATAGGACAGACCAAAAANGCCTACATGGTTGCCGCCATCTCCGTGGCAACTCCGGCATTTCTNNTATTCATGGCNGTCGGAATGCTCTTCGGCATAGGCGGAACTTCCCTGATATCAAGNNTNCTCGGNGANGGCAATACCGAAAGGGCGAANCNCACTTCCGCTTTCTGTTTCTGGACCGGNCTTGGNATCGGTGTCATTGCNATGGTCATTATATTTATCTTCGCCGAACCGGTGAGCCGGGCTATCGGTGCAAGTGATGACACCGTAGGCTATGCTTCGCAGTATCTGCGCATCGTTTCCACTGCTATCCCGTTTCTGATCATCAGTAACAGCTTCAGCAACATCATTCGTGCCGAAGGCAATGCAAATGTTGCCATGATGGGAATGCTCATCGGAAATCTGATCAATATTATATTGGACCCGATAATGATCCTTGCTCTGGGCTGGGATGTAGCCGGTGCAGCAGTTGCAACCGTGTTGGGCAATATCTTCGCAGCCGTTTTCTACATATTGCATTTGCTTTCCAAGAAAGCGACGCTCTCCATCCACCCCAAACATTATCAGGCCGGAGGCGGCATCGCCGCCGGAGTACTTGCCATCGGCATTCCGGCTTCACTTAACAGCATCCTGATGAGCCTTTCAAATATCATCGTCAACAATATTATGATCGATTACGGCGATATGGCGGTTGCCGGACTGGGTGTGGCAATGAAGGTCAATATGATCGTGGTAATGCTCTTAATCGGACTCGGCACCGGTATCCAGCCGGTCTTAGGCTACTGCTTCGGCGCCGGAAACCGGAAACGCTACATGGCTGTCCTTAAGTTCTCGCTGATGCTCGCTTTCGGACTAAGCGCCGTAATGACTGTTATCTGCTACTGCGGTGCCGGGCCTCTGGTGCATGCTTTTCTGGAAGATGCGGATGCCTTCGGGTACGGTATGTCCTTTGCGCGTATCTATATCTACTCCGGCCCGGTGATGGGTCTGCTGTTTGTATTTATTAACGCCATCCAGTCTACCGGTGCGGCACTGCCGGCTCTGATCCTTTCTATCAGCCGTCAGGGACTCATTTATCTGCCGGTGCTGCTCCTGTTTCGGAGCATTTTCGATTCCGCTGCCATGCTTGCGGCGGCACAGCCGATCACGGACTACTTGTCCACTACCCTTGCGATTGTGCTGTTTATATTTACTTACCGGAAATATTTTCCGAAGTCAGATTAAAGCTTAGCGATCGGTCAGGATACCGTAGCCGGTTCCGATNCTCCCACCGTTAAGCAAATGGCGTTTCATATTTCGCTGCAGACCGGTATCTTCCGGCAAATCTGCAATCGGAACATCTCTGGTTTTAAACACCCATTCGATGTAATCGGTGTCCGAATAATCTGCCTCTTGGATCTTAAAGCGATGTTGAAATGCAAGAATTTTGGAGTCCTGCGAAAGCAGGCTGCACAGTTCCGGTGCCAAAAGCCAAGAATGACAGATATAATCCCTGTCCTGATATTCGGGGAAATGTGCAGCAAAGAATTCTTTTGCATTTTCAAGAGACATATCACATCTTTCTCCGGTCAGGACAGCATCAGAAGGAATGTGAATACTGATCACAGGCTCAGATTCCCTGTCTAACATTTCATATTCCAGTTCCCCAATCCGAAATAAATTTCCACTGACCTGTCGTGCTGTCCACCACTCTCTGTCAAAAGCATATTGGCCTGTTATATTCCTGCATTCCTCTATGAATCTGGTAAAACAACACATTGTGTCTACAAAAACTGTTTCCGAGATTCCTTTTTCCTCATACCATGAATAGAGCTCCGCCGCGCATACCAGCATACATGTCAGCATTTTGATTTTCTGCGGATCTTCTCCTAACAGCTGTCCCAGCTTTNCCCGTGCATCGGCTTCGGTCTCCATATTCTTCAGCCCGCTTGTAACAGGATACGCCGCGGCGAAATCCTCTGTTTGGTAATAGGACAAAACTTCATTTTGAATTTCTTTTTGTAAATGAATTTTATTGCATAATGTTATCAGATNCATAAAATAAGATACTCCATTTCCGTTCTCTCTATATCGATTATACAATGGGGTAAGTACATTTGCAAATTCCGCCATGCCATATATTCAGGCATTACATTTCAAATATTCACAGACCGGCACCCGGCCACATAAAATATTAAAACCCCATCACGGAGATATTTATGTTCTATATCACATCAAACGACGGAACTAAAATTGCCGTCTACGACTATAATCCTCAGGGAAANCAGACAGTTTTTCTCATTCACGGATGGCCTCTGTCCCATCTGATCTTCGAGTATCAGATCAGTCTGCTTACCGACTGCGGATATCGTGTCGTTGCGGTGGATTTAAGAGGATTCGGCAGATCGGATACGCCTGTATGCGGATATTCCTATGATCAAATGGCTGCTGACATATTTCANGTGGTCCGTCAGCTTTGCCTCAAAAGATTTGTCTNGGTCGGATTTTCAATGGGAGGGGCAATCGCCCTAAGATATATGAATTGTTTCAAAGGATTCGAAGTCAGCAAGCTGATCCTGCTATCTGCCGCCGCACCATGTTTTGCCAGACGTCCCGGCTTTCCCTACGGAAAANCTGTGCNGGAAGTAAATGACCTGATCAACCTTGCCGAAACCGACAGACCGCAGCTATGNCAGAACTTCAGCAAACAGCTTTTTGCATGTCCGCACCCNGATGCAGTCGTTGANTGGTTCAGGGACATCGCCTTATCCGCATCGGGAATCGGAACGATAAAGTGCGGTATCGCGCTGCGTGATGAAGACGGCAGGAACGATTTCNAATGTGTTCACGTTCCCACCTATATTATTCACGGTGCTAAGGATGTGNTCGTTTCCAGCGAGCTTGCCGAAATACAGCANGAGAGTATCTGCGGCTCAAAGCTCATATCTTTAACTGACAGCGGTCATGGAATCGTATATGATCAGCTTGCTAAATTCAATGATGTATTTATGNGTTCAATCAATGCCTGACTTTTGCTNCAATGCACAGACCAGCCAGAAGGACCAGCACGGAAATACCNAGCATGACCAATGTATCAACCGAAACAGCGGAAGATGAAATATCCTCCCCGTGCTGCATCTGTCCTCTGTCCATATCCTGCTGCCGGAAACGTGCTCCATCCTTCCGGTCTTGTCCTGCTTCAGACGCGAACTGNCTTCCGCCGGCTCNTCTCATTTCCTGCCTATCCGTACCGCTATCACCATCTGNTATATCCACCCCGCTCTCATCATNGGGCATATCCGTCCTGTCGGGAAGTTCCATCTTATCAGGAAGTTCCATCTTTTCAGGCGGTTCCATATCGCCGGGAACTTCTCCATCCTGAAAAGGAACTGAATCATCGGGTGGTTCGATCCGCCCCATTACAGGTACATCTTCATTACGAGTCATTCCTCCGAAATTTCTGCCATTTGGCATACCGCCCCTAAACATTCCTCCCTGACCAAAGCCGGAGGNCGAAGAATTATCAATCGTGATCTGCTCTTGTACGCCATCAATCGCAATTGTGCAGACATCTCCCACTTTCAGCTCAGGTGTACTGATTACCACGGAAGAAAAGCTATATGGGATTTCCTCTGAAAGAAGTTCTCCGCCGTCAGAATCCTGCACACTTATTATTGTGCCTGCTGCCGCATTCGTGCTGTACATCAAAAATCCCTGTGTGGAATCGGCATCGAAGCCTTCCGCCATAGCGCTGCCCCCACAGGCGATTACCGTACCGCCGCTGACTACACACTCGCCNCCATTCTCNCTCCCGCAATCAAGCGCACAGTTACCACCATTGTCCGAAACACTGATGAATACTCTGCCGCCCTCAATATAGATACTGNCGTTGGAGTCCAGCCCGTCCGCATCCCGGCCGGAAGGATTAACAATCGTAACTTCACCGTCCGTAATACGGATAACGGAGTTTTCGCCGCGCCCACTGGCATTGATCCCGTCATCTGTTGCCATAATGTCCACAGTTCCGCCGGCAATTGTGATGTCTACGGCCTCAAGACCTTCATAACATTCCGAAATAGTAATGCTTCCGGATTCAACATAAAGAAATGCCGTCTCGTCATCGTTGGATACGGTAATACCATCATCTCCGGCCTTAATGGAGATCTCCGCATTTTGAATACGTACACTATCATTCGCGTGTATCGCATCCTGTGCCGCGCTTATTGCAATATTACCGCCGGTAATCACCAGATCATCGTTGCATACGATTCCGTGGTGATACTCAGCGCTTACCGTAAGCATACCTCCTCCGTTGATTGTCAGATCGTCTCGGGAATAAATTACTCCGTCCACACCCGAATCAGCTGCCTCCTCGTTATACTCTGCACCGGATGAGATTACGTTTTCCGTTCCGTCTGCCAGTGTCAGAAACACATTATCCGCTTGCTCGACCCGAATTGCCGCATCATCGTCACAGTGAATCGATACGCCGTCCAGTAGCACCCATATTTTATCTTTTTTGTCAGCATCAATAATGACACTGCCGTTTGTGAGCTCACCGGAAAGCACATAATGGCCTGCATATGCGATACATACATTTCCGTCATAAACATATGCTCCGTTTCCGCTTATCTTACTGCCTTCATCGGATAGTACTATTTTGGTAGCATAAGCGGTATCCCAATCAGCATTCAGATCATTGGCGGTAAATAAATTACTGCCAACATCTTCACTCATGACGGGGACACTGGCAAAAACCTTTCCGTTCATAAGCAGAACCGTCAACACAATGCTGAAAATAATAGCAGCAATGCAAATTACATCAATCTTTTTGTGGGTTGACATAGAACCTTCTCCTCACCTTATGTATTCTCCGTTGTATCTACTGTTAAGTCTACATTCGGAAGTTGAATTAATCATGAAGGTTTTGTGAAAATTTTGTGATATTTTCTATCATGCTTATCATTCGAAAAAAGCATATTCACCGGTTTTTCGAATGACAAAATCATTCTTCAAGGGAAGTTACAACATCCCAAACCTTTTGGATGTTGCAGATCTTCCCATATTTTGTCCACCTCGTAACAGGGACTTAATCTGAACCGTGACAAATTCTATCTTACCTTCACAACCACATCATCATAACGGATTTCAAGAGAATCTCCATCCTCTAAGTCCACCGCTTTCAGGCTGAGAAAACAGCAATATTCTCCCNGTCCGGAATATGCACTGAGTCCATCCACATCCACATACCCCGGGCAATAATCCAAATAATCCTCCGCGTACTCCACACATTTTCCGTTATGATATAATTCTATATGCTTCGGATTTGGAATTCGTTCATAATCTTCTCCGAAAAGATAGTCACGTGAAATCGATTTCCAGTAATCGAAAGCGTCGTCAAAGCTATCCGCAGGGAATGCAGCCCACACCTCCGTCCGATATTCGGACAATTGAACTTCCGTGATTTTTACTTCCCGCCCGGCAATCTTTGTCTGTTGATTCACTGTCAAGATTTCTCCGGACTCCATGAACGTTCCGTTTAGCGTAATCGGCAGCACCATACCATGCAGAGTAATGTACTCTTCTGCTTCCCCATAATTCCGAATGAAGGTGTGAATATCCACCAGAATTTCCTGATTTTCATTCATGGAAAGCTGTGCCCACGTACGCGGTATCCGATACATCAGCATATAGCGGCTTATTTCTTCGCCTGCCTCAACTTTATCCGCCCTGCACTTGGTTTCAACGTAATTTTCCGGCTTAACCGTAGTATCGTAGGTCTTTATACCCAGACCAATTTCTCTCGAGTAAGCGACCACATCATTACGTATATCTAATTCCAACATCAATAAGCTTGTTTCCTCGTCCCCCACAGCGCCGATACACCGCACGGTCATATCATCATTTGAAACACTTTCATCTAGACTCTGGTATTCTCCACTATCAATCTTGTCGGCAGATACATCATCATCGAACCTCTCACGGAGCCTCTGTCCCAGATTGAGACTTTCTGCCGCCGCTACACTTCCTGTTCCAAGCAGCAGAATCGCCACGCACACCGCCGCTGCCTTTTCAAGCTGCCTCATCCTTATTTTCTTTTGCGCTCTGCGACGTTTTTCTGCATCTTGTAGTATCTGTACTGTTTCTCTCTCAAAAGATTCCTTTACAGTTATCTCATCCATTGCTTCTTTATATTTCATAATAACATCCTTCATTTTTCCCTCCATTTTACTGCACAGGCAGCTCTTCATTCTCTCTCATCATCATTTCCAACTTCTTTCTTGCCCGGGCAAGATGCGTTCCTATCGTAGATACTTTTTTATTCATCATCACCGCGATCTCATTTAAAGAATATCCCTCACAGTAATGCAAATATAATGGCGCGCGGTATTTGGGTTCCAACTGCCAGATCAGCTGTAAGATGCCAACCTCTTCCGGCTCCTCACTCGTCAATTCTTCCGGCACCGGAAGCCATTTTTTGTACCACGCCATCCGCAGAAGATCCTTGCTCTTGTTGATAGTACATCGCACGAGCCAGTTCCGCCTGTGTTCTTCATCGGAAAACTTAGGGGACTTCGTCATATATATGATAAAGACATCCTGCACGACATCCTCCGCATCATGCATCGACTTTAAATAAGTAAACGCAATTTTCACAAGCATCTGGCTATAACGAAATACCGCCCCTTCCACTTCTTCCGAACACTCACGCTGCTTTTCCATGTGCTTCCCTCCTTTCACTGAGAATACGAATGAGACAAGCTTTATTTTTCATTTCACTAAAGATTTTTATCATTACCAAAATACATACTCGGCCATTTCCGCTCTTTCAGCCTGCATCATAACAATAGGCCTCATAACTTCATGCACTTCCATCTTTAACTCAGGTTCGTTTTTCAAAGGATAACCACAAGTCATATCCAGATATTCAATTATTTTTCCTGCTTCATCCGCCAGTGTGACGTTATATTTTTCACGGTATATTGTCAGAATGCATTCCTGTATCAATTCTGTCAAATCTTTCCTGACAGCTTCAGGAACCGGCTGTTTTACACCATTCTTTTTCCTGTTGAATTTTCTATAGAAATTCTTCTCCTTTCACGCTTTCAGCTACGAAAGAAGTACAAAAAGAACAATTACGGATCGACATTCATCACTTACGGCTCTGTTAAAATAAATAGTTGAAATTCTCCGACGATCAGCCCTGAATTTTCTAAATGTGTTATCAGAAATAAGAAATTTATAACACATCTTTAATGATGTATTTAACTTAGCAGAAGGTTACAGCATGTGCACGGGTAAAATCTCCAGATATGCGGTACTTCTGCCAAAATCACAAATTTTTACAAAAAACTGCACAACACTACATCTGGTATTTCACAATGCAGATAAAAATATTCCCTACCATATTTTCACATGCAAGACTAATTACCGGAATTCCGAATACACCTTTTTCTACACACTAATCTTGCAAAAACCTTTGCATTCTATTTCTACCCATGATATAAATATATCATATTTTTCATATCTCAAAAACGTACTGTGATTCTAAAAGCATGTGATACTGGACGGTATCTCAACGCATGTGATCATAAACGCTATTCTGTGTTATCTAAGAAAGGAATGTTCTCGTGTCACTTCAACAAACCGCCTCTACTGTTTCGTCAAAAACAGCATCTCTTAAAAAGCGTAACACCAACTGGCATGAAGCGGCAGTCTGCGCCATGCAGATTGACCTGCAAGAATACGCGCACCTGCTGCAATTCTTATCTGAGTATATTCTTGGCAAGAATAATTACCGTATCGATATGCTTATCGTCAAGAAATTAAGCGCAGAGATCATCCCTAAAAATATTGCATATATTTTTAAAACCTATAACCTGTTTGAAATAAAAGGAATCGGTTCATGTATCAGCACAGATTCCTATTATAAAACCATAGGCTATGCAGGTCTTTTCATCAATCAGACCGGAAAGAGAAACCAATATACTGCGCTGGATATCAGCCTGTCATTTCTTAGTTTTCACTATCCTCTGAGGCTAATGAAACATTTACAGAAAGACCGAAAATTAACAGTTGAAAAATTCTCCAACGGGGTTTATCATATCATTAATGAGATTTTTAATATTCAAATTATCGTCACAAAGGAGCTCTGTCCGGAGGAGAATCTATATCCGATATATGAACCAGCTGACTAATGCCAATTCAAATACGAAAGGGAGATCACCTATGTTTGAAGAAATGATGGAACGTGCAAGAATAGAAGCGGAAATCTATTATCGTGATAAAATCGAGCAGTTGTCTTCTTCCAATGAGCAGTTGTCTTCTTGTAATGAGCAATTAGTTTCCCAGATTGACTACCTGAAAAATCTGCTTAACCAACATAATATTCAATTTGAATAAAATATATTAACTCCTGACATAAGCTATTTACATACCTTACATCGGGAGTTTCCATTACACGCAATTTAATCATAATCCTTCCTGTTACTCATCGGGCTGCACCCAGTATTTCTCCATTTACTCTACGATTCCGGAACCGGCTGTTTTGTAGCATTCTTTTTCCTGTTAATTTTCTGTAGACACTCTTCTCTTTTCATTCACGCCTTCAGCTATGAAAGACGTATTAAAAACAACTTAGGATCAACTTTCACCACTTACGGCTCTGTTAAAATAAATAATTGAAATTCTCTGGCGACCAGCCTTGAATTTATAAAATGTGTTATCAAAAACAAGAAATATATAACACATCTTTAATGATGTATTTATCTTAAAAGAAGCTTTCAGCATGTGCAAGTGTTTTAGCAGTCGCAGCAACAATCCCGATTAGATTTCTTAGGGATAACACACTTTACCACTGTCCAATCAATATTCTGCTCAAATATTTATTCTTCTCGACAACATATTTAATAAACACATATGGAACAAAAAATCCGAGAACCAGCATTAATCCCATACATAGTAAATAGGGTGCGCCTATTTTCTTATATAAGAAAACACGTATTGCAACCTGCACATATGGACTCATTAAATAGATTCCATAACTATAGCCACTGGCTAATTCCAAAGCTTTTTCTAAACAGCCTTTCCTTTCTTCAATTTGTATTGATAAATACAGCATGGATATACTTCCAAGTAATGCCGTTAATAGCCTTACACTTTCATCATTGCCAATCGCAACAACAATTATCGCATTGATCAACATAAAAAGTAATGCTAATATTCCTTTATTGCTCAGCCACTTTCTGATCATTGGAAAATATACCGATACAGAGATTCCCATGACATAAAATACAGGGTATTCCAGTAATTTATTAAAGTAAAATTCAGGAAACACTAGATGCATAATATAAAGAATCAAGCTCACCGAGAACCATGTTTTTCTATTACAAGTGAATCTGCTGATAAGCAGGAAAAATATATTAATTACAAACAGATTCCAAAGATACCATAGCGTACCACTTGCACTATTGCCAAGTAAAGACTCCCATATAATCTGTGGTTCAAATTTTATGTACATATAAGAACTGAATATCAGTTTAGGAATAATAGCTATATAAGAATAGAACAAATATGGAATCAGTAATCTCTTACTTCTCTTTATTAATTCATATTTAATATTTACTTCTTTTTGCGATAACAGCGGTGCCATACAGAACCCGGAAATAATAAAGAAAAGCGGCATATGAAAGCTGTAAATGTATTCTCTGGCAAATTCGGTATATTCATTGATATAGCCATATGCAGAATCGGGAAATGAATGGCCAAGTAACACCAGACAGAATGCTATGCCTCTTAAGATGTTGATTTCACGGCTCTTAGATTTCATGACTAAGCCCCTCCTCTAGTCACTCTCAATAACCGCTTAACATCTTTCTGAAACAGCGGCACTGTTACTACCAGTATCAAACAATTATAATTCCCATTCCAATACGACAATTAAAGTTTTCATAGTTCTATATTCTATGATAAAGTTGCATTCTTATTTTATTTTAAGAATCCATCTTATTATGCTGATATATTTTTTAAAAATTTCACTATCTATATTTTTCCACTCAAAAAAACATAAAAGTACATATATAATTATCCCTAAAAGTATTTTTATAATTAATTTTTCAACATCTATACAATCAAAATACTTCACATAATATACACAAATGCTCATGCTTATAGCATTAATAAAATATAACATCAATTGCTTCCTAAAAACCATTCTAATTATATGCTTGTTTAATCCGATGATTTGAAGAATACAAACAACTAATTCCGTAGTTAATGTTGCAAAAACTGCTCCTCCTGCACCATATAAAGGAATCAATATTATATTTAATACCAAATTTGTTATTACACCACCCACTATTGCAAAATTATAAATCATTTCTTTTTTAGCTGGTATCAGATATATATTTCTGACACACATAGAGATTGATTTTATAATAAAAACCGGAGAAAACATTTTAACTAAAAAAATGCATTCAAAATAGTTTTTACCAAAAAAAAGGGGGACAAATTCTTCTGCAACTGAAGCAATGCCGAATCCTATAGCACAAGACACACAAAAAAAAGTATCTATTGATTGTGAAAAAAGACTACCTGATTTCTCAATTTCATTATTATGCAAATAGTTAGTCATTCTAGGTAAGATTATCATTGATATTCCTGACATTAAGCAAATGGGAATATTAATAACTTTATCAGCATTATAATAAAATCCTAACTGCTCATAATTACTTAAGTTTCCTACCATTGTTTTATCCATTATCCGATAAACAGAACTTGATAATACTGGCAAAAATAATATTGCACATGGTTTTATATGCTTTAAAACACTTTTTATAGATGGTCGCCCCAATACCAAATCAGATAATACATCTCTCCACATAACAAGATTATTTAGTAGCGCACTTAATGACATTATCATTACATATATCCATAAACTACTTTCTTTTTTTACAAAAAGAAGAATACTTAAAACGGTTAAAGCTTTTATAATAATGCCTCTCTTAGCCATTATCTTTATTTTTTCAATGCCAACAAAAAACCAATTGACATCAAATAAACAACTAAAAAGGTTTATAATTTGGGTCGCCGCTATAATCCTGTTATCCTTTACCACTAATACAACGTACACGATGTATATGCAAATCATTACAATCGTCATCAAACACTGCAATAGATAGATAGAACAAAATGTTTGACTGGTATTTTCCTTTCCCTGTACATAACTAATTGCAATTTCCCTACTTCCATAATTTGTTATTCCCAACATCGAAAAAAGTATAAAATAACTTACTGTTGCATATGTGTATGAATATATACCCAGGTTTTCTACCCCTAAAACTCTTGCAATGTATGGAGCAGTAATCAGCGGTGTTATCGCAAGTACAATTTGATACAGTGCCTGATATACAACGTTTTTCCGTATTTCCGTCATAACTTCGCCTCGTTTTTACACTTTTGAAAAATTCCCTTTTAAAACATTATATGTTAATCCAAGTAGCATCCAAAAATAATGTGTATTTAAATATGACCCTGAAAAAAATAACGAGCAGAAACCTGCCGGAAATATTGATACTAACAAAATATACAAATCATCATTTTGCTTTTTTATTACTTTATATATGCAAGTTCCCACACAATAAAAAATAAACAATAATATTGGAACACCCAAAACCACCCCATACTCATACAAAATTTCATATACAATATTATGCGCGTATGTTCCTCTTGAGATTGTTTGATTCATCATTCTTGCAGCTAAAACTCTATCCGCTAATATCCCCCTATATTTAAGTGGTGCTTCTTTTATTTCTGCTCGGAAAGCACTATACATTTCTGCCCTGCCATAACTGCTCACTATATTTCCTGTCAGTATTAGTTTAACAGTCCTTGAACCTGTTACCTCATATATCTTACCAAGTATTGCATAGAAATTAATCATTACAAATATTAGGCCCACACTAATACAGGCAATTATAATGACCTGTTTAACAGTAACTCTTCCTTTTAAAATACTTCTAACTAAATAAAAAAGCACCCCAATTCCTACGCAGAAAAGTGCACCTCTTGCACCGTATAATAGTATTGTTAAGCAGGAAATACCGCCGCCCAAAAGATAGATGAATCGAAACTCCTTCATTCCATACAACAACAATATACATGTTGGAATAATTAAGTTATATGAAGACAACATATAGCTATCAGTCCTAAATCCTTGCAGCATTACCATAATACTATAAGATAAAGCTACCACAAGCATTAGCCATTTATTCTTCTTTAAAATTTCTATATCATCAAGTCTGGAAAAAAGATAATATCCTACAAAATCACGTGAAAAATAATAGAGAATAAAAAAAGAAAAAATTGGAGCTATCTCAGGTGTAATTAACAATGTAATAAAAGCTTGCAATGGGAAAAAAAACAAAAAAAATATAATATCTAACTTAGTTCTTCTCTCTGTATATATATGATATATCACAAACAAAAAGCAAAAAATATATATAATGTTTCTGATTGATTCTATCCCTTCCCCACTTCCTAATTTCCGAAATATATCTACTATTATTGTGGCAAATACAAACATAATTGTTACTGCACAAAATAATCCATCTTTATTAATATGTATTCTCATCGCATTCTATATTCTTCCCTAAACTCCTCAATTTTTTTATAACTATATTTCCACAAATATTTACTACATACTTCTTCATACGCCCGATCCAACATAATCTTTTTATTTTCAATTGGACCTTCTAAAATTAATTTTATCTCATCCATATTATCCGACAAAAATCCGGTTATTCCATTGATTATCAGCATATTGGGCCCAGGCGCCTTTATCGCTATTACAAGACATCGATTATACATAGCTTCTAATATGCACATTCCAAACGGCTCATTCCTACATAAATTGATAAAAAAATCAGCGCATAGATAATATTTATGAATTTTATTGTTTTCTATTTTATGAATTCGATACACTCTATTACTTAGTCCCAAACTTCGAATCTTCTCATCAATTATACAAGTCAATCTACCATCCCCAATCATTACCAAAATATACTCATCTTCGAGATTTTTTAATAATTCAAGAATATCCAAAGGTCTTTTTTCCTCCTGCATTCTGCCAATAAATAATATCATTTTTTTATCAACAGGCAATTCTAAGTTCTTCCTCAAACGTTCCTTTGAATAATTATTTTTAGGAATTATTTCAATATCCAGTCCCACCGGTACAACACAAATGTTATTTATACCTCTATTCTCCATCTCTTTTCTTATTTCATCTGTTTTTGCTATTGTCGGATATCTATTATAATATGTCAGATTAATTCTCGTGCTAAAATCTGACAGAAGTTTTTTTCCTTTACTACGCGCACCAGAAAATAGCATGCCAACATAATTGTAAACTTCAATATCATTTTTTTTACAATAATTCAAAACAACTGGTACAAAAAGCTGATTATCACTATTTAAATGAACTAGATCAAGCTTTAATCTCTTTAAAACCTTAAGAGAAAAAAATCCATGATTCAATATATGAAAAGTTACAGGAAATATAAATCTAATATTTTCATCTACTTTCTCATAATATTCTTTTAAATTTCTTTTTTTCAAAATAATAATATAAACAACATACCCATTTTTTACATATTCCTTTGCAAGACCAAGTTCCTGCATATTGTAGTAATTTGCTTGTCCGGATTCTCCACAATACAACCTAATTATCCCCATTCTCATTTTATTCATAGTTCACCAATTTTTTATATAATAAATAATAGTTCTCAAGCATTTTTTCTTTAGAAAAAATCTTTGCCTGCTGTACGCAGGCCCCTCGAATTACATTTTTATCAAGAAATGCCATCTGTTGTATTGCATCCACTACAGAACTCAAATTTTGCTTCTCAATAATTCTTCCACCATATTCTCCGATACTTTCGCTATTACCTCCTGCTCCGTATGTTACTATAGGACATCCACATGCCATAGCTTCTATTATTGTCGTGCCCAACACTTCAATCTTACTCAAATCCACATATATATCAGCACTTGAATATATCTTTGCCAATTCATCTGTACTGTCTGTTCTATCTATAATATAAATATTGGAAGGAATCTCGAAATCTTTTTTCACTTCACCAACCAAAACTATTTGAAATTTTGAAGCGTCCAACATATCTACTAAATTAATAAAATCATATATACCTTTATTTTCGGTCCAAACATTTGAAACCCCCAATATTATCTTTTTATAACCAAATTTTTTACTGAACATACTGTCATCTCTAGGATAAAAAACATTAAGATCAATACCATTGGGTACTACTTTAATCTGATATTTATTTAGATAAGATTTATTCACCAGTTCTGAAAGCCAAATTGAAGGCGTCACAATAACTGCACAATCTAAGCTGGTAAATATTTTTTTCTTTTTTTCCCAGTTTTTCTTTGATTTATCAAAAACCAGACTGGCAGGATATTCTTTTTTCTGTTGGCAATTATGACATCCGGAAATCCATTTATTACACCCTATATGATAAAAATGCGAACAATGACCCGTCATTGACCAACAATCATGCAGTGTCCAAATAACCGGAATTTTATTTGTAATAATATATCTGAATAATACTGCCACATTTATATAATATCCATGCAGATTATGTAAATGTATCAAATCAGGCTTATATATTTTTAAAAAAAAGAGCAACCTTAATGTTTCAAAAGTGGATGCAAATGCATGATTATCTAAAATACGAGTTTCAACACCATGTATATATACTCCAAATGAACTTGTCATACGCATACCATATTCACCTGATTCTTTAGTTGCTTTTTTTCTTCCATAAATAATTCTACAATTATGCCCCTTTTTTTCCATCATCTTTGCCAATTCCAGACAAATTCTCCCTGTACTTCCCATTCCACAATACTCATTTATTTGAATTATGTTCATGTAATTTATCCCTCAAGCAACTCAGATAGTTCTCTTCTGTATTTACTAATAGATTGTTCTCGACTTAACTTATTGCATAAATATTGTCGCGCATTTTTCCCGTATTCACCTAATAACTCTTTCTCTGAATACATTTTTTGAATTAAAAGTTTTATTTCGTTATAATTACCCGGCGATATTACATATCCGCATCGAGAATCAATAATAATTTCTCTTGCCTCAGTTCCTTCTTCCAAAATCCCCAAAACGGCTTTCCCTACTGCCATCACACCATATAACTTACTTGGACAAGCGACTCCTTTCATACCTTTCATATTGACTACCAAATGAACATCTGCCGCGTTCAAACTATATATGATTTTATCATTATCTTGATATGGAATAAAAACGACATTTAGTAGTTTTTCTCTCTTCGCATAGTCTTGTAGAGTTTTTTTCACATTGCCGTCACCCACGAATACAAAAGTAATGTCTTCATTATTTTTAAATTCTTTTGCAACCTTAATTATGTTTTCTAAATCATAAATCAAACCAATATTTCCAGAATACATAAAAATAAATTTACCTTCCAGATTATATTGTTTCTTAAATTGTTTTACCTCCATATGCGAGCTTTCTAATGGATATAATTTATTTTCATCCACCCAATTATTAATAAACACCGTATCAAAAGCAATTCTTTCATTCTTAAATCTTTTATATACAGTATTCATCATATCTCTTCCTACTACAATAATCTTATCTGCACATCTACAACTNGTTTTATCAATCTCAANTAACAATTTTAACAGTAATTTATTCTTACTATANCCAACNGCAATAATCTGCTCTGGATTGAANTCTTGAATATTATAAACTAATTTACATTTTTTAATNGTTTTTCCTAATGCACCTAACATTCCACCCAAAATAGGTGGTTGAGATACTGCTAAGATAACATCTACNNCNTGCATTTTTACTGTCGCTACTATTGCCCGAAAAAAATACCCTATAATACTAATACTTCTACTTAATTTATTCTTTTTGTTAAATGGGCGAACCTTTACTCTATATATATTTATCCCTCTATATTTTTCNCTATAAATCCAACTNCCNAAATATCTTTTTTCAACATCTCCCATATATGATGGAACTGCACAAATTACATACATTTCAAAATATTGGGCTAATTCAACACANAAATCAGTATATAATTGTGCNAATGAAGATATTTCAGGATAAAAATTGTTATCGTATACTAATATTCTTTTCAAATATACTTCTCCTATATTCACAGTATTAAAACTCGATAGAAACTCTCTTTATTTATATAACAATNTTCATATNACTTNCCCATGCATANCAAAACTCCCGACATAAGCCACATACATACCTTACATCNGGAGTTCCCATTCCATACCATTTAATTCTATATCTTATCTACTACTCATCTGCCTGCACCCAATATTTCTCCATCTTTTCCTCTGCTTCCGCATCATTCAAAGAGAAAATATCCTGAATNCTTTCTTTTATTATCTGATAACTCAACCCTGCCGCATAATCTCTCATAATTAGCTTTTTCATTGCTTCATCAATACGCTCTGTCTGCGTCATAACAATCGGTCTCATAACTCTACGCACTTCCTTCTTTAACTCAGGCTCATTTTTCAGAAGATAACCACAGGTCATATCCAGNNATTCNATNANTTCNTTNCCNGCNGCNTCTGTCAACGTTCCGTTTTCTTTTTCACGGTCTATTATCATGATACATTNCCNTATAAATTCTGTCAAATCTTTTCTGACAGCTTCCGGAACCGACTTCTTTTCACCATCTTTTTCCTTATTAATATACTTCCTGAATCGTATCGGAAGAAAAGGAATCAGCATATTCAGATGCTTTTTCTCAATCATCTCAATTGTATANCTCTGCACATTCATTACCGGAACCCGATACTCATGAGTTGTCCCATCCGCAAATCNGATCAGGCAGGTTTCNTCTNNNGGNATATGATTTGTATCGTTTAAGTACAGAATAACACTTCGCGGCATCACCAGTTCATGCGCAATTCCTGTGTATGTTTTCTTTCCAGAATTTCCGATTCCATTTATCAGTGCAATATGAATGTCATACTCCAACATACGCAGCACCATTTCTTTATCTTTATTCATCTGACATTCCATATGATAGATGTCTCGATCCCCGATCTGGACTGCTATATCTGCAAAAATAGAATTCAGTGTACTGCCGCCATCCTTATGTATGCGTCTGACTACATATTCTGTTGCTATTAATCTTATCTCCACAGCTTCCGGATACGTCTTTCGGAACATCTCCCGAATCAAAGGCAGTATCAGCCATGGATATCTCTCCACTTCTTTCTTTATCACTTCATCCCATAGATAGTACTGCTCAATAATTTCCGGTGTCATTTCCTCGAGTATTTTATCNGGGATGGCACCNTAGTATCTGACATCCTCTACTATATTAGTATGCTTCTTCTGGTTGCCGCTCTTTTTCCCTGTCAAATTTTGTATCGACATTTTTCTCCTTTCACGCCTTCAGCTATGAAAGAAGTATAAAAGGAACTACCGTAGATACGCTTTCNTCACTTATGGCTTCGTTAAAATAAATANTTGAAATTCTTTGGCGATCAGCCTTGAATTTTATTACATTCCCCAGAATTAGGGGATTAGAAATGTGCTATCAGAAATAAGAAGTTTTATAACACATCTGTAAGTACATTTATTTTAACAGAAGTATATAATATATGCAAGCGATGTCGGTGCACACTTACTCCGCTATAAGGTATGTAATTGTCAAGGTTCACTTTTTCTTTACATCTATCTGCACAGATTCNCATCTGNTGCATTCNCTCTTGTCATTTNNNCNACANCCTATTCCGNTGCTNCATTNNGTCAGCNAANNGAAATCTATGNCANTAATACGCCCCATCACTATCAAACACCGCNGGAACCGTCTTCACAATCATCTTAATATCCGTCCACAGNCTCATATCCTCTATGTAATCCAGATCCAGCTCCACCCATTCTTCCCATTTAATNTTNGCTCTGCCNCCGATCTGCCAGTAACACGTAAGCCCCGGCTGCACCACAAGCCTCTGNTTCTCATACTGGCTGCATTCCTCCATCTGGAACNTCAGGATCGGTCTTGGNCCTACGATNCTCATATCNCCNTTAATAATATTGATCAGCTGCGGCAATTCATCTATNGAAAAACGNCTGATNACTTTNCCANTCTTNGTGANTCTCGGATCGTTTTTGATCTTAAAGGCATGACCCGTCTGCTCGTTATCCTTCATCATTTCGCTTAACTTCTCGTCCGCATTGACATACATGCTGCGGAANTTATACATNCGAAAAGGCTTCATNTCNTTTCCGGCTCTCTGCTGTGCAAAAAAGACNGGACCATTGTCCTCACACTTGATCGCAACAGCGGTAATAAGAAACACAGGCGAAAGAACGACCAGCGCCGCCGCCGACAACAGCACATCCATCAGTNTTTTNATCAGTTTATAGACCGCACTTTTTCTCCGGTATATTTCACGCATGTTATATCTGCCCAGATTCGCTTCCACTATCGTAAACATCGGTCTTTCGATAGTGTCTGTCATAATGTTCTCCCGCATTCCACTTATCCTCTCAATAAATCTGTCAGACGTACCGCCGCTGCACGCGGCAGTACGCATAACCCCACACTCATATACAATGCTTCCGATATTGATTTCCGAATTACTAATTCGGCATTTCAATGAATGCCAATGTTCCGAGAGATGTCATGTCAACTACAACATGATCCTCTCTGATCTCAGCTACTTCAACTTCCAGCCACTGTCCGTTAAAGATCTGGAACACTTTAATATTCTGTCCGTCCCTAACGCCTTTCATATAAAAATTCACTCTGGCGGTTCTGAAACCGCTTATGGATGCGTTAATCCGCACGACGTTCAACACTCTGCCGCCCAGAGACGCTGCAAATGTCTTTGCCGAGTGAACGATGCCCAAAGTCGGTTTTAACACTGAGAATACCTGATTGCTGGGCGCGCCGTTGATAATAACATGACCTCCCTGTCCGACCGGTACGACATAATCAAGCCCCGGAACCGATGCAACCGCATTATTCAGATACTCACCAACGGTCTTTCCCTCTGCCGCCGCTGCCGCTACGATATCTGCCGGTACAGAAGATGCTTCAACCGCCGGAGCTGATGCCGTAACCGGTGAAGGCGACGACGTTTCAGGCTGTGTTGAGCATGAACCACCGGCTACTGACGATGCACTCGGACTCAGACTCCCTTTCTTTTCCTCATTGTCTTCCTCATCCTCGCCATCTTCATCTCCCGAGTCATCGTCGCCCCAGTCATCGTCGTCGCCCCAGTCATCGTCATCTTCCGCTTCCCAGTTCGCTCCCGCCGCCATAACAGGTGTGTTAAACAGCATGACTCCTGCCAGCGCCAGCGCTATTAACTTTTTCATTGGAAACCCTCCTTTCATCACTTAAGTGTGGTTTATATTCACGTTTATAAAACGTAAATAACTTGGTTCTTCCGAAATCTCTATTCTGTAACGACTCTGTTGATCGTTCCTGCCGCATCTTGTATCAATACCGCGACCACTACAAACTGGCTCTCTGCATTTTCCTCTTTCTGTGTTGTGAGTGTAATGACATAATGATATTCATTGACGTTCTCCCATCCATCCCGCAGATTCATCGCCATACCTCTGGCTCCGTACAAGTCACTCAGAAACTGCCGGCATCCGGACAGGTACGTGAAGTCGTATGTACGGATCAGGCTGGTATTCTCTCTTTCATATGCGGCAAAAATCTCATAAGTCAAAACATTTCCGTCCAGATACAGATACACATATTCGTGATCTTTAAAAAAATCGGGATCGGCAAATCTGTACAAATCGGCAAATAAACCGGCCTCATCCGCTCCTGTTTTTCCATGTAATACGGTGTTAAAATCACACATGCTCGTCAAATTTGCCAGCTCTATATAGACGGCTCCCGTATCATCTTCTTCCCCGTAGGCATTATGATCTTCATAAAAGGTATCCGACTGTTCACTCTGTAAAACCGGACAGTCTATTGCCGTATCCGGGATATAGATCCATGCAAAGATATCGGAATTGATTTCTCTTAATGCGTCGAAATCTATCTGTGCATCCGCCGCACTTTCACCCGCAAAGCTTTCACGTATCTTAGAATCATATCCTATATTCCCTGAGGTTTCTGCCGTCTCCTCCGTCATTTCCGCCATGTGTTCCTCTGCATATGTATTTCCACACGCACAGACCATGCCGATAACCAGCACCAACAATGCCAGAAATTCCGCTTTTTTCATATTGATCCGCATCCCCCTACCTCATCCTGCACTTATATTCCTACTCCACTTTTTCATAAAACACATCCAAAATCATCTCATATAATGCCTCTTCATCCGGGTAAAATTCTTCAAACTCTTCTCCCCTGACGTTTTCCCCTTGCAACGTATAGAAGCTGTTTTTGTCAAATTTATAGTTAGGCAGAACGGAGGCCAGATAAGCTGCTTCATATGCGGATACATCCGTCACCATCTGCGGTGATATTGCCTTATACAGACTCAAAGCTACGGAAACATCCTCTCTCACTTTCTGTTTCGCCGTATTGACCAAATTGGTCAGATACTGTTGCTGTCTTACCAGACGCATATCTGCCGAACCGAAAACATCAGTATCCCTGTATTTCACATACCAGAAAGCGTTTTCCCCGCTTAAATGTACATTACTGTCTTTCACAAGGCTGTCATCAACCTTGGTCAGATCCTCCAACACCGTCACATCGATGCCTCCCACCGTATCATTAATAGTAGGAATGGCGCTCATATTAACGGCGGCATATCCGTGTATGGGCAGGTTGTAAAACAGCTTCTTTACCGCTTTCTTTTGATATTCACAGCTCTTCTCCATCCCGTCACCGAAACCGTGCTGCACCGCAATCTGGGCCTTCGTCGTAGTGATATATGCACCTTCCCCATTATAGATATCAATGTCTGTCATCGTATTACGATTGATCCCGATGATTTTAATGCTGTTATCTTTCGGATTCATAACCGCCAGAAACAGAGCATCCGCCTGTCCGCCCTCCGTTCCTTCTTCTACGGCCGTGGCATCACTATTCTTATCAATACCCATAATGAGAAAGGTGAGAATATCCTGATTATACTGATATATGTTATCCTGATACTTCACCCAGCCATCCTGCCACCGGATCTCCTCCTCTTTCAGTAGCTTTGCACCTATTGTAGTCTGCAATTCCGGCCACGCACCCTCTGATTCGCTCTGCAGCCTTCTTTTCCCCATAGCTTTAGCCGTCTCAAATCCTCCAAGAACTAGTCCGCATATCAGCATAATAATAACCATTGCCGCAAGAATCCGTTTTGCGGACTTCCCCACAGCCTGTTTTATCTTTTGTTTTTTTATCTGTCTTTGTTCTTTCTTTTCCTTCTCTCTCTTATCCTGTTCTTCCCGCTTCTGATTATCATGAAACTCTTTCTGAAGCGCTTTGATCTGCTGCTCTTCCTTCTCCTGCTTCTCTAAGGATTGAGGGTCCACCCCGTACTCGCCGTAATACTTCCCGTAGTATTTGCCGTAATATTTCCCATAATGCCCATAGTAACCCTTACCGCTCATATCAACTTTATTCAGGACAACCCCTAAAATACGGCTTCCTGTTTTATCAAGCTGATCTTTTACCTTTTGGACAAAACGATAGCTGACCGCATTGTTTTCTACCACTAACACGGCACCGTCACAATTCCTTGCCACCACTGCGGCATCTATGACGCTTCCGAGCGGCGGGGTGTCAATAATAATGTAAGTAAACGGTCTCTTCATGACATCCAGCATTTCAACAAATTTCCTGCTTCCGAGAAGTTCGCTGGGATTGGGCGGCACAGGACCGGCAAACAACACATAAAGCTTGGGAATATCCGTCTCACATATGGCATCCATATATTGTTGTTTTCCGATCAGGCAGTGGCTTAAACCGAATTTCACCGCACCCGTCTTATAGCGTCCGATCAAGACCGACTTGCGCATATCCGCATCAATAAGCAGCGTCACATTGCCGGCTTCCGCAAATGACTTTGCCAGCTCCATGGCAACGCTGGATTTTCCCTCATGCGCCATACAGCTTGTAACCGCGATCACCTTGATATCATCCCCGCAGAACTCTATGTTGCTGCGCAATGTCTTGAAAGCTTCTTTTATATAAAAACCATTCTTTTTTTGAAAGTACAGCTTTACCTCCTGCATCGTTACTTCCTCTTACTCTTTCTCTTTTTCGCAGTATCATCTTCCGATATTACCGGTATCATCGCCAAAGTGCTGAGACCCAGATATTTTTCAACGTCTTCCGAGCACTTGATGGTATCATCCAGCAAAAATATGACTAAAATGACTGCACATGCCAAAAACGCCCCTGCGACACCGCCGATCATGGTCCACTTCACGACGCTCGGACCGGACTTATCCATAGGCATATTGGCTTTCTCAACCACATTGACCGCTTCAATATCCATGACGTTCTGAATGTGTTCTCCTGCCACTTCCCTGATACAGTTTGCGATTCTCATAGCAAGCTCCGGATTCGTATGTTCCACCGTAATCGATACAATACGCGTATCCACGGGAGTATTCACCGACACCTTGTGCATTAAATCTTCATATTCCATATTTTCCAAAGAAAGTTGTTCGATCACTTTCTCTAAGACATATCTGCTGTTGATCAGTTCCGCATAATCCTTCGTCAACTGCGTTCCCATCTGCACATCCGTATAGGTAACTGCCGTGTTATCCGTTTTGTTTAAAATATAGATCTTGGTGGTTGATTCATAAACCGGTGCTAAGACATATGCGCTGACTGCAAAGCAAATAAGCGCTGTCACCAAACCGGCACATAAGATAATCCAGAACCTGCCAAACAGTATATGTACGATCTCCAGCAGATCAAATTCAATTTCATTATTACTTTCTCTATGGTTTTCCATTCCGTTCTTCTTCCTGCTTATGTCGTTTACTATAAGTACAAAGCTATCTCTTTATCCCTGATCACATATAGCGGGTTTTTGCAGAACAATTGCTCACTGTAATCCTCACCGTACTTTTTCCTGATCAGATCCGCACAGCCTGAAAGATAAGGCGCCCTTTTGCCTAAATCATGTGCATCTGTTGCAACAAAATGAACCTGCCGCTGTTTCAACATATTTTTAACAAACCGCTTGGTTTTCGAACCGAACTCTCCCATAATACTGCCGGCATTCACTTGGATGTAGCAGCCCATTTCAATCAAATCATCTACTCCGTATTTCGTGGTACAGACATTCCGGTACCGTTCCGCGTGGGCAAGAACCGGCGAATAGCCGCCCATCAGCAGCGAGTAAATCCCATTGCGGATGTAATCATAATCCTCTAAAGGATTGAACTCCACAAGCGTATATCGGGAACCCGCCAGAGTTCCTGCCATATCCTCTTCTATTTCCTCCAGAAGGCCGCTTCGGTAATACAGTTCACTTCCCAGATGCAATTCTATATTTATATTTTCTTCCGACATCATCCCTCGCAGCTTATCGACCTTGGATGTCATCTTGGAAAAATGGATATGTCGGTGTCCCGGTTTATTGTGCGGTGTAAGAATCATCCCGGATATGCCATCGTCTGCTGCACACTTGAGCATCTGCATACTCATTTCAAAGCTGTCCGAACCATCATCCACCCCGGGTAAAATATGAGAATGAATATCGATAAGATTTTCCATTTGTCTCCATAAATCACTTTTATAATTAATTTTTCGCTAAATTTAAACTAACATTATGCTTCATTATAATAGATTAAATCTTTTATGTCAACTAAAACGCCCTATTTAATTTAGCGAATGAAATCTGTATGTAATGTACAATCTATTACATAAAGCGGTTAAGGCTGTGGAAAGGGCATGGTTATATTTAATGTATGAGAATTTTCTCCCCGACAGGTTGGCAGAATTAAGAATACAAAAAGGCATTTCCGCACGGGATATGTCTTTGTCGTTAGGACAGGCAAACAATTATATCAATACCATTGAGAATAAGAAGTCGCTGCCATCCATGCAGTCATTTTTCTATATTTGTGAATTTCTGGACATTACACCACAGGAATTTTTCGACGGGAATAACTCCAATCCGAAAATGCTGAAAGAGTTTATTGATGAGGCAAAGAAACTGGATCATACATCATTATCACATATCCTCGGCATTATGAAAGAACTGAATAAACACAAATAGCATCCTGCCTTTGATTCAAGGCGCAGGATGCTATTACACACTGCATTTATGTCAGTTTATCATCTGTTTAAATCAACCACGCCGGTACATACCAGTTCTTACAATCCACGGGAATTAAATCTACCGCCATACAGATAACCGCTCCGGTTCCGATATCTGTCTTCATATGAGCCGCCCCGGCAAACACATCTTCTTCAGCCGGTGTCTGCGTAATCGGTTTAAGGACAGAAAAGTTTTTTACAGCCTCNTTNGGGGCGGAACTTTTCTTAATTTCTATAGGCGTAACGGTTCCATCCTGATAAATAATCAGATCTATTTCCTTTTTATTGCTGTCCCTGTAAAAATACAGAGGTGGTTTTTCTCCCGCATTTAAATAACTCTTATATATTTCGGATACAACCCATGTCTCAAAAAAAGCGCCATCCATCGCTCCGCGCTCCAACGTTTCAGCACTGCTCCATCTGGTTAAATGCGCGCATAAACCGGTATCCATAAAATACATTCGCGGTGCTTTGATTACCCTTTTCAGGGCATTGTTAGAATAGGGCTGAATCAGTACAACAATTCCGGAAGATACAAGCACAGACAGCCAGTGTTTCGCTGTCGGAGCAGAGATTCCGGCCTCCGTGGCTAGCGATTCGTAATTTACATTTGTCGCAGTTCTTGCCGCAATAATACCCATAAAATTCANGAAGGCGGTCTCATCCGCCACTTGTGACAACTCCTTCACATCCCGACTGATATAGGTTTCCAGATAGGACTCGTAATACTGGGAACGATCCACTGACTCATCCTCATATAAACGAGGCATGGAACCCTTATAAATCCGTGAAAAAATCTGTGAGATATTCATGGGATCTACATGATTAATCCGTTCCATCAGGGATGTAATTTCTACCCGAAACGGCGGAAAATGAATTCCTCGTATTTCGTCATTGCTAAACCCCTGCATTTGTACGATTCCAGCACGCCCCGCCAGAGATTCGCTGACTCCTTTCATCATANGAAAAGTCTGTGACCCAGTCAGCCAGAAAGCACCACAGTTTNTTTCACGATCTACATATACTTTAATATAATCGAACAGTTCCGGTACATACTGTACTTCATCGATCAAAACCGGTGGCTGATATCTTTGTATAAACAACTCCGGATCACTTTTGGCAAACGCACGGATTGTAGGATTATCTAAAGAGACTACCTTGCGCTCTTTCTCAGCCATTTTGGTGAGTAAAGTAGTCTTTCCTATCTGTCTGGGTCCGGTAACGATCAGAACCGGAAAAGTTCTGCTGATTTTTCTGATAGTTGACTCGATCGTTCTTTCATAATACATAGCATACCTCTTTACTGTTTTAAAAAAAATTTCTCGTTCATCAATAGCTTTTGTAAAAAATGCAAATCCAAATTTTCTCTTTGGATTTGCATAAATATTATCGCACAAAGCGATATAGAAGTCAACNGTGAACAGCCGGTCTTTGCTACCGCATTTTGTCTGTAACATTCTACCATACCGTTATCCTGATCATTCTTTTTAAAATCAATGTAATTTATCATAAAAAATTGTAAAATACTCTTGCCTCTTACCTATGAAAAATAGTANAATNTAAATAAGTATAGCTACANAGCGANAATACACATTANATTATATGTTGTCTGAGAACATCCTTTGGCAGAGNGAGGGGGTTATGCTATGGGAATCGGCAGTGTAACATCAACGAACAGTATGTCTGTCATGCAGACGNTTACGACAGCTTCAACAGATCCGAAAATCAAAAATATCCAAAATGAAATTACAGACGCTAAGCAGCAGATGCAGAAGTTATCTTCAAAGGAAGATCTTTCTGTTAATGAAAAAACGGATGANCGAAAGAAACTTCAGAAAGAAATATCNGATCTNAACACAGAGCTGAAACAGCATCAGGAAGAACTCAGCAGNTCACAGAAAAGAGAGATCATGCTATCCAAGCTGCGGGAAGATCAGAATCCGACCAAAGAGGAAGCCACAGAAGACAAAGTACAGGAAACGAAGGATTCCTCAGATCAGGAAGACAAAAAGAAACTACCGCTTNATGGACAACAGNCNGAGTCTCAAGGAACTGTTATAGCCAGAAACAGCGATGGCGTTGTTATTTTAACGGAAGAAACGAATCCGAATGAGAACCAAGGCGTAAGTNCANAAANAGCACAGACTGCTGAAACCNAAGAAGANANTGCTGATGAAACTGAGGCAAAACCCACGGTCAGTGATACGGTTACAGATACCGGTCTGAACCACAAGGACATGCGCGCAATGGTATCCGCAGATTCTTCCGTACAGCAGGCAAACCGTCAGGGATCGATCGTAGCCAGAACCAGAGACGGCATTGCTATTTTAAAAGGCGAAATAAAGCTGGATGAGCTGCGCGGTGCAGATACAGAAAAGAAACAGGCTGAACTCGAAAGGATGGAACAAAAGGAAGAAAGAGCAGCCATGTTCCAATTCTCTGTACTTGGCGAAGCAAATAATGCAATGAAATCAGCCGCAGGTAATGTGCCCGGAGCAACGAACGCCGCTCAGGCTAATGCAGAGAATAACGCTTACCTTAACGCCATGAAAATATCTCAGGAAAACGAACAGGCGGCACAACAGAGGTTTTTTGTTTCTTTTAGCTAATTGAAATATGTAATAGTAAATAGTGATCATTTATTTAGTTGCAAAATAACCGCTAAGTTGTCAGACTTAGCGGCTATTTTTTGCATCTTATTATCTTTCAACAATTTGCAATGATACTCATTCCTTTTTCCCCTTCTCGCTTCCGCCATATTCAGAAAGGAAAAGCCCTGCGACCGCCATAACCGTCCCTACGACAGAAATCCATGTCACCGGCTCTTTCAGCACCAGAACTGATGTCACAACCGTTATGACGGGAACCATATAAATATAAACACTGGTCTTCACAGCCCCAAGCGTCTTTACCGCAAGATTCCATGTTACGAAACAGAGTGCGGACGCTCCCAATCCCAGATACAGGATATTGAGCAGATACGTCATATCGGCGAACCGTTCCGGATCAATCCTAAATTCAAAAAAGAATAATGCCGGAACCATGAAAAGAATACCGTAAAAGAATGTCCTCCTTGTGGTAATAATAACCGGGTATCCAAAGCTGCTGATTTTCCTTGTCAGTATGGAATAGCACGCCCATACAAAGGCCGCAAGAACTGCCAGAATGTCACCCACAGGATTTAATTCCATTTCAGAGCCGTTAAAGCTGATCAGCGCAACACCGGCCATAGCCACCACGAATCCTATGAAGAAATTTGCCCGCAGCTTCCCTTCCGATTTTAGGAATAAACGTGACAATATCGCTGTGAAAAACGGTGCAACCGATATGATAACTCCTACATTGGATGCCATCGTGTATGTAAGGGCGATATTCTCCAGCAAATAATACAGACATATCCCACACAGCCCCGCCAGCACGAAAGTCATTTCCTGCCCGCAATCTACAGTCTTCAAACGGCGCGGACAGACCAAAAACAGCGCCAGATATCCCATGATGAAACGTAAGAACAGGATCTCCACCGGTTTGAAATCCGTAAGCAGAACTTTGGTGGATATGAATGTCGTCCCCCAAATAATAATCGTGAACAGCGCCGCCAGATGCCCGGCTGATTTCCTACTCCCCATACTGACCACCATCCCAGTCTTTTTCTGAAAATATCTCACGGTAACTCCCCGGTGCAAGCCCTATAAACTGATTAAAATAATTCGTAAAATGACTCTGATCCAAAAACCCCGTTCTTATTGCCGCCTCCACAGGAGGAATCCCTTCGGACAGCAGTTTCTTTGCTTCATTGATACGGATCGTCTCAAGGTAACGGTACGGTGTAACTCCCTTTTCCTTTGTAAAAGCCCTCAGCAGCGTTGACTTGCTAAGCCCTACGTGACGGCAGATCCTGTCTAAATAGATGCGCTCCGTGAAATGCTCCTCCATGTATTCACAGGCTTTTTCAATCTCCTGCCTGCACTCCGGAATGCAGTTTTCAAAAGGTTGCCCGTAGTTCTGGATAAGATATGAAAGCAGGAACAGCAGTGTTTCCTCTTTCCCCAACTCCCCTGTCCCTTTCATGACCATCTCGTGAAGCGAGCGCAAGTGGCAGGCGGCCTCCTCATCATAAATAGCATTTTCCGAGAATCCCGGAAGCTCCTGTTTACCCGTAACTTCCTCCGCCAGATCGAGCATGACCTCCTTTGAAATGTTGAATCCCCGGTAATCAAATGTCCCTCCGTCACTCTGAACGCAGGCATGGCTGTCCCCCGGATTGAAAAGTACGATACTGCCTTCTTCTATGATACATTCCTTGTCCCTGCAGGAAAGTACGCGCTCCCCTCTCTCCACAAACCCTATAACATAATACTCATGGAAATGACTCGGAAAAGGCTGCATGATTCCCTCAAAGCGGTATGCTTCAATCCTTAATTCATCATCATATACCACTGTCCTTGTTTCTTTCTTCATGTGGATTACCTCCTTGCCACAGCCATTTTACCTCTCATTTTTTCCTGTGTCTTGTAAAATATCTTCATTTTTCATATTTCCACTGATACATCAAAAATAGCGGGGAAATTCCCCGCTGTTCGATGAATCATGGTCTTTCGACCAGCCCAATAATTTAGATATTGTTGCTTAATAAACATCTCTCATGAGTATTGTTTCAAGTATTTCCCCGTAAGGCTATCTTTGCAATCGCATATTTCCTGCGGTGTTCCCTTTGCAATAATCCGTCCGCCGTGTACACCTCCGCCCGGCCCCATATCGATTATATAATCGGCATTCTTTATCACATCGAGATCGTGTTCTATAACGATAACGGTTGCTCCGTTTTCAATCAGCCGCTTAAACACGTTAAGCAGCGTTTCCACATCTGACGGATGCAGACCGATCGTCGGTTCGTCAAACACAAATACCGTATCGGATTGTCCCTTGCCCATCTCGCTTGCAAGTTTAAGCCGCTGTGCCTCGCCACCCGACAAACTCGGCGTCTGCTCTCCTAATGTCAGATACCCGAGTCCAAGGTCATGCAGCACCCGCAGCTTGCGTTCGACAACCGGAAGATCTGCGCACGCTACCAGCGCTTCGTCCACGCTCATATCCATAAGTTCAGGCAGTGAATATGCCTGTCCGCCATGCTTAGGTATGCGCTTTATAAGGCTTGCTTCCTTTGCATAACGGGAACCTCCGCAATCGGGACAAGTAATCTCAACATCCGGTAAAAACTGTACATCAAGGCTTATCGTCCCCGTGCCGTCGCAGGTGGGACAGCGTAGCTTGCCCGTATTATAGGAGAAATTGCCTTCCTTATATCCCCGTTCCTTTGCATCAGCTGTTTTCGCGTAAACTTTGCGCAGATCGTCGTGAACGTTGGCGTAAGTCGCCACGGTTGAGCGCACGTTAATACCGATAGGCGCAGAGTCAATGAGCTTTATTTGAGTAATTCCATCCGCGGAAACGGACTTCACGTGCTCAGGCAGTTTCTCACCTTTGCATGATGCTTCCAATGCAGGGATAAGACTTTCTAAAATAACGGTTGTTTTTCCCGAACCCGAAACACCCGTTACAGCTATCAGGCGTCCTTTGGGAAAATCTATTTCGAGCGGTTTTACCGTATGTATATTTCCCGTAGACAAATGGATTGTCCCAAGTGCAAACATTTTATCGACGGGAATATGTTCCCCGATATCAATCGTCGTCTTGCCCGTAAGAAAGCCGCCGATGCGCGAATCTGCATTGGCCTCAACTTCTTCAAGCGTACCTTGTGCAATAATATTTCCTCCGCCAGCACCCGCTTCGGACCCAAGCTCAATAAGCCAATCTGCTTCGGAGAGTATATGTGTGTCGTGATCGACTAAAATCACGGTATTTCCGTCGGCAATCAGATCGTGCATAACGCCTGTAAGCCCCTCCATATTCGACGGATGCAAACCGATTGACGGTTCGTCAAGAACATACAGAACGCCCGTCGTGCGGTTTCGCACAGCTCTCGCCAGCTGCATTCTCTGCCTTTCTCCCGTAGACAGCGTAGACGCTGCTCTATCCAACGTAAGGTAGGAAAGCCCCAAATCCATCAACCTTTTTGCGGCACTTTGGAAAGACTCGCAGATACTCTCCGCCATAGGACGCATTTCCTCGGGAAGCGAAGCGGGTACCCCGTCCACCCATTCAACCAAATCAGCCAGAGTCATCGTGCATACTTCCGCAAGAGAAATTCCGCGCACTCTGGGTGCTCGGGCGGCATCACTTAATCTTGTTCCGCCGCAGTCAGGACAAACGTCCTGCCGAAGGAATTTTTCCACCCTCTTCATGCCTTTTTCGTCTTTCACTTTAGACAAAGCATTTTCTACCGTATAGATAGCGTTGAAGTAAGTAAAGTCCATGTCTCCGGCAGCGCCGCTCGTTTTGTTCTGATAGATAATATTTTTCTTTACCGCAGGACCGTGGAATACGATATCCCGCTCTTCTGCGGTAAGCTCTCTGAACGGCACGTCCGTTCTGACACCCATTTCACGGGCTATATCCTTCATCAGCGACCACATAAGTGTCTGCCACGGTGCAACCGCACCTTCATCAATCGACAAAGACTCGTCGGGAACTAATGTCGATTCATCTACAATACGAACAATGCCCGTACCGTCACAGCGCTTGCAGGCCCCCTGGCTGTTAAAAGCCAATTCTTCCGCGCCCGGTGCAAAAAAACGTTCTCCGCAAACGGGGCAGACAATCTCTAATTCCGCTGCAACGTTCAAGGAAGGCTCTGCATAGTGTCCGTTCGGACAGCGGTGACTGGCAAGCCGCGAAAACATTAAGCGCAGACTGTTCAACAGCTCCGTCCCCGTTCCGAAGGTACTGCGTATTCCCGGAACGCCCGGGCGCTGCCGAAGAGCCAACGCAGCGGGAACATACAGTACCTCGTCTACCTGTGCTTTTTCTGCCTGCGTCATACGTCTGCGCGTATAGGTTGACAGCGACTCCAAATACCGTCTTGAGCCTTCCGCATATAAAATGCCAAGCGCAAGCGAAGACTTGCCCGACCCCGAAACACCCGCGATTCCCACTATTTGATTCAAAGGGATATCCACATCAATATTTTTCAGATTGTGTACACGTCCACCCCTGACTTTGATTTGCCTAGGCGCATTATGGTTCTCTTTCATCGCTTGATCTCTCCGCAATATATTACTTTTACCGACCTTCATAATGTGCCGCAACACTCTTCAGGTAATCAACAATCGTCAAATGCTGTGGGCAGACACCCTCGCACTGGCCACATGCGATGCATTCGCTTGCCTTGCCGAATTTATGTGTCAACACATCATAATTCGTAAAATTGATCGTCCAGCCTTTTTCCTCCAGATGTTCTCGCATATCTTCGTTGTAGATTGAAAAATACTGCGGAATCGCTATCTTCTTCGGACAGCCTTCCGTACAATACGAACATCCTGTACATGGTATCGCGATCTGGCTGTTGATGATATCCGCCACTTGAAAGCACAAACCCTTCTCATCCTCTGAAAGAGGTTCAAAATCCCCCATGTAACTCAAATTATCCTGCATTTGGGAGAGATTGCTCATGCCGGACAGAACGACCATCACATTCGGCAGGCTCGCTGCAAAACGGATCGCCCAGCTCGGCACGGATCTCTCACTGTCATAGTCGAGAAACAGTTTTTCCGCCTCTTCCGGAATCCTTGCAAGCGTTCCGCCTTTGACCGGTTCCATGACAATTACCGTTTTCCCGTGCTTAACAGCCACTTCATAACAGGCGCGGGAATGTACCCACTGACTCTCCCAATCCAGATAATTGATCTGGAGCTGCACGAACTCCATTTCCGGATGCTTTGTCAATATCTCGTCCAGCAATTCCGGTGTGTCATGAAATGAGAAGCCCGCATGCTTTACCAGTCCCTTATCCTTCTTATCTAACAGCCACCGGAAACAATCCAGCTTCTCATACTTGGGAAGCATACTCGCTTCGATTCCATGAAGCAGATAATAGTCAAAATATCCGGCACCCGTCTTTTCGAGCTGGGCATTAAATATCTTATCCCTGTCCTCCGGAGAATCGATAAAGCCGGCGTGGAGCTTCGTCGCCAGAGTGAAGCTCTCTCTCGGATACCTGTCCACAAGCGCTTCTTTGGCGGCATTCTCGCTGGCAAAGCCGTTATACATCCATGCCGTATCAAAATAGGTAAATCCCTTTTCCATGAACAGATCCACCATCTGCTTAACCTGTTCTATGTCTATATCCGCTGTGTTAGATTTATCCCTTAGCGGCAGGCGCATCAATCCAAACCCTAATTTCTTTTCCGGTATAAAATCCATGATATCCCTCCTTATAAATTCCAGAATGCTTTTATCATATCATATAACCAACAATCTATCAATTCGGCGTTGACGNACTGTTGGTTATATGGCGCTNTTCATTATTTCAAGTAATTCACTCCCAGAATAACCACNCCCANAACAGCAAGCACAACACCGGTCGCACGGTTTAATGTCACTGCGCTGGCTTTATTTGCGAATTTGGCGGCAATCCTCGCCCAAAGCAGTGTGGATNCCACGCAGAACAACAGGCACCATATATCCGGCATACCGCCAATGGCAAAATGGCTGACCGCACCTGTAAAGGCTGTAAACGCCATGATNAANACGCTTGTNCCGACNGCAGTCTTTAATTCATATCCTAACAGACTCGTTAAGAGCAGAAGCATCATCATGCCGCCTCCCGCACCCACAAAACCGCAGATGAACCCGACCACTATTCCGCTGGCAACTGACTGTATGATGCGCTTCCTGCCGCTGACTGNCTGCATGGATTCCTTTGTTGTCATAACAGGCTTTACGATGAATTTGATTCCGAGGAGCAGCGTCATGAATACGGAGAAACTGCCCATGGTAGTATTGGGAACACGGCTTGCGACAAAGCTCCCCACCAATGTAAACAGCAGAACGGTCACCATCATTACAAGACCGTTGCGGATATCAAGGTTTTTATTTTTTCCATAGGTGTATGCACTTATTGCGCTTGCGAGAACATCACTTGCAAGGGCAATGCCCACTGCCTCATATGCCGGAAGCCCCAGAAAAGTAATCAGCATAGGACTGATTACGGCGGCTGCGCTCATCCCGGCAAATCCCGTCCCGAGTCCGGCTCCGATTCCTGCGATAAAACAAATGATAAATTTATACATTATTCTGTCTCCTTCCCTTTCAGACATGCNNTNATATTNCGNNGGATCTGGTNATTATACTGNNTCANACTGTCNATTTCCTCCTGTGAAAAACCATCCAGCATNATGGAAATAAATTTCTCCTGAGCCGCCTGTCCATCGCGAATGATATCCATGGCCCCTTCACATATCCTCAGATGTGCTGTCTTACGGTTGCATTCCAAATACTCTTTTCTCAGATAGCCGCACTGCTCCAGAAGTTTTATGGAGGATGATACTTGGGATTTTGATAGATATCTGACCTCAATAATATCTGTTGCGGTGTCAAAACATGGATTATTGGCTAAAAATAAAAGAATGTCCAATTCCATCCGGGTAATGTTATGCATTTCACAGACTTCTTCCACACATTTTGAATAAAGTGCCTTGATTGCATTTTGGTGTTCCCATGGGTTTAAAGGAATCATCACATTCTCCTTTTGTTCTTTTTAGAACTATTTTAAGACAAAAAAAGATTTTGTCAAGTCTTTCACTGCATGCCCTTTTGACATTTACCTATCGNAAAAAAGAATATCAATTGCACTAGGTCGAGATTGGGAGTATTATGGCAATAAGAAGAAAAGTACGACATTGTGCGGAAAGGAAGAGTAATGGCATTAGCAGGCTGCAGCTCCGGTAAAGCGGAGANCCCGGTCAACAGCGACGTACAAAGTAGCGGCAGTGAAATATAGCAGGAGGAGCTTAAGAGCGGGAAGGTTCAGGATATNGAGCCAGACCAACATTCTGGCGCTGAATTTTCATTGTAAAATTGGAAAAGGAGAGTCTATGGAATACATATGGTATGTTATTGCAGCGCTTGGGGCAGGGATTGGAACGGGTCTTGCAGGACTGTCNGCGGCAACNGTAATGGTGCCGATACTGATTGTGCTTTGTCCGAGCTTNAGCGGAGAAACCGGNGCNTATCAGGCTACTGCCATTGCNCTTGCNTCAGATATTCTTGGATCGGCAGTNACAACAATTACGTATGGGAAGCATAAGAATATTGACCTGAAACGTGGCTGGATCATGCTGACATGTATCCTCANTATGAGTACAGTAGGCAGTTATGCAGCATGGCTNGCAGGAAATGTAGTATTAGGCAGTTTTACGCTGTTTNTGACATTTTTCATCGGCATCCGTTTTCTGATAAAACCGGACACGTCACGAGAAANTACAGTGGATAAGGGNGNGAAACTTGACTNGAAAGGCGTAGCCATATCTCTTTTNTTCGGTCTGACCATCGGATTCGGCACAGGTTTTGTCGGGACAGGNGGCGGTATGATGATGCTTGTCGTGTTTACCGCGTTCCTCGGCATGGAACTGAAAACTGCTGTCGGNACNAGTACNTTTATTATGACTTTTACNGCGCTTATTGCGTCAGTCAGCCATATNATCATCCACCCGACAATCATTCTGGAACGCTGGAATGTCCTGCTGATCTGTATTGTGGTTGCAACTACGGCCTCTCTTGTTTCCGCACAGTTTGCCAACCGGGTTAAAAACCGTACGGTTGGACTCGTGACAGGCGCAGTGCTTACTGTGCTTGGCGCTGCCATGCTGATATTGAATTATTGGCCCGTCCTGTCGGAAATCGCTAAAAACTGACAGCGTAGATACCCCGATAACCGACGCCTACATCTATAGCACCTGTTTTCATATCCGTTTCCCTCTTCCTATGGCCTGTAATAGATCCATAGTGCTCCTCCCTTTGTCTTAACAAAATAGCTCCGCTTCTTTTCTTTCGCTGCAGGCCTTTTTAATCGCCAGCGCGGCGGCGGATACCAACGCACCGTTTATCTTCCGGGCAGACTTCGGACACCCGGCAACACACCGCATACAGGAAATACATTTCTTAGAATCGGCTGTTTTCAGGCTGTCCCTGCTGATTGCCTGCGCCGGACAGTTCTCAGCGCATAAGCCGCAGCTGACACATTCTTTTGTCGCTTTCGGGACAAGGCCTGCTCCTCCCGCCTTCCTGTAAGGTCGGTTGCCCGGTACATCAAATGCGGACGCTGACAACTCATCATCCATAAGTTTCCTGTAAATCTTTTTTGCAAATCCACGCAGATTTTCCGCATCCTTTTCATCCGGTCTNCCNGCNGCGTACTGATGCATAATNGAATGTTCNGCNANCGCAGAAATNGCAGCTATGGCACGGAAGCCGCAGCTTTCCACAATGTCCTGCAGCTCAACGAGTGTATCTTCATATGCACGGTTTCCATANACACAGACGATCACNCNTCTNGCCTGGTTGCCGTTTATTTTCATAAGCCTTTTTGCGGCAAGCTCNGGNACACGNCCTCCATAGGAAGGCACCGCGATCAGCGCCACATCCCCCTGCTCTAATTTAATCTTTGAACAGTCCGTTTTTGCATCTGATAAATCAACGCGGGTAACCTGCCCTTCCCATTCCGCTGCGATAATGTCAGCAACTTTTCCGGTTCCTCCTGTCGGACTAAAAGTAATCTGTATCAATGCCATACTGCACCCTCCTGTAATTTTTAATCTTACACCTAATCCAGTATAACAGCCACGAGGTGTAACGTCAAGATTTACACCGCCAGACTTTTATGATAAAATGTATACACGATCAAAAGGAGAATACTTATCATGCATATCAGCACGAAATGCTCTATTGCCATCCATTGCCTTATTTTTATCAGTGAATATGGGGAGAAACAGAAAGTCACCAGCGAACTGCTGTCACTTTCCACCGGAACCAATCCTGTCACCATAAGGAATATCATCAGCGCATTGAAAAAGGAAGGAATACTCTCCGTAAAATTCGGCACAGGCGGCACCAAACTCAACTGTCCGTTGGATGAGATCACATTGTACCGGATNTGTAATGCGTTAGAACCGGATTTTCCCGCCAAATTGATCGGGATTCATTCCACGCCCTCTCCCCTGTGTCCGGTAGGAAAAAACATCCACAGCGTTTTAAATACCTCCTATGCAAAAATCCATGAAGATCTNCGCAGCAGCCTNCAAAGCATCTCCATGAAGGAGATTATGGATAATTACAATAATCTGTAACAAACCTCCTCGACGGCTTCACAAACAGCGTTACCGCCAGAATAACCGCTGCGGTTATCCCCAAACTGATCGGATACACCTGCATAATGGTTGTGAAGGATGGCCTCTGCCGGAACATTGTGAATATCCATGTGAGACGCACGCCGCATATCCCAATAACCGCACAGGCCGCCGGTATGAAGGAAACACCAAAGCCTCTCAGATAGCCTGACAGNCCNTCCTGGGCGAAGCTGAACAAATACGCGAAGAAAATGTATTCCAGCCGAATCCGTCCTGTTGCAATCACATCCGGATCTGGGTTGAAAATGCCAAGCAGCTGATGACTGAACAGAAGAATCAGTCCGCTGACTGCCATAGTGCTCACCAGACTTTGCAACAAGCAAAGCTTTAGCGTTTTCANGCAGCGGTCCCCCTTCCCGGCTCCATAGTTCTGCCCGACAAATGTGGTGCATGCCTGTCCAAAGGAATTCATGATATAGTAGGCNAAAATTTCCAGATTGTAGGCTGCCGAAGATGCCGCCATTACTGTTGTCCCAAGACTGTTGACTGCCGACTGAATAATAATATTAGCAAACGAAAAGATCATTCCCTGTATGCCTGCGGGAATCCCAATCTTCAGGATCTGTCCCAGAACTTCCCTATGTACCCGCAGTTTTCGAGGATTGATCCGAATCGCCATCTCCGTTTTCATCAATGCCGCAAACAGGATTCCCGCGCTGACGAGATTAGAGAGCACTGTCGCTGTCGCAACACCGTCCACATCCATACCCAGCCCCATGACAAAGAACAGATTGAGGAGCACATTCAAAACGCCGGAGACTCCCAAAGCAACCAAAGGCATCTGNGTGTTTCCGCAGCTTCTGAAAATGGCTGATTCAAAATTATAAAGCAGGATCACCGGCATCCCGGCCAAATAGATTCTCAAATATTTTACTGCCAGCGGGTACACCTCTCCCGGAACATCCAGCATTTTTACGACCTCGGGAGCCAGNAACTCGCCCACCACGGCAAGGAACAATCCNCCGAGCAGAGCAACAAGCACGGAGGTATGCACTGCCTTTGATATATTTTCGTTATCGCCCTGNCCGATAGATTTTGCNATAATGACGTTGCTNCCCAGAGAAATTCCGACAAAAAGGTTGACCAGCAATCCGATGACAGGNGCATTGCCTCCCACCGCCGCCATAGCCTCTTTGCCGGAAAAATTTCCGACTACNGCCAGATCTGCCGCGTTAAACAACTGCTGCAAAACNCCGGTCACAGCAAGCGGTATCGCATATTTGATAATCTTATCNCCAAGCGAGCCGTTTATCATATCCATACGGCTTCCCATGTNAANCCCTTCTTTCTCTAACTATTAATTCAATATTTCAGCCAATAAAAGGCATAAATCCAATCCATAACAAAGGAGAATTTATGCCATGTCTATTATATCACAGAATAACACGGNTGAGNNAGNTTTATCTGACTGNATTCAGCATTGGTGGCAACGTATAGGGTTTATGAAAATTCCTTCAAATTTCCAACGTCTGCATATCCCTGTAAATTTTTTTCGTATACATTAAAACCATATCCCCCGCCTGCAAGGTCAATGCACCATCGGGGATCAGCAGCTTCTCACCCCGGCGCACCATGACAATCAGAGTCTGTCTGGAAATATCCAACTCCTTAATCATCAATCCCTCCCATGGATGGCCTTCCTTCAAAATAATTTCCTTCAGGGTAATGCCCGGGTCTCCCTGAAAGCCTTCCGCCCCCAGCACCACATAATCCCCTTCCCGAACCAAGGTATTGCCCCTTGGCACCACCACTTCTCCCTGTCTCTGGATCACCGCTATCAAAAGTCCCGGAGGCAGGGACAGGTCCTTTACCTCCTGCCCCAGCCATGGGTGCCCTTTCTGCACCTCCAGCCGGACAAAGCGGATATTGGCTTCCATGGAATAATCCTTTAAGCTTTTTATACGGGTATACTGCTCCACAAATCCTGCAGAAAGAATACCTGTAGGTATGGCAACCATACCCACTCCCAAAAAAGTAATTACAATTCCGAAAATCTTTCCGGGAATGGTGATCGGATAGATATCCCCGTACCCCACCGTAAGCAGGGTAGACACCGCCCACCAGAAACCGGAAAAGGCATTTTTGAAAACTTCCGGCTGAGCTTCATGCTCCAGACTGTACATACACAGGGAGGAGGCCGCCATCAGCACCAGAATGATAAAAATAGAAGAAAGGATCTGATCCTTTTTACTGTGGATAACATCCCCGATCACATTCAGAGCATCATAGTAAGCATTTACTCGAAAAAGCCGAAAGATTCGCACTACCCGGAACATTCGAAACGCTACAACGCCCATAGGCAGGAAAAATGGGAGAAAACAGGGCAGAAAGGCGAGTATATCCACAATTCCACTGAAAGAAAGCATATATTTTATCATCGCTTTTTTTCTGGGAAGCTTCGGGTACAGATATTCCGCCGTCCAGATTCGCAGCCCGTACTCCACAGCGAAAGCCACTGCCGTAACAGTTTCTATTATTCCCAGCACGCCCATATAAGGCTTTGAACTTTCAAAAGTAGAAAAAAAGGAAATAAACAGATTCACCAGAATCAGTACCATCAGTACAATATCAAAAAGACGGCTCTGCCAGTCCTCGTCAAAGCCAATCTGAATAATGTCAAATGTACGTTTTTTCTTTGCCTCCGTCATCCCCTACTTCCCCTTTTGTCATAATATAGCCTTCCAAACAACATTAAATCACAATACAAAAGCCTATGCAAGGATAATTCTGGGAAACAATGGTGCCAAACTCCGCAAAGCCAGCCATTCCTCCCGCAAGGCTCTGCTGACACTGCATATAAAATTTAATTATTCTTTACAAGAAATCTCCAATTTTTCCCAGGTGCCTGCCTATGGAATGATAGTGCCCGGAATAAATCACCGGATCAAAGCATGTCAGGTCAATTCCGTCCGTAATGTCAATATCGCTGTCAATCTGCACATTTTTGATCTCACAGAAAAAGGTGTCTGATTCGCCGCAAGTGACCGTCTTCGCCACCTCCAGTTCATATACCCATCTGCTGGCATCCAATGTGGGCACTTTGACTATCTCCCCCTCACTGACACCATACTCCATCCCTGTCTTTAAGCCCTTATGACCGGAAACACTGCCAAAATAATCCACTAATGGCAGCATGTCCGTACTGACCAGATTGGCGGAAAGACGCCCTGTCTTTCTCACATTCATCTTGGTCTTTTTAGTGCCAAACATACTTACAATAAGCAGACAGCGATCTCCGTTATGAGTTACACTGAGCCAGGTTATAGGTGCAAAATCAGCGTTGCCATCCTCGTCATATGTGCCAATCAAAAAAGTGGGCTGGACACACATGGATTGTTCATTTCCCACGGATTTTCGTTTCATAGCTGCTCCTTCCTTTCTTCCGGTATTCAGTCAATGTAAATATCGTTTATAAATAATTTGAAAATAACAAAAAAGATTTCATCCTGCCCTACATACTCCTGCGATATCATCGGATACAGCGCCAGCATTTCCTCCCGGATTTTCCCGGAGCATTCCAATTCCATTCTGCCGCTGATACGAATCCATTTCCGCGTGTTCAGATTATAGCTTGCCAGTTCCACAGATGGATTTCCGGTCAGCTCCGAATAAACATTTTTCCTCTTATCAGTAGCAATGAACAGCGCTTTCCCGTCAGAGTAAATCATTCCCATAGGTCTGAGCTTCGGTATGTCATCATGCGATGTTGCAAGAAAAAAATATCCACATTCGCGGATAAATTGAAAGCAGTCGTCCGCAGATACTTCCGTAGCGCTTGTGCCGGACTCCTGCCGGTCTGTATTGAGCAGAAAATCAATACTGCAGTCTAAAAGCCGGCTCAATTTAATCAGCTTTTCCGTTTCGGGAAAAGCAGCATCCATTTCCCACCTCGAAACAGACTGGCGGGAAACTTTTAGAATTGTCGACAACTGTTCTTGCGTAATGCCTTTTCTTTTACGCAGAGCTGCGATTTTTTCTCCTGTTGTCACATTACCACCTCCTGTATCATTGTAGTCCCACTTACAGAAAATAGAAAGTCCTTCTTGATTACCTCATGTAAACTTTGGAGTGCGGATTTCTTCAATTGAATCTATTGTTTCGCCATGACACTCTGCATTGTACCAATTGATGGGCATACGCATGAACGGCGTCACAAAACGAGCCTTGCAAGTTTTTTCCCACAAAGAACACCTATGATGCATCCGACAACACTCAGTATGATACACATGGACTCCTCCAGACTGAAACTTAGCGTCATACGGCTCGCCAAACAGGATGGCAGACCGCCGCATATGGTGGTGAGCCATCTGCGGCGGTTAGCTTTTGTAGGGTTCCTAATATTCCTGACAAACATTCTCTAAAACTTCATACCCGTGATTTTTCACTCTTGTACTCATTACTGAATGGCCTCTTCTGCCTCGCCAAAGATTTCAATCACGTAAATTTGACAAGGCGATAATCTCATGTTTTCAGTGGATAAGCTATTTGCAAGTTCAGCAGACTTGTCTGTGAGCATTTTTTCGATATCGCTGCTCGCAATTTCCGCTTCGCTTAGACCATTCAAGTAATTTTGCATTTCTTCTTTGAATGTCAGCAACGCCTTATCCCGCTCTGCTACTGTTACAAGTTTCGGATCATTGATGGAGTAAGGGACATACGACTCAACGTAACATGTAAACTCATATACGGGTTCCCCCTCGTCATTCAAATAGTCGCAAAGTCTACTCCTTTTTGATATAGGAATGGAAAATGCAAATTCTTCCCCCATATGCTCGCAATACAATTCATGAGACGAAAAAGACATTGTTGTTATGAAAAAGTCATAGTTTTCGTCATCGGGGGATATGGTGTTTGTCACGTCAGCTATATCTGCAAGGAACACTGTCAATTCATCGGGTGTCGAAGCAAGCACAGCATTGAAATCGGCTACGCTCTGCTGCCCGTAGTCCTCAGTTTTGTATGCCATCAGCTTTTTATATGCAGCAGACGCATTGGGGGAAACGGTCGGGCTTGAAGCCCCATTTGTTGACAGTGCAGTTTGGATAATGGCAGGTTCGTTACTTTGCATGGCTGCATTGTTTTGTTCGGACGAAGAATTCCGTTGGTCCAAACTTTTTGGGCTTGCGCACCCTGTCAGCGCACTTACTGTTAAGAGAGCGGCAAAGATAATTGGTAAACATTTTTTCATAGTAGAATCTCCTTTCTGTGAACAACAATTTTTGTTGTTTTCCCTTTTCCGGGTACAATGAAAGAATACCATTCTAACTTGAATCTACTTTGAATTGAATATGTTTTTTATGTGGAGAAACGCAAATCTTGCGTAATGCGAAATTTCGCATCAAAAAAGACGACAACTCAAAATGCTCGCCGCCTCTCTGATATTCCTAAAACTGTACGGAAACGATAACGCCCTGAACAGTATTAGCAATTTTGATTTCTGCTCCATGCAGGTCAAGAATTGTTTTCACAATATATAATCCTAATCCAGTGCCGCCAGTCTGTCGGTTTCGTGACTGGTCTACTCTGTAAAACGCCTCAAACAGTTTAGGAATATCCTCGTCCGGGATATGTGCGCCTGTATTCTCAATCGTGAGGCTGACGTTTTCAGCTTCTTTCCGCAAGTCCACAATTATATGATTTCCAGCTTCCGAATATGAAACCGCATTTCCCAAAAGATTATCCAATACTTTTTGCAGTAACTGTATATCCCCTAAAATAAAAGTTTCCGGAGATATAGAGTGTTCAACGGTTAAATCCTTCTGCATAAATAAATCTTCATATGCCGCAAGTCGGTCACTTATGAGTTTGCTGAGATTAAGTCTGCACTTTTTACAGGTATAACCCGGAGTATCCAACCGGGATATTGCCAAAAGCTCCTGCACCATTTTTTCCAAGGTGTCTGTAACTTCCAAAGACTGTGCAAGGTATGTTTCCCTGTCTTTATAGCGTCCTACTTGATAGAGCATACCTTGAAGCTGCCCCTTGATAATGGTAATTGGCGTTTTCAGTTCATGGGAAGCCGCCGAAAAGAACTCAATCCGCTGGCGTTCAAGCTGCCTTTCCATATCAATGTCTTCCTGCAGCTTTTGGTTAGCTTCCTGCAATTCTGAAAGAGTTGTCGCCAATTTCCGGGAAAGTGTATTTAAGCTGTCAGATAACACGCCTATTTCATCAGTGCGTCCGAAAGGACAAAAACCGCCAAAATCCATATCCGCCATCTGCTTTGAAAGTTTACTCACTTTCTTAATGGGCGCAGTCATATACCACGAATAGAAAAAGGATGAAATGATTGAGCCAGCTAAAATGACAATACAGAGCACCGGAAGTGTTTTTTGTATGGCTTCCTCTGTTTGCGTATGTTTAGCGGGATTTCTTGTCAGCAATAGAGTATAGATCGAATCGCTGTCGGCAAATGTAACTGTGTAGGCTTTGGTTTTTTCAATTTTATCATAATCGGTAATCTGCCCTTCGATAAGCTGGTTAATATCATGTAAACTTACTTCCTGCCCGTCAGACTGAAAGAAATGCAATTCAAATTCATTTTCATATTGTTCCTCTATCCAATCAGATTCAGGTTCAAGCCAAGTATAAGCGTATTCCTTTTCGGTTCTCGAAAATTCATCCGGCAAAAAGCTAAGCTCCAAATCGACATCTTCTATGTCATACTGATAGTTTTTAGGGGCTGTCTGTAAAATGAAACTATATGTTGTAAAACAGCACACCGCTATCAACAACAATGTCAATGAAAAAACTTTAACGGATAACCGGCTCTTAATCTTCCTTATCAATTCTATACCCCACCCCTCTGATCGTTTCTATATAGTCAGCCGTTCCGAGTTTTTTCCGCAGGTTCTTTATATGCGTATCAATAATTCGTTCTTCCCCGAAAAACTCATACTTCCAGACTGTCTGCAAAAGGTTCTGCCGTGTCAGAATCCTGCCCCTGTTGGTCAGCAGTTCCCGCAGTATTTCAAATTCACGCGGGGTAAGGTCAATGCCTTCTCCCCCTGCATAGACCTTGTACCCGTCTAAGTCCAGTGTCAGATTCTTATAGCTCATAGTCTGCGGCGCACACTCAAGTTTTGATGAGCGGCGCAGGACAGCGGCTATTTTCCGAAGCAGGACGGGCATAGAAAAAGGCTTTGTGATATAATCGTCAGCCTGCGGTCCAATCCTCTTATCTGGTTTTCTTCCCCATCCAAAGCCGTGAGCATGATAATAGGCACATCGGATTTCTGCCGGATAACCTCACAGATGCCATAACCGTCAATTTTGGGAAGCATAATGTCAAGCAGTACCAAGTCAAAATCCTGCTCGGAATATCTCGCAAGAGCCTCTACCCCGTCAGACGCCAGTACAACGCTACGCCCCGCCTCCTGTATAAAATCATGCAATAGTGCCTGTATGGATAAGTCGTCCTCAACAATTAAGATTTTACTCATAGCGCACCTCCTGTATATAATAGAAAACCAGCTTCGCAAGTTTTCTATTATCAAGAATTATAACAGGGTAATTTGAATCTATTGTGTAGATTTGAAATTTTTATATTTTTTTCGTATTTTGCAAGTTCTGCCCCGACCACTGTCATATTACACCATCCCTGCTATTTCCTATTACTTCGGCAAAATACCGTTCCTGCTAAAGCAAAGGCACCCACTGATTATACCACAGAAAATCTCCTGCATTTTATTGGATGGCACGAAACAACTATTTTCCGAGAATGAAAAGCACAAAAAAAGAGCCTGCAAAGCTCTTTATCACTTTTCCACTATCTTTTTATCAATTCTCCCATACACTATTTGGCGTAACCCCTATACTTTTTGGCAAAAGAACCCCAGAACAGAAGTTCACCCACTCCCAAATGTAAAAATGCCCCTTAAAACACAAGAAAATAATGTATCTTTCAGACCTATGTAATGCCAAGAATTCCATATTTACGGGCTTTCTGAGGTTTCCGCAATTTTATCCACCGGAAACTAAGACACCTCGCAATTACCGGATATTTTCTTTGATCTGTTTTTTATTTTCGTACATGCGGACATCCGCCTGCTGATATACGTCCATCAGCATTTCGCTCTCCTGAAGTTTGTCGTAGACCGCATAACCGCTGGCAATACTGATACGGAATGGCTGCCCCTTCACAGAGTTATAGTCATCCATGGCCTTTTTAAAGCAGACACTTGTCTTTTCACAGCGTCCGGACACATCCTCGCCGTACAGGATACCTACAAACTCATCGCCGCCAATCCTGTAGCATGTTCCATCCACAGATTCCACTGCTGTCTTGATGATCTCAGTACTGCGTACCAGGAGTTCATCCCCCATCTGATGACCCTGATTGTCGTTTACAAGTTTCAGGTCATTTACATCGAACATAATAATGGCAATTCCGGGAAGCTGCCTCTTTTCTTTTTCCAGTTCCACCAACCGCTCTTGAAAAGCCGTTCGGTTACCGATGCCCGTCAGACCGTCCCGATATGCAAGCTGACTGACAAACTCCGACTGCACCCCGAGTTTTACCGCATTTATCACTTTCTCCAGGCTGGAGATTCCATAGCACAATATGAAAATCAGCAGACCAATGCGCACAAACATAGCGGTGTCGCTACTGCTGCCACTATAAAATCTTATAAGATCTATCACCGCAGCAATACCAATCCCCATGAATCCGATGGCGCGCAATACCATATAAACATTCCTTATCCTGCTTTTTCCCTGCCAAAATGAGTTTTTCAGGATAGAATACAACAGTAAAAATACCGAGATCACCAACATGACATGGGAAAAAGTCAGTGTCTCATGGTAATCCATCACCCCTGAGAAATGCAGGAAAGTACGAATGACAAACTCTGCCGCGGACAGTCCGCAGATACCCGGAACCACTAACTTCCTTTTAAAGCCGAAAGCCGCATCCAGATAAAGCACCAGCGGAATAGGAATCATAATCAGGGAGCAACAGGCCAAAAACTGAATAAGCCTGCTGTCGTCCGTGTAAAACTGCAGCATGCTTGTCTCAGCCAGGCACCAAATTGCAACGCTTATAGCAAACAGACCAAGATAGAGTAATTCGTGTTTTTTTTGCATCTGCAGATTGGCCGGAATATCCGCCACAATCAACAGTAACCCAACAAACAATATAAGCAGACAAGTGGAAAAAGCCACTGCTTTACCGGTATATGTGCCGACAATCTCCCCGGCTGCAGAGCCCAGATAGAGATTGTCTATGCTTGCCCGGTTGCTCTCATATACAGTATGAAAACGCACTTCCACAGTTTTGCCGGCATCATTACTATAAAGCGGAACATAATTCCACCTATTTCCCAAGGACTTATTATAGACATTGCTCTCCCGACGTGTCGGCTCATAGCGCAGCGCTCCGTCCACATATACCTTATAATCAATGTTTTTTGTGCGGAAACACAAAGAAAGCCCTTCTTCCAGATCGACGGGCAGCCCATGATAGATACTACATTCCTGATAGGGCACCACAGAGGAAATTTTATTCAAATGACCGACATCCGCTGCTCCGCCGTCCTCCAGATACCACCCTTCATCAAAGGCGATATTGCCTTCAGAAAGCAGCTCAGTCGGAGACTGCCCCCGGTTTGTCACCGCCGCCCATACGATCATAGCGCCAAAAAATACAATCATAACGGCATAAGTAATATGGTAAATCCTGTGTTTCTTTATGTTTATGTTCTTTATTTCTGACCCGTTCATCTTTATTTCTCCGTTGCACCATTCGTCAGGCCCGGCTTTTTCTCTGTCAGGTAAATATACTTTATTCTAACACACTAATTAGAGAAATACAAATTTAATGCCACTCTACATAACGCGCATGAAATACTTANATNAAATTCACATTATCAAATGTTCTTCAAGCATAAAATAAGCCCACCAACTAACTGCTGATAGGCTCATTTTTACTGGGTACACAATTCCGAAAAGGGAGAATATAAAAAAAGCTANCTCTATCCCCCTAAAGTGATATCCTGCTTTTGATACCATGATAATGCATCTGTGAAATGTTTTTCCTGAAAATCCGGCCATAATTCTTTTATGATATAAAAATCTGAATAGACTGTCTGAATTGGCAGAAANCCGGATAAACGACACATTCCGNCCCAGCGGATCACCATGTCAATTCTCGGTATTTCGCTGGATGCCCAGCCGTTTTTCATGTCCCATTCCCATCCATAGTTTACAAGAAAATTGACCCTTAACNCTCCTTGATCACAAACAGNTCTGCGCNCNCGGTTCGNATACGGTAACAGTTCAACAGGAAAACAAGGAGAATCGGTATTACCGATTACATACAGCTCCGCGTTTTCCTGTTCAATCATTTTGACGGNCTCGATACAGGCTTGTGAAAATGCATTGACCTGCTCTTTCGGCCGCTTACAATTATCTACCGTAAATCCATAGTAGGTTAATTCCTGTATNCCATGNTTTTGTGCCGCCCTAAGCAGCCTTAACCCANGTTCTAACCCATAGGCATAACCTTCCTCTTTTTTCAATCCTTTTCTCTCNGCCCAACGTCTGTTGCCATCCGGAATGATACCGATATGTTTTGGAACCCGCTTCATATGNCCCTCCTGANTTTTGAATATAAGACGGTTCTTATAATATGGGCAGATTTGGGAAATTTATACATTAATCAATTTTCGGTGGAAAGTGGAAAAATGGCTTTCCATCAATCCACACCTGTTTCATATCTATGGTATCCGTAATTTCCTTATCAGGCCTTCCTTTAACAAGCATAAGAACTGCACGCTTCCCTGTTTTTATGNTTCCAATATCTGTAATACCAAACACTTCTGCGATTTTGCCCGTTGCACTTGCTAATACTTCTACGGGTGTCAATCCTGCTTTGGCTAACAGTTCCATTTCCCGATGTACCGATGTCCCATACGCAACAGCAGGAGCATATGAACCNGGATTGGCATCAGTGCCTGCAAGAATCGTCACACCACGCTTATGAAGCAGCTTCACTGNCTCTTCTGCATTAAAATAGTGGTCTGGNCTNTATCCNTTTCTTCCACTGGCAGCAAAGGCNTCCATCATAATAAGAGTAGGCACTACAGCAATACCCTTATGGGCAATGGTATCTGCAAGTTCTTCCGGGAATGTTTCTTTCATGGGTACATGCAGGAGGATATCCGCCCCGCAATCTACAGCCATTTTAACGGACTTTACCGATGTAGCATGTACAGCTGCTTTCAGTCCATTCTTATGGGCAGTATTACAGATATCTTTTAAAACTCCTTTTAACATCAGATTCGGCTCCATGAGCAGGACTTTAATGTATTTCGCACCGTTTTTTATGGCATTANTTACATAGGATTTTCCGCTCAATGTTCCCATAGTCATTCCGGCAGAGGAAATGATGGTAAAGGGATCCGCACTTTTAATCAAAGAATCCGAAGCTGCCACATCACANGCAGCAATCACCCCGCTTTGCAACATGTTTCGAACCTGTTCTTTTGTTCCTAAATGTGTGTGNGCATCAATCAGCCCCGGCANCAGTAAATAATCNCTGTCCGTACTTACACTTTTATTTATGGCTGTAATTGTACCGTTTTCAATGACGACAGACGCNCTTTCAATTATTTTTTCNCCGTCAAAAAGCGGATAGTTCAATACTAATTTTTCCCGTTGATTCATCTTGTTTTTTCCACCATTTCTTTTCCGTAGAAATATCTTCAANTGATGCCGTAAAATATGAGGGTCACTAAGTATTTTACATCCTCCCATACGAATTCCTATCTATTTTACATCAAGAGTGTTCTCATGACAATCATAGCATCCTACGATATGATTTCGATAGTTACTATTTACACATTGGTCAACNCAGTCGCTCAGAGCTTNGGCTTTGGCGTGGGTATGAATAGTACTTTCGGTAAGATTCTGCAAAGGGTGATGCGTTATGAATATATGGAAATTTGTAAAGAATCGAGGTATAATTTTGATATTGTAAAAGACCAGCAAATTGGATTTAAAGGGACTGTTGAAATGGTGATAAACTTGGATAACAAATTCNGGTTGAATGAAAGCTGTGAATTAAAACGATATGCAGATAATCTTTCCTGTACTTTGAACATGGGAAGCGTTGCATCTGTATGTGAAAGGCCAATGGAAGCAAATGAACAAGGTTTCTCTGGAGCAACGCTGATTCGCCCGCATTCTGATACGATCTTCCACTTGTTCATTAGAAACTATACCATAGAAATTATCTCCACAGCATACCGATTCCATGCCGCTGAATTGTGTTTCTTCTATTTTGATGTTCATCCTAGTCAGGAGATTTCTGATTGCCTTATGTACCTGTGGTTTATGTCGGTAGCCGCAGGAATCATGTATAGATACTTTCAATCCTCTGTAATCGGGCAATGGTAAATCCGGGATACTGTCGATAACTTCCCATTATAATTCTGTTTGATGACTTTTTGCTATCCCTGTAATATTAATATCCATTTCAATCATCCTTTCACTGCTCCCCGAAACCGAGGAAGCCCGCCCTGACCAGATAGCCCTATTTATGCTTTCACATCAAAAGACGGCTTCTCTTCCAGATAATCCGGCAACTCATCCAGTTCTATCCCTTGACCATTCTTTAGGGAACGGTACTCATTAAAGTAGATTCCGTAAAATTCCCTTTCTTTTTCCCGTTCAGCCGGAGTCCTCTCACAAGCCCATCCATACCCTGATCCNAGATAGGTCAGCACCTTTGTTCCTTGATAGTAAATGTCNGCACCATGTCCCCCGCTNGTCAGNATCGGNCAGGTAAGCGTACCNCCCCCTGCCAGGGNAAACTTCTTTTCAGCAAGANNGCNNNNTCTCCCNTCCGCCGCTTCCAGAAAGTCAAGCAGCGTCAGCTCTCCGCTCCTGTGGCATTTAGGGTTGCTGCCCTGCCCTTTCAGTGCATTTTTAGCCTGCTGGTATAATGCCTTCCTGTTCGGCGACACATCAGACATATACTCTGCGCACAATTCCGTCCTCCGCCTATGGATAGATTCCAATTCTGCCTTGTTTGTAGTATTCGCNGCCTTCCGTGCCAGTTCCTTGATCTCGTCAGTAAACTCGGNCTTTGATTTACTGNTTTTCCCGGAACTTGGAATGATAGACCAGTCAGGCCCTCCGCCGCTGCTTAATGACATACGGTATTTTGTATTAGCTGAGTTAACTGTACTTGAAACCGAAATTTCCATGAGTCCACCTCGCAATTTATTTTTCTCGGCGGCCCCTCTGTCGTTCAGAGCCGCCCCTGCCCCCGGCAGTCCGCAGAAGCAAAGGTTTATGCGCCTCTGCGGAATTGGGTGTAAAGATTATATTTTCATATCCAATGTGCTGCCTGACATTTTCAAGTTTGCTTCCACGGATTCCCTCCTTGATAAAAATATTTGAAATCCGTTTCATGGTTTTATTTTATATATCGTCATTTCAACAAAAATTATTAAAGGACTGCTCAAAACAGTCCTTTAGTATTGTAACAGCTAACCTATTTATTCAACCGGGACAACTTCTGAATTTTTCAGCACGATCCCGTACAAGCTGCTGGCAATGAGATAATTCCCCCGGCACACAACGTGATCGCCGACGGATACCTTGTCGTAAATCTCATCCGANTTNAACACACAGAGAACATAACATTTNCCNCNCACNTCATCCGAAAGCTCAATGGANGGCTTNTTNTGTACATCCGGTCCNACCTTGNTGGCAATNCCCGATACCTCAAAACGGTAATAAGCGTACTTTTCCTCGGCCGCTTTCAGATCCTCNTCAAATGAGAAATACAATTCCTTTGCATCGAANGGTGCATTTTGTGCAAGAANCNGGGATTCTNCGAATTCCAGCTGATNCATTTTCTCTCCTGCGGGTTGTTCGGGATAATCTTTTAATTGATTTGCCATGNTAGTTTCCTCCTCATTCTGAATTTGTTGTTCTTCATCNATATTCACNANAATATAGTCCTTGCTNCCCAGTCCGATTTCCTCNCCATAGTCCAGCGTNTGCTGTCCGTTCAGTGACTCGATACGCTGAATNAGCGCCTGCCCGTCCGGNGCGGCATAGACCAGATCGACACACGCCTGNTCCAGAGCCACCGGATCCAGGGAAGCTAAAATTCCGATATCNNCCATTTCGGGCTCTCTCGGATTCGNCATACAGTCGCAGTCCACGGACANGCGGTTCATGACATTGATGTAGAGAATATTNTCGCCGCAGTAATCCGCCACNGCCTTTGCCGCCTCGGCCATGGATTCCAGAAAATCATCCTGGGCAGCNGCGCCGAAAGACAGCCATGCCGTATCNGCNGCGCCCGCCGTGTGAATGCGGTTTTTGCCCGNCGAAGAGGCNTAGCCGATGGACATATTCTTGATNGCNCCNCCAAAGCCGCCGTTCAGATGTCCCTTAAAATGGGACAGCACCACATGAAAGTCATATTCCGCCAAATGTGCGCCGACGCGGTCTGCGGCCAGATGCCGACCGCCTGTGACCGGAATTTCCATGTCCTCATATTCGTCCAGAATGACCACCGGCGCGATAGCCGTAAAGCCGTGATCCTCTGCGACCTGATAGTGTATTGCCGTGTTTGATCGCCGGCCGCCCACTGCAGTATTGCATTCCACAATAGTGCCATCGATCATTTGCACAAAATCTCCGATGAGTTCCGGACGCAGATAATTATTTTGGCTATCGCCCTCGCCGGTTGATATTTTGACAGCTACATCGTGCCCGTCGGCAGACTTTCCAAGAGCCTCATATACCGCGATTAAGCCCTCCGGACTGATGTCGGAAGTAAAATACACCACAGACTTCCCACTGCTTTCGTCCGGCTTTTCTTCCGCATCTGCGAGCACCGGCGACGATTCTGCTGTGACAGCCAGTTCCTTGTCGGAAACAGAATCTTCAGTGGGATTCTCCGGTGTGGGGTTTTCTACTGTGCCACAAGCGGTAAGCAGCATAACGAATATCAAAGTAATTGAAATTAATTTTTTCATACAAACCACTCCTATATCAGTAAATTGGTGACTATCCCCGTGAGGAACGCAAACAGGAGCGTAAACAGGAGATATGCGATAAACTTTCTTACGCCCAGCACAATTTTGAGCGCTCCTAAATTCGTAATCTTCGTAGCCGGACCGGTAATCATAAACGCCGCTGCGCTGCCCAGGCTCATCCCCTGTACCATCCACTGCCGCAGAAGGGGAATCGTACCTCCTCCGCACGCATAGAGCGGCACGCCGATGGTCGCCGCCATCAGCACACCCCACGCCTGATTGCCTCCAAAGACCGCTGTGACAGTCTCCTGTGGCACATAGCGCTGGAACAGGGCGGAGAGCAACACGCCCAGAAAGAAATACAGTCCCGTTGCCTTCACATT
>JAAUZM010000028.1 GCA_014804605.1 Lachnospiraceae bacterium | reverse complement strand
GAAATGAAGGAAGAGATGTTGAAAAAAAGCGTTTTATCAAAAGAACAAAATGCGGGCAGATTCGTTGAACGATATGAAGCCAATATTTTGAAGTCATAATTTGTTAAATATGCTATTTACATAGGATATTTAAAATATTACAGAAAGGAGGACGTCCGAATGAAGAAATTAGGAAAAAAGAGCCGAATGGAGCAGGGCACTTTTGTGGCGTACGCTTGCGGCAACTGCAATTGCGGAAATGTGTGTATCACGTGTAACAATTGTACGACTTCTACGCCGACCGCGACAGGAGCTTATACAACTCAGGTTGTAAACACCAACAAGATATCAAAATATGGAAAGAGTTATGCCGTAACTTGATGGTCTGGATATGGAGAAACTCTCCAACGGGATAATCGGGAAACTGCGGAATATGATAGATGAAGAATTTGCAGAACTAGAATTTATAGTGGTGGAATAATAACTAAATAAAAAGCAGAGCATGGCTTTTGTGACTGTGCCCTGCTTTTTTGTTTTGCACATACTGAAGGGGAATACAGCACATACAGGCATCACAGATCAGGGCGATTAAAAATGTATTGGAAACAACGTATGATGAATTGCTGAAAAAAAAACGACAGATCGGTGTGACCTGCCATTTTACTATCATAATTAGCATTTTTATCTGATTGATAGCAATTCTTTCATTGCCATCGCAAATGAATTGGAAGAGGAAAGCCTTTCTTTCTTTTCTGGTAGAATTTCAAAAATGTATTTTCCTGCCGGGAGTCAAACACTATTCCTTTTTCCAGCAAAATATAATAAGTCTGCATAGCTAAAATAGTCGAATTTTACAATTCATTTGACTAAAGCAAGAAATAGAAATAAAATAAAAATAGGACTTCGAAATGTAGTCACACTGATGGGTAATTAAATTATAATATATATAACATAAATAGAATAAAGTTTATACAGGATATGTCGAAATACAAAGTAGGTAGAGTGTGGAATATCGAGAATGGACTACACTATAATTCCTAGAAAGGGGAACTTGAATAAATGTTCAGAATTGCCATATGTGATGATGAAAGTTTGTTTGCAGAAGAATTAAAGAAGCTGATTTCTGATTATATGATGGAGAAGGGTCTTGTTTATGAAATAGATATATACACTTCTGGTGAAGCATTGGTTGATTTAGGAATCGAAGTGACAAAATATACTGCTGTATTTTTAGACATAAATATGGAGAATATTGATGGCATCAAGGCGGCAGAAAAGATTAGAGAAGTTAGCAGGGAAGTATTTATTGTATTTGTAACTGCGTATGTGAATTATTCTTTGGAAGGGTATCGGTTAGAGGCTGTTCGATATTTGCTAAAAAGCAGCACGAACTTTGAAAGTACGGTAAATGAATGTGTGGATGCCCTTATGGATAAGTTAAATTATTCAGTTGAAAAAAGGGTGTTTGATTTCAAAGAAGGTAAAAGAGAAATATCACTGGAAAGATTGTTGTATATTGAAAGTAATCTGCATAAGCTTGAGTTTCATGTTATGGAGGATGATATGAAAACCTATACCATGTATGAAACTTTGAATGAATTAGAAGATAAACTGGCATTAAATGATTTTATAAGAATACATCAAAGTTATCTTGTGAATATAAAGTATATTAAGAATGTTGTAAGATATAAGGTGATATTGACAAATGGGGTTGAGCTGGTCATACCAAAGGCGAGATATACATATGTTAAGGAACAGTTTATATCATATCAGGGAGAAGTTTAGATGTCTGATTTGTTGGCAGAAATACTGATAATACTTTTTGAAGTGCTTTGCTGCGATATTTTTTTTAAAATATTTGGTAAATTACGTTATAAGGGATGGATTAACATCATTCAGCTGATAAGTTTGGAATGTTGTGTGTTTATAGCTGCAAAAGTGTTATCAGACTTATTTATAGTAAAGCAGGTCGTGATGGCTTCAATATTTACCATGCTTATGTACTGGCATATAAAAATAAACATCAAGAAATCATTTGTATTGGCATTATTATATCAGGCAATGATATTATCTATAGATTATTTGACTTATTTTATAAGTATAGAGTTATGTCTTGTCAATGAAACAGCAGGGAGTAAGTATAGCTTAAAGACTGTTTTGGTTATCCTACTTGGAAAAGCGATTGCCTTTTTATGTGTTCTTATTATAGGGAGACAGTTAAGGGAAAAACATACGGATATTCTTGTTGATATAGACTGGCTCAAACTTCTTATTTTTCCAATATTTACAATAATTATCATAGCAGCAATGATTTCGGTTTTCAGAAATGTGGAAACACCTGAACAGGTCATGCTGTTGCTCATAAGCTCCTTTGGAATGATTGGCATGAATATAGTGGTGTTCTATTTTATTAATGATATTGTAGATAGAGAAACACAGATGTATGAAGATAGGATTTTCCGACTTCAAGTTAAAAATCAAGCGGCAATGTATCGTTCTATTTCAGAGAATTTTGACAAACAGAAAAAGAAAACACATGAGTATAAAAACCAGATTTCATGTATTGAGACTTTAGTGAAAAAAAGCCAATTTACAAAATTAGAGGAATATGTAAGGGGAATTTATAGCAAGTTGGATAAAGAGTTAGATGCTATTGATACTAATAACATAATAGTTAATGCGATCTTGAATACTAAGTATCAGGAGGCACAGGAAAACGGGATAGTCTTTGTACTACGGATAAATGATTTGTCCGGACTGAGGATCAAAGATGAAGATATAGTTACTATATTATCCAATCTGCTGAATAATGCGATTGAGGCGTGTAAAAAATGTGACGTTACTAGAAGAGTATTAAAACTGAAGTTTGTTAATGAGAATGGGATGATAAAGATAGGGATTAGAAATACGTTTGATACTCCAATTCTTTATGAGAATGGAGAAATAAAGTCTACGAAATCAGTGAGGACAGAGGAACACGGAGTAGGAATTAGAAATATCATAGAAGTTATTGAGAAGTATGATGGCTCATATGTTATAAAAGATGATGATCATGAGTTCTATTTTTCGATTATTATTCCTAGTTGATAATAGAATATCTTATATGTCGGATGACAATAGGATGCCTTTTTTGTCATTTTCTGCTCTAAAGATACCATTTTCTGCAAAGTATATTGTTATGTTTGCGGTTTCCTCTAAACTTAATACAAAGGAGGGTTGTATATTAATGGTTGAAGAGATAGTATTGAATATAGTAAATCAGATGGAAGCAAAGAAGATGATAGAAGAAGGCAGCAGAGAATTTTATGAATATGCTTTGGTTATTATGGCAGAACGCGTAATATCGGTTAGTACTATGTTGATTATTGCCATTATTTTTAAGCAGTTTTTGCCAACCGTTGCGTTTCTAATGTTTTTTCTTTCACTGAGGAAACGAACCGGGGGCTATCATGCTGATAAGTTCTGGCAGTGCTATCTATTGACAGTCATATCTTACATTGGGGTTGTTCAAGTTGCAACTATACTTTCAGATAAATCCCATATTATGTATGCGTTATTGTTTTTGGCGGTACTTGTTGTTGAGGTTATTGGAACAGTAAATCATCCAAATATAGACCTTGATGAGAATGAATTGCAAGAAACAAAAAAATCAGCAAGATTGTTTGTACTGATTGAGACAGGAGTAATTGTTGTTCTTGCTGTGTTAAAAATGAACCAGTTATATGTAAGTTATATGTCAATAGCCATTATATTGTGTTCAGCCTTAATGTGCTTGGCAAAAATGATAAAACAGGAGGTAAAAGTAAGATGAGAAGAGCAGAAAAATTTACAGATAAGGCATTAAAAGCAGTGGAGAGGATTGCCCGGAACGAAGCAGAAAAGGCAATGTCTGGCAAAACAGCGGAATGTGCTGCAATTTGGCATCAGCCGAAAAGACCAAAAACTAAATAATGGAATTATTGTTGTGTAAAAAGTCAATATTGAATAAAGAAGAATTTGGTGACTGCTGCACTAAGTATTTAGTGTAGCAGTCTGTTTGTTTTGAAAAGGCAGTCAGCGAAATATATGATCGGTTTATTTTTGGGGTATATCATGAATAAAGGAATCAGGGTCGCAATTATAGACAACGGAGTTTGTGAGATTTTTATAAAAAAGGGAACTGAAGAAAGTATTGCTATTGATGAAAATGGTGTTTGCGTAGTTGACACAAAAAATTCGAATTGGCAGCAATTCCCACATGGGACAAATTGTGCAATGATCTTGGAGAAATATTGTCCAGACTGTCGGTTGATTAGCATAAAAATTTTGGACGAAAAAGGAAGTGGTGCAATTAAAAGCATTTATCCAGCGTTGGAATGGTGCTATAAAAATCAAATAAGTCTGGTTAATCTAAGTTTAGGGACAACAGATTTTAGAGAGTGTGAGAAGCTAAGACTCCTGATCAATAAATGTGCTTCCAAAGGAACTATTATTATAGCAGCGACAGCCAATTCAGGATTTGTGACGTATCCAGCCAGTTTTACGAATGTGATCGGCGTAGCAACAACAGGCAGTATTTTAAACTATTCCAAAGATTATATGCAGATGGGGATCGATACTGTTGTGCCATCTGAACATATGGTGAAAATATTAGATAAAGAAATAAGAACGTCATTGAGTAATAGTTATGCAGCTCCATATCTATGTGCTTTGATTGCAAACGGGCTAAATGCAGACAAGACGCTTGATATAAAAAAATTAAAGGAATATGCAAAAAGGCAAAGCCAGATTGAAATGGTTGAGGGAGCATATGAGCCGGATTGGGTTTATAAAGCGTATATAACAGGCAGGAAAAAAACGAGCAGGGCAAATTATTATTTTGAAACAGTTTCGCGAGAGTTTAATGAAATACGGGACGAAGTAGATACTGTGATAGCTTTTTCTTTGGCTGACCTGGAGAAAATGAAGGTAAAAAGCAAGAATTTGATATACATTGGGAAAGAAGATGTTCAGAGTGTAGATGTGCAGGGATTCTTTTGGAGTAGGGAAACCAGGCAACAACAGATTTTGAGCAATCATTATCAAGGAAATGGTCTTGAAGTTCCGGTCGTGATATTGACAATCGAAGCGGCAATAGATTGTTTCTATATACTTACTGAATTAAAGAAGGCATTTGCCGATGGTGGCTATAACGCATATACAATAGGAATGGAGCCTGAGTGTGTGTTATATGGGTTAGAGTATATGCCGGAGCCTATGACAGATCAAGAACTATGGAAGAAGTTTATTGAGAGTCAAGTTTTTTATAAGCAAAGTGATTTGGTCATATGGTGTGTTCCATTGGAAGATAGAGAGAAATTTTTAAAAGTATATCCCGATTGTGATGTGGAGATTAGTTTTTGTAATGAAGGGGAGAATACTGTGGTTGAGATTTCATTTGAAAAAGAAAAGACTGAGAAAACAATATCAGGATTGATTGATAGGAAAGATGTTGAAGAAATATATCATATAATAGAAGCAAAACTGACGGAGAATGAATATGAATAATAAGGAAGCTGTAAAAAGATTACTTCTGTTACTGGACAGGTACCGAAAAACAATCATAGTGATTGTCGGCTGTCTGTTCATATCTACCGGACTAAATCTTTGTGTACCGCTGATCAGCAGACGGATTATGGACGATGGTTTTATCGGTGGCAATAAAAATCTGCTTGTCGGGTTGGTTTTGGCGTCTATGATAATTTTCATAATAAACTCCCTGATAGATATAATCAAGGAAAAGAAACGTGTGGACATTTCAGCTAAAATACAGTATTTTCTCTCGGAGCAGTCTTTTTCACATCTTATGAAGTTGCGCGTAAATTATTTTAATAACACAAATTATGCGGAGATTTTGAGTAATATCAACGCGGATATTAACCAGATGGCATCAATTGCTGATACCAGTGTTTTTTTTGTGATTACGCAGGCATTCAGTATGACAGGTGGCATTATCGGTTTATTTATCATAGATTTCAGAATGACAATATTGGTGCTTCTGTTTATTCCGATTAAGTGTGTTGTGATGAAACGCTTTGCCAAGAAGCAAAAGCAGATTATGGACGAGTTCATACAAAGAAATCAAAAATATGCGAAATGGTTTGGGGATACTGTCGGAGGAGTACTGGAAGTAAAGCTGTTTCATATCTCTGATAAAAAGCATGAGGAGTTTGCTCTTTACCAGAATGACATTATAGAGAAACAAAAGCAGATGAACATGTTAAGCCAATGGAATATGATCATAGATAGCATTATGGTACAGTTTCTTTCCACTCTGTTATATATTTTAGGCGCAAATCTGGTATTTGATTTGCGGCTTTCAATAGGCAGCGTGTTTGCGTTCATTACATATAGTGCTTATGTTACGGGACCGATTTCTGCAATCCTTAATATAGGATACCTTCTATCTGGAATCATTCCGTCAACGAAACGATACTATGCATTTATGGATTTAGAGGAAGAGACGGATAGTGGAAAGACCACAGAGCTGTGCTTGAATGATTTGAAAATGGAACAGGTTTCTTTTGCATATGAAAAAGATAAATATATTCTTAAAAATATTGATATTTTGTTTGCAAAAGGCAGTAAGACGGCTATAATCGGACGCAATGGTTCAGGGAAGACAACGATCATCAATCTGATTACTAGAATGTATGAGCCAGCAAGTGGAAAAATATTGTTGGGAGCAGACAATATCTCTGAATTGTCATTGCCGGAATACCGAAATATGGTATCTGTGGTAAGCCAGCAGATATACCTTTTTAATGACACGATAAGAAATAATATCTGTCTTTATAAGCAGATGGGCGATGATATGATAGAAGCAGCCTGCAAGGATAGTGGACTTGAAGAGTTTATAAAAGAAGTTTCATTAGATTATGTGGTAGGGCAGAATGGCGCGATGCTTTCCGGCGGACAGAAACAGAAGATAGCTCTTGCAAGGGCATTGGTATATGACAAGCCGATTGTTATTTTTGATGAAGCTACTTCAAACACGGATGCTTATTCAGAGCAACAGATTAACGGGTTGTTGGATACTAAGTTGAAAGAGAAAACGGTAATAGTGATAACACATAAGAAGGAGATATTAGGCAAGATGGATCAGCTTGTAGTGCTGAAGGACGGCATTGTTGTTGATATAGGGGCATATGATGAGCTGATAGGCAAAAATGACGAATTGAATATTATGATGAAAAAAACGGATTGAATATTAGAAAATCTTTTCAGTGCGACAGGGGATCTTGTGGATGATCATCTTTGCTGGTATACTATATATTTCATGACACAAACTACACATTTTATGACATAACCCTGCGAAAATAGCTGTTTTTGTGCTGTTTTGCAGGGTTTTTCATTTATTGAGGTGAAACTTTTAATAGTGTTGATTCGTATTACTGTTATAAAGGATTGTATAGCAGAAAAACACTATACACCAAGAGTTGGATCAACATATAGAGGATATCAGAAAGGAGCAGCAGTAATGGATATCGGATTTACAAATAAAATGGGAGAGTATTATTTACAGGCTCTTGCCGGAAAGAATGCAGCGGTGAAGAACACGACAGCGAAAAATACATCGGCAACAAGGCATGGAGGGATCAGCTTTGGAGATATTGTATCGACTAAACCTGCACGGGGAGTATCAGGGCAGGAGAATGTGAACCTGACGAATTTTAAGAGTCGGTTACAGGCGATGTTTCCGGGTGCATATTATCATGTGATGGATGCCTCTAAGATTCCACAGGGAACATGGCAGAGGATGGATTTTCCTTTTGAGAAATTTTTTGCAAAAGAAGTAGATGAATCGGTTTTAAATTGGACACCAAGCGGAGCAAATCCGGCGATGACAGATCCGAAAGTACAATCCAGACTGGATTCGGTACTAGGGCGGCATTCTATTGTTGTACCTCCTGCTTTGGAAGAAAAAATAAAAAGTGATCCGGCAATGGCAGATAAGATCATGGCAAATATCAATCATCTTCTTGCGTGGAACGGCTACCCTGTGCCTGGCAGAATCAATTCAGCATTGATCGTTCTGGATGAGAACGGGGAAGTGGCACGCTGGAATCTGATCAGCGGCGGCGGCGGACTTACCGGACCGACAGAAGCGGAACAGAGACAGTTTGAAGAAGAACAGAAGGCAAAAAAGATAAGGCGCGCAAAATATGCCCGGATCGTGGAAGAGTATGCCTTAAAGCGTAAACTGCAGGAGATGGAAAGAAACAAAGCGTATTATCAGGAGAGTGTAAAGGCACTGCCCTTATCTTCCGTATATCAGAGAAGAATCCGGGAGGCGATGAACAGCGTATCTCATAGTTTAGTTTCGGCATCAAAGGCTGATGTGATGACAAATTCTATTACAGGAGCGAACAAATAGTAACATACAGATAACTGTGAAGATTAGTCGGATATATCAATGCAAATGTATTTGCCGTTGGATATATTTAATGGAAGAAGAGAAGTGACAAAACAGAGAAAGGAAGAAGATCAAAATGAGCGTTAATGGAATCGGAACAACAGGATACCCGGCAGCAGGGTATGAAGCAACAAGAAAGACAGAAATAAATGTGGCAGGAGGGAACTTTGCAAAACAGGCGGCGGAAGCGGCACAGGCAGCAGGACAGGCGACAGCCACTCTGCATGGCACGGATGAAGGGTCAGGGGATATTACGATATTCTCAGGGGCGGAACTCGTGAGCGGTTCCTCTTATTCCGTATATAAGACACAGGACTTTGACCCGGAAAACCCTGCATATAAAGTGAAAATATGGGATAAGTCAGGAAATGTAACAGAACGGATGGTGGACGTGTCAAAGGTAGACCCGAAAAACTGTGATACGGTTGAAATGTATGCGTATAATGCCAGTTTGAAAGAGAGCGGAAAAGGCAGTTTTGAGGACACAGTGCTGAAAGCTGTAGTTGCAAAATCCGTGAAGGATGCTGAGAGCAGAACCGGCACATGGAGCTTTTCGGAAAAGTTTGATTGGTCGAAAATTGTGAATGATATTATGCAGTCGGAGTACCGATACGGAGACTTGAAGGGCTACATGGAATGGAAGAAGTTCTTAGAATTTCTGGAAAACTCAAACAAAATAAGTGTTGATGGAATAGTTGGAATCATGTAGAATAAAGAAATCAACAAGAAAATAACGGTGGTTTATGTGTGTTCACGAAGGGGGATTAGATATAATGATGAAAAAGAAAAATATCGGAGTAGCAGTCAGGATTGTTCCGGCGGTTATCATGATGGGATTATTTACAGGCTGCGGAGTACCGGAGGAAGATAATCTTTCTGCCGGCAATATAGAGGCAGAAGAAATCTTGCTGGACGATATCACCGAGGGCGATCTTACAGAGGCTGATAAAAAGATGAAGTACACAGAATATCTGCAGGAACTGTTAAGTGATAGTATAGAGGAAGGATATCCCACTGTTAAGTGTGCTGCGGTCACACTGGCAGAGGCCGGAGATAACACGCAGGCGGTGATTTCNCTGGAGTTACAAGAGGATCTTTCACAGGANAGCGTGTCNGAGATTGCGNAATATGTAGCTACCGCCGTAGGCNACTCATCAACAGACAATATTGTTATTNANGATACGGAAGGAACGNTTCTNTTTGAATAGCGCCCAATATGGGCGCTATTTTTAAATATTNNACTATTGAAATNTGGATGATTATAGAATTTATGNTTATNAAAATGTGAATAATTATAATAATTAAGATTATANAAANGTGANATANATNAAGAATAACGGTTGNGAAAATGTGAATACTAAAGTAGAATATAGAAAAGGGGCAATGTTCAAATCTTATTATATTATTGCTGAATGGAGCAGGAGAGTTTTTATGTACAGAACAGCTATCAAAAAGCTTGCGGAATGGAAAGAAAAAGAGGGCAGGCTTCCGCTGATCCTGATGGGCGCAAGGCAGGTAGGAAAGACCTGGTTATTAAAAGAATTCGGTGAAAAATTTTTTGAAGATGTATGCTACATTAATTTTGAGAATCCCGGTGTAGTAGCAGATCTTTTTGAGGGAAGTATCGTACCTGCAAGAATTGTGGAGTTATTAGGCGCTTANCATGGGAAAAAGATTGATCCTACAAAAACGCTGATGATATTTGATGAGATNCAGGAAGTTCCGAGAGCGTTGACGGCGCTTAAATATTTTGCGGANGAAGCGCCGGAATATGCNATTTGCTGTGCAGGATCTTTTCTGGGNGTTACTCTGCATTCNGGNACCTCGTTTCCNGTTGGAAAANTAGATTTTGTGAACATTTACCCGATGTCTTTTGAGGAATTTCTGATAGCAAATAAAGAAGAAATGCTGATCGAGTGGGCCCGAGAACATTATGAAGAAAAGCTACCGGAGCTGTTAAGAGAAAAATATGTAGATAATCTGAAAAAATATTTTATTATCGGCGGAATGCCTGCAGCAATAGATACATGGATAAAAACAAGAGATTTTGCCGAAGTGACGGATATTCAAAAGAGGCTTTTACGTGCTTATGAGAACGACTTTTCAAAACATGCGCCGACAAGTGTGATTCCGAAAATACATCACATCTGGAGTTCCATACCTTCTCAGTTAGCCAAAGAAAATAAGAAATTTATTTATGGGTTGGCTAAAGAGGGGGCAAGAGCGCGGGAGTACGAAGATGCGCTTCTGTGGTTGAAAGATAGTGGTATGATTCGCAAGGTAGGGCTGGTTACGGGAGGAAAGCTTCCGTTGAAAGCATATGAGGATTTGAAAGCATTTAAAATATATTTTCTGGATGTAGGTCTGCTTAGGACGATGTGTGAGATCGAAGCGGGAATTATCTTAGATTCTGTGGCGGTTTTTAAAGAGTTTATGGGGGCGCTGACGGAGCAGTTTGTCCTGCAGGAGTTGCAAGCTATGGAAATTGCATCGAATATTTATTATTGGAGTGAAGGTGCAACTTCTGAAGTTGACTTTATTTTTTCTTATAATAATAAAATTGTTCCGGTGGAAGCAAAAGCAGGGTTAAATGTCCGTGCACAGAGTCTGAAAGTGTTCTGCAAAAAATACCAGCCGGAAACTGCAGTTAGAACATCTCTGAAAGATTATCGCAGAGAGCAGAGTTTGCTAAATCTGCCACTTTATCAGATATGGAATTTAGAACAAATTCTGAATAAAAGCAAGAGCGGCAGCGCCTAGCGGTGCCGCCCTTACTCGATTGACAGTCTTATTCCTTTAATTCCCGTCTGGTGGTGATCAATCTAACTCCGTCGATTCTGCCGATCTCTTCGCGGACGGCTTCGGTGTTAGCGCCCAGACGTATGCTAACCTCGTAATTGAAAGAGTCGATGAGGGGATTGTCTATAGAGGCGGCCCACTCTTCCAATTCTGCATTTCCGGTCAGAAATTCAGATTTAAATTCTTCCCATGCCTCGTTTCCACTGACGTAATGGACGGTGACGTCGGGAATTTGTGCAAGCGTGTCGCCGATTGCCTCGATTTCCTCTTGCGTCAGGTCGTAATCCATAAAGACAACCAGTTGTTTTTCCTGATAGATATTATAAGCCGCCAGCGAAGTGGAGCCGGCTGCGCCGATACAGAAAATTGTAGCAAGAACGGCACAAATTTTGGAGTAGCGGCTGTAGCGGTAGTGCTTTATACGGGATTGGGTACAGTTCTGTAACAGGGTATCAGCCATTTCAGATGGCATGATAATGGATTCTTTGATTTGTGTTATATCTTTTTCGTTCATAGTCAGATGTCCTTTCTTGTAAAATAATTTAAAATTAGGTATTGTTCTAATCCCACCAGTGGTGCTGTGATAAGGTTGAGCCGTCTGAAATATTGGTTTGATACTGTTAAGAGGTAAGCTCTAATTTCAGCGCGTCTCTTGCCCGCTGCAGTCTTTTCTTCACGGCGCTTTCCGACAGACCGGTAATTTCTGCGATTTCTTTGATCGGATAACCTTCAAAGTAATGCAGCAGCAATACAGTTTTCCACTTAGCCGGCAGGGCATAGAGCTCCTGAAATAAATGTCTGTCTTCCGGCGCCGGAAAATATTCTTGTATTTGTTCCAGCTCGATATAGGAATGCCGTTTACGAAAACGCAGGCAGTCTTTGCAGCAGTTTGAGGTTACGCGCAGAAGCCATGCTTTTTCGTGATCGGAAGAGGTAAATGCAGGAGCCTTTTCCATATAGCGAAGCAACACCTCCTGCAAAACGTCTTGCACATCGTGAGGATTACCCAGAAGCAGATAGGCGGTGCGGTATAGCATATTGCCGTAGGTTTGCAGGATGCGGTTGATTTCAGATTCACTTTTTCTGTTCACGACACGCGACCTCCTCCGCCATGCTATTCTGTCATGTAAATCGTTAGTTGTTTCTTAATGGAATCCAGTGCTTCTTCCAGAGAAATATCTCCCTGCAGGTAAGCAATGCCCTGTTTGCAGACGATATCTTCCAACAGCTTGTTTTCTATATATGGGGTATCGGCATCTTCTATACAGACACGTAATACAGTAATAGCCTCTTGGTTCGGCGGATAAATGTCAAATCTGGTCAAGTTTCCCTCCGAGTCGGCCAGATATTCGCTGTCATAGGGCAGGTACTCAGAAGTTTGATCATCGATTAACGGAAAAGTATTATTTAATGCCGTCTTGTTGACCGGTAATCCGGAACGCAGGTTTAGCTGATTTTCAGTGCTCAGACAGACGCGCAGGAAATCTTCGGCGCAATCAGTATTATGTGTAGTTGAACTGATTCCGACAATCGTTTTGGCAATAAACACATGATCATTTTGCCCGTTCATCGTTTTCCATCCGCAGGACTCAAATCCGTTTATTTCATTGACAGAATTTAATTCGGCATAAACATGGGGATTGTGAAGAATGCCGCAGGTAAATGATGATAAGTATCTTCCCACATATTCTATTACTTTTAAATTTAATCGGGCATCTGTGCTGTCTCTTTGAGTACCGACAACGTATATTTCCGGCTGATCTTCCATATTGTTTTCGTTTTGGGCGATATACAATCTTTTCGTCTGTTCCAGAAAATCGGAAAGATATTGTATGTTAAGCTCATCGGAATCTGTTGTCCATGACGGAGCAGATACCGTAGTGAAAAGGCGCAATATGTCTTCCGTAGTATAGAGGCCGAACAAGTCCTGTCCGGGATTATCCTGCCGCAGAGATTCGGTCATGTCGGCAATGCTCTTCAAGTCATTCATTTGAGAGATTACCGCCTCATCTCCAAAGAGAATGGGAATCTGTATTTCGCAGGGAAGGGCATAGATATTACCGTCTTCACTTTTCATGGCATTTCCAATGTTTGTAAAAAGCGGTTCCGTTTCATTTATCTGATTCCATACCGGAGAGAGATCTTTCAAAACACCTTTTTTAATATAGGTGTTCAGAGGGATATTATCCATGACTATTACATCGGGACCGTTTCCAGCCATAATCTTCGTGTTCAGTTTCTTTAATGCATCCTCTCTTGTGGCAGCATCGTCAGCGGACATACCGATGTCATATTCGATATATATATCCGGATGATCCGACAGATATAAGGTAATTGCCTGACGTATGGTATCATTATTTTCCACACTATAAACCTTTAATGTCTTTGAAGGTTTGGAGGGTATACTCGGGTCATATGTAAAATGTACCAATTTCCGGTTGAGGAAGACGGCCAGAAACTCATGATCATCCAGCGGTATTATTCCGGTAATATGATACGAAGGATCGCTCAGCACCGAAAGGTTTCCGTCAATGATCTGTTCTAATGCATTTCCACCTATTGTGTGACGGTACAGACCTTCCTGCCCGGCCAGCCAAATAGAATCATCGGATGCCGTGAATATATACCAGTCCGTAGCGTAGAATGAACCGTTTGATTCTGTAGCGGAGGAAGTCCTCGCGGTATGGTCAATGATAAAATCGGAGAGTACGGCATCTTCCAGATAAGTTTCTGATGCTACATCATAGATAAGAGGAGATTCATACTCGGTTCCGTATATAATCATCAAATGGTCCGACAGTAGGAGCTGATCCGGCGATTTTTCATCCATAGTAAGAAACAGCCGGCTGCTGCCGTCTTTCAGGACTTCATAGATATTAAAATTATCCTGTGCAAATAGTGTGACAAATATTCTGCCGCAATCTGTAGTAAAAACTTTGACCAGGTATTGCGCGTCATTTGGGGAACCGACTGTAACAGGTATCTGCGTGCCGTCAGATTCAATCAGCATAAGCTGGGGAAGAAGAGAGTCTGACTCTGTTTTAACGGCACTCGGCTGGTAGATTACAGCGGTGGTATTATCCGGACCGATTGCCACATCGATGACATACGCGCCTTCGTTTAACAGCTGGGTATGCCATGGCCGTTCATCGGTAAGCCATGTATCTCCGTTATCTTCAGAAACCAGAAAAGATGCAGTCGTGTCAGTTAGGATCAGACTGTCATCTGCCAGTCGGAAAAGTTTGTTTATAGGGCCGGAAAGGCTGTCCGGCAAGTCTGTGATTGTTTCTACATAACGTCCCATACCAGAAGTTTCAGGGTTTTCTGATTGGTTTACATCCGAAAGGTTGCGGTCAGCGCAGCCGATGGTTAGATGCAGCAATAAGAAGATGCAAAGAAAAAATGTGAATAATTTGCGAAAGATTCGGTTTTTATGAAGTTTTGTTTTCTGTGAATCTTTGGTATCCATGAATCGTCCTCCCATATCAGTGTGTTTTTGTGCAGGCATAATTGCCATACAAAGGCGGCTTAAAAAGTCTTTTCACGTTTACACACGATTGGGGAGCGGAAAAAGTGACAGGAAAAGACAGGAAAAGCAATAAAATCTATTTTCCTCGACAAATATACATGATACAATGATAAATACGTCGGTAAAAAGCGGCGCAGAAATATATGGGGAGGAGTATCGCGCATGGAACAACGGATCTTAAATTACAGAAAATACATTGACGAGTTGATCTCTCAGGATAATTCTGATTGGGATGCTGTGATAAAAGAGCATTTGATTCAGGTTTCCTTTTTCCAGCATGAGAGATTGATTCATTTGATTGTGACAGTTACTTTCGCACTTCTTGAGGTGATTGTGATTGCTCTGTCGGTAGTGTCATTTACGATCGCGGTGGGACTGCTTGCGATTGCGCTGCTTGTACTGCTGATTCCTTATATACGGCATTATTATATTTTGGAGAATGAAGTCCAGAAGATGTATGGACAGTATGACAGGATGGTAGAAAAAAGGGATCGGAAAGTTTCCTGAGATTTTGCAACCTTTTGGTTTCTTCAGCGGTATTGTAAATGAACGGGTTGTGAGATCACCGACCAAAAGAGGAAAAAGCAGATANGAAAACCTGNATCAAGAGAATGGAGAGAAAAAAATGAAGAGAAAAACATTGGCACTATTATTAGCNATNAGCTGCACNTTATCCATGACGGCCTGCGGCTCATCGGATGAGGCAGCCGAGGCGGGCTCCAGAGCGGATGAAGCAAGAGCGGAGCTGGAAGAGGAACTGAATGAAGAACCTGAAGAGNAGGAAGCGGAAGAGGAACCGGAAGCGGAGGAAGAACCCGAACCCGAGGCAGAGGAAGAGCCGGAAGAGCAGAAAGAACCTGNGAAGNCGGCANCNGCACCGAGTGAGTTGTCNGATGATCTGTATGATTTCCAGATATCCATAGACGGTACGGTATATCANTTCCCCATGTGGTATTCGGATTTCGAGGCATTGGGCTGGGAGTATGACGGTGACAACACACAGACATTNTCCTCTAATCANTATACGACAACCGAGGTCTGGGAGAANGATGGTGTTAAAGTGTATACAAGGTTTGCGAACCTGTCCATGAATGCCGTGCCTTTCTCGGAAAGTATGGTAGCGGGTATCACGCTGGATCANTTCTATCTGGAAGACTGTGACTGGGAGATTNTANTGCCGGGCGGNATACAGTACGGTGTNTCTAATGCNGATGACATCAAGGCGGCTTACGGTGATCCCAGNGACGATTATGACAGCGANNTGTACTATAAGATGACCTACGAGAATGATTTCTACAGAGAGATTGAGCTGTATGTATATAAGGATGATANTACATTAAAGCAGATCGATATTCAGAACCTCGTAGAGCTGGAAGGTGCGGATAACTCTATTGANGAGACTGTTCCGGATATGGTGAAAAATTATAAAGCGCCCAAGGAGTTAGGGGATGATTTCTACGCTTANACTGCACAATTAGAGGGTAACGTATATTATCTGCCCTGTCCNGTATCTGTGCTGTTAGANAACGGCTTTNCGATTGATACGGCGAAATCNGACAGCGAAGTGGCAGCNGGCGGTAACGGATGGGTNGATNTTAGNTATAACAACCAGACGCTNCATACGATGGTGGAGAACTATGCCGATTATGCGACTATAATAGAGAACTGCTATGTTTTATCCATGGAGTCCAGCGTAAACGGACCGAAGTTTGATCTGGTATTCCCCGGAAATATTAAAGTNGGTGANTCNGAGGATGCGGTTAAGAAGGCAACAGACGGNTTCAACTGCGAAGTAGAGACTTCCGANAGNGGCTATACTTACTATGAAGTGTCNGATCCTGATACAAGTGTACTGGANAGATANACCATTATTGTTAANGATGGAAGCGTNTGNACTATGGAGATCAATAATTCACAGAAACCGGAATAGAACGGAATAGAATAAAAAGGCAGTATTATGAAAGAAGAGCAGATCACGGCAGAGGCAGCGATCGANCGNTATGCTGATATGGTATANCGGCTGGCGNTGTCCCAGATGAAAAATNCAACGGACGCAGANGACTTGTTTCAAGANGTGTTCGTGCGGCTTGTGAGCCATATACAGGATCTGGAATCATGGGAACATGTGAAGGCATGGCTGATTCGGGTAACGATCAACTGTGCGAAGAAACATTATGATCAGTATTGGCACANAAATGTTGACTATATGGAGGAACCGGAGCGATTGGCGGACGAAGGCGGCGGATATGAGCTGCCGGAGGAACATCCGGTGAGGGCGGCAGTGCATAAGCTGCCGCCGAAGTACCGGTTAGTCATACACTTGTATTATTTTGAGGAGCGGACGGTCATGGAGATTGCGCAATTGACCGACCAGAAAGAGACAACCGTGAAATCCCAGATGCGCAGGGCGCGGGAAATGTTAAAAGAGCTGGTCGGAGATGAATTGTAGCGACAGACAGCACAAATGGTACACAGGCTAAGAAACGGACAAAAAGGGAATTGGTAGAAAGAAGTCATGATTATGATGAATCAGTATAAACAGGAAACTTCACAGATACATGCGCCGGCGGATTTGATTCGAAGAACGAAACAGGCGATGCAGGAAGAAGAACTGCGCTTGCAGCGGGAAAAAGCGCAGACCTCATTCACAGCATGGAGTCCGGATAAGTTGGTGCCGGAATCGGAAGGCATAAACGTAGACCTGCCGAAGAACCGGGTGCAGACGGACAGGCAGTCCGTAATCAGCTCCGGAAAGATATACAGATGGGCGCTTCCGGTGGCGGCAGCTGCGATGGTGCTGCTTTTGATTAATGTCACATCCGGTATGGTAGGAAAACGTTTCAATAAATCTGCCTCAGGCGCTGCTCCTGCCTCAGATGATACCACAGCGTATGATATGGCGGAAGCCCCAGCGGAAGAGACGTTCGACGATGTCGATATGACCGTTGCAGAGCAGAAATATTCCGAAGGAATTATGGCGGATCAAAGCTCTGACCGGTATGAGAACAGCAATGCCGGTGCGGCATATGACAATGGAGCGGATATGGCTGCGGCCAAGGATAATTATGAGCCGGAAGAAGCGGCGGAAGCGGCAGAGTATGAGGATGATAGTATCCGAAAAGAGATTGACGATGGAGCCGGAGCGAACAGCACAGACGGGATATCGGGAGATGTTTACGGTGCGGATCTGACTGTCACGGAGGTGGCAGAGGCACCGGTGTTTGTGGATGACGAGGATACGGAATGTATCATGGTTCATGGTATTAGAGTCTATGTAATAAGAGAGTCGAGTGGTCAGTGGTCTGCTTATGCACGTGTCAATCAGGTGAATTATGTAGTCACCGGCGGCGAAAATATAACGGATGCAGAGAATTATGCCGTGAAGGCATATGAATGGCTGACCGAGAATTTGGCCGGAACAGACTAGTATGGATCTGCGCGTCTGCAGGACAGACGAATGGAGAATATAAGATACCGGAATTTTTTTCATATAAATTATATATTGCTGCAACTAAATGCCTCGCAGCTTCATCTAATGTGCAAGAGTTGAGACGTTTCGACGAACCGGACCGAAGTAGAAAACCATGTAGGGGGATACGATGGAAACATTAGTAAGAAAAGCACAATGTGGAGATGCAGAGGCATTTATTAGTCTCATGGAAGAATGTAAGATGACGATGCGGAGGGTGGCATATGGCTATCTGGGAAATGATGAGGATGTCGCGGATGCAATACAGGATACGATACTGGCGGCTTATGAGAGTCTGCATACCCTGCAGAGGCAGGAGCACTTTAAAACATGGCTTGTGAGAATCCTAATCAATAACTGCACGAAGACTTGGCGGAGGAACAAGAGAAATGTCAGTCTTGAAAATGAGCAGGCGGCCGGACACACAGAAAGTATTGACCGGGGGAAAGCTGATGTAGAGTTCAAGGAATTGCTTTTGAGTCTGCCCGAAGACAGCCGCGCCATTTTTCAGTTATATTATGGCGAACAGTTTACGACGAAAGAGATCGCCGCCGTTTTAGACATGAAGGAAAGTACTGTCAAGAGTAAGCTACATCGCGGCAAGGAGCAGCTTCGGGCGGAACTGTCGTAACAACCTGTCATAGCAAGACGGATGTGCAGGGCCGCACAGTTGATTTGGGAAAAGAGACACATGCCTATAATATGAAGGAGACAACGGATATGCAGAAAACGATTATGAATATATCGGATGAGACATTGTTTAAAGTGTTGGGAGCAGAGCTGAAAGACAGTGCTGTCATAGATGCCAAGATGCAGCAAGCTTATGAAATGATCAGAGAGAAGAACAGAACAAAAAATAACGGAACCAATAATGACGTAACGGAGAATAAAAGTGCAAAGACCGTAAAGATGAAGAAGGAAGATACCACGTGCCGTAAAAACGGTAATACCGTGTGGCATAGGGTACTCATCACACTGGGAAGTATGGCGGCGATTCTATGTATTACTTGTATCTTCTGTGTCATGAATCCGGTCATGGCGAGGGAAATTCCGTTTCTGGGAAGTATCTTCGGGAAAATTGCGGATGTGTATACTTTCGGGAAACTGCCGGAAGAAGGTACGGTGAATCTCCTTGTAGAGGAAGAGACGGGATTCATGAAGGATGGGGATGTCGTTTCGGAGGAAGATTCGGGTGCCGTATATGGTGATGAGATTGCCGTGGAGAATGATCTCGTATCTACGGACGGCGGCATAACGATATCGATTACGGAGGAATATGCGTCCAATCAGGCAGTTTATATTGGCGTTAAGGTGGAAAATGAGCAGGCGTTTCCCGAGATGGTGGCGACCATAGACAAGGGACAGCAGTTTATCAAGGCGAGAACACTGGAGGATTATTCTTTTAATCCGGGACAGCGCAAGGACAGAAGATATATAGAAGGAAAATTTGTGGATGAGCATACGTTTATCGGCAGTATCAGAATTGATTATGATAATCTCGGCTGGCAGATCGAAGAGGCGGATGCAGCGGCAGACATACCGGAATCTTATACGATGGAGCTGGAGATCACGGAGATTGCCAGTACATTAAAGGATGTGGAGATCCCGGAGGAGTTTGATATAAGCAACGAAGAATTTGAACAGATGACGGAGGAAGAACAGACGGCATATTTCAACAGCCTGCCGAAAGCATGGTACGGTATTGAGTATCAGAGCTGGCATCAGGCGGGAACATGGCATTTTACCATACCGGTTAACCGGACGGATGAGAATATCCGGTCAATAGAGGTCAATCAGTATAACGATGCCGGAGTCGGCGTTGAAAATATTGAGATTTCTTCTATGGAAATGACGGTGCATACAGTAATGCCGGATGAAGCAGTTCTCTTCACTGTGGTGTTTGATGCCGACGGCAGACAGATCGTGAATCAAAACAGCAGTAATGCGGGGTTTGCGATGTTAACCAATGGACATGATATATCGATGGTATCAATCTATTTCTGTGATATGAATACGTATTTTGAGTTAGAGGAGACGAATCAAGGAACGGATCTTGCAGAGAAAGAGGTAGAAAAAGTAGCGCAGTATAAAGTGACTGTGCCGATATCGGCGATAACGGAATAAAAAAAGAAATTTTTTTGCAACTTTTTGCGACCGTCACGGGTATTTAGTATAGAAACGTTTAAAAGCACGGGAAAAGTGCACCGCACAGGGAGGAAAAATAATTGGAAAGTGCGGCAGAGAACGATTCGGGACGGGAGGAAAAAGTATGAAAAAGAAGAGTTGTTTTACAAAGGTGGCAGCAGTTACTTTAGCAGGGGCGATATTCATTACGGGCTGCGGAGGGTCAGATAAATCCGGCAGCGCACCGGCAGCGGATGCCGGGTATGGTGAAATGACGGACGGAACCGCATCGGCAGGGAATTACAAAAATACCGAGAGCGCTGCTGCGGCTTCGGAACAATACGACAGTGTCGATGAAGCAGAGGATTATGCGTATTTTGACGCTGAAGAAAAAGTGATGGCATTTGAAAACAGCTATCTGGAGGGTTGCTACGATGAGTGGGAGCCGGGGGAATATTATAATAACGAGGAGTACAGCAAGTGGGATGAGAAAGGTTTTGTCTCAGTCATGAAGGAGCCGCTGTCTACTTTTTCAGCGGATGTTGATACGGCATCTTACAGTAATCTGCGCCGCCTGATCAACGAGGGATATGATTTGGAGGATCTTCCGGAGGGTGCCGTCAGGATCGAGGAAATGCTTAATTATTTTTCATATGAATACAATGATCCCAAGGGACAGGAGCCTTTCGGTGTTACGACGCAGATCAGTGCGTGTCCATGGAATGAAGAAGCGCAGCTTATGATGGTCGGATTAAAAACGCAGGATATAGATTATTCGCGCGCTCCGGCCTCCAATTTGGTATTTCTGCTGGATGTATCGGGTTCTATGTTTTCCGATGATAAACTGCCACTTTTGCAGGAGTCTTTCGGATTACTTACAGATAATCTGACAAAGAAAGACAGGGTGTCCATCGTGACTTATGCAGGAGAGGACAAAGTCGTGCTCGAGGGTGTCAGTGGCGATAAGACAGGGAAGATCAAGAAAGCGTTGAATGCATTGGAAGCAGGCGGCGGTACCTATGGAAGTAAAGGAATAGAGACGGCATACAGACTGGCTGAGGAGAATTACATAAAGGGCGGCAACAACAGGATCATCTTAGCGACAGATGGGGATTTAAATATCGGATTAACCAGTGAGGAAGAGCTGGAAGAATTGATTACGGAGAAGAAGGAGTCCGGAATCTTCTTGTCGGTATTAGGATTCGGGACCGGTAATATCAAAGATAACAAGATGGAAACTTTGGCCGATAAGGGTAACGGTAATTATGCATATATCGACTGTCTGCGGGAAGCGAAGAAAGTGCTGGTGGAGGAAATGGCTTCTACACTCTTAACGATCTGCAAAGATGTGAAGTTTCAGGTAGAGTTCAACCCTGCAGTTGTGGAGAGTTATCGTTTGCTGGGATATGAGAACAGGGCTCTTGCAAAAGAGGATTTTAGTGATGACACGAAAGATGCCGGAGAGATCGGCGCAGGACACAGCGTTACAGCACTCTATGAGATTATAGTGAAAGAGCCGCTCGTCAATATGTCCCGGCAGGAAATTGAGGACTTGAAATACAGTGAGCAGTATAAAGAAGAATTAGGCAGTGTTCCGTCAGATTCTGCAGCAAAGAAAGAGTGGCTGACGATCAGCATTCGTTATAAGAAACCCGCTGAGGACAAGAGCAGCCTGCTAGAATATCCCATCGGATATGAGTGCTATACGATCGATCCGACGGACGACTATATTTTTGCGGCAGCAGTAGCGGAATTCGGTCTTCTTGCTTCTCACAGTGAATATCCGGAGGATGCTTCTGTGAAACATGTGGAGAAAGCGTTACGGTCTATCAGATTGTCGGATGAGTATAAGGAAGAGTTCTTAGGACTGGTGCAGGAAGTAAGGTAATAATACATGGATTTGCACGATAAAGCGGCGTAGAAATTGAGCGAGAAGATGTTGAAACAGATAGGAAACTATCAAATACAGAGAATCCCACCGATGAATTCAGTGGGATTCTCGTTAAAGTATGATCGATAGATTACATACTATGGAAAGATGGAATTACTTGACTTCGATCTTCTTGATGTCTTCCTTCGCAGCAATTTCTTTCTTAGGGAATCTGACTTCCAGAATACCGTTGTTGTAGGAAGCATCAATATCACCGGCTTCCACGTCATTTACACGGAAGCTTCTGGAATAAGAACTGTAATAGCGCTCCTTGCGGATATATTTGTTCTTATCTTCCTCATCCTTCTCTTCCTTATGGGAAGCGGAGATGGTTAAGAGATTGTCTTTCAGATCGATATTGATATCGGACTTATCGAAACCGGGCAGTTCTGCCTGTAAAAGATAGTTGTCGCCCTGATCGATTACATCGGTCTTGAACGCATCGAAAGTAGCAAGCTCGTTGTTGCCCCAGAAGTTCTTGAAAGCGTCGTCAAACATCCGATCGAAAGAATCATCGAAAAACATAGGTTTGTAGGTACGGTTGTTAAATAATGCAGGTCTTAACATATTAATCACTCCTTTTTTATTATATGGAAAAAGCAAACTTTTTCGCTTTGCTATCAGTATGACCGAATTTGGAAATCCGATTCAACCGCGCTAGCTGTTTCTTTGTTTATACATGTTATACATCAAATAGAACAGTGAATCAATTATAGAATAATAAAGTGTTTATTAATAAAAAATAAAATACCATATCATAAGAGAAAAGAGGGAAAGAGCCATAATCATGGAAATACAGTATAGAATTGCAGCCACAGAAGACTTAACGGAAATATGTGATTTATTCAACAGTGCCATCGATACAATGATATGCAATAAGATTTTTCAGTGGGATGAGATCTATCCGACAGAGCAGGATTTTCGGGAGGATATAGCCAGAGGACAGCTTTATGTCGGCGTGGCAGAAGGGCGGATCGCCGTAGTATATGTGATTAATCAGGATTGTGAAGAACAATATGCAAACGGTAATTGGCAATACACCGGGGAACCTTATTATGTCATACATAGAATGTGTGTACACCCGGCTTTCCAGAATCATGGAATCGCACGGCAGACATTGCTTTACATAGAAGAGCAGATTGCCGGATGGGGAATACATACGATCCGTCTGGATGCATTCAGCGAGAATCCATATGCGTTAAGATTATATGAGCATATGGGTTATGCTAAGGTGGGAACTGCGGATTGGCGCAAGGGCAGATTCTATTTAATGGAGAAACATTTTGATTCCCTTTGACATAGAGCGCTTTGCGACTAAGATAAATGCGCAGAGTGATTTCTCTACGCATGGGAAAGGCTCGGAAAAATTAATTTATCCTGTTCAAACTCTTCGAAGCCGCGGCCTTTTATAAAAAGAGTGCAGTCCTCTTCTCTGAATGCACAGACACTATAGCCCTCGGCATCTATCGGTGTAAATCCGAGAATCACTTGTCGTATATCTGGTCCGAATGCAGCCAGAATATCGTCCAAGGAATACTTTTTAGCGGAAAAAATATTGTGAACAGTGAGTGTATCTTTATCTATCTCTGCAATGACATATGTGTCATATTCTTCGTTGTAGTAGACATTGTCCTGCATATATCCTGTGACATAGAACATGATCAGATTATCGTTATCGAGCATGTCAAAACGACTATAGGACAAGCTCTGTCGCATGGCACTTTCCAACTTATTCCACTCTTCTCTATTTTTCATAGGGATCTGCACCATACTGCACGCCTGCGATGTAGAAAATGGTTTTGTGTATCGGTATTCCGTTGCTTTTCGAAAACCGAATTTTGGATAGAAATCCAGTACGCTGTCGCTTGCAAACAGATAGATGCCGTCTACGGTCTGTTCGTAATCCTGGTCAATTTTATTCATGATCTGACGGATCAATCCCTGATTACGGAAGCGTTCTTCTGTCATGACGGTACCGAGCTGGATGAAATGTTTTCTTTCGCCGTTCCACATAAAATCTATTGTATTTACCGATACATTTGCGACGACCGCTTCGTCGATTACGATGGAATATGGATTATAGTGGTCGCTCCAGTAGCCGTTCTGATACCATGCATCAAAATCCAGCCCGTCGAAAGTCTTTGCGGCAAGAGCATTAAAACTGCGGCGCAGATTGTCCTGAGTGCGGTAGCTGTTGATTATGGATGTATTCATGCTGATTCCTCCGTTCGGATAAATTGAAATATCATAGTACATGTTTGAAAATCATGTATCGCTCATGGAATATATTATATATATCAAACACGATATTGTATACCGCAAGTATATTTAGAATAAAATGTGGGCGGAAGTATTGTTACTTTTCATACCCATGCCACAGCCTAAGCGCAGAGTGAAGTTAATATCTGAAGGAACCCCTCAAAAAGCGTCGGCACTTGACGAGGTATTTCACGAGTCTAGTGTCCGCTACGCTTTTTGCGGAGCGAGAGCGCGGTGACGCAGATATTAACTTCACTCTGCGCGACCGGTTGGCCAATGTGTGAAAAGTAACACAGAAGAAGGCACGGCTGATAGCCAAATATACGGAGATGGTAAAGTGCGCACTGCTATGTTATACTTTAAAAAAGCTGTGCGGTTTGCATACTGCCTGTCAAAAACCCGTTAAAGTATCATCTTAAGAAGAAAGCAGCACAGAAAAGAGGAAAAATATGGATTTCGGAATGCCTACTTTAATTGAAAATAAGAACTTAGAGGAGACCGTGTCTTTATGTAAAGAGCTGGGATTGCAGTTTATTGAGCTAAATATGAATTTCCCGATGTATCAGGTTCCTCAATTGGAAGAAACAGCTTATCTGAAAGAGCTGGCGCAGAAGAATGACATATACTTCACGATTCATCTGGATGAAAACCTGAATGTATGTGATTTCAACAGACTGGTTGCGGACGCATACATGGAGACGGTTGAAAGAACGCTGAGGGTAGCGCAGGAAATCAATGCTCCGCTTCTTAATATGCATATGAATCAGGGGATATACATTACTCTGCCGGACAGAAAGGTGAGGTTGTTCGCAGAATATAAAGAGGAGTATATGGCGGCGTTTGGGCGTTTTCGCGACATGTGTGAGCGTGTGGCAGGCGATACGGGAACGAAGATCTGCATCGAGAACACGGACGGTTACCAAAACTACGAGAAGGAAGCGATCGACTATCTGTTACAGAGTGATATGTTTGCACTGACATGGGATATCGGACATTCCCATACGTGCGGCAATGTGGATGAAGAATTCCTGATGCAGCGTAAAGACAGACTGTATCATTTCCATATTCATGACGGTCTGGGAAATAAGAATCATCAGACACTTGGAACGGGAGAGATCGATCTGCATCAAAGGCTCGGTATCGCGCGCGAATGCGGATGTCGGTGCGTGGTGGAGACGAAGACGATTAAGGCACTGCGAGAGTCTGTATTGTGGCTGAGTCAGAAGGAGCCAAATATATGAGGGTGCCCCAAAAGCCATAGAATGATTTGAGGGGCACTCTTATATTTTTAATAATTTCTTAGCTATTTTCATGTCAGCTCAGAAAAGATTTCAAATTTCGGTCCAGACTGCCGGCCAGTTCTGTCAGATTTACGGTCAGTGAATCAAGATTCTCTATTTCGAGCATCAACCGTGCCGTAACATCAGCGGCAGTTTGAGAGAGGTTTGCATTATCCAGTGCGGATTCGGATAAATCCGTAATGATATGCGCCATATTGTCTTTTGCTTCGTTCATGTTGGAAACATTGGCTTGCATAGCGGCCTCTTTTTCCGTGATCTGTGTAATATCATGGGTTATATCTTCGAAGATCTGTTTTGTCTTTTCGACATTGCTTTCCTGATGTTTTAAAGTTTGTTCCACCGTATCCATCACTTTGACAATACCATTGGTTTTTTCCACCAGTGATTGAATGTTGTCACCGATCTTGGCGGCTGAATTATTGGATTCTTCTGCCAGTTTCTGAATTTCCTGGGCGACGACGGCAAATCCTCTTCCGGCTTCACCCGCGCGGGCGGCTTCAATACTTGCATTCAAAGCAAGCAAAGTGGTTTCCTCGGCAATGTTTGTGATATATTCCGTTACGCTTTTGATCTGTTCTACTGACTCATTTGTCACGGCAACCTGACGGCTGATTTCCGTGACGGTCTCACGAGAATTTTTACTGCTGTCAAAGAGCTCGTTCAGGATATTCTTACTGTTTGCAGAGAGCTCCGCCATATTATCAGAGAGGGTATTGATATCTGTAATCTGCTCCAATATCATATCTATGGCGGTTCGTGTAGTCTCTACATCAACAGCGGCATTCTGGGTTTCGATCTTCTGGTTTGTTGCCTTGTCATAGATCTGCGTTATACTGCTGTTCATCTCTTTAGCATCGGTGACGTTCTGACTACACATGGCATTTAACTGCTCTATGGTGTCCGTTAGCTTAACCATTCCGCTCTGAATATTGTCAAGCAGATTTTCTATTTTATTCCGAAGTCTCTCCGTTCCCATGGCCAGCTCGCCAAATTCATCCTTGCGCTTAGTGTTTGAAAGTCTTTTATCTGTAAGGTCGCCCTCCGAAACTTTAAGAAGCACTCTTCGTACATCATGCAGCACTTTTGTGAGTCCGCCTATGTACCAGAATATAAATGCAGCTACGGCAATTAGGACGAAGGCCGACACGAGAGCGCTTATTAAAATGTAGCGGGTAATAATGCCGTCCAGTGTGTCAGTGGGGGTGGATGCCATTAAGGCACCGACAACAGTGCCGTCACCGGGTTGAACAATGGGAATAATGTAAGCGTGGCACATTTGGTTATCAATTTCGATATTTTGATACCATAGCTGGGCGCCTTGAGACAGTGTGTATTGGTTAATATTATTTCCGGTCTGCATACCGATCCACCGTGCTCCGGACTCGTCGCAAATGGAAGTCATAACTGCCGTTTCGTGATAGAAAAAAGTAATGTCAACGCCGATTTGAGACTTCAGGTCGTCGACAATAAACGTTTCCTGCGAGACGTTAAAATTCATTCCGCGCCATACATAGCCGTCTGCTTTCAAGGAATAATCGCCATATCCTTGACTGTCATACAGACTCATTGCTGCAAGTGCGCTGGACTTTAAGCTGTTTTTTGTTTCTCTGTACATTCCCGATTGAAATTGGACAAGACCAATAATCAAAGACAATACTGTCAGTAGCAAAAGAGGGATACAGCACAGAGTAAGCATTTTTTGCTTGAATTTCATATTTACCTCCTACATTGCATCTTGTGTGATAACAGTAACGCCGGTATCGGTAGTTGTGTTAGTGTCCGTATAAGTTCCCTCCAGAGCCTGTATGGCAATAGTCATACCGTCATGCCCCATGACAGACGGATTCTGCTGCATGGTTGCATAGATTACTCCTTCCGAAACTAAGGAAAGTACGGCATCCGAGGTATCAAATCCTACGATCATGCTCTCTGTACCGGCATCTTTAACAGCATTACCGAGTGCGACCGTAGTGCCCTCGTTTGTTCCAAAAAATCCTACATAATTCTGCGCAAGACCATCCTGTACGGCATTCGTCACGTTGTCGGCATTATCCTGCATGAATACAGTGTCCGCGAGAGTGAAATCAGTACCTTCAAAGGCCTGTCTGAATCCGGTTTCCCGCGCAACACAAGAAGCTGTGTCGGCTGTAACCCCCATGACACCGATCGTACCGCCTGTAATTCCGGCGGCGTTTAGGGCGTCTATCATCGTTTGACCTGCAGTTATACCGGCAGCGATGTTATCAGTCGAAAGTGCTGTGACACAGTCATAGCTTGCGGCGCTGTCAACATAGACGATTTTACAGCCGGCATCCGATGCCTTCTGCAGACTGGCGTTTACTCCGTCGGCGCTGTTAGCGGCGATCAGAATTGCATTGGCTCCGTTTGTCACTGCCTCGTCGATGCATGCGCTTTGCAGAGCGTCATCGTGCGCGTCCGGTCCGATCCATTTGTATGTAACATTACCCAATTCGTTGACAGCGCTCAGGCACCCGTCGTCGATGGATTTCCAATAGCTGTCCGTCAGATCCATTGTAATCAGATAAACTGTGTACTGACTGCCTGAAGCAGTGGATTGCGTCTCCGTACTATCTGCTGCTTGCGCCGGCGCGGCAGATGTTTGCTCTGTTGTGACAGATGATGTCATAGGGTGATCCGGCATGATAATTTCCGGGGTTGTGTTTGTACCGCACCCGCATAGCGTTATGCTAATCAGGGCACTGCAAAGTAAAGTTGTTTTTCTCCGCATAATTGTTCTCCTTCTCTAAAAGTGCATAAATTAATATTTAACTTAAAAAGACTTAAAATATAAACATTTAATCAAGTATTATTTAAGTCACTCTTTAATTAAAGAGTATACCTTTTTATATAATTATTCAAGCAAATAATACCAAAAATATGATATTTATTACAAGTAAATAGTAAAAATATTTACATTAAAGATAAAATAAGCTAAATGCAACTTAATTAATTTAAGAAGATAGCCTAAATTAATAACATGAAACTGAAAAATATAACCCAAATTTCTTCACTCGGAAGTATAAGTTATATTTTTATATTTGTTTTTCTTTTCTTTAGTGCGCTTGTGTGTAAAAATATAAAAAAGAAGGTATAGAAAATAAAGAGCAAAAAGGAGAGAGATTATATGAGACTGGGAGCATTGGAGGCGGGCGGCACTAAAATGGTGTGTGCCATAGGAGATGAGACGGGCAGGATATTTGAGCAGATATCGATACCCACAGAGACACCGGATATCACGATGCCGAAGCTGATTGCATATTTTGAAGAACGAAAAGTGGATGCGCTCGGGATAGCGAGTTTCGGTCCGATCGAACTTGACAGGGAGGACCCGAAGTACGGGTATATAACGACCAGTACGAAGAAGGCGTGGATAGATTTTGACATGGTAGGCAGTTTTGCACGCGTACTTCGTTGTCCGATCGGGTTCGATACGGATGTCAACGGTTCGGTGCTCGGAGAGGTGACATTCGGACAGGCGAAAGGAAAGAACTGCGTGATCTATCTTACGATCGGAACAGGGATCGGCGGCGGTATTTACATAGAAGGAAATCTGCTGCATGGGATGCTGCACCCCGAGGCAGGGCATGTGTTAATTCGGAAGAGAAGCGATGACCGGTATGCCGGCAAATGTCCTTATCACGGGGATTGTCTGGAAGGATTGGCGGCAGGCCCCGCCATTGAAGAACGATGGGGAAAGAAGGCGGTCGAGCTTGCGGACAGGCCGGAAGTATGGGATCTGGAAGCGGACTATATTGCGCAGGCGCTTGTGGGATATATTTTGACACTGTCACCGGAAATGATTATTCTGGGCGGAGGCGTTATGCATCAGGAGCAGCTTTTTCCTTTAATCAGAGCGAAAGTGAAAGAGTTACTGGGCGGCTATATTCAGGCAAAAGAAATTGAAGATATGGAGCATTATATTGTACCGGCAAGCCTGCACGATGATCAGGGGATCATGGGGTGTCTGGAACTGGCACGTCGTGCGGCAAAGGAAAAATAATCAAAAACGGAGGCGTACATATCGCGCCTCCGTTCATTTATTCTCAATATATAAAAGGAGCAAGTTTCTCCTTGATTCCCTCGTCATCAGAATCGTATCTAAGGCAAACCGGTCTGGTTAAATCTAACGCCATTACTCCGAGGATGGATTTGGCATCAACAGTTCTGTGCCCTTCCCCCAGATCAAAGGTTAAATCAATCTTTTCAATTATATCTACAAACTGCCTAATCTGATTAACATTATTAAACTTGACATTCACCTGCTGCATAAATTCGTTTCCTCCTTAATCATCATTGACACTATGAAAAATATAATGCTTCATAAATCAGTCCCGGATTTCCTGCTGTTCCCCTATACACAGGTTTCCCCAAAATATGGGATTTAATCAATTGTTTGTAAATTTCTCTAATGATTATGCCTTACGATCCTCCCTTCCTTCCACAATATAGCGCTGGCCTCGTTTGTGAGAATATAATATCTTGTGTTTTTCAAAATGTAAATAGGCATTGTCAATAATTTTTTTTAAATTTTTTGTTAGGGCTGTCTAGGCGGATTTGGTAGCAGTACGATTGTTTGTTCAGATTGCCGAAAAGTTTTCGCTTATGTCAGCGGAATGTACAAAAACAAATCAAATATGCCGTTTGCGCTCTGCAGTTCCAGCGAACCGTGATATCTTTCCGTAATCTCCTTAATTCCTTTCAGACCAAAGCCATGGTTCGCCTTATCTGATTTAGATGTCTGGGGGATAAAATATGACTTTGTTGCGTTGGACTTTATGAAATCATGGTTCGCCCAATCTGCCGGTATATTTTCATGTGTATTTTCGGGGGAAGGCAGAACAGGGTTGCTGACTTCCAAGCAGAATAACCCCTTTTGTGCCTTACTTTTTAAAGTGATCACACGTTTATTCTCCTCCAGCTTCATGCATGCCTCCACCGCATTATCCAGAGCATTGGCGTACAAAGCGCAGATATCGGTTCTGTCAAAAGGAAGTTTTGCAGAGATATCAATTTCCGACTCCATACGGATGCCATATCGTTCCATTTGATTCTTCTTTACGGTCAATACAGCGTTGACGGTGGGGTCTTCGCAATATGACAGAGATTGTGTGAACGCAGTATTTTCTGTCAGATTTTCAAGATAGGCGTCCCGCTGTTTTTCCGGTAAGGCCGATAAAACCTGTAAATGGTTGGCGAGATCGTGCTTAAGCCGCCGTATCTCAAAGTGCTGCTGTTCCATTGCCTCGTAATAGTTGCGGTTGATTTCCATGAACATATTCTGCTGTTCCAATTTCTGCTGTCTCGCCAGAACTGTGATACACCAAAGCAGACTGATGAAAGACAGTATTGCGATAAGAAGCAATACCAGATATTCGATGGGCTGAACGTAGATGTTGGCAAAATAGACTTGGTGGTATTGCCAGTCAAATAAGGTGGTCAAAGTAAGCACAATGCCAAAAGGGGTTGCCGTGAGCAGAAATAATAGTTTCCATAAGCTGTCAGAAAGTGTGTAATCTTTATCCGGCGCGAATTTTCTGATGCCAATATACAAGAAAAAAGAGAACGGTAAACTCGTCAACACACGTAAGATTAAGGTATAATTTGGATGTAGCATTGCAGATGTCGCTCCGTCATATGGCATCTGCATTTGCAAATATATAGAGCGTTCCGCTATATCGATCAAAATGGTTAAATAATTATCTCTCAAGGCATTAAAGGAGAGAATAGTACTGGCGAACATTGTTCCGATTGTAATTTTTTTCCAAAGGGTGCCTTCACAGGTAATAAAGATCGTAATGAGAAAACAGAGGGTTGATGCCAGAATATTAAAGGGGTCTCCTATGAAGATTACCATACCGCTGAGCACCCAGCAGATGGTAAACATCAGAAATCTTTTAAAGCGCCCATCCGCTATTTTAATTAAATATTCCATTGCATGCATGATCAACCAAGAGCTGCATAGTAAAATACAGAACTCAATTAAGACATATATATTCATGACGGACCGCCTCCTATCATCGCTCTGGCAATTCTGGCTATAGCCGATTCTTTGTATCTTCTGCTGCATGGAAGCTCTGTGTTTCCCAGCATAACAGAATCATTTCTAAGGTAATCAACTGCTGCGGGATTGATCAGATATCGTTGATGAATCCTTATAAAGTGGGAAGCAAGCCGCGCTTCGATCTCATCTAACTTTGCATAAAAAGGGTACTCGCCATTTGGGGTAACAAGAGTTACTTTTCTCCTGTCGGAATAAAAATAGAGAATATCACAGAGTTTGAAACGCCATGTGCCGTCTATATTTTTAATGGTAAAGGTTTGAGATTCTTCCCGGGTCAACTTTGCACGTACCCGGTGGAAGAGATTCATAAGTCTCTCTATGGAAACAGGTTTCATCAGATAATCCAAGGCGCCCACCCGGTAACCGTCAAAGACATAGTCGGAGTACCCAGTCACAAATACGATAATCAGATCGTTATTGAATGTTCTGATTTTCTCGGCTGTATCCATGCCGCTTAATCCCTTCATTTCCACATCAAGAAACAGAAGGTCTATCTCACCCGGATGTTTTTCAAGCCATGATGCCGCGTTTACTCCTGAAGAAAACTCGTATACGATCTCTTCAGTCTCCTCAATCAATACTTGTTCTAATTGTATACGGAGAGCATCCCTTGCGTCCGTCTCGTCATCACATATTGCTATCCGCAGCATATTGTTCCTGCCTCCCGGTCTGTTTTTGCCATCACAGTTAGTCGAAATTGCTCGATTTTTTCATAGAGTCCGTGCGTGCTTATCGCCTTTCGTATAGTTTATCATATTTCTTTTTATATAGTGTTTCTATTTCTTTATCATAGAAACCAAACTTTACATCAAATGTACCCAAACTTTACAAGAACTGCATTCAGACGGCAAACTTTACAAAGCTTCTGTCAAATATGACATGCAGAAAAAATCATACTTTCGTTTTGTGATATGGTTTTTGCAAGAAAAACATTTATATGATTTAGGTGTTAAAAGTGCATCAATAAATTTCCATAGGCAGATTTTACAAAATATTCTCGCAGCCGACACAAGAGAACATTTTGTGCAATCTGCCACCTCAGTTTAGAAAATGTACCTTTTGCCCCTGAATCTTTATAAATAAAAAAGAAAGGCAGTGAAAAATATGCTATATGTTAAAGACTTACACAAATCTTATGAAGTGGGCAAAAAAAAATATCCGGTATTAAAAGGAGTGGATTTCCATGTGGCACAGGGAGAGTTTGTCGCTGTTATGGGACCTTCCGGTTCCGGTAAGACCACACTCTTAAACTGTATCTCCTGCTATATTCCTTTTGATAAGGGGAGCATTACGGTAGGCGGTGTGAAACTTGCGGGGCAGAATGAAGAGACATTGGCGAAAATCAGAAACACAAAGCTGGGTTTCGTCTTTCAGGATTTTATGCTCTTAGATGGACTTACGATTCGTGAAAATATTCTCGTGCCGCGCATCGTGCAGGGGGAGGTCGGGCAGGATGCAGAGCAGTTAGCCGACAAACTTGCGTCAATATTTGGGATAGAACATATTCTGAATAAGTATCCGGCAGAGATATCCGGCGGTGAGAAGCAGAGGGCGGCAGTGGCGCGGAGTTTGATTAATAATCCGCTTATTATCCTTGCGGATGAGCCCACCGGAAACCTGGATTCCAAGTCAAGCAGGACGGTTATCGAGTCTTTCGGAAATGCTAAGGTGGAGATGAATGCGACTATTTTTATGGTGACGCATGACAGCTTTGCGGCATCCTTCTGTGATAGGGTTATTCTGCTAAAAGACGGAACTATATATCGTCAGTTAGAGAAGAACGGCGACCGCAGTGCATTTCAGGATGAATTGCTGGATGTTATTAAAGAAATGAGCACGAGATGAAGATTTTCTAAATCGTCAAAATACACCGACTAAGAAAATTTAAGATCATAAAATGAGCAAAGCTCATTTGGAAGAATACTAAAAGTATGCATTCCTCTCATGCTGTGAATTGGAGGTATAAATGATATGGCACAAACAATAAATATGAAACAAATGGAACAGAAGTTGCAGAAGGCCGACCGAAAACAGTCGGGGCTCTATCTGTTCTGTAATTTTACTGCATTGATGATCATTTCGGCGTATTCTGCGCTGATGTTTTCGCCGACAGTCCAGACGGTATTTCCGGAAGGCGGTGACAGCCGGAAAATGATGTATATGATATTTGTCATGACTTTAATAGGCTGTGTGATTTTTACGATCTATGCGTTAGGGCTGTTTTTTCGACATAAATCAGGGCAGCTTGGTGTTTTGATGGCGCTTGGCGCGTCCAGAAGGCGATTAGCGCCCGGTTTATTCCGGGAAGTACTTGTATTAAGCGGCGTGTCAGCCGCCATTGGCATTATTGCAGGGTTTCCTTTTGTGTGGATTATCTGGAATGGGTTCAAGTTGATCTTGGTGGACAGTTTGGATATGGTACTTTCCTTTGATTTCAGATGTGTGGTTGTCTCACTGATATTTCTCCTGCTGGTGGTGGGATTTGCCTGTCTGACGGCATGGCGATATCTGAAAAAGACTAATATTATGGAAGTGATCCGGGAGGAACATATCAATGAGCCCGTGAAAGAATTGGGCAGATGGTGCGGACCGGTCGGTGCGTTTGTTCTCTTGCTCGGTGCTGTTATGGGGTATGGGGCGCCCGCAATATGTCATACATGGTTTCATACTTTTCCGCCCGCATGGTTAAATATATTTTATGCGCCGGTATTTGTGGGATTATATATGATAATGCTACACACGGTGGTGCATGGATGGAAAAATTACAGGAAAAATCCCTATAAAAATATTATTTCCAGAAGCATGATGAAGTTTCAGGGAAAACAGACGGTCAATAATCTGATTATTGTCACATTGCTGATTGCAGGTGGCTGTTTCGCTATATTTTATTTACCTGTAAATGCTGTGTCTGCAATGATCAATTATGCCGGCCTGCCCTATGATTATTTCTATAAATATCGGGCAGATCAGGATGTTTTAGGTAGAGAGGAAATAGAAACGCTTGGAAGCAAATATGGTCTGTCTTTCAAGGATTGGACAGAGTGCGAGTATATTACACTGGGCATGGGCGGCGTGACAGAGATTTATGAGGACGACGGAAAGCATTACCATATAGAATATGTACCGATGCTCGAGGAAGAAAAAATACTCTCTGAGGACGCGTATTATGCGGTGACCGGACAAAAGGCAGATGTCGAACGCGGCACCTATATGAGCCTTACAGATCAAGAAGAAACATCATTATATAGTAATAATTCGGCAAGAGAGCTGACAAATATGGTGACACGCAGACAGCTTGATGTGGAATTTGCGGGATTTCTGCATTATGATCTTCTGACTGATGAGCAAGGCTGTTCCGTGATCAATAATGAGGATTATACGATGATTTCCGAAGGATTGACAGATGATTGGATGGGACGGATGGTACGATTTAATGTTGACGGGAAGGATTCTTACGGGTTTGCCGATGAGCTTTATGATCTCTATGTGGACTGCTTTGACGAAAGCTGTGAGTATCCCGTGTTTTATGACCGGGTGCAGAAGATCAGAGAAGTGGAGGCGGGAGAAGTTTATTGGGGAGATACGGATTCAATGACTAAGATCAGATATGAACAGTCGGATTCCTTTGCGTTTAGAACGTGGTGGACATATCAACCCAGTTTTCGTATTTTGAATCAGAATGATTTCCTGCGCAGTATGGCGGTGATGCTTATGATGTTTCTTTTTATCTTTATTGTGTGTCTGATTACTGCATTGGTGGTATGCTATACCCGTTGCCAGACCATTGTGCTGCATAACCGCTATATTTTCGACGACCTGAAGAAACTTGGAGCTTCGCCTGATTTTCTATGTAGAGAAGTACGCAGTCAGTGTAATAATGTGTTCAAGATACCGTCATTAGTCGGGATGTTTGCGATGTATCTGCTTTTTATGATGATTCTGTATGCCAATGACGGAAGGATACTATTCAGTGAATGGATGGCATCATTGGTGTGTCTTGCTATACTTGTGGTGATCGGGGCGGTAGTCTATGCAGTGTACCGGGCTTCCGTGGCGACGTTGAAGAGACAGTTGGGGATATGAGGATGAAACAGCCGGAATTGTCGTTGTGGCAAATCCGGCTGTTTGTATAAGCATGATAATAAAGCTGTTCCATGTAGCTATAGAGGTGGACATTAGAGATTATACTGTTTGTACAGTTTTGCCCGATATCCTAAATCAGTAAGAGATTTTGTTAAGTCGTCCATGTGATTGGATTGCAGCAGCTTCTCTGTTAATTTAGCGAAACGTGCTTCGCCTTCAGCAAGCCCTTCGGCATGTCCCGCAGCAAGCCCCTCGTGAAGTGTACCCCTTGTCAAGGACATTTTTGAAAAAAGGGAAAATATGTTCTTCAATAGATGCTTCTATATTTATTGTTCCTTTTCTGCGCCCTTAATTCCTTTCAAAGGATATAT
>JAAUZM010000027.1:277390-358753 GCA_014804605.1 Lachnospiraceae bacterium | reverse complement strand
CGTAGCAGCCTTTACCAATATTCTCATAGAAATTATTATCCAGTATACACAAAAACGAATCTAAAAAGTGATTTCCATACCACCGGACAGATGATGGAAAATCATCCGGAATATTCAGTAGCGGTAATGGTGCTAAAATACGTTCCCGTCAAAGTGAAGACTTCCTTTGAAAATAAATATGCAAACGGGGAATATGTCTTCGTCATTCGGGTATAGGAAAAGCCCGGAAGAGAGGAATACAGTCATGGTGGAGGAAAGAGAAGCTTACAGGCTGAATCGGCAGGCAGTTTTAATGGATTAGCAGATACATCGCAGGGAAGAAAAACTTTTAAAGTTGGAAGCAGAAAACGAAAGGTTGGAAGCGGATATGAAGCTGGTGATCCGTTATTCCAATATGGAAACTTACTCAGGAAGTAATTAATGCCTTTGTTAAAAGGATATGTATATAAGGATAAAAGAGTATAGAGATTGCGTGGAAATTGAGTGAATTACAAACGTAGTTGTGTAGGCAATGTTTAAATGATATGATAAAAATAAGAAATACGGAGGATGTAGAGGTAAAGGTGCTTACAGGAAGCAATGGATTTGGGAGGAGAAAAAGAAAATGATGCAAAAGAGGACAAGTAAAAGTGTTTCGTGTAGAGAAGCAATAAATCGGTGGTACGAGGACTCCCTGCAAAAAGTAAGGGAATTGTCAGAGAAAGCCCAGAACTGGAAATGGATGCGAAAGACGGTGGAGTTTGTCCAAGAGGCAATCAAAAAGAGAAATGAGGAAAACTATCTACTGAATCTGACAGAGTTGATCACAAATATTATGGTGTTTGTGGCATATTGTACTATTAGCCCTATTCTTGCGGAATATGAGGGGACACAGACGATCCGGAAAATATCGCTTGTTGCAATCTGGTTTATCGCTGCCGTTGCAGTTTGGCAGTTTATTTGTCTGATCGGGTATGAGCGATGGAGGTGCTTTGGCGGTTGTATTTCCCACTGGTCTAAGAAAATATGTATCTTTTTTCAGCGATGGTCCTGGGTAGTATGTCTGGCAAGTCTGGTTGTGATAACAATGGTATTTTTGGTAGATAAGACAGCTTTCATTGTTAAGAAGATTTATTTCTTCATCCGCGAACATAAGCGAGTGTCTGCGGCTTTTGTCATTGCTGCAGTAGCAGTGTTTGGGATACTCTTTATTTTTACTCCCAAAACTACTTATTATGCCTCGGTGGTAGAAAATTTTGGAATACCGGAAGGGGTAGGGGAGTCTTTGTCCTTTATGGAACGGAAAAAATGTGCGGGATATTGGAAAATAGAGAAGAATTCCTTCCGCAAACATATAAAGATGACTTACGTGGAGCCTTATGAGAACTTAAAGCTTATGAGAGAATATTCCACATTATATGCTATGGAATTTTTTCAACCTTGTTCTTATATGGAGATTAACTATACCAAAGACAAGAATAAATATCATTCCTATGATTTTGACACCTATGCTGCTGCAAAGAAAAAGGGATTTCCGGTTCCGCTGGAGATTACATACTATAATGACAGTAATGAAGTCATCTTAAAACAGGAGAAAAATGAGTTTGACCAGTTTAAGATTACGTATTACTCTGCAGAGGATAAGCCCCAGCTTTTTAATTCTACCCTGCTTCGCGTGCCGGATGGGCAGACACTTGAAAATGGAACGGAATCCCTGCAGATGGAGACTACGTACCATTCGAATGGGTTGCCTCAGACACGCAGGCTGACTTCCGGCATTAATAATTTGTACGGTGTAAATGGAGAACGGTATGTCTATGACAAGAACAGGAGACTGGAGGCGTTGTATTATCTGGATGTCAGGGGAGAACCTGTTTGCAATAAGCAAGGAATTATGAGGATCTCCTTTCAATATGAGGAAAACGGGAACCTGCACAGCATTTGTTATTTCAGTGACGCAGAAGGAAAGGAGGAGACAGAAGGGTATCAAGGTGTTTTCTGTGAAAAGTTTGTATATGATGATAATGGAAATCTGACAGAGCGTCACCAATTAGAGCGCAATGAAAGTTTGTGGTATGACAAGAATGGTGTGTGTATATATCGATATCACTATGAAGGAAATCGGTTGACAGGAGAGGAGTTTCTGGGTTTTGACCGAGGCACTACTCTGGATAATCATTTCCGCAATCGCTCTGTGGAGTTTCAGATGAGTAGTGTTCTGGGGGGAAGAGAAGTTCGCATTTTTTTTGATACGATTGGCATCACCGAGGAGACGACGGAGGTTTTAGGGGAGCGGACTGTGGACAACAAAGATATATTAATGGGATTGGTATCTCTTTCTGATCCGACAGGTGAGCAGGATACGCAGGGAGTATCTGTCGAGAGGCTGCAGTCTCTCAGAGAAAACGCGGGAGACATTACGGGAATTACCAGAAATTATGAGTCTGTCCATTTCAGGCTTGGTTACGGCAATCGCATATCACGGATCAGTTATCATGGGGATGAAGGGCAACTGGTGATGGGAGATCAGGGGTATGCCATGGTAAGGATCCAATATTCCCCAAATAAAAGGAAAAGGGAAGTGGTGGAGAAATATTTTGATACTGACAAAAAACTCTGCTGGGGCAAGGGTGGGTATGCATCCGTGCGACGGATTTATGAAGGCAGTTCGGGTAATAAGATAACGAGGGAGGAATATCTGGATACGAAAGGAAATCTAACGTATAACAGGGAGTTAGGGTATGCCGCTGTGGATTATCAGTATCTTGATGAAGGCGATCAGAAGAAGATTCGAAAGGAGTTTTTGAATCCGGCAGGGGAATTTGTCCGAATTACCGAACAGGGATGCGCAGCAATAGAGCAAATTTATGACGAAAGAGGATTTTTGGTTCAAGAATGCTATTTTGATGAGAGCGGACCTGCATGCCGGAGTGACTACAGGGTGGCGCAAATCCTGTACGAATATGCGGACGATGGGAATTTGATCAGCGAATGTTACAAGGATGAGAATGGAAATCTGGCTAACCGTTTTGATACCGGATATGCCGTGATGTATCAGGAGTTTGAGGCTGGTGTGTTGAAGAAATGTTATTATGAAAATCACACTTTGAGCGCGGTTCCGAGTAAAACCACGGGCGTTGCGGGGATTGAGTATGTCTATGATAGAGGCATGAAGCTGGAGGAGCGTTATTTTGATGCTGCGGGGAATCCTGCACTGCGGAGTGACATCGGATGTGCTAAAACGGTGTATGAATATAACAACAGAGGCAGGCTGAATGCCGAGTATTTTTACGGGGTGGATGATCAGTTAGTCCTTAGGAAGGACACAGGCTATGCCAGTGTTAAATATCAGTATGATAAACAAGGACAGAGGGAAACAATCTACTACTATGGGACAGATGGGCAGCCGATCATCAGCTCAAAGTATCATTGCGCCGGTTTTAAATATCAGTATGATTCTCAGGGGAATGAAAAGATGAGTAGTTTTGTCGGTCTTGATGGTAAGCTGATGGTGCGCCGTGATCTTGGTTATGCTCAGGAATGCTACAAATATGACAGTGCAGGCAACAGGATTGAGACAGCTTATCTGGATGCAGCAGGGAAGCCTGCCGTATGGAAAGAAGGTGGGTATTCCATCTATGAAAGCAGTTATGATGACAGAGGGAACTGGCTGGAGGGAAGATATTGTGACGAGGGGAGGAATCTGGTGATTCGGAAGGACACCGGTTATGCTGTTGTAAAGAATAAACATGATGATTATGGGCAGGTGTCATCCCGATACTACTATGGGACTGAAGAGAAAGCGGTCATCAGCACCGAATATCACTGCGCCGGATTTCAATATGAATATGATGAGAGGGGTAACTGGATATCTACACAATATGTGGGAATTGATGGTAAGCTGATGGTGCGTCGTGATCTTGGCTATGCGCAGGAGCGCTACGAATATGATAAAGTGGGAAATAAAATCGTGACGGAATATCTGGATGTGGGCGGGAATCCGGCTACATATAAAGAAGGCGGTTATGCAATCTATGAAAGTAGCTATGATGACAGAGGAAACTGGTTGGAAGGAAGGTGTTATGATGAGCAGAGGAAGCTGGTAGTGGGAAAGAATACAGGCTATGCCGTGATAAGGAATGAATATGATGAATATAATCAGATAATTTCCCAGTACTACTATGCCCCCGATAAAGAACAGAATCCGATCATAAATACCCAATATCACTGTGCCGGATTCCAATATGAATATGATGAGAGGGGAAACAAAACGTTGACTCAATTTATGGATCCGGATGGTAAGCTGATGGTGCGTCGTGATCTTGGCTATGCGCAGGAGCGCTATGAGTATGATAAAGTGGGAAATAGAATCGTGACGGAATATCTGGATGTGGGCGGGAATCCGACCATATGGAAGGAAGGTGGTTATGCGACCTATGAAAGCAGTTATGATACCAGAGGGAACTGGCTGGAGGGAAAGTATTATGACGAGGAGGGGAATCCGGTTCTGAGGAAGGATACAGGCTATGCTGTTGTAAGGAGTGAATACGACGATTATGGACAGCTGGTTTCCCGATATTATTACGGTTCCGAAGAAGAACCAGAACCAACTATAAGTACAAAATATCATTGTGCCGGATTTAGATATGAGTACGACGAAAGGGGTAATGAGATATCTGCACAATACATAGGAACAGATGGTAAGCTGATGATACGTCAGGATTTAGGCTATGCCCAGGAGTGCTACGAGTATGATAAAGTGGCGAATAAAATCGTGACGGAATATCTAGGTGTGGATGGAAATCCGGCTATATGGAAAGAGGGTGGCTTTGCGACTTACAAAAGCAGTTATGATGACAGAGGGAACCAGCTGGAGGTAAAGTATTATGACGAGGAGGGGAATCCGGTTCTGAGGAAGGATACAGGCTATGCTGTTGTAAGGAGTGAATATGATGATTACGGACAACTGATTTCCCGATATTATTACGGTTCCGGAGAAGAACCAGAACCAACTATAAGTACCAAATATCACTGTGCCGGATTTACGTATGAGTATGATGAGAGGGGAAATAAAATATCAACGGAATACATAGGAACTGATGGGAAACTGATGGTGCGTCGTGATCTTGGTTATGCTCAAGAGAGCTATGAGTATGATAAAGTGGGAAATAGAATCGTGATGGAATATCTGGATGTGGACGGAAATTCGGCCATATGGAAAGAGGGTGGCTATGCGACCTGTGAAAGCAGTTATGATGACAGAGGGAACTGGCTTGAAGAAAGGTATTATGATGATGGGGGAAACCCAGTGCTGAGGAAGGATACAGGCTATGCTGTTGTAAGGAGTGAATACGACGATTACGGACAGCTGGTTTCCCAATATTATTACGGTTCCGGAGAAGAACCAGAACCAACTATAAGTACCAAATATCACTGTGCCGGATTTACGCATGAGTATGATGAGAGGGGAAATAAAATATCAACGGAATACATAGGAACTGATGGAAAACTGATGGTGCGCCGTGATCTTGGTTATGCCCAGGAGCGCTATGAGTACGACAGTGTGGGGAATGAAATAATGAAAGCTTATCTGGATGTGGACGGAAATCCGGCTACATATAAAGAAGGCGGTTATGCAATCTACGAAAGCAGCTATGATGCCAGAGGAAATTGGCTGGAGGGAAGGTGTTATGATGGGCAGTGGAATCTGGTAGTGGGGAAGAATACAGGTTATGCCGTGATAAGGAATGAATATGATGAATATAATCAGATGATTTCCCAGTACTACTATGACTCCGATAAAGAACAGAATCCGACCATAAGTGCCCAATATCATTGTGCCGGTTTTCAGTATGAGTATGATGAGAGGGGAAATAAAATATTTGAACAATACATAGGAACTGATGGTAAGCTGATGGTACGTCAGGATTTAGGTTATGCACAGGAGCGCTACGAGTATGATAAAGTGGGAAATAGAATTGTGACGGAATATCTGGATGTGGACGGAAATCCGGCCATATGGAAAGAAGGTGGGTATTCCATCTATGAAAGCAGTTATGATGCCGGAGGGAACTGGCTGGAGGGAAGGTATTATGACGAGGAGAGGAATCCGGTGCTGGGGAAGGATACAGGCTATGCTGTTGTAAGGAGTGAATATGATGATTACGGACAGCTGGTTTCCCGATATTATTACGGTTCCGGAGAAGAACCAGAACCAACTATCAGTACCAAATATCATTGTGCCGGATTTAGATATGAGTACGACGAAAGGGGTAATGAAATATCTGCACAATACATAGGAACTGATGGGAAACTGATGGTGCGTCGTGATCTTGGTTATGCCCAGGAGAGCTATGAGTATGACAGTGTGGGAAATCAAATAGTCACTTCTTATCTGGATGTAGAGGGTGACCCGGCTGTATGGAAGGAAGGCGGATATTCGTGGTGCAGGAACANTTATGATGCAAGAGGCNACTGGATAGAAGGGCAGTANTATGATAAAGANGGAAAACCAGTGCTGAGGAAGGATACAGGCTATGCTGTTGTAAGGAGTGAATATGATGATTACGGACANCTGNTTTCCCGATATTATNACGGTTCCGGAGAAGAACCAGAACCAACTATCAGTACCAAATATCACTGTGCCGGATTTGCGTATGAGTATGATGAGAGGGGAAATAAAATATCAACGGAATACATAGGAACTGATGGGAAACTGATGGTGCGTCGTGATCTTGGCTATGCGCAGGAGCGCTATGAATATGACGATATGGGAAATCAAATAGTAACTGCATACTTTGGTGTGGAAGGTAATTCGGCTATATGGAAGGAAGGTGGTTATGCGACCTATGAAAGCAGTTATGATAGCAGAGGAAACTGGCTGGAAGGAAGATATTATGATGAACAAGGGTATGCAGTGCAGAGGAAGGATATGGGTTATGCCGTGGTCAGGAATAAATATGACGCATATGGACGGAGGATTTCTCAATACTACTATGACATTGAGGAGGAATTGATCATCAGTACCGAATACCAGTGTGCCGGGGTTGAATATGAGTACGATGAGAAAGGTAACCAGATATCTATACAGTATATTGGACTTGATGGTATGCCGATGATGCACGAGGATCTTGGTTATGCGCAGAGGCGCTATGAATATGACGAGAGGGGAAACCAGATATCTGTGCAGTATTTAGGAACTGACGGCAAGCCAATAATGTGTCAAGAATTGGGCTATGCGCAGACGATATATGAATATGACAGTGTAGGAAATCAGATAGCGACAGCTTATTTAGACGTAGAGGGTAATCCGGCTGTATGGAAGGAAGGCGGGTATTCGCGATGCGAGGACAGTTATGATGCCAGAGGAAATTGGGTGGAAGGACGGTATTATGACAAAGAGGGAAATCTGGTACTGATCAAAGATAATGGTTATGCCGTTATCAAAAATGAATATGATGAGTATAACCAGCAGATTTCTTGGTATTGTTATGGTCGTGAAGAAGAATTGAAACTAATCATCAGCCCCGAATATCACTGTGCCGGAACCAAATATGAGTATGATGAGAAAGGCAATAAAATATTTGAACAATACATAGGAACTGATGGGGAACTGATGGTGCGCCGTGATCTTGGTTATGCTCAGGAGAGCTATGAGTATGACAGTGTGGGAAATCAAATAGTCACTTCTTATCTGGATGTAGAGGGTGACCCGGCTGTATGGAAGGAAGGCGGATACTCATGGCGCAGGGACATTTATGATGCAAGAGGCTACTGGATAGAAGGGCAGTACTATGATAAAGACGGAAAACCAGTGCTGAGGAAGGATACAGGCTATGCTGTTGTAAGGAATGACTATGATGAATATGGTCAAAGAGTTTCTTGGTATTGCTATGGCCTTGGGGAGGAGCCGGAACTGATCATCAGCCCTAAATATCACTGCGCAGGAATTGAGTATGAGTATGATGAAAGGGGAAACCAGATATCTGTTCAATACATAGGGACTGATGAGAAACCGATGTTGCGCTGGGATTTGGGCTATGCTCAGGTGTGCTATGAGTATGACAGTTTAGGAAATCCGGAAACCTGGACGTATTTCGATGTGGAAGGAAACCCTGTTATACGATAAGGAAGACGGAAAGAGTTCAGCAATTGAGGTTTGCTAGGGTGTGAAGTAAAGTGTAAAAAGGGGCTGTCGGTTAATACCGATTTTGCCCCTTATATCTAAGAATGAGATGTAAGAGTTTTGCAGTTATATAAAAATATGAGATTGATAGATGCATACGAAGTCGATCTGATATTTTTATATGGAAAAACTTACGATAAATTCATCGAATAATCCGTTGAAGGAATGGATAGACTATGCTTTGGCATTTCTATAAATTCATCGAAAGGATGTGAATATATGCCAACGATCGCACCAGTTTCAGATTTAAGAAATTATGGCAGTGTTTTAGAACAAGTATCTGCCGGCTCGTCGGTATATTTAACACGTTTTAAAAAGTATAAAGAGGAAGCGGATAAAGAATTACAATAAAACAGCATAAATTTCAGCTTCAAGCGAGCAGAGACTCAAGCGAGTCCCTGCTTTTTTTATTACGGCCAAATCCTCAAAATACTCCCACCATATAACCAAGCAAAGCCTTGTCAAGCAGATTTTCGTCATCAAAAACTGTCCACAACTGCAATTTATACAATAACTATTGTTATTTTATTCTGGTTTGTTATAGTGAAACTGATATATTAGGACTAATCAATAGATTAAAAAATATCAAATTATTAAATTCTTAAATTTAATAGAAAATGTCAAAAACCCACCCGGCACAACACGACATAAGAAAAGCAAATATGCAAAATTAACGTAATTTGCGACCGAATTAACACAATTGAGTAAAAAAAGAAATGATAAAATCTGATAAGGAGGGATACCCATGCGTATAGCGGTCTGTGATGACTGTATGGAGGATGCCCTGTCCCTCAAGAAAATCTTAATGGGGCAGGAGGTCAGCCTCTATTCCGATGCGGAAAGCCTTCTGGCAGACGTGGAAGTAAATAACAAACAGTATGACCTTTATCTGCTGGATATTTTCATGGAGTAATCCATGAACGGGATCGAGCTGGCAAAAAAGTTGCGCATGGTACAGGAAGAAGCGCAGCTCTGCTTTGTCTCCACCAGCGACGACTTTTACAGAGAGGCATACGACCTCTATGCGGTCCAGTATCTGATAAAGCCCATAGGAGAGGAAAGCATAAAGAAACTGCTCCGGAAAGTGCAGAAGGACCTTGCGGGGCGCCTTAATGACAAAGAGAAAACCCTCATCTACTCATGGCGGGGAAAGAGCGGGGCGATCCCCTATGGGAAAATACGCTATATCAGCACCAGAGGGCATGCGCTCGCCATATGCTGCACGGACGGGAAGATACAGGAAAGCAAAGGAAAGTTAAACGATCTGGAACGGCAGATATGCGGGGACACTTTTCTGCGCTGCCACCAGAGTTTTATCGTTAATATCCGCCATTTGGAGAGCATGGATAGCTCGGAGCTGATGGTTGCCGGGGAGCAGATCCCCGTATCCAGACGGTATTATGCAGAAGTAAAGAAGCGGTATCAGAAGATGCTGTTCGAGGGAGTGGACTGGTAAGATGACGATACTCAGGATATCTCCATATTTTGGGCAATGTTCCATGTGATGAGTGAGGATAAGAGGTTTAAGTTCCTGCTTTCGTTCTGTCTGGCGGACACGACCAGTCTGTGGGTTATGGCGGTCACAAACCTGCTGGACTTTTATCTTGGTGGAGGAAGGTATGTGCTGCTGCTCATAAGCCGGCTCATTGCTTTTCCGCTGTTAGAATATCTGGCATGGCGGTATCTGAGAAAACCTTATCTGGAACTGCAGGACGCGGTAAAAAAAGGATGGGGTGTTCTGGCAGGGATGATTGTGCTGTATTACATGCTGCTTTATCTGGCTGGCGGTCATTGTGGCAGGGATAATTGTGATCCTTGTTATGCGAAGGAAGAAGGAGGAAGAGGAGAGTAAAGGAAACGGTGAAGACGCTTAAACGCTGGTTAGGAAAGCAGCAATTTATGTAAGAAAAAAGCGTAAATTGGTAGGATAAAAGACAGGCGGGGAATCCGCCTGTCTTTGTGTGTTTGCGCGCCATGGGCGCGTTCTAACGGGTGAAAGTCCCGAACATGCCCAGGTAGTGGGAAATGTATAGTCGAACAGCAAGGGTGTCCATCGCGAGGTGGAATCTGAAGGAAGCTGTAAGCAAATCTCTGGTCCGACGGACAGAAATCGCATATAAGGCTAGGCTACGAGAGATAAGTTGGCGCAAAGCAACAAAGTCTAATAACTACCACATTTGTAGTAGCAGAGTAAATGCGGCGGATATATGGAGAGAAAGAGCGTGCACCTTAAGCGTGGAGGTCTCACAGAGGTTCCATTAGCCTAGTAACAACGAACTGTGAGAAGTCAGCCGAGCCCATAGTAGTGAAGAAGTTTCTGTAATGGAAATGGAGCGAAGGGGTGAACAACCAATAAGTTTGAGTATGTCTCGTATTGCAGAAATGACAACATCTGCCGTAACCAATCGGGTTAAGGGTGGTCAAATCAAGCGAGACGGAAAGGAAAGAACGCATGGACACAAGTAGTCTAATGGAGCAGATACTATCTAATGACAATCTCAATAGAGCATATCTGCAAGTCGTACGAAACAAAGGAGCAGAGGGAGTGGACGGAATGAAGTACACAGAACTCAAAGAACACCTTGCAAAGAACGGCGAAATCATCAAGGAAAAGCTGAGGACAAGAAAATATAAACCCCAGCCAGTACGAAGAGTGGAGATACCAAAGCCCGATGGAGGTGTCAGAAACCTGGGAGTACCAACAGTAACAGACAGATTCATACAGCAAGCCATGGCACAAGTGCTTACACCAATTTATGAGGAACAATTCCATGCCCATAGCTATGGTTTTAGACCTAACAGATGTGCACAGCAAGCAATCATGACAGCACTAGACATGATGAATGAAGGTAATGACTGGATTGTAGATATTGACTTGGAAAAGTACTTCGACACGGTTAATCATGATAAGCTAATGACTATCCTGGGCAGAACAATCAAAGATGGAGATGTCATCTCTATCATAAGAAAATATCTTGTCAGCGGAATCATGATTGATGATGAATATGAGGATTCTATCGTGGGAACACCACAAGGCGGGAATCTTTCGCCACTATTGGCAAACATCATGCTGAATGAACTGGACAAGGAAATGGAAAAGCGAGGGCTTAACTTTGTAAGATATGCAGATGACTGCATTATTATGGTCGGAAGTGAAATGTCTGCAAACAGAGTAATGAGGAACATCTCAAGATTTATTGAAGAGAAACTAGGACTTAAGGTCAATATGACTAAGAGCAAAGTGGACAGACCAAGAGGAGTTAAATATCTTGGATTTGGATTCTACTTTGATTCGAGGGCACATCAGTTTAAAGCAAAACCACATGCAGAATCAGTAGTAAAGTTTAAGAAGAGAATGAGAGAGCTCACTCGTCGTAGTTGGGGTGTTAGTAACAGCTATAAGGTAATGAAACTCAATCAGCTCATTAGAGGGTGGATTAATTACTTCAAGATAGGCAGTATGAAGACTCTCTGTAAGGAACTTGACGGAAACATCAGATACAGACTTCGCATGTGCATTTGGAAACATTGGAAAACTCCGCAAAATAGGGAAAAGAACTTAGTTAAGCTTGGCGTACCCGGATGGGCGGCACATAAAGTGGCAAATACAGGTAATCGATACGCTTACATGTGTCATAACGGATGGATACAAAAGGCTATAAGCACAAAGAGACTAACCTCATTTGGATTAGTCTCAATGTTAGATTACTACACCGAAAGGTGTGTCACTTGTTAAGTTGATTGAACCGCCGTGTACCGAACGGTACGCACGGTGGTGTGAGAGGTCGGGAAATTTATTTAAATTTCCCTCCTACTCGATTGTAGGATCTTTTGAAGCTGATAATGAGTTTACTCGCTCCTCGAGAAATATTCCCGATACAACTGCTCCCGGTATTCTTTATCGGAAAGAGCACGCTTAAGTTCTTCGGTTTTTCCGGCATCCAGAAGGGATTTGAGCATTAGAGCGAGGTCATCCCGCTCACTCTTCATATGTTTCTCTTCATCATATTCAAAGATACTCACCGCGATCACCTCCGCACGATTCTTTGATAAAAAGTCTGAAAGTATTCCGCTTCTGATACAATGCTTCACTGCCTGTTTGACGGCTTTCGAAAAATCCATTTCTTTTGCGTAGGTTCTGACCTGCGCAACATACTGCGCGTATTCTTTTAACTGACGGCACGCATTTAAAAGCTCCTGATTATGCCCTAAATTAATGTTATAGACAACCACGTTCAGTTCTAGCGATGGGTGCTCCGGCTTCTTTGCAAAGGCATCTGACAGGCGCAGTACCTGCTGCTCGGGCTGCAAATCCGTTCCGTTATAAAATACGACGAATGTGGGCGCCGGAATTTTAACGAGTGACTTACTGTACAGGTTTTCGTCCTTTATCCGGTTCTGCAGCACTCTGGTCACATAGAGCAGATCCCGTAGCGGTATATTCGGGTTTAAAGTGGACTGGTGTTCATAGAGCAGCAGTTCAAAATCAAACACAAAAGAAATGTCATTCATCTAATGTCCTCCTTAACAGTGTCCGGTCAATCCTTCCCGAATGGGGCTGACTGCCGATACAGGAGAACCGCTCCAGATCCTCCTGTTTTGTGTGAATGTGAATTGGATTCAAAGCATGGATTTTCTGAAACTTAGAATATAAAGAAATAACTGATCTGTTCATGATAGAAAATATGCTTTTCATTACTATAGCACGAATTCATTATCAATGTAAATATATTTCTGACAAAAATATTTACGAAAAAATGTCAATATTGCGAGCTGTACTCAAAAAAGCGATCTGTATCAAATCGATGTTACACTTCAAGCAGATGAACTTCCTGATATTGTATCTGTGGGAGGGGTACTTTATTTGTCACATAGGCGTTGAATAAAGTGTCTTGAATTACAATTTGAGATGCCGAGAATAGAAAGTTCATACCATTTTACGGTCGATTCAGGTTGATTTACGGTCGATTCACGCTGACACATATCTTTTTTCGGATTACTGCGGTATATTGAATTCAGGAGATATGGGGCTGAGACAGGAAAATGAGCGCCAGCTCAATGCATAGATCAGGTATTTAGATATGGAAGGAGTACCATGTTATGGACCGTATATTGGATAAAAAACCGGTAAATACATCAAGGCAAAATGAATTTGATTATTTAAAAGGTTTTTTTATGGTGTTTATCTTTCTGGTACACGCCTATCAGGCAACATCGAGCAATGAAGATATCGTTATCAGAGTAATATACGGTTTTGCCACCTTATCGGGTGCCGCCATATTTATCTTTGTAATGGGTATGGGCACGGTATACAGCAGGCGGTCAGAACCAAAGACACTTGCAAAGAGCGGTATTGTTATGATCGCATACCAATACCTGAGCAATATAGCTTATGTTGCAGCATTGTCTTTGCCCTATCTGTTCGTAAGGAACAAACTTGACGACAAGCAGGTATATTATGATCTTTTGTCGGAATATCTGCAGTTTATTAATATATTCTTTATAACGGGTATCATATATCTGGTACTTGCACTGGCTAAGAAAGTAAAGCTTCCCGCTGTCGGATATGCGGTTGTCGGTCTGCTGTTCGCCATAGCCGCTCCGTTTATAGGCGGCAGGCCCGTGGATATTCCCGTGCTTGGCTATATCGTAAGAATCATTATAGGCGAGGATTATTTTGTTACTTTTCCCGCGATTTACTTTTTATCCTACGCATTTTTGGGTGTGGCATTCGGACATTTGCTGCAAAGAGTAAAGGATAAAAATAAGTTTTATGGTTTGGTCATGCCGATATGTGCGGTGATCGCTTTGGTATGGTGGATATTTACCGTAAAGAAGTACGGGTTTGGCGATGAATTTTATATTTATCTGTGTATATCTTACAGCCATCCCGACCTGTTCCATGTGATCGCAAGCATTGCGCATGTTCTTTTGTTTGCGGGTGTGCTGTACTTTGGTGACGGGGCAATGAGAAAAAGCCGAGCGATCGGAAAGCAGGTGCTTTATTACAACAGACATATATCAAAATATTACGCAATACATATAGGTGTTTATTTTGTGATATACGGCTTTCATAAGTACGAAGGATTTTCATCGCTGCAATGCTGGCTTATTACTGCCCTGTGCATGGTAGTCACAGATGTAATCGTAAGGCTCTATGTAGGTCTTACCAAGAAGAAGGAGGGATAGGGATGCATCAGAGAAATGACCGCCTGATCAATGTAAAGATCAAGCAATATCTTTTTCCGGGGATAATGATGGCATTATCGTTGCAGCTTGGAAATATTCTGGATACGATTATGGTCGGAAATTTCCTGGGAACCGATGCAATGACGGCGGTATCCTTAAGCCTCCCGGTGGAGACGATACTCCAGCTGCCGGGATACTGCCTGGGAACAGGGGGTGCTCTTGCAGCGGGGGTCATGCTGGGAAGGCGGGAACGTGAGAAGGCGTCAGGAGTATTTACGCTTACTTTTTTTGTTGCGCTTATATGCGGTATTTTGTTCAGTGCGCTGGCACCATTTGTGACGGCTCCGCTTTCACAGGTGCTGGCTTCCAAAGCGGGTGTGGCGGATCTTACAGGGGACTATCTTTTTGTAAGTATGCTGGGCGCACCTTTTATCGGAATCGGTCTTTTGATGGTAAGTTATCTGGGGACGGAGAATCATCCGGAATTGTCCTCCGCTTATCTGATCATTTCAAATGTTATCAATCTGTTTCTTGATTTTATCTTTTTGAAATATACGTCTCTTGGAACAAAAGGGGCGGCTTTATCCACTGTTTTGGGATTTGTAGTGGGGATGGTGGTATTTGTCAGATATATCCGTTCACCCAAAAGAATGATCGGTTTTGTAAAAGCGCCGCCCTTTTCCCTGCTGAAAGAGGCGGTGGTCATGGGAGCGCCGGTTTTTGTTTTTATGGCAATGAGTTTTGTAAAAGCGCTGGGGCTTAATACGATCATCGTGAGTCTGACCGGACAGGATGGAATGGCGATTTATACGGTCTGTGATAACATTCTGATGATCGTGGAGATGCTCTCCGGCGGTATTATAGGAATCATTCCCAATATGGCGGGTATCTTATATGGCGAAAAGGATTATTTCGGAATCCGAGCGCTTTGCAGAAAAACGCTTCAGTATAGTTTTATAGTGGTCTCTGTGGCAGTGGTTCTTATCATGATTTTTACGGCGCAGGTGACAAGAATGTTCGGCATTACGGAGCCGGTTCTGCAGGAGGAAATGATCGGGGCGCTGCGGATTTATATTTTCTGTCTGCCGTTTTATCTTTGGAATAAATTCCTGGTAAGTTATTACGAATCTATAGAGGAGTCGGTCCAAGCAAGTGTGATTACTTTTTTACAGAACTTTCTTTACATACTTCCGGCGGCGCTTTTGGGAATCCTGCTGGGGCAGGCGCTTGGAGGAACGGGAGTAAACGGGCTTGCCTTTGCCTTTATCTGCGCAGAGGGACTGACGGCGGCAACGGCGTATATTTACCGGAAGATCAAGTACAGGCATTCTGATTTCTATATTCTGCCTGAGCAGAATGCAGGGGTGAACTTGGACATTTCCGTGGCGGCGTCCCTTGAAGAGGCGGTTAAGATACCTTTGGAGATCACGGCTTTTTGTGAAGAAAACGGCGTCCTGCCCAATACGGCGAATCTGGCGGCGATGGCAGCCGAGGAGATGACGGTCAATATTATCAAATATGGGGGAAAAAGTGCCCGGTGGATTGATGTCAATCTATCCGTAGAGGAAGAGGAAATGAGGCTCAGGATCCGGGATAACGGAATACCCTTTAATCCGGCGGAATATACCTATGACAGTGATGGATATGAGTTTCACGGCATTGAACTCGTCAAACGCATTTCATCGAAAGTGGATTATATGCGGACAATGGATATGAACAATACAGTAATTGCATTTGCAAGAATGGAGGATACGAATGGAAACGAAGAAGTACAATGAAACCGCATTTGAATTTGTGTATCGCCCTGTGACGGAGCTGTTTGAGGAGCAGGTCAGACTGCAGCCGGACAAGACCGCGGTCGTTGCCGGAGGAGAGAGTCTTTCTTATGAGGAACTGAACCGCAGGGCGAACCGGATGGCGAACAGTCTGATCGCGTTGGGGGTAAAAACAGAGTCGATTGTAGGCGTGCTGCTTGATCGGACAAGCTACGTCTATGTGGCACGGCAGGGAATATTAAAGTCCGGCGGTGCCTTTGCTGCCATGGCTCCCGATTATCCTGATGACAGAATACGTTATATCTTAGAGGATTCAAAGGCCGGGTATGTGATTACGACAGAGGAGATCAAAGAGCAGCATGAAAGCTTATGGAGTGAGCTTGCATGTAAGGTTTTACTGATTGAAGAGCTGCTGAAAAATGAAAAGGATGAAAATCCCGGGCTTGCCATTGGGGAGAATGATTTGTGCTATTGTATCTATACTTCCGGTTCCACGGGCAAACCCAAAGGGGTTATGATCGAGCATGGAAACCTTGCTAACTTTGTAAATCCGAATGAAAAGAATTACGAGACGATCGGGGTCACGCAGCGTGCGCATGTATGTCTGGCACTGGCGGCGATTACTTTTGACGTGTCCATTATGGAAGAATTCATTCCTCTTACCAACGGACTTACCATCGTGATGGCGAATGAGGAAGAAATCGTAAATCCTCCCATGCTCGCAGAGTTGATCTGTAATAATGATGTGGACTGTATGATCACTACGCCCTCCTTCCTGTCTGAGCTGCTGGATCTGTCGCAGATGACGGAGGCTTTAAAGAAAATAGCGGTGTATGATCTGGGTGCGGAGGCATTCCCGGGAGGTTTATATCAGAAGATCACAGATGTGAGACCGGATGCTTATATCATGAATGGATATGGACCTACGGAGACCACCATCAGCTGTACCATGAAGGTCATCTCCGGCGGTGAGAATGTTACCATCGGAATTCCTAATGCTAATGTACAGGTTTATATTGTCAATGACAAAAATGAAGTAGTACCCGACGGGGAAATGGGTGAAATGCTGATCTGCGGCAAAGGCGTGGGACGCGGCTATATCAATCTCTCGGATAAGACCAAAGAAGTATTTATTGATTTCCATGGGCAGAGGGCTTATAAATCAGGTGATCTGGCAAGGTGGAATGATGCCGGGGAGATTGAATTCCATGGAAGAATGGATAATCAGATTAAGCTACGGGGACTTCGAATTGAACTGGGTGAAATAGAAGAGGTACTGAATCAGTTCCCGGGGGTTAAGACCAGTGTGGTAGTTCCCGTAGATGACTCTTATCTTTGCGGATATTTTACGGCGGACCGGGAAATTGATGTGGATGAGCTGTCGGAGCATGCTTCCGATTACCTGACCTATTATATGGTTCCGGATGTGTTGATCCAGTTAGCGGAAATGCCGTTGACATCAAACATGAAGATCGATAAGAAGGCGCTTCCCAAGCCGGTATTCAAACAGAAGGAAATTGAAGTGCCTGCAAACCGCACACAGCAGAAGCTGTTTGATATTGTGTCCTCTGTTACGGGAAACGTCAATTTCGGGATCAATACGAACCTTTACAAGGCAGGGCTGACCTCGCTTGGCGCTATGAAACTGAATCTCCTCCTTGCGGAAGAGTTCGGTATCACGGCAAAAACCAGTGACATTCATGAAAACAATACCATTGTGCTGTTGGAGCAGTTTATTAAGAACGCACCTAAGCAGATGGTGCATGAACAGAGAGAGAGTTATCCGCTGACCGGATCTCAGAAGGGAATCTTTGTAGAGTGCAACAAAAATTCGGACAGCACTGTATATAATATTCCTTTCCTGTTTGAACTGGATGGGAAAGTAGATTTGGACAGACTGAAAGAGGCAGTCGAGAAAGTAGTTCAGGCGCATCCCTATCTTATGACGAAGATCGGGATCAGTGCGGACGGGGAACTTTATCAGAAGCCTTGTCAGGAAGACTTCCGGCCGGAATATATTCAACTGACGGATGCGGAATTTGCACAGAAAAAGAAGGAGCTTGTAAAGCCATTTAAGATTCAGGAGGAAAGGCTTTTCCGTATTGAAATTTATGAGACAGCGTCAAAGAAATACTTATTTGTGGACCTGCATCATATCGTTGCGGACGGAAATTCCTATGATATTTTCTTCGAAGACTTAAACGCTGCTTATCAGGGAGAAGAGCTTAAGGCAGAAACCTATACGGGATTCGATGCGGCGCTGAATGAAGAACAGGAAATAAATGACGGCAGATATAAGAAGGCTGCGCTTTATTATGATGGGATTTTTGCAGGAATTGAGACGGAATCCCTTCCTATTGCCGATAAGAAGGAGGAGGTTCCGGCTAAGGGAATGACCTCCAGAAAGATGAATCTGTCCAGAGAGAAGATCCTGGCATACTGCGATAAGCTGCAGGTAACGCCAAACACTCTCTTTACAGGACTTTTCGGTGTGGTAATGGCGCGGTATGCTAACACGGAGGACGCTCTTTTTGCCACAATTTACAACGGCAGAAATGATTCCAGACTGGAGAATACGATCTGTATGCTGGTAAAGACACTGCCCGTTTATTGCAGCTTTGACCGGAANACATCTGTGAATGCCTATATGATGGCNGTGCAGAANCAGCTGATGGATTCTATGGCAAANGATATTTTCCCGTTTTCTGATATNGCGGCAAAATATGGGATCAATTCGGATCTGATCTTTGCTTANCAGGCGGANCTTACGGATGATTATCCTTTGGNAGATACNGTGGCGANGGGAGAGGATTTATCTCTGGATATGCCCAAAGAGCCTCTTGTGATNCAGGTGAGAGATTATGACGGAAGCTATGTACTGACTGCCGANTANCGNGCAGACATGTACGAAGCCGGCAGCATAGAGGGNATNCTGGAGTCATATGAAGCAGCCATGGATTCCATGATGAAGAGCAAATANGTATCTGANATTTCTATTCTCTCCTCCGCCCAGNANGAGNTACTGGATCGGTTTAATGAGACGGAAGTGCCTTATGACAGGAGTAAAACGGTGATNGATATGTTCCGGGAGGTAGTCGGNANCTATCCGGATCACANGGCAGTGGTTTACCGCGACGTAAGGATTTCTTACAAAGAACTGGATGAAATNNCAGACCGCATCGGNGCGTATCTGGCGAAGAANGGATTNGGAGCGGAAGATCCGGTTGCCATAATCATTCCCNGATGTGAATACATGGCGGTGGCAACATTNGGCGTCCTNAAGGCAGGATGNGCTTATCAGCCCCTTGATCCTACTTATCCGAAAGACCGGCTTAAATTTATGTTAGAGGATTCGGGCGCTAAGTTATTGATCGCAGATGAAGNCATGTTAGAGCTNGTGCCGGATTTCGGNGGAGAGATTCTCCTGACCCATGAGATCNAGGAATTACCCGAGGCNGATATTCAGCTTCCNAAGGCAAAGCCGGAGGATATGTTCGTNCTGTTGTATACATCCGGTTCCACGGGNGTACCGAAAGGATGTATGCTGGAGTANGGAAACATCACGGCGTTCTGCAGATGGTATCANAANTATTATCAGTTGAACGCGGACTGCCGNATGGCGGAATATGCGTCCTTNGGCTTTGATGCCAGCATGATGGANATTTTCACCAGTCTNACGGCAGGGNNGGAGCTTCATATNATTGCGGANGANATCCGGCTGGATTTNATGGAGNTGAANCGTTATTTTGANGAAAACNAGATTACNAACAGCTTTATGACGACTCAGGTGGGNCGGCAGTTTGCCCTCGGAATGGAAAATAAATTCCTGANGCATTTATCGGTGGGCGGTGAAAAACTGGTGCCCATGGAACCGCCGAAGGGTTATAAGTTCTATAACCTNTACGGTCCTACGGAGTGTACGGTAGCGGTTACNGCNCTGNTGTTTGATAAATATTATGATAATATACCCATCGGAAAAGCGCTGGATAATCTGAAATTATANATTGCAGACGNNCAGGGNCACAGGCTTCCTGTAGGCGCCTGCGGNGAGCTTNTNGTTTCCGGNCTGCAGGTNACNAGAGGNTATCTGAACCGTCCGGAGAAGACCGCAGAAAGCTTTACGGTCAATCCCTATACACAGGAGAANGANTATCAGCGCATGTATCACACNGGNGATNTTGTGCGTTNCCTTCCTGACGGCATGATCCAGTTTGTGGGACGNAAGGATGCNCAGGTAAAGATCCGCGGATTCCGTATCGAACTTACCGAAGTGGAAGANGTGATCCGCAGATTCCCCGGAATCNAGGATGCCACNGTGGCAGCNTTTGATGAAAAGGGCGGCGGAAAGTATATTGCGGCTTATGTGGTATCGGATCAGGAAGTGGATATCGATGCCNTGAACAGATTTATCCTNGAGACCAAGCCTCCTTATATGGTTCCGGCAGTTACCATGCAGATCGATGAGATTCCGCTNAACCAGAATCAGAAAGTCAATAANCGTGCGCTTCCNATNCCGGAGAANAANCAGGAAGAGGTGATCGCACCNGAGACTGAGATCCAGAAGCGTATTTTTGAGTGTGTGGCNGAAGCAGTAGGNCATAGGGAATTCGGAATCACNACAGATATTTATTTTGCGGGACTTACTTCCGTCAGCGCGATCCGTTTGAATGTCCTGCTTGCCAAGGAATTTGATATTGTGATCAAGACNGCTGANTTGAAGAAAAACGCTACGATNCTGCAATTGGAAAAATTNGTTCTNNNNAGCAGCGCGGCCGGNAAACATGAGGTGCAGGAGGTTTATCCGCTGACCAATACNCAGGCAGGNGTGTTTATNGACTGTACTGCCAACATGGGNACAACNGTNTATAATATTCCTTATNTGTTNAAGTTAAGCGACAAGGTGGATCTTGATCGGNTGAAAGAAGCCGTAGAGCAGGTCATTGAGGTACACCCGTACTTAAAGGTACAGCTGTTCATGGATGAGGAAGGGGAAATCAGGCAGAGAAGAAACGATNCACTGCCTCCNAAGGTTGACATCATAGACGATATGGATCTGGATCANCTGGTCCGTCCTTATGGTTTATTTGGCGAACCNTTGTACCGGTTTGAGATTCACCGNACAATGGAAGGCAGTTACCTGTTCATGGATCTGCANCACTTAATTGCAGACGGAACTTCACTGGGNATACTGATCGATCAGATCAACCGNGCTTACAGCGGAGAGATTCTTCCGGAGGAAGACTATACAAGCTACGANGNNNCNCTGGATCATGAGGCAGCGGTGAAATCAGATGCCTACAAGGCGGCGGAAGAATTCTATCTTTCAGAGTTTGAGGATTGCGGCGGCGATACCAGTTTTTATCCTGATAAAAACGACCAGCAGNCTAAAGTGGGNAATACAAGGCTNGTAGAGGANNGTCTGAATGNAGNGCAGGTGCGTGNTCTCTGCGANAAATACGGAATCACCGAAAATGTATTTTTCATTGGCGTATTCGGTATGACTCTNGCAAAATATCATTTTAAGGATGAGGCAGTTTTCACCACCATTTATCATGGACGGAATGATTCCCGTCTGGCTGAGACGATCGGTATGCTGGTAAAAACGCTTCCGGTGCGCTGTAAGCTTAANNNTGATGCAGAGAGCTATTTCAGTGNGCTGCAGGATCAGCTTATGAATGCNATGGATCATGATATTTATCCGTTTTCNGAAATCAGCAGACGCTGTAAGATCCAGCCNGATGCCATGCTNGTTTATCAGGGAGATAATTTNGCATTTGATTCCATCGGNCAGGAGAAGGCGGAGGAGATNNCTCTTCACTTAAATGCGGCAAAAGCCCCGGTTTCCCTTGCCATCAGCATAGAGGACGGTAAGTTCGTATANGAGCTGGAATACAGAAANGATCTGTTTGAGNNNGAATCTATNGATTACATTTTAGAGAACTTTTCCATAGCGGCGCAGGGACTTGTTCAGGGNAAGNCGGCGGAAGNGATACAGCTTNTGTTTGAAGAAGAAAAAGAAATGAAAAANGACCCTGNTTATANCGGAAAGACCTTTNTNGATCTGTTTAANCAGGCAGCGGCNCNGTACCCTGACAGAGGAGCGGTACGTGATGAGAAGGGAACGATNACCTATCGNGAACTGGATCAGNTGTCTGACTATGTGGCAGCAAAGNTNACNGAAAACGGATTCGGNCCGGAAAAGGTAACGGGAATCCTCTCAGGAAGAACGAGAGANTTTGTGATAGGNTATGTGGGNGTCATGAAGGCAGGCGGGGCNTATGTNCCCTTAGACCCGGAATATCCCAGNGACAGACTGGAATATATGCTCAGTGATTCCGGTGCGGATAACCTTCTGGCGGTAANAGAATATGCAGACTTGACAGAGTTTTACAAGGGNAATATTTTGTGGCTNNANGATATGGCTAAAGANGGTGAAGGTTATCANCTGACNACAGAGCTTACAGCTCCTAAGCCGGAGAATCTTGCCTATATGATCTATACCTCCGGTTCCACAGGAAAACCNAAAGGGGTTATGATNGANCAGAGAAATCTGGTCAATCTGATNATGTACACGAACAANTCCCTGAAAACCACTCCCGAGGATGTTTGGGCGGAATTTGCAAGTTTCTGTTTTGATGCGTCAGTCCATGATTTATTCGCGCCTCTTACGGTTGGAGCCCTATTGTATATTTTCCCGGAANCTATCCGGAANGATGCNCTTCAGGTAGCNGATGCCNTCAAAAAAGAAAAAATCACCTTGGGAACNTTCCCTACCCAGATGGGTGAGCTTGTGGCAGAGATATTGACAGATCCCTGTGATCTGCGGTTCGTGACTCTGGGCGGTGAGAAATTTAAGCGCTATTATAACCGCAGNTACACNATGATCAANGGTTACGGNCCTACCGAGAATACGGTATCATCCACAGAGTTTGTGGTGGATAAGGAATATAANAACATCCCNATAGGAAGGTCACAGACGAATGTGCGCNGCTATATTGTGGATGAGAAGTTAAACCGTGTACCGGTGGGTGTACCCGGAGAACTATGTCTTGCGGGCAGACAGATTGCAAGAGGGTATCATAACCTGCCGGAAAAGACAGCGGCCTCCTTTGTTGATAATCCGTTCAGAACCTGTGCGGATGATGCAAGAATGTATCATACCGGCGATATGGTGCGCATGAAGGGCGACGGAAATATAGAATATATCGGAAGAATCGATTCTCAGGTAAAGATTCGTGGATACAGGGTAGAATTAAGCGAAATTGAAGGCGCTGTCCTGTCCTATGAGGGAATCGTGGAAGCAGCAGTCACGGTCATGGAAAAGAGCGGAAACAAGTATATCGTGGCATATTATACAGGTGCATCGCCGGATACGCAGACCTGGCAGGAATTCTTAAAGCCGCTTCTGCCGGAATATATGCTGCCCGCCTTCTATGTGCATCTTGACAGCATGCCTATTACACCGGGCGGAAAAATCGATAAGCGCGCACTGCCTGAGCCTGACGTGAAGACGGAAAGAGAGGGATATGAACCTCCGGTCAATTCGATAGAGGAACAGCTTTGTGAAATATTTGAAAAAGCGTTGGGAATGGAGAAAGTCGGAATCAACGATAATTTCTTTGAACTGGGAGGCACTTCACTGACAGCGTCCAAGATAGCGGTGCTTTGTATGTCGAAAAAGCTTCCTGTAGTGTATGCCGACATTTTCAAATACCCTACGGTAAGACAGCTTGCAGCAGGAGTGTGTGAGGACTCGGTAGAGGAAACGGTGGAAAAAGATGAAATATCTTCCCACAATTATAACAAGGTCGACCGCATTCTGCTTCCCAACAGAGCAAAGAACGCAGATCTGGTAAAGAAAGAAGAAGTGGGTGATATCCTGTTAACCGGCGCTACGGGCTTCCTTGGAATCCATGTGCTGAAGGCATTTTTGGATTCTTATGAGGGAACGGTATATGCGCTGGTAAGGAAAGGGAAATATCCTTCCTCTGAAAAACGGCTGATGAACATGCTGATGTATTATTTTGATGACCCTTGTGAGGAGCTTTTCGGGAAGCGGATTATCTGCATTGACGGAGATATCACAGACCCGAAGTCACTTAACAGCTTAAAGGAATATCCTTTTAAGACCCTGATCAACTGCGCAGCATGCGTAAAACATTTCTCTTCAGATGATACGCTTCAGAAGATTAATGTAGACGGTGTCAGAAATCTGATTGCGCTGTGTAGTGAACTGAACAGGAGACTGATTCAGATATCGACAGTCTCTGTTGCCGGAGAAGGAATGGGTGATAAGCCCGGCGTGGACAGGGATCTTTGTGAGCATGAGCTGTATATCGGACAGAGAATTGCAAATGAATATATCCGGACAAAATTCCTGGCGGAGCGTTATATACTGGAAGCAGTTCATGACGGACTGGATGCGAAAGTCATCCGTGTGGGAAATCTGATGAGCCGTAACTCGGATGGAGAGTTCCAGATTAACTTCGTCACCAATGGATTCTTACGGGGTGTGCGCGGATATGTGGCAGTGGGAATGTTCCCGGTAAGCGGTATGAATGAAAGCGCTGAATTTTCGCCGATTGATTCTACCGCAGAGGCGATTTTGAAGCTTGCCGGAACGGATAAGAATTTCACCGTTTATCATGCATGCAACAGTCACCATATTTATATGGGAGATTTGATTTATGCAATGAGGAATCACGGATTTGAGATTCAGATTGTAAGTGATGATCAGTTTGAACAGGCAGTGAATGATTATGCCGCAGCCCATGAAGACAGCGAGGCAGTGTCCGGATTGATCGCATATGCTTCAAGAGACGGGGAGCAGGTTTACACGGTCGGATATAAAAACCAGTTTACCACGGAGGTGTTGTACCGCCTGGGTTATAAGTGGCCGATCACAGATGACAATTATCTGGAAAATGCTATTGATGCACTGGATAAACTGGGATTTTTCGGGTAGGCAAGGAGAGATGGTACACCTATATGCAGCGGATACCGGTAATCTGACGGATCCTAAAGAAGATCCTGCACTGCTTAGTGAATTAGACGCTGAGAGAAAATGCAGAATTATGAAATATCTTAAGGCGGAAGACAGGAAACTATGCCTTGGGGCAGGTCTCTTATTAAACAGGGTTCTGCCCCGATATGGGGTTTCGCCAGGCGCAGTCCGGGCAGGAGCGGACGGGAAGCCGGAAGTGAAAGGAATCTGTTTTAATCTGTCTCACTCCGGCCGTATCGTCATCTGTGCGACGGCAGAGAAGGAAGTGGGCTGTGATGTGGAACAAATCGTGAAAGCACCGGAAGGAGTGGCGGAGCGTTTTTTCCACCCCAGCGAATCCGCATATGTAAATGCATGTGTGGGAGAAGAGAGAGATCACAGATTTTTCTGGATCTGGACAATGAAAGAAAGCTATATCAAGATGACCGGGGAAGGAATGGGCCTTGATTTTAGCCGTTTTGAGGTTCTTCCGGATTCCGGAGAAATAAAAGTGTGTCGGGACGGTAAGCTCCTTTCCTGCCACATCATGGAATATAACATTCCGGGATATAAAGTGTCCGTGTGCGCGAAGGAGGAGTTTGCAGGAGTTGTGGAGTATGTTGACCTTAGACGAACAAGCGGTTAAAATAAAAATATGTGCATAAAGCAATACAAAATGCTTTGGAATGGAGGATAAGATTGAAAATTTAAATTTTCAATCGCGAGATTTGTGTCTGCGCGCTGCTTGACACAAACTCGATTTTGCGCAGAAAGCAGCGCAGAAAAGAGGAGAAAATGACAATTACAAAAAATACGGAAAACGGAGTACTTACATTGGCGTTGGAAGGAAGACTGGATACGAATACGGCGCCGGAACTGGAAACGGAGATCGGTGCAGACCTGACGGCGGACGTGCAGACCCTAGTTCTGGACTTAAAAGACCTTGAATATATTTCATCTGCCGGACTGCGTGTCCTTCTGGCAGCACAGAAAAAGATGAACAAGCAGGGCAATATGGTTGTAAAGAACGCAAATGACATGATCATGGATGTATTTCAGGTGACAGGATTTATAGATATTCTGACCGTTGAATAGACAATTATTATGCATTTACTTGACCGGGATGACGGGGAAAAAGGCGTGTTGCGCCTTTTTTCATGGAATTTAGCGTTAACACGCTGTAAATGGAGGAAATATATGAAGAAGGTCAGATGCTCCCTTAGCCGGAAACTGGCGATAATGATTTTATTGTTTGCCTTTTTGCTGGCAGCGGCAGCCGCTTGTGTCAGCTATTATATTTTTTCGAAGACGGTAGACGATTATTATGGGAATATAACGATGAATTTAGCCCAGACAGCGGCAGCTATGGTGGATAAGGATCTGACGAAATATTATACGGAAGCGGTCAAGGAACTTTATCTTGAAAATCTTACGTCGGAATCAGATGACGAAGCGGAACGGGAGGCTTATCTGGCGAAGTATGACGCTTTGCAGGAAGAGGGGTATCAGCAGCTTTTTGGTAATTTATTCAGAGTCAGAAAAGCAAATGCCGTGCTCTCTCTTTATATTGTATATATTGATCAGCAGACTGAAACATGTGTTTGCATCGTGGGTGCAGATGCGTCGGAAAGGGCATCTTTTGCAGGCACATGGGATATCGTGTATGAGCAGTATTGTGAGGCACTCTCTCATCCGGAAGAAGAAACCACTGCCTATATTACAAAAACAGAGGAGTTTGGATGGCTCTGTACTGCCGGAGCGCCGATTTTGGATGAAGACGGCACAGTGATTGCCCATGCCATGGTGGATATATCTATGGATAAGGTGATTCGTGCAAGATATGCCTATCTTTTCAAATTAATTTTCTTGTTGATCATTCTTACCGTGATTTTAACATATCTTGCAATTCGCTGGATGAATAAGGCGGTAGTAAAACCCATTGACAATCTTACCTTTTCTGCGACCCAATATGTACAGGAAAAGTCCGAAGGTCATCAGGGCGGGGAAATTTCTGTTTTCGATAAGCTGCAAATCTCTACAGGGGATGAAATCGAAAATCTTTTTTGTGCATTTCGTCAGATGGAGCAGGATATTAACCGGTACATCGAAGATATTACCTTTGTGACAGCGGAAAAAGAGCGTATCGGTGCGGAACTGAATGTGGCGACGCAGATTCAGGCGGATATGCTGCCGGGTATCTTTCCGGCTTTTCCGGAGAGAAAAGAGTTTGACATTTTTGCATCCATGAATCCGGCGAAAGAGGTGGGAGGAGATTTCTATGATTTCTTTCTCGTAGATGAGGATCATCTGGCACTGGTAATTGCCGATGTGTCGGGGAAGGGTGTTCCGGCGGCATTGTTCATGGTCATAACTAAGACGTTGATCAAGAATCAGATGCTGATGGGAGGTTCTCCGGGAGCGGTTCTGGAGGCGGTCAATAATCAGCTCTGTGAAAACAATGAAGCGGAAATGTTCGTCACGGTATGGCTTGCTGTTTATGAGATTTCAACGGGGAAAGTGACTGCGGCAAATGCAGGGCATGAATATCCGGCGATCAGACGGGCCGGGGGCAGCTTTGAACTGTTTAAAGATCCTCACGGCTTCGTTCTGGCGGGAATGGAGAATGTCCGGTATAAGGAATATGAAATGGAACTGCACGCCGGGGACACATTATTTGTATATACAGACGGTGTTCCGGAAGCGACGGATGCCGGGAATACCTTGTTTGGTACAGAGAGGATGCTGGAAGCGCTGAACGGAAAGTGTGATACCGATCCTAAGAAACTGATTGAAGGGGTAAAGAATGAGATAGATGGATTTGTGGGAGAGGCAATGCAGTTTGACGATATTACGATGCTTTCCCTGCAGGTTGCTATGGGTATTTGTGTCGGGAAAGACATGGAGGTGCAAGCATGAAAGAACTCGTATTGCAGGTATCGGCAGATCGTCTTGAAGAAGTGCAGGAATTTGTCCGTGGAGAGATGGAAGCTGCCGGCAGTTCCTTGAAAGCGATATCCCAAGTGGAAATCGCAGTGGAAGAAATCTATATCAATATTGCACATTATGCTTATCCTTCCGGAGAGGGAGAGGCTGTGATACGCTGTGAGACCGACACAGAGAGGTCGAAAATTTCGATTCAGTTTGTGGATGCGGGAACACCTTTTGATCCGCTTGCGAAGGAAGACGCAGATATTTCCCTCTCCGCAGAGGAACGATCCATAGGCGGGCTGGGAATCCTGATGATAAAAAAGCTCATGGATGAAGTGACGTATTGTTATGAAGAGGGAAAGAATATACTGACGATCGTCAAATACCTGTAGGGATGATGTATAATTATTCGGAGGCGGCTGTGACTCATTTGATTCATAGCCGCCTTTGCATAACAGTTGAATGTATGCGTTTTTGTTTGATTTCTCCATATCGTTGACAATTCGCCCAAAATGCGCTACCGTATGCATAAATAGAAATAAATTTTTCCTGCGGACACACTTCCCGAAAGGGAATGTCCGCTATTACGGACAGGGAGTATCTCTATGAGAAAAACCATAAAAAACGCAGTATTTATCCTATTGTTTCTAACCTTAAGTGTTTCCACGGCGCTCTTGGCGTACCTGCACTTTTTCGCCTCAGATGACAAGGATCTTTCGGGGGAATGGACTGCCAATATTGATATGACTGAGCAGGCCGCGGTCACAGCCTTTAGCTGGCTTCAGGACATAGAAGGTGTTTCCGTTTCTTTTGAGGAGATAGAGTCTTATATGCAAGGGTTGACTATACAAGTCAGTTTATCTTTTGAGCAGACAGTTCGTTATGCGGGAACCTTTCAATGCAGTGTTTCACCGGAAAGCTATGAGGCCTGCAATCAGGCTGCCTATGCGGCTTTTGCCACGGCATTTCAGGAACTTTTATCGCAGAGGTTTCATATGACAGACTATGCGGGCAGTACGGACAAGGAAGCGATAGAGGCTCTTGTAACCGAGACTTTCGGGATGTCCACGGTTTCCTATTTGATGTCCTACGGTCCGGCGTTGCTGCCTTCCCTGGAAGATTTACAGGCCGGGTATGACGGCAGCGGCACCTATGAAATTGCAGAAGATATTCTGACCAGACAGTTTGAGGGCGGTGGGGATGTCACCACAAAGGCGGAATACTATATTCGGAAGGAGTCCAATCTGATTTTGTCCGAAGAAATCGATTCTGTATCCTCCGATTCTTTTTCGGATTATTATCCTATGATATACATTTTAAAGCAATCCTCAAATCAATAACCGGCGGAGAAGATAACATGATCCGTAACAGTTCGGCAAATGTGCAGACCTGTCTGACCTGTTAGCACTATCCCTCATTTCTTTTGAAATCGAGAGGGAAGGGAGATTTTATGAAAGTAATCCTACAGAAAATAAGTTCTATTACATTGTCCGTAATTCTGATCTGTTCCATCCTGCCGATCAGGGCAGCTGCAAGTTTCGAAATCCCCGGAACCTGTCAGGTGCAGACGGATACCGGCGCTGCATGCACAGTTAAAACGCTGGACTATAGCTATGATTACAACACATATCTCTCCCTGCGGGACATCGCCATGCTTCTTAAGGATACGGACAAATCTTTCTCTCTGGAGATTACGGGAAGTACCGTCTCAATGAATACGGAAAATGTCTATACGCCGATAGGAGTGGAAAATACCCCTTGGGAAGATGATGAAAATCCGGATATTTCCCTGAGACGATATGAATTTAAAGTAAATGAACAAGCCGTATTTTACTATACAATGATTATGAAATTACCCTCCGGCGATTACGACTGCTTCATGATGACAGCGGATCTGGCAATGATTTTGGATGTGAACATCACCGTTCCCGATGCAGGTTCCATGCAGATTCATACGCAGGAGTCTTTCGATGTCTCGCCGGTTTCTTTGGAAGAAGCGGGCTATTTCTACGGAGTCAACAGCGTATTGGTGGGAGATGCCACTACCGGGGAACTCTATTATCAGTATCAGGCCGATCTATCTTATCCCATAGCCAGTACTTCCAAGCTCATGACCTGTCTTTTGACTATGGAGGCCATTTCGGCAGGACAGATCAGCCCTGAGGAGACGGTCACGATCTCCGAGGCAGTTGAGGCACTGTCTGCCTCGGACGATGGGGTGATTCCCTTGGAAGCCGGAGAACAGATTACGATACAGGAGCTTTTGCTGGGTGCCCTTCTTCCTTCCAGTAACGAGTGTGCATTGTGTCTGGCGGAAGCGATTGCCGGTTCGGAGGAAGCCTTCGTCGATATGATGAATCAGAAAGCGCAGGAGCTGGGACTGTCCCAGACAATCTTTTACAACAGTAACGGTCTGCCGACTTATACAGAAGATTTCGTTCCGGCAAAGCGTCAGAACCGCATGAGTGCGGAGGATATGTTCCGGCTGGTATCTTATCTTTTGAGAGTTTATCCTCAGATTACGGACATCACTTCGCTGGAAAAAGCTACTTTAGAGTCTCTCGACCTTGAAGTGAGCAATACAAACCCGCTTCTGCGCAATCTGCCCGGGGTCACAGGCTTGAAAACCGGAACCACCAACAAAGCCGGTGCCTGTCTGGTTACATCCCTNACCGCGGANGANGGAACNGGAGAGCATGATCTGGTAGTGATTGTGCTGGGNACNGAGGANTCCATAGAGAGNGGACGGGTTTCNGGATTGTTGGCAAGATACGCGTTGAATGCNTTTTATNCGGGCAGAGAAGANNCGGAAAGCGGTGCNGNNGGNCNGANTTCNGGAGNNTTACCAACCAACGCNGAGGCGGCAGTGNATCNGATTNTTNGNACNGCAAGNAAAACGGAAAGGGAACAGNCATGGNAAATAAAATCAGAATAAANCAAAGNCTTTTCAGNNTTCTTATCTTCGGGNTTNTTNTNTGNGGNGTATACATGGGAAGNGCNGGNCTGACGGTTAGGGCCGCAGAGCAGGNATTTGNCATTGANGCNAAGATGCTGCCCTCAGATCAGAATGCNTATGAGATNCAGCTGAAAGTTGAAAATCAGGGGCAGGACTGGGAAGGAACCGTGCGGCTGATGATGAGGGAAGATTATTACGGAAGGCTCAATGACTGCGCTTATGATACGGAACTGTCCCTTCCGCAGGGCAGTGCGAAACAGTTTGTGGTGAAGGTGCCCAAGGACAGCATAGATCGTACAGATGCGATTGTACAGGTAATTCTTTTGGATAAAAAGGCCGGCAANGTGGCGGATAAGGAGTTTGGACGGCTGTTACAGACGGAAGCGGATGCCCTGACTATGGGGATTCTGAGTGANGAATATACGTCGCTGACTTATCTGGATATGGGAGGAAACGAATTTAACTATTATGGGAAGAATTACCCGATCAGGCTGGAAGAACTGGATCGGGACAAGCTGTCAGATTCACTGGCGGCTTTAGATTTTCTGGTGATCGATAGCTATAACACCGGTGTTTTGTCGGATAGGACTTTAGAAAATATCAGGCAGTGGCGGGATAACGGAGGCATGCTGATCATCGGTACGGGAGGCGTTGCACAGGAAGTTCTGGACGGCTTTGATGATCTGGAAATCCAATGTTCTAAGGTCTATGATCCGGGAGCAGGTACATACGATTCCAGAGATTATGTGGATGTATCGCAGCTTCACATGGCGGAACTTACGGATGTGAACGGTAAATATAAAACAGCCTATGACATGTCGATCCTGATGTGCTCTGAGGGAGACGGCGCTGTGGGGATACTGCCGTANTCGCTGTCGGAAGTNGCGAAGCTTAACGCCGCCGGTACTTATGAACAACAGAAAGAATTTGTGGAGAGCATGTTACGGCAGGTCAGCAGTTATGCAAGTGTCCGTCACGGATCGNGTCAATATACTACTTCCGGTTATGACAGTATGTATTTTCTCACAGGAGTCAGCAGCTATCTGGGGAACGGTAACAACCGCCTGCAGTTCGGATGGTTGAAAGTGATTGTGATTTTGTACGTGGTTTTTGTAGGCCCCATTCTGTACCTGATCCTGCGCTTAATAAAGAAACGGGATCTCTACTGGATCGCGGTGCCGGTGACGACACTCGTGGGAATCTTTCTGGTATACTTCGCCGGTAGAGGGTTTGAGGTGGTGAGCACCAATGTATATTCCGTGACGGTAGAGAATCTTGCCGGAGGGGGACATGCCCGGACTTATCTGCGCTGCTATGATGCCGGTCACAAAGAGTGGGAGCTTCGTCTGGCGGAAGGATATGAATATGCGGGACCCTTAGAGGACAGCAACTATATGAGCAGTGATGAAAGCTACTTCTACCGCATCCGGAAAGAAGGAGACAGACTTTTCTTCGGTCTCAATCCGTCTGTCGGCTTTGAAGATGGCTATTTTCAGGCAGGCATCACAGGGGAGAGGGAACAAGGCAGTATTTACAGTGATCTGCACAAGGATAGAAGGCAGCGTATCAGAGGAACAGTTACCAATAAAACNACGCAGGATTTTAAATATTTTGCAGTGACCATAGGGGACGACCTGTTTGTCTATAAGAATCTTCCGGCAGGGGCGGAGGTTAAGCTGGAGAATACGGAAGTGGTATATAATAATGACGGTGGGTACAGCAATGGTGTGGCGGGCTACTGTTACGGTTTTATGCGGGAGGTCCAGAGCGGTGAAATGGCGAAAGACGTGGATATCCTGACNGCTTTGGGTATGGGAGTCTCTGCGACGTATTCCACGGGAGATCCGGATAGGACGGTGATCATCGGGGTGACCGAGGACTGGGATAAGGTGGTAGANGACCAGTGCAATGAGGTGTCTTACGGATGTTTCTATGCGGTTCAATAGAGAAAGGCAAGGGTATCGGTATGCTGTATATTAATGATCTGACAAAAAATTATGGTTCTTTTACCGCGGTGAATCACTTGTCGCTGCATATTCCCGAAGGGGATCTGTTTGGCTTTGTAGGTCCCAACGGCGCGGGGAAGACGACCACAATACGGATCGTCTGCGGGCTGCTTCGGGCAAGCGGCGGTTCGGTAAGAATCGGCGGTACCTCAGCGGCGGTGGGAAGTAAAGTGATGAAAAGAATGATCGGCTATGTACCCGATTTTTTCGGGGTATATGACAATCTGAAGGTGCGGGAATATATGGATATGTACGGCTCCATGTACGGAATGGATTCCCGGGATATTGCCAAACTGACCGACGATCTGCTGGAGCTGGTCAATCTTTCGGATAAAAAGGAAGAGTATGTGGACACGCTCTCACGCGGAATGAAACAGCGTCTGTGCGTGGCGAGGGCATTGCTGCACAATCCGAAGCTGCTGATCTTGGACGAGCCAAGCTCAGGGCTTGATCCCAGAGCCAGAGTGGAAATGAAAGAATTACTGAAAAACCTTCACTCCATGGGCAAGACCATTGTGATCAGTTCCCATATTCTCTCGGAGCTTTCAGAGATGTGCAACAGCATCGGGATCATGAACCGCGGACAACTGATTACGGCCGGCAGGATCGAGGATATCATGCAGCAGATATCAGGCGGTAAAAGGATGCACATTCAGGTTGCTTCCGGCATGGAGAGTGCCGTAAGGATTTTGAAGGAGCAGGTGGGCACCCGGATAGAGTCTGTCAGAGAAAATGAGATTATTATGCTATTTAACGGTGCGGATGAGGAAATCAGTGCCCTGATCGGACTTATGATTCAGAATCAGGTTGTTCTTACGGGATTCTACAGAGAGGAAGGCAGTCTGGAATCCTTGTTCATGCAGTTGACGGGAGGTGGCGCACAGTGAAATTACGATGGAATCCTATTGTGAAAAAAGATCTTCAGGTAACCGCCCGCAGTATGCGTCTAAGCTGGGGATTGTTTGCCTATGAGGCGGTGCTGACAATGACCTTTCTTATGGCATTGTCGATCATACAGCAGTCGAGCAGAAGCTTTTACAGCAGCGGTAATGTCTATGGCAAACTGATCTATCTGTTTCCGGTGCTGGCCGTTGCACAGGTATGTATTGTTGCAATGATTGTACCTGTCATCACGGCTTCGTCAATTTCGGGAGAGAAAGAACGGCAGACTTTTGATATTATGTTAACCACATGTATGTCACCTTTTTCCATCGTGGTAGGGAAGGTGATGTCTGCGGTGCTGCGGATCTTGTTTTTTGTGGCCGCCGGAATGCCGATTATGGCGTTGGCTTTTGTGGTGGGAGGCCTGAGCTGGAGTTATTTGTTTTACTTTGTGCTTACCATTGTTCTTCTATCCGTACTTTCGGGCAGTATCGGAATCCTTTGTTCCGCCATCTGCCGCCGGTCCATAACGGCTGTTATATTATCATATGCATTCTATTTTGTTATTTACGGCTTGACGTTCCTGCCTATGTTCTTGAAATTGTTTATGACGCATGCGGAAAATGTGGGTGAATCTATGCTGTTATTGCTGTTCAATCCGATTATATTTTATGAGGAGTTTTTTATGCAGCTTATGACAGGCAATTCGGTTTTCGGACAGAACGGTTCTAATTTTTCAAGGGATGAGGTGGGATTTATAACCTATCATTTATCACAGGGCAGGGCATGGGTGTTTGTGTCGGCTGTATGCATTTTCCTGTTATCGCTTCTACTTTTAATGGCAGCCGCATGGAAGGTGAATCCTATGCATTCCTCATCGGGAAAGAGACGTAAAAAGAAATAGAAAGTCGTGGGTATTAGATTGAAAAATCAGAGATTTTTCAATCGCAAATTTGTGCCTTGCGTCTACAAATTCGCAGGTTGTGAGAAGGGCATGAGTAATAGTATGGAGCAGAGAGAATTTCTGAGAATAATACGAGCCTGCCGGCGCAGGATGAATATTGCAGATTTTGTGAAGAAATCAGTTTTTGCGCTGAGTATCGGTGCAGGGGCCGGGATCATTTTGCAGGCTGTGGCGTTTTTTGTACCACTTTATTATGCCGATCTTTATATGGTGCTGGCGTTTGTTCTGGCTGAGTTATCGGCATTTGTAGTGATGTTTGTAAAGCAGACGACCATGGATCAGGCGGCTCTTCGGATGGACGGCTTCGGTTTCGAGGAGCGGATCGTTACGGCTTATGAACAGCTTGATAAGGAAGGGACGTTGGTCAGACTCCAGCGGGAGGATGCCATGAGGCAGTTGAGGAAGCATCAGGACAGGATTCATATTCCTCTTATGCCTTCCCCGAAAAGGACAGCTCTGCTTCTTATGCTGCTTATGATTTCAGTGGGACTTTCCATGCTTCCTTCCGCAGCAAAAGATCGTGCCGGAGAACTTCACAGCATAAGGGAAGAGGCGCGGGAGAAAGAGGATGAGATAGAAGATTTTCTGGAAGCGCTGGAGCAGCTGGAGCAGGAGGAACTGACCGAGGAGCAGCAGGAGGTGTTGAAGGAGATGGCGGAGAGCCTTGAATCCTCACTTTCAGAATATCAGCAGGCGGTTTCTGAGGAGATGCTGGCGGCGGCATCCCGGAAGCTGGAGTATAAATACGAAAATATGAGCAGTCAATTGTCTGATCTCATACAGGAACTGCAAGACGGCGCGGGGGTTTCGATTGCTTCGGCGGACGCTATGGAGGAATTGGCGGATCAGCTTAAGAAGATGCGAGACGAGAGGCTTGCACAGGGCGATGGGTCTGGGACAGGACGGGGTGGTCCGAATGGTGATGACCTGACGGGTCAAAAAGGTGGTAACGGCGACGGGAATGGTCAAAGCGGAGAAGGTGACGGAAACGGACAAGGCGGAGAAGGTGACGGAAACGGTCAAAACGGACAGAGCGGCGACGGTAGCGGGAACGGTCAGAACGGGCAGGGCGAAGGCGGCAGCTCCGGAAGCGGCAGAGGAGATGGCAGCAGTAGTACGCCTCACGATTATGTCAGCGTTCCCAATGCTGTTGCGGACAGCGAGAATCTCACGGGAAATGTGGGAAGCCATGAGACATCCGAGTTTTTCCGCGCCCAGAACGGGTTGAACTGGGAAGGGGAGCATACATCCTATGAGGCGGTGATCGGAAGTTATGAGCAGAATGCTTATGAGGGGATTGCGGCGGATCGGTATCCTAGTGGGATGGAGGAGATTATAAAGGAGTATTTTGCGAGCTTTAATAATTAGGAATTTAATATAGGTAGATTCGAGTGTCAAAAGGTGCTTATGATAGGCTGAGAGGGTAGATTGCACAAAATGTTCACGAAGTTGTCGGGCTGCGTCATATGGAGTTTCTAAATATTCCGGTAGAACTATGACAGAGGGACGCAACCGCCCGACATTCGCCATCCGGGCTCAGGTCGGGCTTTTCAGAACATCCGTGTTCTGAAATTGCTGGGTATTGAACGGAATATTAAGAAACTCTCATATTCCTACGCATGACAGCTTCGTGAACATTTTGTGCAATCTGCTATCTAAGTTTATGGAAGGCACCTTTTGATACGAGAATCATGAATAAAATATAGATATGGAGGCGACGGGGATATGGCTGAGTTGGATAGGAGCAGGTTTCAGGATCCGGTGTATATGGCGCAGCGGATTGGGGCGTGTGAGAGAGAGATACGGAAGGGGATTATCGGGCAGGGTGATGTTATCAGGCAGGTGATACTGGCGATGCTTACAGGGGGCAATGTGCTTTTAGAGGGTATGCCGGGACTGGGGAAGACCAGACTGGTCAGTACCATTGGTAAGGTTTTTGATTTGTCTTTTAAGAGAATCCAGTTCACGCCGGACCTGATGCCCAGCGATGTGACGGGTACGAATATTATTATTAAGAACGAACAGGGCAGTTCCTTCTCCTTTGAGCGGGGGCCGATTTTTGCGAATCTGATTCTGGCGGATGAGATCAACCGTGCCACGCCCAAAACGCAGTCGGCGCTGTTGGAGGCGATGCAGGAGCATACGGTGACTGTGGGCAATGTCAGCCATGTGCTTAATGAACCCTTCTTTGTGCTGGCGACCCAGAATCCCATAGAGAGTGAGGGAACCTATCCGTTGCCGGAGGCTCAGCTGGACCGCTTCATGTTCAAGGTGCTTGTACGGTTTCCTGGCAGGGAGGAGTTAAAGGGAATTGTCGCACTCACGGAAGGAGGCAGGGAGCCTGTCATTGAAAAACAGATGGACGGTGAGGGACTTCTGGCGGCAAGAGCCTTGGTCAATCAGATCCCGATTGCGGATGCGGTGATGGATTATCTGCTGGAGATCGTCATGGAGACGCATGCTCCTAATCCTCATATCAGAGAGGGAGCAAGCCCCAGAGCGGCACAGGCGCTGATCCGCGCCGCAAGGGCGAAGGCGTTTTTAGAAGGGCGCTTTAATGTTTCTTTTCAGGATGTGAGGGATGCCGCATATCCTGTTCTCCGACATCGGATCATTCCGGGGTTTGAGGCCATCAGTACGGGAATTACCGAGGATGATATCATCACAAGGATTTTACAGGCAAAAACGGCTTTGGCCGGCAGATAGGAGGAAGGAACTGCCATGCAATAAGCTGACATGACAGAACCTGATGGGTAATTATGATGTTGGATGCTGTATTTTTTGACAGGCTGTCAAGACTCCGGCTTACCATGGATCACAGAACTTCCATGAATCTGACCGGAAACCGCAAATCCATACAGAAAGGCTCTTCCATGGAGTTTTCGGATTTCAGGGAGTATATGCCGGGAGACGATATACGCCGCATTGACTGGAATGCCTATGGGCGTCTGGACAGGCTTTATGTGAAGGAGTACATGGAGGAAAAGGAAGCGGTTATTTCGATTCTGATCGATACCAGCGCCTCCATGAATTACGGGGCGAAGACGAAGAGTGAGCTTGCCTGTATGCTGGCGGCAGCTTTTTCCTATATGGGACTGAATAACATGGACCGTGTCATGCTCTATGATATGCACAGGATGTATCTGCCTTTCGTGGCGGAGGGCGGGAAGAGAGCCTTGCCCCGGATGACGGCCTGGCTGGAGCAGTGTTCCTTTGAGGGAACGGTGGATATTGCGCAGGCTGTCCGGGAGCTTCCGGTGAAAGGACCGGGCGTGACCATTCTAATCAGCGACTTCCTGCAGGAGGCTTTTCTGGATCAGGAGTCTCTGACTAAGTTGCTGCGTTTTCTGGATTACAGAAAACAAAGAACCGTATTATTGCATGTACTGGCGAAAGAGGAGCTGTCCGTAGAACTGACGGGCACACGGAATCTGATTGATATGGAGGATCAAAGTACCCTGCGTGTTACTTTGGATGCGGCCAGTATTCGGACATACGAGAAGACCCTGCGGGAGTTTACGGACCGGATGCGGCGGGAATGTGTAAGAGCGGGGGCATTCTATGAGGTATGCAGTACCGGGGCGGATATTTATCAACTGATCTTTCAGGATTTAAGGGTGCTATATGATATTTGAGAGTTTATGGCCGCTGGTTTTTCTGGCCGCGGTTCCACTTATTATAATTTTATATCTATTAAAGCCCAAGGGAGAGGATCATCTGATATCTTCCAATCTTCTCTGGCAGAAACTGCTGAAAAACGAGCAGTCTAAAACCTTCTTTGAGAAATTTGTGCACAATATTCTCATGTATCTGCAGATTTTGATCACCGTACTTTTGGTGATAGCGCTGATGTCGCCGTTTATCAGCGCCAAGGGGCAAAGCGGCGGAAGGAAGATACTGCTTTTCGATACCAGCGGAAGTATGCAGCATATGACAGATTCAGGCAGCACACGTCTGGAGGAGGCTGTGGCACAGGCATGCGAGTATGTGAGGACGACGAATAACACACGTTTTTCTATTGCGACAGTGGATGCTCTGGGGACTAAACTTCTGGCAGTGGATATGACGGACGCAGACAGTCTGATCCGGACGCTTAAGGAGATAGGCTGCAGTGATGGCGGAGGAGATCTCGCACTGGCGCAGGGGACTCTGGATACGCTTATGGGAGAGGATGCGGACAATACGGCGGATCTGATCGTCTATACGGATGGTTCCGGTGCAGACGGATTCGAAGAACTGCGTGCCGGTGCTGAGAAGGAACTTCGCGTGTTTGGTGAGACAGCTTCCAATGTGGCGAATGAATATACGGTATTCACTGCACGGGAGGACGGCTCTTATGATGTGATGGTGAGCATGGTCAATTACAGTGACAGCGGCGTTACCTTTGATGTCAGTCTGTATGACGAGGGAGAGAGGCTTATTGCGCTCAGGCAGATGCAGCTTGCGCCTTCGGAGAGCACGTTCTGCCTGTTTGAACAGGCGGACTGGCAGGGACAGACCTTAAGATCCTGTATTGACGGCATTACTTTTGAGGGAGACGTACGAGACAGCCTTAGCGCGGATAATGTTTCGGAAGCGGTAAAGAGTCCGAAGAGTCAGGTGGACGGACTGCTCGTCGGAGAGGGTAATATTTTTATTGAGAAGGCGTACCTTGCCATTACAGGGGAGAGCATTGCCAGAGCCGGAACGGATGCCTTGGATGATTATAATGTGGTGATTTATGATGCCGGACAGATTCCGGGGACGGAAGGAAGGAACCGGCTGATTTTCGGTGATGCCGGGAGAGAAAACGTCCGGACACTGGATAATGTCGTATTGGAAATGAAGGACTGTGACCTGACCGCCGGTCTGTCCGGATTTACCATAGGAGTAAATACTGCATACTGTTTTACGCTGCCGGAAGGAGCGGAGAGCTTTTTGGAGTATGATGGGAACTGTGTGGGTTATTACCGGGAACTGGATGGCTGTAAAGAGGTGGTGGTAGGATTTGACCCACGAGAGTCGGATTTCCCGCTAAGAGCGGAATTCCCGGTTTTTCTGGCCAATGCAATGATCTATCTTACAGACACGTCTTTACTTGCGGAAAATGTTTATTATGCAGGGGAGGAGATTGCCCTGCAGCCATGGGCGGAGACGGATGGGATTGTGTTTGAAGCACGTCCCGGAAAGGCCGGCCTGTATCAGGTGGGGAACGGGGAGCAGCAGGAAACTTATGTGGTGCGCTTCCAGACTGCTACGGAGTCGGATGGCAGAGTGACCGCTGAATCTGTCGGTGACGCAGCTAATATGGAACAGCAGAAGGTAAAGCAGGCGGTGAGAAATCTTTTCTTGTTGCTGGCACTGGCTCTTTTGGTCGTAGAATGGATCGTCTATGTGCGTCAGATGCGTTATAGGGGAAAGTTTTATCTGGTCGTGAGAGGTGCGGTGGCTGCGTGCGTGATGCTGGCGCTTCTGGGGATACAGGTACATCTGGGCAGCAGCCGGACGGCCACTGTTTTTGTAGTGGACCTCTCCGACAGTAATGAAGAGCATCTTAAGGAGGCGGATCAGTACCTGCAGTCTGCGATTGCGAAAATGCCCGCCGGCAATGCCTATGGTATTGTGACCTTTGGCAAAAATGCGCTGTTGGAGCAGTTTCTGACAGAGGAAGGTTATTATGGAGGATTACTGACGCTGCCGGAGAAAACGGCAACGAACTTTGAGGATGCCATATCCAAAGCGCTTACACTTATTCCGGGAGATTACAGCGGAAGGCTGGTGGTACTCACAGACGGGAAGCAGACCAGAGGAGATGTCCGGCATATGGGACAGGCGCTTCTGGCAAGCAAGGCGGAGTTTCTGACTCTTCTCTATGAGGATGAGGAGACGTCTGATGCCTATATTGACAACGTGAGCCTTCCTTCTTATCTGCATCCCGGTGATCAATACGCCATAACCGTACTGGTGGAGAGCAATTATGACACGGACGCAGTCATTGAGCTATACAATGGAAGTGCCCTGACGGCGTCAAACAGCGTTCATTTAAATAAGGGGAGCAACCGATTTGTGTTCAGTGCGCAGGTTGACGCGAATGCGGACAGCGGCTCCATGGAGAATATCATGGTCCGGGTGCAGGCAATCGGGGATACCTGTCCGGAGAATGATTCTTTCAGTGCCTATTCCGTGGTGGAGTCTGCGCCTAAGATTCTGCTTGTTGCCGGGTCGGGTGTTGATGTTTCGCCATTTGACTCAGTACTGCATGCGGCAGGATGCGACTATCATGTAGTCTCCGCCCTGAATGCACCGGACGATATCAATGCCATGTTAGCCTATAAGTCGATTATTCTGGCGGACTCTTATATTGATGATCTGCCTGTCGGTTTTCTGGAGAATCTGGAGACTTATGTGAAGGATTACGGGTGCGGGTTTATCTGCTGTGGCGGTGAGGACAGCTTTGCACTGGGAGGATACCGGGATACGGTGCTTGAGACAGTACTTCCAGTAGATATGCAGCCGAGGAGTATCAATGAGATCCCTTCCATGGCTATGGTTATGGTCATCGATCATTCCGGCAGTATGATCAGTGAGGTCAAAGATTCCGGCGGCAGCAATCTGGATATCGCCATTAAGGCTGCTGCTGTGGCAGTGGATAATCTGAGAGATTCGGATTATGTGGGTGTTCTGACCTTTGATGATCAGTATGAGTGGCAGGTGGAGCTTACCACGGCGGATGATAAAGCCGCCATCAAGGATAAGATCATGCACATCAGCGAGGGCGGCGGAACTACCATTAAGCCAGCCCTTTTGGAAGCGTGTGAGGCGGTTTCGGAAAGTGAGGCAGCCATTAAGCATGTAGTGCTTTTGACGGATGGTATGGGAGAGACAACCGATTTCCAGGATGCGATAGACGCTTACAAGGCGGAGGGGATCACCCTCTCTACTGTGGCAGTCGGAAGTTTTTCCGATACGCAGCTCCTTGAAGAGTTAGCCGACGGATGCGGCGGCAGATATTATTATTCGGATCTGGCCGGTGATATACCCAAAATCTTTGCTCGAGAGGTTTTTCTGGGAAGTGACAGTTACATTCAAAACGGTGTATTTTCGCTTAAGGTGCAGGAGAACCATGAGCTGACAAGCAATCTTTTTACGGACGGCTGGCCGGTGCTCTACGGGTATATTGCGGCAACCCCCAAGACAGCCTCCGTGCCTGTTATCGTATCTGATAACAAAGAAAATCCGATCCTTACAGTATGGCAGTACGGACTGGGCAGGACGGTTGCATGGAACAGCGACGTTACCGGACAGTGGAGCGGCGCCTTCTCAGGCGAGGACGACTATGTCCGGATGTGGAAGCGGATCGTGGATTATGCCACCGGAAATGTTGACATGGGTGAGGACAGAGTGGATGTGGTGACGGTGGGAGAACGGACAGAAGTCACTTATCAGACGGATGATTATGCAGGCGGCACAGAGATTCTGGTGACGGTCATTGATCCGGAGGGGGAATCCACGGAGGAGAAGCTTCATGCCACGGCACCGGGGGAATATACAGCACAGATTTCCACACCTCAGACCGGATTATATCACTTCAATATACGCCGCAGTGTGGATGGGGAGATGCGTAGCTTCTTGACAACGGCAGCCGCGGTACAGTTTTCGGATGAGTATAAATTCGATGTAAGTACGGAGGAGTATTTGAAGTTTGTGGAGCAATACGGACGGATCATTACAGAGCAGGACACTGTCTTTAACCGGATCTCTACGGGAGCAAGAGAGAGCTACGACCTGACAAACTGGCTGCTTTTCCTTGCCATCTGCCTGTTTGTCGCAGATGTGGCAATGCGGCGGTTTAGCTTTGTGCCGAAAATCGTGCAGGGAGGGCTTCGCGGAAGAAGCGCAAAGCGGGAGAGGACGGTAGAAGATAGGTCGCAGAGTATGTTAAATGAAGATATGGCGGAAAATAATATAACGGAAAAAGATTCTGTTAAGAATTCGGAGAAAAAGAAAAGAGAACCAAAGAAATCAAAAAAGAAGGATCGGCCAGAACAGACATTGGATACTTCTCAGCTGCTCAGGAAAAAGGATGACAGGTCTATCAAATAAATATAAACTCTGTAATTTGGGTATTTCACCCCGGCACAGGGCATCTTGCCTGCCGGGGTATTGTTTTTGTTTCTGCCTACACTATACTGAAACGGAAAGCTTTCGAAAATTATATAGAAAGGAGATTTTTAAATGAAACTGACGATACATCAGGATCCTGACATTCCTGAAACAGAGATCATTATTAATTGTGCCCATATGGACGTAAGAATCCAGCGTTTGATTGCACTGATCCGTCAGCATAGTTTTTCTCTCACCGCCTATCAGGAAGAAAAGGAATTTCAACTTCCTCTGGAGCAGATTTATTTTATAGACTCTGTTGATGGAAAGACCTTTCTTTATCTGGAAAAAGAGGTTTATTTCTGCCGGAATACGCTTGCTGTGCTGGAAGAAAAACTGGTTCATACCTCTTTTATACGGATCAACAAAAACTGTATTATCAATACCAATTTTTTGAAGAGTGTACGTCCAATGTATAATCACCGATTGGAGGCTTCGCTGGAAAATGGTGAAACCCTGATCGTTACCCGTAATTATATCGAAGCCCTAAAAAATAAGCTGAGAGGAGAAAATCTATGAAAAACCTTTTATTTACACGTATTCCTTCCATCTGTATCTGCTTCACCTTGATTGTGATTGGAAACTGGGGACTCAATTTGTTGTGGGGTGGTGATGTGTCCCTTTTTTTGCCGGTACTATTTGTGTGGCTGGTAGCATGCCAGTTTATAGATCTGATTATCAGTAAAATAGAATTTCGGAAATGGAGCCATTACTGTATAACAGAATCGGCGGTTTTATATTTGTTGTCATTGTTTGTTTTCCGCTTGTTTATATGGGATAGCATGGATATTCCCGGATTAGTTTCTTTTACAGTGATTTTTCTGGTTACTGATGGGTTTGTTTTCTGGTATTTCCACAGACGGCAGGAAATGCAGGCAAAGGAGATTAATCAGTTGATCCATGCAATGAAAACCGATGATTACTTGTCGCGGAGTGGACAGTAACAGCCGTTGAAATTGTCATTTGGGAAGCGAAAACAAAAGTTGTCTTTTATTTGCCGGACTGATATACTTTACTTAATAAGATGAAACATCTGTCGGTATCAGAGACAGCGCGAAATACAGAGTCTTGTGCTTAAAAATAAAAGATATACGAGGTGCCGGAGTATGAAAAAGAAAAAGTCACTGCAGGAGATTATTTATGCTGTTTTTCTTTTAGCAGCCATCATCCTTTTGTTTTTCTGGTTTACGGCACAGAACAGCAGCCGGACAGAGAAGCAGAACAGAGAGTACGCGGCAGACTCCGCGCGGATGAAGTCCGAACAGATTGATGACGAACTGAATAATGCTTTGGGCTGGATCAAAACCTATGCGTACTTTGTGGGAGAAGGTCTGGATGAACCTGTGGTCACCGCGCAGATGCTTGCAAGAATGGAAGAAAATTCCCAATTCGATGCCATTTTATTCACGGATATTAACGGTATGGATTATACCTCTGGCGGAGAGACCTCCGATGTGACGGGGCGGCGCTTTTATACTGACGGCATAGATGGAAACAGCGGCATTCAGGTTATATTTGATCCCTATTTTTTTGATGAGACAATGGCATGTTTTTATGCGCCTGTCAGATTCGACGGCGAGATCATCGGAGTGCTGCGGGGCGTCTTTCTGGCTGAGGAGTATTTGAAAAGCATGCTCAGCACCACGTATTTCGGAGAGGAAGCACACGTATTCTTGTGTACGCCGGACGGCAGAGTCATTGCCAGCTCTGATGGTGAGATTTATGAAAGTTATCTTCTCGATGCGCTGACAGAGGCAGAGGTGATTGATCAGTCTGTTGCCGATCAGGTCAGGCAGGTTTTTGAAAACGGCGGAGAAGGAGCTTTTGTATGTGATTCCTCCGGCAAAACAGACAATATCTGTGTCACATATCTGCCGCACAATCAATATGTTTTTGTGCAGACATTTCCTCAGAATGTTACACGGCGCATGATTGCGGAAGAAAATCTTGTGGGCATCCAGCTGGAGGTCATGCTGATTGTTCTGTTTGCTGTCTACATAATTATCATTCTCATCCGCGGCGGACGTAAACGGAAAGAGCTGGAGAAGGAAAACCGGGAGATGGGATACATTATAGGCGGTGTCACCACACTGTTTTCCCGGTTTGCGATGGTTGATATGGAAGAGGAGACTTATCAATATCTGGCAGGCACGAAACCAGAGGACGCGGGAATTGCAGAAAGCGGGGAGTATCAGGCTCTCATAAGCTATCTGGCCGGCGATCTGGAAGAGAGCGTCCGGCAGGAGTTTTTTGATTTTATAAATAAAGATGCTATTATCTCGGCTATGTCCGGGCAGAACGATCTGCGGTATGAGCGCCATGTAATAAAAGACGGACGAACAGATTGGGAGCACATGAATCTCATTTGTCTGGAAAGAAATGGCAATAAGGTTTCCAAGGTTTTATTTATTCGTCAGAATGTAACGGAATTAAAAGAAAAGGAGCTGCGTATTCAGGCGGAAAGGGCGCTTGCAAACCGTAAGGAGAGACAGTACCAGATAGCGATTATGTCCAATTCTTTCTGCAATTTTGAGTTTAATCTGACGCAGGATCTTATTGAGCAGGATATTATCGGCAACATAGACGGGCGTAGGCTTACGTTCCTTGAACAGGCGGGTCTGACAGCGCCGTGTAAGGCTTCGGAATATTTTGAAAAATGGAAACAGTTTGTTTTGGCGGAATCCATGGAAGATTATACTGCCATTGTAAATACAGAGAATCTGATCGGAAGTTATGAACAGGGAGAAAGAGAAGTAGTCGCTGAGTATTGGATAGGAGATTCCGAACAGAATCAGATCTGTGTGCGGCAGTCCTTTGTCATGACCAGAGATGAGGATACGGGCGACATTATGGTTATGGTACTGTCTAAGGATATCACGGAACAAGTCAGAAAACAGAGAGAACAGACGCAGACACTTCAGGATGCGCTGATGCAGGCACAGCATGCAAACAGGGCTAAGACCACTTTTTTGTCCAATATGTCCCATGATATCCGCACGCCCATGAATGCCATCATAGGATTTTCCACCATTGCCGTCAGCCATATTGACAACAAAGATCAGGTTTTGGATTGTCTGCAAAAGGTTTTGTCCTCCAGCAACCATCTCTTAAGCCTGATCAACGACGTTCTCGACATGAGCAGGATCGAGAGCGGCAAGGTGCAGATCAAAGAGCAGGAGTGCAATATTTCTGAGCTGATACATAATCTGGTAAATATTATCCAGCCGCAGGTTAAGGCAAAGCAGCTTGAGTTATTTATTGATACCTTTGAGGTCACTAACGAGGATGTTATTGCCGATCCCTTGAAGTTAAATCAGGTATTTATTAATCTGTTAAGCAATGCGGTGAAGTATACGCCTGCCGGCGGCACGGTCTCCTTCCGGATCATGCAGAAGGGCACATTCCGGCACGGATACGGCGATTATACATTTATCGTCAAGGATAACGGCATCGGAATGTCGCCGAGCTTTGTAGAACATATCTTTGAACCCTTTGAACGGGAGTCCACTGTGACACAGAGCGGTATTCAGGGAACCGGACTGGGCATGGCCATTACCAAGAACATCGTGGAGATGATGAACGGCACCATCACCGTTGAGAGCGAGATGGGCAAGGGCAGCACATTTACGGTAGAATTCGGATTAAAACTGCAGGATGTGGAAAAAACCGCGAAACAGATCAAAGAGCTGGAAGGTCTGCGGGCACTGGTTGTGGATGACGATCTCAATGTCTGCGACAGCGTCAGCAGGATGTTAAAGCAGATCGGACTGCGCTCCGAGTGGACGACCTCCGGCAGAGAGGCTGTGTATCGTGCAAAGACCGCACGTGATGAGGGCGATTCTTACCATACATTCATTATTGACTGGCAGATGCCGGGATTCAGCGGTCTGGAAACTGCCAGAAAGATCCGGGATACGGTCGGCAAGGAGGCACCTATTATCATTCTGACGGCCTACGACTGGACGGATATTGCGGAGGAAGCGAAGGCAGCGGGAGTTACCGCTTTCTGTGCGAAACCTATGTTTATGTCTGATCTGAAAACGGTATTACTTGCCGCAAACAATATGTTGGAAAAACAGGAGGAAGTTCCGGAATGGACGCTGGCTGATTTTGGCGGAAAACGTATTCTTCTGGTAGAGGATATCGAGATGAACCGTGAGATCGCACAGATGATTCTGGAAGAGTCCGGTTTCCTTGTGGATACGGCACCGGATGGGACAGATGCGGTGGCAATCATGGAGAAGGCGGAAGAAAACTATTATGACGCGATCTTAATGGATGTACAGATGCCTATTATGGACGGCTATGAAGCAACCAGAACCATCCGCAGGCTTCCCAGAAAAGACGTGCAGAATCTGCCTATCATTGCCATGACGGCCAATGCGCTGGAGGAGGATAAGGAGGCGGCATTGATGAACGGAATGAACGCCCATATCGCGAAACCTCTTGATATGGATGTCTTCATATCTGTACTGAAAAAATTTCTGGGAATTTGAATCATGTCCACTGACTGAAAAAGGTGAGAGAAATGTTTAAGAAAATGCAACAAAACCTGAGAACGTGGTGTAGTTTTCTGTGTGTGATCTGTATGGGAGCCATTCTGTGGGGAGGAATTCACTATATCTCAACCTTGCGGACGAGCCTGATGGAACAGGCCGTCCACAATGTCTTAACCGTAACGATGCAGCAACAGCAGGCGTTCGATAATTTTCTTGCGCAGGATCTGGAGCGTATCCATAGCTATGCGGAGTATCTTGCGCAGGGAGACTCCGATGATACCGAAAGCATCCGGCGGTGGCTGCATATATTCGATGAGGTGAATGCCCTTTATCTGGTTTTCAATCTGGAGACGGGAAGCTTCTACAGCAATGGGTCATATGAAGTCAATCAGCTGGAAAATGAGGAACTGAAGCTCTATCGGGGACTTTCCGGAAGTGGCGTACGGGAGCCGGGTACAGGACTATATGCTGACGATATGAGACTGGGCTACTATGAATGTTTTACTTTTGCCGACGGCGCCCGTGGGGTGATTCAGAAAAGTTATGACTGCAGTAAGATTTCAGAGGATTTTTCCCTTTCTTTTTATAATGATCAGGGGCTTGCCTATGTGGTAAATCGTGAGGGAGATATTCTCATAAGATCTGTCGGAATGCTGGGAGATCATCTCTATGCCAATATTCTTGAAATATTGGCAGGACATAATGACGATCAGGAAAAGATTGACGATTTTATCAGGGCACTGGATAACGGAGAAACGGACAGTATTATATTTGTCGGGAACGGAGAGTCGTTTGTCTATACCTATGTTCCGATAGAAAATACTGAGGGGTGGTATCTGGTTTCCGTTGTGCGGGAGAACGCGATCACGGCGGAGGCGGATGCGATCCTGCTGGATTCCAAGATAGCGGTCGGAATCCTTTTTACCGTATTGGTCATCTGTGCCGTGTTTGTCCTTTTGATCTGGCGCACCGGCATGGATATCAGGGAAAAAGACTTGGAGATTGCGTATCAGGAGCAGCTTTTTGATATTTTCGCGACATATCTGGCTAATAATACGGATGATATATACATGATGGTCGATGCGGAGGACAAACAGGTTGAGTACATAAGCCCCAATGCGGAGAGAATTCTGGGTATTTCCGTACAAAATATTACCGTCGGGTCGCAGTTTCTGTCCGGGGCTGTGGACGCATTCGGGAAGACGCTTGATTTTGATGAAATGTATCGGATGAAACCGGACACGTCACTGAGGACAATGTCGGAAGAATGGAATAATCCGGAAACCGATGAACATAGATATTTCCAGATCAGTGTGTACTGTACTCTTGTACAGGATGAACGTAAGATCATTATCTACATCTCCGACCGAACCGAGGATCGGGCCGTTCAGGATGCTCTGGCGGAGGCGCTGCGGATCGCACAGGTGGCAAATGACGCCAAGAGTGCTTTCCTCAGCAACGTCAGTCATGACATCCGAACTCCCATGAACGCAATTACAGGGTTTGTTGCGCTGTTACAAGATGAAGCGGATAATCCCGATCATGTGCGGGAATATGTGCAGCAGATCGATGCCGCCAGTCAGCATCTGTTGGGACTTATCAATGATGTGCTGGATATGAATAAGATTGAGACAGGTAGTGCGACGTTGAATCTCTCTGAGGTGAATCTTGCCGATATCATCGACGAGATCAACACGATTATCCGTCCGCAGACGAAGGCGAAGGACCAGACCTTTGAAATTTTCTCGTCCTCCGTCATTCATGAACATCTGCAGGCGGATAAGCTGCGGATCAATCAGATTCTTATTAATCTTTTATCCAATTCCGTAAAGTATACACCAGAGAGCGGCACCATTCAGATGCGTCTGGATGAATTGCCGCAGGTGGATGATAAGTACAGCCGTATCCGGTTTACGATCAGCGATAACGGCATGGGAATGAGCGAAGAATATTTGAAGGTTATTTTTGATCCCTTTACAAGAGAGAATACGGAGATCATTAGCCGGATTCAGGGCACGGGTCTGGGTATGGCGATCACTAAGAGTCTGGTTGATCTGATGGGCGGAACGATCACGGTGCAGAGTGAACTCGGTAAGGGCAGTGTGTTTACCGTAGAATTGGAGCTGTACATAAGTGAGAAGGACGATGATCCCAAATTCTGGATCCGTCATAACATCAACAAAATGATAGTGGCGGATGATGACGAGACGATTTGTCTTAACGTGGTCAAAGCCATGGAGCAAACCGGTGTTATCGTAGAGTATGCTACCGACGGCGAGAAAGCAGTGCAGATGATGCGCGATGCCCGTGAAAAGGGAGCCCCCTATAATCTGATTCTTCTGGATTGGAAGATGCCGAATCTGGATGGATTGGGAACAGCGCGTCTGATCCGCAGTGGCTATTCGGAGAAAATTCCGATCCTGATTTTCACAGCCTATGACTGGGGAGAGATCGAGAAGGAAGCCGAGGAGATCGGTGTGGATCATTTCATGCCCAAGCCCTTCTTTATTACGACTTTCAAAGAAGTGATCCGCAGGGCTATGGGCAGTCAGAAAAAGGTCAAGTCGGGAAATGACAGCACGGTAGTAAAGGGAAAACATGTTCTTGTGGTGGATGATATTGAGCCGAACCGGCTTGTTCTGGTTAAAATCTTAAGTTCGTTGGGGGCAGTCTGCGAGACAGCCTGTAACGGACAGGAGGCGTTGGAGCTGTTTACGAGTTCTGCGCCCGGTGCCATTGATCTGATTCTTATGGATGTACAAATGCCTGTCTTAGACGGTTATGCGGCCACCAAGGCTATCCGCGGCAGCGGTCATCCTTCGGCAAAAACACTGCCGATCATCGCCATGACCGCCAACGCTTTTGTCGATGACATCCGGGAGGCCATTGAGTCAGGGATGGATGCGCATATTGCCAAGCCGATCCAGCTGGATAAGCTGAAGGATACCATAGAACAGGTATTTGATAAGCGGAAACAACAGGAAACGAGTGAAAGGGAGGATGAATCGTGAGTTTATTCGAAGAATTAAAAGATCTGGGAGTGAATGTGGACGAAGGTCTGGAGCGCGTGATGGACGACGCGCCATTGTATGAAATGATGCTGGGCATGTTTATTGACTCGGTTAATGGTAATCCGATCGAACTGGCAGATTTTGATGCGGACGACGTTGATACGCTTACAGAGCGGGTACATGCGTTAAAGGGGCTTACCGGCAATCTGGCAATGACTCCGCTATTTACGGGATATGTGCAGATGCTGGAGCTTCTGCGCGGTGGCCGCCCGAAGGAGGCCGGGAAGGAATATGAGCGGATCCTGCCCGCCCAGAATGCGATTATGGATTGCATTAAGCGGCACATGAGTACGTAAATATAGGAACAAAAAGATTACTATAGGAGAAAGGATATTACTTGCATGGAAACAAAATATAACAACCGGATAAACGATATAGGGGCAGACAAGATTCTGATCGTGGATGACGATCCTGTCAACCGCAAGATATTAGGAAAGTTGTTTTCAACATATTATACGGTCATAGAGGCGGAAAACGGAAATGATGGGATGTCGCAGATTTTGATGGAAGAAAACAAATTATGTGCGATTCTTCTGGATGTGATGATGCCCGGAATGAACGGTATCGAAGTACTAAGGCACCTCAAAAGAATGGGAGTAATAGAAAAGATTCCCGTGTTTATTATTACGGCTGACACCAGTGCGGCTGTGATGAAGGAGGCATACGAGCTGGGTGTCATGGATTTCATCAGCAAGCCGGTGGTGTCCTACATGGTAGTCAGACGCGTGCTGTCCATTGTTGAGCTGTTCGAGGCGCGTAAGCACTTAAAAACAGTGGTGGTAAATCAGGGACTTGAGTTGTTGGAACAGGCGCAGAGGATTATAGATCTTAATCAGGGAATGATCGAGGCGCTGGCTACCGTCATTGAGTTTCGGAATGAGGAGTCCGGCGGTCATGTACAGCGCATCAGCCAGATTACAAGGCTGCTGCTGGAGAACACCGTTTTCGGGGAAAATCTGGATGACAAAGAAATTGACAGCATCGCGCTGGCTGCCGTGATGCATGACGTGGGAAAGATTACGATTCCGGATGCCGTGTTGACAAAGCCGGGGAAACTGACTGCAGAGGAGTATGCGGTTATGAAGGAGCATACCGTAAACGGCGTGGCTCTTCTGGAGAGTATCCCGCAGATGCGTGGCAGTAATATTTATGAGTATGCCTGTGATATCGCCAGACACCATCACGAGCGCTGGGATGGTGGAGGTTATCCGGACGGGCTTAAAGGAGATGAAATTTCACCATGGGCACAGGTGGTCTCTCTGGCGGATGTTTACGATGCCTTGAATTGCAAACGGGTCTACAAACCGTCGTATCCCAGAGAGCAGGTATTAGAGATGATTCGTAACGGAGAATGCGGAGTCTTTAATCCGCAGTTACTGGAAAGCTTTTTCTCTGTGGANGACATGATTTATGAGATGTATCGGGAGCTTCCGGAGGCGCAGGAGTNTTAAAANTTTACNAANGTTACTNTGATNATGTANNANGCTCTGCCGGACTNNNCCGGCGGAGTATGGAGGGAACGTCATGTATCATTGCCATATTCAATTTTACCTTATCGGCNNTCATAATGTNATATTTGAATCCATNANNNAAATGNAGCCGTTTGCCCNTTTTACGCACTCGTTTTGGGAAAGCGATGTGCCNGAAACAGAGATGNNCGCNCAGGCGGATGTGCTGTTTGTNNATCTGCAGGGAGNGGNTGTGTNGAAAACGCTGCAAATCCTTACNNCGCANAAGAAAAANGAGGCNGAGCTGATTNTACTTGNCGACAGGGAACAGGTNATGGNNTTGCCGGAGGATCTGNCTGAGATTGANGATATNTGGNTGNNNCCCTTANCNGAGAGGGAACTTAGATTCCGCATGCGGAAATGGCAGNANNANTATAANCTGAAAAAGGATCTGTGGCAGTCCGATCAGTTTATGGAGCTTAGCATAAACAGTTCGCCGAATCTGATCTGGTTCAANGACAAAGAAGGCNTTCANGAAATCGTAAACGAGAGNTTCTGCAAGGTGGTCAATAAAACAAGAGAGCAGGTGCAGGGACGCAGNCATGCTTACATCTGGGATGTGGAGCAGGACGATCCGGCCTGTATCGAGTCGGAACTGGAAGTTATGCGAAAGAGACAGACTTGTGTCTCCGAAGAGCATATCCNGACNGGTGAAGGCGACAGGACGCTGACAACCTATAAATCCCCNCTGTATGACCTTGANGGGAGTGTCATGGGAACTGTNGGCATNGCGGTCGATGTGACGAAGGANCAGGCCTACGAGCAGGAGATTATNGAGAANAAGCGGGTTTTGGAAATGCTTTTTGCCACGATGGACTGCGGCGTGATGTGCCATAGTATCGACGGAACGCATCTGATCAGCATTAATCAGGCGGCTTTAAGGCTTCTGGACTANGAGTCACTGGAGGACTTGGCGGCGGATGACTTTGACCTGATTGCCGGAACGGTTGTGGANGAGGATAANGAGACACTCAGGGAATGTATCAANTCCCTGAAAAAAGNAGGNGACAGNGTNAACGCAGAGTACCGCGTNCGGCATAAGGATGGNAAGGAACTGCATATTCTGGGAAATATTAAACTCGTTGAGGAAGGCGGNGAACTGTATTATCAGCGTTTTCTGATTGATTATACTGCACAGAAATTGAAGGATGAGCAGANNCTGGCNNAGAAGAATCAGGAGATACGGTATCAGGAACAGATNTTTGAGATCTTTTCNACCTTCCTGTCTGATAATATTGACGATGTNTATATGATGCTCGACGCGAAAGGGNAAANGGCTGAATTTGTCAGTNCCAATATTGANCGTGTGCTGGGTATTCCGTGGAAGGTCATAGTGGANGANGTGAATCAGATCGGTCATGCCGAATATGTCACAGGNGGCGAGATCGGCTGGGAGGGGCTGGCAGCACTGAAACCCGGAATGTCGCTGGANCCGATGGAGACNGAGCGGATTCATCGGAAAACNGGGGAGCGCAAATGGTTCCGCGAAAGTGTATATTGCGTGCTGGTGCAGGGAATCAAGAAGGTCGTTATCTATATTTCGGANCGAACCAAAGAGAAACAGATTGAGAATACGCTTTCNGAAGCATTGNATATGGCGCAGACGGCAAATAAGGCAAAGAGTGCTTTNCTGGGTAATGTCAGCCATGACATNCGNACNCCNATGAATGCGATCATGGGTTTTATTCCTCTGNTGCAGGAAGANGCGGACAATCCGGAACATGTGCGGGAGTACACCCAGAAGATATCGGCCGCCAGCNATCATCTGCTGGGACTGATCAACGATGTGCTTGANATGAATAAGATCGAAAGCGGCGGTGCNGTACTGAATATCNCNGAATTGAATCTNGCGGANATTATTGATGAGATCAACACGATNATCCGGCCGCAGGCTAATGCAAAGGANCANAAGTTTGAGATATCCACCATATCTTTNCACAACGAGCATTTGTTGGGNGATAAGCTGCGNATCAACCAGATTNTNATCAATATNTTGTCNAATNCGGTAAAATATACGCAGTTTGGCGGNAATATCAAGATGACGGTAGACGANCTGCCNCAGGTAGANGNAAGCTATAGCCGTATCCGGTTTACCGTCAGCGATAACGGTCAGGGAATGAGCGNGGAATATCAGAAGGTGATATTTGAGCCTTTCAGCCGTGAACAGAATACGGCGTGGAATCAGGCNCAGGGCACNGGNCTTGGNATGNCGATCACGAAGANTCTGGTNGAGCTNATGCATGGTTCNATTNANGTGNAGAGCAGATTGGGAGAGGGNACTACCTTCATAGTGGAGCTGGANNTGCGAAGCCAGAACAAGGAGGACGATCCCAAATTCTGGAATAAGNACANCATAGCNCNTATGATCGTNGCGGATGANGATGAGGACGTNTGNCGCGATATTGTNANAAAGATGGCGGGNACGGNNGTGGAAGTACAATATGCGACCGGNGGNTCCCAAGTGATTGAAATGATTCGGAGCGCGCAGGAGGNGGGANAACCTTATGATCTGATTCTGCTGGANTGGAAGATGCCGGATCTGGANGGGATGGCNACNGCGNGGCTGATTCGGGAGAATTATTCGAATAAAATACCGATCCTNCTGTTTACGGCCTATGATTGGNCGGAGATTGAGCAGGAGGCNTTNGAGATNGGAGTGGAGCATTTCCTGCAGAAGCCATTCTTTATGAGTAATTTCAAAGATGCGATCCAGAGNATNCCGGGNTCGGAACANAAGANNATTTTGACNGATAGTGACAAGAGCNTGCTGGCAGNCAAACATGTCCTTGTGGTTGAGGATATTGATATTAACCAGCTGGTATTGAAGAAGCTTCTGGGTACGNTGGGGGCAGAGTGNGATATCGCGGAGAATGGGCGNATAGCGGTGGACGAGTTTGTAAATGCTCCNGCNGATAAGTATGATCTTATTNTGATGGATATACAGATGCCNGTCATGAACGGTTATGAAGCAACCAGAGCGATTCGTGCAAGCGCACATCCTTCGGCGAGGACGATTCCGATTATCGCCATGTCCGCNAACGCNTTTGTNGANGATGTCAGGGCGGCTATGGATTCCGGAATGAATGCGCATGTCGCCAAACCCATCGTATTTGAACAGTTTAAGAAAACGCTTCGGGAAGTACTGGGGCAAAAGCGGTAAAGAGGTTATCAATGTTTGTCCGGTCTGCAAAGGGACATGTCTGTCAGAAGCAGACCGGGTTTCTTTTGTCTATTTTCAACAAAATCGCCTACGATAATCTATCTAAAACAGCAAAAATGAAAAAGACCTATTGCCAAAAGACCAAATAGGTTATATACTTAACCCAAGTCAATGGAAACGTTACCGATAACGATACCGACATCGTTGCCGAAANCGTTACCNNAAACGTTNCNAAGATGNNNTTTACCTGACCGGTATCCGGAATGATATCCGGCACGGTATAGAAAAACAGCAGCAAATTAATTCATTTACTGAAAGGGAGAGGAAAAAACATGAAAAAGAAACTCGTAAGCGCATTACTTTGTGTAGCAATGATTTCCACACTGTTAGCCGGCTGTGGTTCCGATAACGGAAGTTCTGCATCCACCGGCAGCAGTTCTTCAGGAACATCAGATGGAGCAGCGTCTTCTGATGACGGTGCAGGTGCCGATGAGGCAGCTCCGGCAGCAAGCAGCGGAGACGGTTCCGTATACTTATTAAACTTCAAACCTGAGACAGACGGTGCATGGCAGGATCTGGCAGCATCTTACACAAGCCAGACGGGTACAGAGGTTATGGTCGTAACGGCAGCAGACGGACAGTATAAGACAACATTACAGTCCGAGTTAGCTAAGTCCGAGGCTCCTACGATCTTCACCATCGGCAGCACGGCTGACTGTGCAGAGTACGCTAACTATATTTATGATTTAAAGGACAGCGCATTGTACAGCCATCTGACCGACCCTTCACTGGCACTTGAATATGACGGTAAGATCGCCGCAGTTGCTAACTGCTACGAGTGCTACGGTATCATCTACAACAAGACCATTCTGGAAGGTTACTGCGGTATGGACGGTGCGGTAGTTTCCTCCGTAGACGAGATCAACAGCTTTGACACATTAAATGCTGTAGCAACAGACATTAACAATCGTGTAGATGAGATCAACGACGCGCTCGGCACAAACCTGACAGGCGCTTTCGCTTCCGCAGGTCTGGACAGCGGTTCTAACTGGAGATTCTCCGGTCACCTTGCAGGTATCGCACTGTATTATGATTTCAAGGATGCGGGGTGTGATCTGACAGCAGGACAGGGCACCGTATCAGGCAAGTATCTGGATAACTTCAAGAATGTATGGGATATGTATGTTAATACATCTTCCGCTGACAAGGCAACACTGGATTCAGGTTCTTACAATGCTGAGCAGGAACTTGGCTTAGGCGAGGCAGTATTCTATCAGAACGGTGACTGGGAGTACGCAGCATTTGCGCCTGATAACGAGAACGGTTACACAGTTACAACAGACGACTTGTCCATGATGCCGATCTACTTTGGTGTAGACGACGCTAACGAAGGTCTTGCAGTTGGTACGGAGAACCACTGGGCAGTAAACGCACAGGCTTCTCAGGCAAACATCGACGCAACTTTAGAATTCTTAGAGTGGGTTATCACTTCCGACGAGGGTCGTGACGCGATCACCAACAAGATGGGTCTGACAGCACCTTTTGATACTTTCACAGACGAGTATACTTCCAACAACGGCTTCGCAGCAATGGCTAACGAGTATGCCGCACAGGGCAAGACATCCGTAGCATGGAGCTTCAATGCAACTCCTTCCGTAGACGACTGGAGAGCAGACTTCGTAGCACCTCTTACAGAGTACACGGAGAGAGGCGGTTCATGGGATGATGTGAAGACAGCGTTCGTAGATCAGTGGACATATTACTGGGATCTGTCTCATGAAGAATAAAGCCTAAGACACAGGCGGAGAACTGTTGCATAGCAGACGATATGTAACAAGCTCCATATATAATGAAATATGTAACAAATATTATAGAGGGGTGAGTGAAATAAAGCTTGCCCCTTTTTCTAAGAGAAATCGAACAAGTTCGATTGCGAGATTTGCTTCGCAAACTCGAGAAAGGTTGATATTATGGAGAAAGCAATTAAACGATATTTCCCTCTGTTTGCGCTTCCGACCCTCCTTGCATTTATCATCGGGTTCATTGTTCCGTTTGCGTACGGAATTTTCCTATCCTTCTGTAAATTCACGACGGTTGTGGACTGGTCGTGGGTCGGATTTCAGAATTATACAAGAATCTTTGTAGTCAACGGCAAGCTGGACACATCTTTCTTACATTCCATATGGTATACGGCGCTGTTTACGGTTGTGTCGGTGCTCGTCATCAATGTAGTGGCGTTTGGAATCGGTATGGCGCTCACCAAGGGTATCAAGGGAACAAACTTGTTCCGTACGGCATTTTTCCTGCCGAATCTGATCGGCGGTATCGTGCTCAGTTATATCTGGCTGATGATTTTCAATGCAGTATTACAGAATTTTTCTAAGACGATCGTGTACTCTCAGTGGTACGCATTCTGGGGACTGATCATCGTCGTGTGCTGGCAGCAGATCGGTTATATGATGATTATATACATAGCCGGCATTCAGAATATTCCGGGAGAATTGATTGAGGCGGCGAAGATCGACGGCGCGAACGCATGGCAGATGCTTTGCAACGTGACGCTTCCGATGTTAATGCCCACGATCACGATCTGTAGCTTCCTGACGTTGACAAACGGTTTCAAGCTGTTTGACCAGAACTTGGCGCTCACCGGCGGTAATCCGGGTAAGTCGTCACAGCTTCTGGCGCTTAATATATACGATACAATGTATGGTACGACAGGATGGCAGGGCGTAGGACAGGCGAAAGCGGTTATCTTCTTTATTCTGGTAGCGATCATCGCACTCATACAGAATAAATTGACGACGAGTAAGGAGGTTGTGGATTAATGGCTAAGAGTAAAGAACAGGTCAGTGCAGTAAGAAGAGCAAGGCACGGCGGTATTCTTTCAGCTTTATTTGCTGTGATCAGTATTTTGTGGATCTCTCCGATGCTGGTCGTGCTGTTGAATTCTTTTAAGAGAAAAGCATTTATTTTCCGCTATCCTTTCGGCTTCAGTTCCAAGCCTCTCTCTGACGGATGGGATAAATTTATGGAGGGCGCGAGGCAGATTTTCTGCGGAACGCTTAACTATAAGAACGGCTTAAAGACGACGAACTTCTTCTCATGTTTCGGTAATTCGCTGTTTATCACGGTATTTTCGGTAATGGCGATCGTCCTGTGCTGTTCCATGTGCGCATGGTATATTGTCAGGGTACACTCTGTATTTTCTAAATTTATGTACACGATGTGTCTGTTTTCCATGATCGTACCTTTCCAGATGGTCATGTTTACGTTGTCTAAGTTCGCAAACATGCTGCATCTGTCCAATCCGGTAGGTATCATAGTTGTTTATCTGGGATTCGGCGCGGGGTTGGCAGTGTTCATGTTTACGGGATTTGTCAAGGGAATTGCGCTGGAAATCGAGGAGGCGGCAATGATTGACGGGTGCAACCCGATCCAGACATTTTTCCTTGTGGTGTTCCCGATCCTGAAACCGACCGTGGTTACGGTGGCTATCTTACAGGCTATGTGGATCTGGAATGACTATCTGCTGCCCAGTCTGGTGCTAAATATCAACAGATATAAGACGATTCCGATCGCAGTGCAATATCTGAAACAGAGCCACGGACAGATCGACTGGGGCGCAATGATGGCGGTGCTCGTACTTGCGATCCTGCCCATCGTGATCTTCTATATCGTCTGCCAGAAGTATATCATCGAAGGCGTATTGGCGGGAGCGGTGAAAGGATAAAAGTAGCGATATTTTACTGTTCATAGCTTATCGAATGCTTCCGCGCAGATAAAAGTTAATATCTTCGTCACCGCGCTTTCGCTCCGTAAAAAGCGTAACAGATGCTAAACTCGTGAGAAACCTCGTTAAGCACTGACGCTTTTTAAGGGGTTCCTTAAGATATTAACTTCCATCTGCGCTAGGTATTGGTTAGGTCTGAACGGGAGAATAATGCTATAGAAAAATAATATCTCCTTGATAGATGGCAAGAGAAAGTGTAAAATATAAAGGTAATTTCCATATATTAGGACAAATTATACATTATGTAAACCAAACACACGAAAGGATTTTAAAACATGAGAAAAAGCGGGATATTACTGCCTGTATCTTCCATTCCGTCGAAGTACGGGATCGGTACTTTTTCTAAACAGGCATATACTTTTATCGATTCATTAGAGAAAGCAGGGCAGTCTTACTGGCAGATCCTGCCGCTTGGACCGACAGGATACGGGGATTCACCTTACCAGTCTTTTTCGACTTTTGCGGGAAATCCTTACTATATTGATCTGGAGACGTTGATCGAGGACGGATATCTGACCGAAGCGGACTGCGATCAGTGTGATTTCGGCGATAATGACGAATATATTGATTATGAGAAAATATATCTTTCCAGATTTAAGGTGCTTAAGACCGCTTTTCACAACAGTCATATTGAGAAAGAGGCAGATTTTCAGAAATATGTGCAAGATAACAGTTACTGGCTGGATGATTATGCGCTTTATATGGCTGTAAAAAATTCCTTTGACGGAAGAAGCTGGAGCGAGTGGGACGAGGATATCAAGCTGCGGAAGAGTGCGGCGATGAACCATTATCGCGAGAAATATGCCGAAGAAGTGGTATTCTATCAGTTCCAGCAGTATTTGTTCGCAAAGCAGTGGTTTGCATTAAAAGAATATGCGAACAGCAAGAATATACAGATTATCGGAGACATTCCGATCTATGTGGCTTTCGACAGCGCGGATACATGGGCGAATCCGGAGTTATTCCAACTGGATGATACGCTGACTCCGATTGCTGTGGCGGGCTGCCCGCCAGATTCCTTCTCGGCTACGGGGCAGTTATGGGGAAATCCGCTGTACCGTTGGGATTATCATAAAGAGACAGGTTATGCGTGGTGGATGAAGCGCATCGCTTACTGTTATGAGCTATACGATGTGGTGCGTATCGATCATTTCCGCGGATTTGACGAGTATTACTCGATTCCTTTCGGTGACGAAACGGCGGAGTTCGGACATTGGGAGAAGGGTCCGGGGTATGAGATCTTTAAGACGATGAAGGCCAAGCTTGGTGAAAAGGCCGTAATTGCGGAGGATCTCGGATTTTTGACCAAATCAGTCATTAAACTGGTGAAAAGAACCGGTTATCCGGGCATGAAGATTTTGCAGTTTGCTTTTGACTCAAGGGAAGAGAGCGATTATCTGCCCCAAAATTATACGGCAAACAGCATTGTTTATACTGGAACACATGACAACGACACGACGCTTGGCTGGTATGGACAGCTTAACCGCAGGGATAAGGCTTTTGCAAAGAAATATTTGAATATACGTTCCAATAAAGATATTCAGTGGGAGTTCATCAGAGCGGCAATGGCGAGCGTGTCCGATACTTGTATCATTCCGATGCAGGATTATCTGGGACTGGGCGCCGAGGCGAGAATCAATATTCCGTCCACTCTGGGCATCAACTGGAAGTGGAGAATGCTGCCGGGGCAGTTTACGGATGAGCTGGCGGAGCGTATTCTGGATATGACGAAGCTGTACGGCAGAGCGCGTAGGTAAGAGTGGAGATGTCACGGCAAATGTGCGGCAATAGGGGTTAATGCTTCAGCTTACATGGGCGGTTAACGGAGCGGTTCATAGAACATTTAAGAAACGGACAAGAGATTGGATGAAAACGCTGGCAGTCTTCTTAGTGGGGCTGTCAGCGTCCGTATGTGGGAACGCTGATACATAGGCGGAGTTATGACTGCGGGATAAGCGGAAAACGAGACAGAAAAAGTCCATTCGGCTGTAGTTTGAAGGGGATAAATATGGCAGAGACGACGATCAAGGATATAGCGAAACAATGTGGTGTGGGGATCAGCACGGTGTCGCGGGCGATCAATAATCACCCGGACATTAATCCGGAAACCCGCAAGATGATTATGAAAGTGATTGAGGAGACCGGGTTTATTCCCAACAACAGTGCGAGGAATCTGAAAAGGACGGATGCAAAATGTATCGCCGTACTCGTCAAGGGTATCACAAACCCTTTTTTCAGCAATATGATTCAGATCATAGAGGAAGAAACACAGCGGAACCGATATGCGCTGGTGCTTAGGCATGTGGAGGCGCATGAGGACGAGGTGGATGTAGCGCTGGAACTGGAGAAAGAAAAGCGTCTCCGCGGTATCGTGTTTCTGGGCGGTCGGTTTACCCATTCGGAAGAGAAAATAGGCAAGCTTAACGTACCGTTTATATTCAGTACGATCGGAGTGGATATCTCGGATCAGATCGGCAGGGTAGAGTTTTCCAATATCGCGGTTGATGATAAGTTGGAGAGTAAGAGGATGACCGAATATCTGCTTGAGCTGGGACACAGAAGGATCGCATTCGTCACGGAGCGGCAGGAAGAGTCAATCGGCCGCCGGCGTATCGAGGGATATCGGACAGCATTTGCCGACCGCGGACTGGAAGTCCGGGAAGAACTGGTCTGCTATGTTCAGGATGAGCTGGATCATTTCTCCATGGAGAACGGTTATATCACGACCCGCAAACTTCTGGAATCCAATGAAAAAGTGACGGCGATCTATGCGGCTTCTGATTCACTGGCAATCGGGGCATGCAGAGCGGTACTGGAAGCGGGCATGCGTATTCCCGAGGATATTTCCGTGGCGGGATATGACGGCATAGAGTTGGGAGAATATTATAATCCCAAGTTGACTACGATCAAACAGCCGGTGGAGGAGATGGCGAAGAACACCATCCGTCTCCTGTTGGATGTGATCGCAGGCAGACAGGAACACCAGCAAATCATATTTCCGGCCGAGCTGGTGGTGAGAGAGTCTACGGCCGCCGTAAAGGAGTCATAGGACGGAAACACGGCAAAAAGACGCGATGCAGAGTATGCTGTCAGACCCGGTCAGTGTCGTGCTTTGGAATCAAAACGTCCGCCGGCTTAAGTTAGAATTATGGTAAGACGGATCGTTTGTTACGTCTTGATCGAACCAGTCAAGAGGAATAAATGCGTTCGCTGTTTCTTCCGAGGGGAATTCAACCTCGGCGATCACCAGAGGAGCAAAGGGCGCCTCAAAAATGTCCAATTCTACACATAGACTAATTTGGTCAATGTTCTCTGCACAATCTGACACAAATGTCGGATTGTCAATCGGTATGACATACCGTTTCTTAGAGATCACATTTCCGTCGGCTTTATCACGCAAATGATAATAGGAAGGCTCATTAAGCGGAAGATTGTACTCTTCCCGTGCCATCAGGCCTTTGCCTTTATAAGTCAGATAGTAGTCATCGTCCTGTCTGCGGATTCTGACAACAGGGTCAGTGTTTAAATAGGCCTGCTCAATGATGTGGCAGGGGTATTGACTTAGATTCTCAGGGAGTCTTTTGACTGTAAATTTGCGTTCGATTTCCATGGTGGTTCCTTTCAGATTTACGGTGTAAAGTCTTACCGTATGCTAAGACTTTACACCATGGTTTCGTGGTTACGTGATTAATTAGTCTTGAAGACTTTTACGGATTCTTTCTAAGTCACGTTGAAGTTTCTGCTCAAGGAGCTCATATTCTTTGTTATGTAACATTTTCAGTTCATTTTCTACGTTGATTTCTTCTTTTCTTAATTCATCTTTAAATTGAATATCAGATGGCATCTCAATCATCCTTTCACCCTCCTTCATAGATACAAAGTTGTTGGCTGTATTATATCTAAATTATAAAGGGATTTCATGGCGGTGTAAAGTCTTATTTGGTTGTCAATGCACAAAAAAACATACGATAAACCGTTAGTTTGGATTTTGCAACGAACTGTTGCAACAGATATGACTTGAATAAGCCACATAGACCAAACATAAAAGATGTAATTAAAGATAGCATATAGGTTATGGTATGTCAAGAAGGTTTGTAGAAATAGTTTTATTGGTTTTATTGGAAGGGGGCTTGAAGGATATTTTGTGCACCATGCCACAGCCTAAGCTCAGAGGGGAGTTATTATCTGAAGGAACCCCTCAAAGAGCGTCGGCACTTGACGAGGTATTTCACGAGTCTAGTGTCTGTTGCGCTGTGAAAGGAGCGAGAGCGCGGTGACGCAGATATTAACTCCACTCTGAGCGACCGGTTTGCCAATGTGTGAACATAATAGTAATATACATATCACACATAACAAGTTATCACCATTCTTGTTGAAACAAAANCAGTGTGGTAAACTAACATAAAGNATTGAAAAAATCANTGTNANACGCNATCCGGCNTANCCCNATANCATTGNTTNCNAANTNTTGTTCTGAAAANGGAGCNCAANCATGAACGACTANGAAACCATAACAAAACTAAAAGATAACATNAACACGTTCTTCATCGGNAAAGAAGAAGTCGTCGAGAACCTGTTAGTCTGTCTGCTTNCAGGNGGACACGTATTGCTGGAAGATGTTCCGGGCGTGGGGAAGACAACGCTTGCNGCCCTGCTCGCGAGAAGCATTGCCTGNAGCTTCGGCAGAATCCANTTTACACCGGATACGCTGCCGGGAGATATTTGCGGCGTATCGGTATATAATATGAAAACAGGTGAATTCGAATANCGGGAAGGNGCGGTAATGAATCAGATTCTGCTGGCGGACGAAATCAACAGAACTTCGCCCAAAACGCAGGCAAGCCTTCTGGAGGCTATGGCGGANGAACAGGTGACGGTGGACGGGATCGTCCATATGCTGCCGANGCCGTTCATGGTAATCGCCACNCANAACCCGGTGGANTTTNTNGGNACATATCCCNTGCCGGAAGCGCAGATGGATCGTTTTATGATGCGGCTTTCCATCGGATATCCGGAGAGAGAGCAGGAAATCAAGCTNGCGGCGCAGGTTCTTAATGGGAAGGCNCCGGAGAATGCCGAAGCGGTATGTACNGCGNAAGACATCNTGCATATGAAAGAAGNGATTAAGAATATTACGGTCGGCAGACCGATTCTCGATTATATAGAAGATATGATTGAACTGACCAGAAAGGAAGAGCGCTTTGTCCTCGGGGCAAGTACGCGTGCCATGCTGACGCTTATGCGTGCCTCGCAGGGGAAGGCATTCATGAAGGGCAGGGATTTTGTAAAGCCGGATGATGTCAAAGATGTGGCAATGCATGTGCTTTTGCACAGACTGGTGCTTTCTTCGGACGCAAGAATACGCAAGGAAGATGCGGNNTCTATTTTAAAGAGCATTATACTGAAGGTGAAGNTTCCGGTTTAGGGGGAAGTGTGGCAGGATGAAAATTCGCAGGTGGATGCTGTTTGGGNTGTGGGTNCTTTCGTTGGCGGCNATCAGTTTNTACGGCGGCGCTGTCAGTTACGGTTTCTTTTTCGGGGTGACGATGCTGCCGGTNATATCATGGGTCTATTTGNTTTTAGTCTATTACAGGTTCAGAATCTATCAGGAAGTGGAGANCAGAAGTATGGTATGCGGCAATGCCGTTCCATATTATTTTGTATTGCAGAANGATGATTTCTTTGCNTTTTCCAGTGTCAGCGTCAGATTGTTTTCTTCTTTTTCCTANGTGGAACAGATACCGGACGGTATTGAGTACGAACTGCTTCCGGGAGATAAACTCACCTATAGAACCAAGCTCATCTGTAAATATCGTGGNGAGTATGAAGTGGGGATNAAGAAAATCGTCATTACTGATTTTTTGCGCCTNTTTCAGCTCTCNTACACNCCNGCNTCCNCGATNAAGGCTNTAGTCAGACCCAGAATCGTGCGTGTGGAAGAACTGCGCAGNNTTACGGANNTGACAGCGCTTNTNCAAAATGATGCGCAGAACTTNCAGACGGAGCCGGATGTTCCGGTNAGGGAATACGTGCAGGGNGATGCTTTGCGNNTTATTCANTGGAAAGCNACGGCACAGGAGCANAANNTGAAAGTNAGAACNCNTATCGGAGAGCAGAAACAGGGCATTGCCGTTATCTGTGATACGAAGCGNTACANTAAGGATGAGCGGGTATATCTGCCGNTGGAGAGCAGGATGCTGGAGATATTGATNGCGCTGGGGCTTTACTTTGCCGGGANAAATATTACTTTTACGGNATATTACGGNCAGAGTGGTGTGCGGAATAGCCATGTGGACAGCCTCGGGGATTTCGAAGANTTTTATCTGCAGAGCTCGGAAATGATCTTTGACAAGGCGGAAGAAGTCGGGGAAACTNTGNCNGAAGCCATGACAAGNGGAGNAATCCGGAACAGTAAGGTTGTTTTTGTGATCTTGCACAGGTGGGATGAGANTGTTGCNCGGATGACGGATGAGNTGTCTGCCGGAGGTGTGATCGTGGTGGCNTATCTTGTTACGGAAGAAGACGCGCAGGAGTATATNAAGCTAAGCAGCCTGCGCCGAAGGATCNTTGCCATTCCCATAGANGGGGAGCTGGAGGGAGTCTTATGAGGGAGCGTATACTGCGGATCAGNACACAGGATATCTATCGGTTCGTGCAGGCGGNCTTTCTNGTATGNATTCTGCTTATGGGCGCGGGGGAATCNATAGGAATCAGGGATATTAAAGCGGTGGTACAGGTTCCGATTGCTTTTGCGGTGCTNGCNGCNATGNTGGGAATGCAGAGAATGACGNAAAAAGGGCGTGTTTTCGNCATTNTGNCGCCGGTTGTTATTTTAGGTATGACTTTCGGTATCAGGAATTGTTTNCTCTTTATCCGGTCTTATGCNGGCTGGCTGGTCGGCGCGGATATGTGGGAGCCTGANTGGGTGNNGGGTTANGAAGTGATGCAGGTAATNGTTGCCGCGNTCTGNTGTTANATNCTGCAATGGATTCTGGANAAGTACTTTCTGCTGAAAACCGCAGTGCTGTGTATGCTTGTGTGNGCTCTGGTNTACTGNCTGTTGACCNAAAAGCCCATATCCCATGCCGGCGTGGTCTGNGCTCTGGCATATATCATGGTGATCGGCGGGGAATGGATAGAGTGGTGTTGGGATAAGGAGCAAAAGAAGGACAGGAAGACGTATATGTTCTGGCTTATGCCGTTTATGGCGGTCTATGTGCTGGTTATGCTGTGGCTGCCTTCTCCCGAGAAGCCTTTTAAGTGGCAGTTTGCCAGAAACGCCTTTTCGCAGGTAAAGGAATCTTTTACGGTGCTGACACAGAATATCGTGCGCGGCAGGACAGAAAACTTTGATACGGTACTCAGCGGTTTTCCTGATGACGGGAAGATTCGGGATAATCTGGAGGATGATCACCGCGCTGTTATGGTCATACAAGGGGAAAAGAATCTGGCGGGGAATGTATATCTGGCCGGGAGAGCCTATGATGCCTTCGATGGCAGGCAGTGGTACCGGCGAGACGGCAATACGGAATATGAAGTTTTTTTAGATACGATACAGACGCGTTATGCCGCTGAATTATTCGAAGGAAGATATCTGCACGATTGCATGTCCTTAACGACGTTGCATGTCAGATATCAGTATTTTAACTCCGCTTATGTATTTGTGCCTCTAAAGACGCAAAGAATCATGGAGGGAAATAGAGACCTGAATTTTATTCCGGCAGGGGGAAGTCTCTTTTTTACGGATTCCCGCCATCGGAATACGGATCAGAGAGGGTACGGAACGGAGTATGACGCGGTATTTTATCAATTAAATGCCGGCGCTGAAGCGTTCGAGGATTTTCTGGTATCGATGCAGGATCAGGATATTCAGGAGGATGCCGTTATGAAATCGATCCTGCAGTCGCGCGCCGACAAGACCGGAATAAACATAACGGCGGAAGATGTCAGTTCCTACATCCGGCAGGTGAATGATGTTTATGCGGAGGATGTGGTCTTGTCTGATGAGGCAAGAGCATATATCGATGAAATAACAGAGTCCGCGCATAACGATATAGAAAAGCTGCGAATGATAGAGGCGGAGCTGACCGCGTATACTTATGCGGAATCTCCCGGGAAACTGCCGGATACCGTGAAAGATGCGGGCAGCTTTCTGGATTATTTCTTATTGGAAAACAGGAAAGGGTATTGCACTCATTTTGCAACGGCGTTTGCGCTTCTTGCGAGAGCCGAGGGGCTGCCATCCAGATATGTGCAGGGTTTCTGTGTTCCGATAGAACAGGACAGCGAAACGGTAGTCTACAGCGATATGGCGCATGCTTGGCCGGAAGTTTATATAAACGGCGTAGGCTGGATTCCGTTTGAACCGACACCGGGCTATGCCGGTCTGCGATATACTTCATGGGAGACAGGGTGGAAGTATGAACCTTCGTTTTCCATGGGAGGAGACCGTGAACCGGAATACGGCGAGGCAGCGGACGACACGCTTGCCCTTTCCGGTGCAGCGGAAGGGATAGCGGAAGAGGACAGGCTGCAGGGAGAAAGTATAGTCTCCGATTATTTGAAAATAGCGGTATATGCCGTAGTGATGTGTGCGGCAGCAGGTCTGCTATTTGTCATATTTGAGAGGGTGATCAGAAAGAAACGCTATCATAAAATGAACCCGGCAGGCAGATTCGATATGGTAGTCCGGAACAATCTGCGGATTCTGGCATGGCTAGGCCTGCGTAGACAAGATTCGGAAACTTTACAGGAATTCGGAAAACGTGCCGCGTTGCAGTTAGGTCTTTCGAAGAAGCCGCCGGCATTCATAGAAAAGTATGAGGCAATTATATATGGAGGAAAGAGCGCGGCCGAGGAGGACGTAATGGATGCCCGATATGAGGGGAAGCAGCTGCTCGGCATTTTGAAAGAAAAGAAAAAGAGGACATATTTATATTATCGTGCGAGGGTATATTTGGATTGATAATAATAAATCATTGATTTGCATTTTTGCGTATGATAGAATTTAATATATTATTTTAACCGGATATAATAATAAGTAAATAAAGAGTGAATGGATGATGTTCAGGAACGGAGGCGGATATGAGTAAAGGGGCAGTTTTTTTCGGAACAGGGTTTGAAGAGATCGAGGCGCTGACAGTAGTGGATATTCTGCGCAGAGCAGGGATTGAGACTTTAATGGTGTCTGTCATGGATCAGCGGCATGTGGAAGGTTCGCATGGTATCATGGTAGAGATGGAGATGCTGGCGAGGGAAGTGGATTATGAAGAACTTGACGTGATCGTGCTGCCGGGCGGCATGCCGGGAACGAAGAATCTGGAGGAATGCGAAGTGTTGATGGAGCAGGTGGATGCGTTTGCAGCACAGGACAAGCTGGTGGCGGCGATCTGCGCGGCACCGAGTATCTTAGGGCACAGAGGAATCCTTAAGGGGAAGAAGGCTTGTTCCTATCCCGCTTTTGAAAGTCATCTGGAGGGCGCGCAGGTATTACAGCAGCCGGCGGTGACCGATGGCAATATTATTACAGGACGCGGCATGGGTGCGGCGATTCCGTTCGGGCTGGCGATTTTAGAAAAGCTGCAGGGCAAGGAAGCGGCAGAGAAGATGGCGGAGACGATCGTTTATAATTCATAAAAATATTGTTATTGAATGATAAAAACAGTGGCAAAACTTACCATAATATTTTCATTTTATCCGAACATACTAACATCAAGATAAGCGATAAAGTGAGCGCTTTCACAGACGATAGGATCCGATTACGGATTGCCGGATCGCAGAAATAAGTTTCTGCAACAGGCACCTCCTCTGAGATAAGCGCAAAACGACAGCGCTTATCTCAATAATATAGATAACAGAATGAATTCATGCAAATGAGATCATTCAAATGTATTTCGGAGGTGAAAGAAATGGCAAGCAACAAGACGAATAGAGTAGAAGTTCCTGAAGCTAAGGCAGCAATGGATCGTTTCAAGACTGAGGTTGCATCTGAGTTAGGTGTAAACCTGAAGGAAGGTTACAACGGTGACCTGACATCTAAAGAGGCCGGTTCTATCGGCGGTGAGATGGTTCGTAGAATGATCAAGAGCCAGGAAGAGCAGATGAAATAAGCTAAGAACAGCTAAAAAGAATGACCCGTCTGAAAATTCAGGCGGGTTGTTTTTGCGTTAAAATGCGTATTGTTTCAGGGTGTAAAAGTGCTACTAGCATTTTGTGCGAGTATGTGATATAATGCTTAGATGACTGTGACTGGAAACGGAATCAGGGCTTTGGTACGAGAAAATAAGCGTGGTTATACATGTTACAGATGTAGTTGAAGGAGGAACCCATACAATGAGTTTACAGGTGGAAAAATTAGAAAAGAACATGGCGAAGCTTACCATTGAAGTCGGCGCGGAGGAACTGGAGAAGGCGATTGAGAAGGCATATCAGAAGCAGAAGAAGCAGATCAGTATCCCCGGTTTCAGAAAAGGTAAAGTGCCCCGCCAGATGGTAGAGAAGATGTATGGTAAGGAAGTGTTCTATGAAGACGCGGCAAATGAGCTGATTCCGGATGCATACGATAAGGCGCTGTCAGAGTGCGAGGAGGATATTGTGTCTTCCCCGAAGATTGAAGTGACGCAGATCGAGGCAGGCAAGCCTTTCGTGTTTACTGCCACAGTTGCGCTGAAGCCGGAAGTTAAGCTCGGCAAGTATAAAGGACTTAAGATTGATAAGATTGATTCGGAAGTCACCGAGGAAGAGGTGGACGCAGAGATCAACAGAGAACGTGAGAATAATGCGAGAAATATCACCGTTGAGGACAGACCCGTGAAGGACGGCGATATGACGACGTTAGACTTTGAAGGTTTCGTGGACGGTGTGCCTTTCGAGGGCGGCAAGGGTGAGAACTATCCGCTGACGATCGGTTCCGGTGCGTTTATTCCCGGATTCGAGGAGCAGCTTGTCGGCGCCGAGATCGGCAAGGAGGTGGAAGTGAATGTCACCTTCCCCGAAGATTATCAGGCGGAAGATTTAAAGGGCAAAGCGGCGGTATTCAAATGTACGGTCAAGGAGATCAAGGAGAAAGAGCTGCCTGAGCTGGACGACGAGTTTGCAAGCGAGGTATCTGAGTTTGAGACGCTTGCGGAATATCGTGAGGATGTGAAGAAGAATCTGGCCGAGAAGAAGGAAAAGGACGCTAAGAATGCCAGAGAGGATGCGGCGATCAAGGCGGCGGTGGAAGTTGCCGAGATGGAGATTCCCGATGCCATGTTAGAGACGCAGCAAAGACAGATGGTGGACGAGTTCGCACAGAGGATCACTATGCAGGGGCTTTCCATGGAACAGTATTTCCAGTTTACGGGCACTAACTATCAGAAGATGGTAGAGCAGGTGAAACCGCAGGCATTAGAGCGCATCAAGTCCCGTCTGGTATTAGAGGCGATTGCAGCGGCCGAGAAGATCGAGGCAACAGAAGAAGACTACGAGAAGGAACTCGAAACCATGGCTGAGGTGTATCAGATGGAAGTAGCCAAGGTAAAAGAGCTTATGGGCGAGCGAGAGAAGAAGAACATCATGCAGGATCTGGCAGTCAGAAAAGCAGCCGAGTTCGTAGCGAAGAATGCAAAAGAGAAATAACAGGTTTTATTATGAGGGGCAATCAGGGTATACTTGAAATAGAAACGGAGGAATTAGCATGGCATTAATACCTTATGTCATTGAGCAGACTTCCAAGGGAGAACGCTCCTACGACATTTATTCAAGATTGTTAAAAGAGAGAATTATTTTTCTGGGTGAGGAAGTAAACGATGCTTCCGCCAGTGTGATTGTGGCGCAGATGCTGTTTCTGGAGTCGGAAGATCCGGAGAAAGACATTCATCTGTATATCAACAGCCCGGGCGGCGTAATTACCGCGGGAATGGCGATTTATGACACAATGAATTTCATCAAATGCGATGTGTCTACCGTGTGTATCGGTATGGCGGCCAGCATGGGCGCGTTCCTGTTGGCGGGCGGTGCTAAGGGTAAGAGAATGGCGCTTCCCAATGCGGAGATCATGATTCATCAGCCGGCAGGCGGAGCACAGGGACAGGCAACCGAGATTGAGATCACGGCGAAGCATATTCTTGCAACGAAAGAGAAGATGGCAAGGATTATGGCAGAGAATACCGGACAGGACTTTGAAGTGATCATGGCGGACACGGAGAGAGATAACTGGAAGTCTGCCGAGGAAGCACTCGCATATGGTCTGATTGACCGTATTATTACCAATCATGCCAGTGCCATGTAGATGAAGATATTCTAAGGCGTCAAAAGACGCCGCCTAAGAATATCTATGTCATCTACTGAAGAATCGCTAAGGCGATTCTTCGAGTGAGAGGTTATTATATAGAAAAGAAAGGCATGGAACATTAAAATGGCGGGAAAGAATTCTGATGACAGGGTGAGGTGTTCTTTTTGCAACAAAACGCAGGATCAGGTGCGGAAACTGATTGCCGGTCCCGCGGGCGTCTATATCTGTGACGAATGTGTAGATATCTGCGCAGATATTATTGAGGAAGAATACGAAGAAGAGCCGGATGTGGAGGAGATGGAGATCAATCTCCTAAAGCCGGTGGAGATCAAGAAATTCCTTGATGATTACGTGATCGGACAGGAGGAAGCCAAGAAGGTTTTGGCGGTTTCCGTATATAATCATTACAAACGTGTCATGGCTCCGCAGGAGGATGAGGATGGCGTGGAACTGCAGAAGAGCAACATTATTATGGTTGGTCCTACGGGTTCCGGTAAAACTTATCTTGCGCAGACATTGGCAAAGATTATCAATGTACCGTTTGCGATCGCAGACGCTACCACGCTGACTGAGGCGGGGTATGTGGGCGAAGATGTGGAGAATATCCTGCTGAAGCTGATACAGGCTGCAGATTACGATATCGAGAGGGCACAATACGGTATCATCTATATTGATGAAATCGATAAGATTACTAAGAAGAGCGAGAACGTATCGATCACCAGAGACGTATCCGGTGAAGGCGTACAGCAGGCGCTCCTTAAGATCATAGAGGGTACGGTGGCAAGCGTTCCTCCGCAGGGCGGCAGGAAACATCCGCATCAGGAACTGATTCAGATCGATACCTCCAATATTCTTTTTATTTGCGGCGGAGCCTTCGACGGGCTGGAGAAGATCGTGGAAGAACGTCTGGACCGCAATTCTATTGGTTTTAATGCACAGATCATGGAGAAGAGCAGCAAGGATATCGGGGCGGTGCTCAAGGAAGTAGCGCCGCAGGATCTGATGAAATTCGGCCTGATTCCGGAATTCATCGGGCGTGTGCCTATTACTGTTACGTTGGAGGGCTTGGATCAGGAGGCATTGATCCGCATCTTAAGGGAGCCGAAGAACGCATTGATTAAGCAGTACCAGAAGCTGTTTGAATTCGATGAGGTTAAGCTGAGTGTGGAAGAGGAGGCGATTAAGGAAATTGCCAGACTTGCATACGAGCGTAAGACAGGTGCCAGAGGACTTCGTTCCATTATGGAGAGTGTGATGATGGATGTCATGTATGAGATTCCGTCAGATGATAATATATCGGAGTGTGTGCTGACGAAGGAAGCGGTGGACGGAAAAGAAAAACCGCGTGTTACCTATCGCAACAGACTGTTGCAGGCAGAATAGTAATATGAATTTATAACGGGACAGCCGGGAGTTTGATCATGCATGGCTGTCCCGTTCTGGACTCATAGGACAAAGCCTGCAGTTGGAAACTATACTGCGTGACAGCAGGAAAAATATAGGGATAAAAAGATGAGTTTTTTAAACAGAAAAATACAAATTAATAAGGAACAAAATAGTGCGGAAGCCGCAGGGTATACGGGGATACCTGAACAGAATACGCTTCCGACCGTGGCGCTTCGCGGGCTGACGATTCTTCCGGGNATGGTGATACACTTTGACTTAAACAGAGACAAGTCGATCGCCGCGGTNGAACAGGCGATGCTCTCNGATCAGAAGCTGTTAGTAGTGACACAGAAGAATGCGGGCGAGGAAGAGCCGNCATTNGAGGATGTCTATGATGTGGGGACCGTTGTGGTCATTAGACAGGTGACAAAGCTGCCGGAGCATACNCTGCGTGTGTTGGTGGAGGGGAAATCGAGAGCGGTATTATACAGGTTTACAAGGGATTATGACTATATTATGGCGGAAATGTCATACGAAAACGATGATATGACAGATGTGTCTGCTGTTGAGGAAGAGGCAATGACCAGAACGGTCAAGGAAACTTTTTCAGCATATTACACGTGTTTTCCCAAAGTGGGCAAGGCAGTGGCGGATCAGATCGAGGAGGAGATGCCGCTGGGCAGACTGCTCGACAGTATTACNATCAACATGCCTCTTACGGTAGCGGATAAGCAGAAGATTCTGGAGGCATTGTCAGTCAAGGAGCGTTTTGAGGTACTGACGGGGATTCTGATGCGGGAAGTGGAGATCGTTCATATTAGGAGCGATCTGTCTAAGAAGATCAGAGGCCGGATCGATAAGAACCAGAGGGATTATATTCTGCGGGAACAGTTACAATATATTAAAGAAGAACTGGGCGAGAACACCGTGGACTCCGATTTGGAGCAGTTTGAGAAAACCGTGGAGGAGCTGGAGGCTTCGGAGGAGATTAAGGAGAAGATCCGTAAGGAGATCGCGCGTTATAAGAATGTGGCGGGAAGCCACTCGGAGGCCGCGGTGGAGCGGGCGTATATCGAGACGCTGTTGGAGCTGCCGTGGGATAAGGCATCGAAGGACAGTGAAGATCTGGTGCGAGCCGAAGAGATTCTGAATGCGCAGCACTATGGGCTTAACAAGGTGAAGGAGCGTATTCTGGAATATCTGGCNGTGCGGGTTCTGACNGGCAANGGGCAAAGTCCGATCATCTGTCTGGTGGGACCGCCGGGAACGGGTAAGACATCCGTGGCGAAGAGTGTGGCGGAAGCGCTTGAGAAGAAATATGTGCGGATCTGTCTGGGCGGCGTCCGCGATGAGGCGGAGATCAGGGGGCACCGCAAAACCTATGTGGGAGCCATGCCGGGCAGGATCACGAACGCCGTCAGGCAGGCCGGAGTCAAGAATCCGCTNNTGTTGTTAGATGAGATAGANAAGGTGAGCAATGATTATAAGGGCGATCCGGCATCGGCACTGCTGGAGGTACTGGACGGTGAGCAGAACGGCGCGTTTCGCGATCATTATGTGGAGATACCGATGGATTTGTCGGAAGTATTGTTTATTGCCACTGCCAANGCCGTGGATTCGATTCCGAAGCCGCTTCTGGATCGTATGGAGATTATCGAGGTAAACAGTTATACGGCAAATGAGAAATTCCATATTGCCAGAGAGCATCTGGTGGAGAAACAGCTTAAGAAGAACGGCATCGAGGCGGAAAAACTTAAGTTTACGGATGACGCTTTGCGTGATATGATACGTTTATANACGNGAGAGGCNGGCGTGCGNGGACTGGANCGCCAGATCGGCAAGGTATGCCGTAAAGTGGCAAAGCATATACTGGAAGAAATGCAGGNCGCGGAGGAGCAGGCTGACAGTNGTGCGGAAATCAACNTTACGGCCGGTGATCTGGAGCAGTATCTCGGTAAACCGAAATACATGCAGGACAAGNTTAATGACAAGGATGAGATCGGTATTGTGCGAGGTCTTGCATGGACCAGTGTGGGCGGGGATACGTTGCAGATAGAAGTCAACATTATGCCGGGTGACGGAGAAATTGACCTAACTGGTCAAATGGGAGACGTGATGAAAGAATCCGCNAGGATTGCCATGAGTTANGTGCGTTCCGTCAGTGAACGGTATCANGTTCCGGAGGAAATGTATACCGGGAATGACTTTCATATCCATATTCCGGAAGGNGCCGTGCCTAAGGACGGACCGTCCGCAGGGATCACTTTAGCCACGGCGATACTGTCGGCGGTGACAGGGATTCCCGTGCANGCGGACATAGCGATGACCGGTGAAGTCACTCTGCGGGGCAGGGTGCTTCCGATCGGCGGATTGAANGANAAGATNCTNGCNGCCAAGACNGCGGGNGTCAAAACAGTTCTGGTACCGGAGGAAAACGCCAAGGATATCGCGGAACTGGATCAGGAGATTACGGATGGGCTTACGATACATATGGTGAGTCATATGGAACAGGTCGCGGAATATGCGCTGATCAGGGTGTGATGTGAATGCCGGAAAACGGGCATTTTCCATATAGTATAAAGCGCCTGTGGAAACGAGGAGCGTTATGGTTATCAAGAATGTGAATTTGGAGACGGTGTGCGGTATCACGAGTAAACTGCCGGAGAACAAACTGCCGGAGATCGCCTTCGCGGGGAAGAGCAATGTGGGCAAATCCTCGCTGATCAACGGGCTTATGAATCGTAAGTCTCTGGCGCGTACCAGTTCCCAGCCGGGCAAGACCCAGACCATTAACTATTATAATATTAATGATCAGATGTATTTCGTAGATCTGCCGGGATACGGTTATGCCACTGCGAATGANCAGGTGAAGGCACAGTGGGGCAAGATGATCGAGGATTATCTGCATCAGTCAAGGCAGATTCGGGCGGTATTTCTGCTGATCGATATCAGACATGCACCGTCGGAGAATGACAGGATCATGTATAANTGGATANTGGATAGAGGCTATAAGCCGATCATTATTGCGACGAAACTGGATAAGATCAAGAGGAGCCAGATNGCAAAACAGGTTAAACTGATAACTGACACACTTGACGTAGTAGATGACACAACTGTCATACCCTNTTCNTCCCTGTCAAAACANGGCAGGGANGAAATCTATGANTTGCTGGACGGGATATTGTGCGAGGAAGAGCTATGAACCAATCATTCAAGACATATTTTAAAGTCATATTGAATTTATTGACTGCATTGGTCGCTTTNCTTTTNTGCATTTTTCTGCTGCCNAGGTGCATTATCTTCTTCATGCCGTTTATCATCGGCTGGATCATTGCGCTGATTGCTTCTCCCGTGGTCAGATTTTTTGAGGAGAGGCTGAAGGTAAGACGTAAGGGGGCTTCNGTGATCGTAATCGTTGCGGTGCTTGCCGGNGTNATCCTGCTAGTCTACGGGATCGGTTCAACGNTGGTGCGTGAGGGCATTAATTTTGTCAATGANCTGCCTGCGATGTGGGAGAGCATCNTGGCAGAGTTTAATGAGGTAGGCAGGAATCTGGAAGGNGTGTATAACAGANTGCCNGCNGACATGCAGAATACGCTGGATAATATAGGCGCCGAGATGGGAGAATATTTCGGAAGTTTTATGGAAGGGGCAGGAACGCCGACCTTTCAGGCGGTAGGAAACGTAGCGAAGCAGCTGCCGGATATATTCTTGGGCGTGGTAATGTGTATCCTGTCGGCGTACTTTTTCGTAGCGGATAAGAGTTATATGTCGGATATGGTGAAGAAATATGTTCCGGATTCCGTCAGATATCGCTGTAATCTGGTCCGCAGAAGTCTGCGCAATGCGGTGGGCGGTTATTTCAAGGCGCAGTTTAAGATCGAGTGCTGGGTGTATGTGCTGCTGGTGATCGGGCTTCTGACACTACATGTGCGCTATGCACTTCTGGTAGCGCTGGGAATTGCATTTCTGGATTTCCTGCCGGTGTTCGGGACGGGCACGGTCATGATTCCGTGGGCGGTTATCGAGATATTGAATAAAAATTATAAGATGGCGGTGGGACTGCTCATTATCTGGTGTGTGGGGCAGCTTGTCCGTCAGATGATCCAGCCTAAGATCGTGGGNGATTCCATGGGCATGGAGGCNATTCCGACCCTGTTTCTTCTTTTCATAGGATACAAGGTGGCGGGAGTGGTCGGCATGATTTTTGCGGTGCCGATCGGAATTATNGTTGTCAATCTGTATGAGGAGGGTGTGTTCGACACCACGAAACAGAGTATAGAGATTCTGGTGGCGGGATTCAATAAATTTCGCAGGATTCGNCCGGAGGACACGGCGATCGTCGAAGAATATGAGAGAGAAATGGAGACGACTTATCAGGAGGAAATGCAGTCAGCCGAGGAGCAGGAGCGCGAACTGGCAGATGCTGCGCGGATCAGGCTGGAGGAACCGGCGATNATTAAGAAGATTATAAANAGGAAAGGTNNGGGCGGGGATGCCGGATGTTCGTAGAGCATCTAAANCNGACGCGCAGATGGTTGAAGGACGAATAACATCGGAAAGAAGGAACNGATATGCAGGTTACGGTTTATAATTGCAGGGCTTTTGATGAGAAGGANCTTTTTACGGAATATGCTAAGGAATTGGGAATAGAGCTNGTGTTGTGTGCGGATGCGCCGACNAAGGATAATGTGTCNTTATGTCGGGGCAGTCGTTGTGTGGATGTGATCACGTCTAAGATCGACGCGGAATTGATGCGCGCTTTTCAGGAGAACGGCGTGGAGTACATTACGACCAGAACCATCGGTTATGACCATATTGATCTGGAAGCGGCGAAGGCGTGCGGGATTAAGGTGGGTAATGCGCCTTACGGACCCCACGGCGTGGCGGATTATACGGTTATGCTGATTCTCATGTCCATCCGTAAGATGGGCGCGATTCTGGGGAGAACTGCGCTGCAGGATTATACGCTGGCGGGATTAAACGGCAGAGAATTAAAAGATTTGACTGTAGGAGTCATCGGCACGGGAAGGATCGGCGCTACGGTGGTACAGAGCCTGTCCGGTTTCGGNTGCCGTATTCTGGCGTATGATCTTTATGAAAAAGAAGAANTCAGGCAGTATGCCGAGTATGTGCCGCTTGAGCGGATCTGGAAAGAAGCGGACGTGATCACGCTGCATACACCGCTCACCGAGGAAAATCATCATCTGATCTGCNCAGATACGATANCGCAGATGAAGGACGGCGTGGTGATCGTCAATACGGCGAGAGGAGCGCTGATTGATTCCGATGCTTTTATCGAGGCGATCGAGAACGGCAAAATCGGTGCGGCGGGATTAGATGTTGTAGAAAATGAGTTTGGTTTATACTATTATGACCACAAGTCGGATATATTAAAGAATAGGGAACTTGCTCTTTTAAGAAGTTTTCCGAATGTGACGGTCTCCCATCACATGGCCTTNTATACGAAAAATTATGTAGAGACCGTAGTTAAGGACTCTCTTATGAGCTGTAAGCGATATATGGAAGGTCAGGAGAATCCGTGGGAGATCAGGTTTGATAAGGAGAATGCGTGATGCAAAAAGGAAACCCGTGGAAGGTTTGGATGAAATTCTTTTTTGCTGTCTACATTTTGTTTGTGATCAAGGTCATTATTTTCAAGTACCCGATNGANCAGCTTCGTGCGATTGCTGATACGTGGCAGAGAAGCGTTATATTGGAAGGACTGGGTACGGCNAACTTTACGCCGTTTAAAACAATTAAAATGTATATTGTATATGCCCATAAGCTGAACAGCGTAGAAAATCTGGCCGGCAATATANTGGTTTTNGTGCCGCTGGGNTTTCTGATTCCGTTTGTGTCCGATGAGATGCGAAGCTTTCCGGCAGTTATGCTGAATGCTTTCGTGTTTGTGCTGGGTATTGAGATGTTCCAGTTATTCAGNGCNTTNGGCGCTTTTGANGTGGACGATATCATGCTGAANTGTCTGGGAGCCGCACTGGGATACGGCTGCTATAAGGCAGTGTATCTGCTGTGGTGCCGACAGCGCGCAGGGGCATTGGCAAGAGAGATGGAATGCATAGTGGAAAGAGGCGCTAANGTGAGNGGNGTCAATGAGGTAAGATGATGATCATATAACGTAGATAGCAAAAAGTAAGAGTATCCTAAAGACGGGAGGGGATAGGTATGGGTAACTTATTGAAGAGACTAAAGACAAATATCGTGATTTCCGCCATACTGTGTGTCGTGCTGGGCATTGTGCTGGTAGTGTGGCCGGATCTGTCNATGCAGATCGTATGTATTGCGATCGGGGCAGTACTGCTGATCGGCGGCGGCGTGCGGCTGGCGGTGTATTTCACGAACAAAGACGGCAGTATGTATGCGCAGATGAGTCTGATTACGGGCATCGTACTGGCAGTGGTGGGTATCTGGATTCTGATGAAGCCGGATAAGGTGTTGGCAATCATCCCGATCATTGTNGGTATCGTGATCGTGCTGCACGGAATCAATGATCTGCAGCAGGCGGTCTCACTGTGCAAGGATAAGTATGACAAATGGTGGNTNGCGCTGATCTTAGGATTGCTTACGATAGGATTCGGNGTGCTGTTGATCTGCCGGCCTTTTGAGGCGCTGGATACGGTAGTTATGCTGATCGGGCTGTTCNTGATCTATGACGGGCTGTCGGACATCTGGATCGTGTCGAGGATCTATCGNACGGCTAAGGCGCTGAAGCAGGAGGCGGAGGCGCTGGATGTGGTGGCGAAGGAGATTAAGTGATGGGAGCGGAAGAGCTTCGGAGATTTTAAAAAAATAGGGTTGTATATTTGGGGGAGAAGTACTAAAATAGTGGAAGAAAGAATGGTTTGTTTCAGATGTCAGAAAGAGGGAATATGATATGACGATCGGAGCATTAAGTGCGTACGGCGCTCAGCCTTATGTGTATAATACGAATATGTTAAGCTCGGCCAGCATGAATAAATTGTCTAAGATNTCTGACAATGTGCTGGATAAGAAGATTGATTACAGTGAGCTTACTGACGAAAGCAAGAATGTTAATCCGCTTAAGAAGGGACAGACNCTTGATTTTCAGAGTATGCTTGNGATGCAGATGCAGCGTGGACAGAATAATGCGGCAAGGGTTATGAAGCCAGCGCAGGAGACGCAGGCGGCAGAGNATGAGACCAAGCAGGCTCAGTCTTCCGAGGCAGTGGTAGCACAGTTTGATCAGGCGGTAGCACAGTCGGTAAAGACGACCGAAGCGGTAGCGGGTCAGGGCGCAGCCGATATGACGGATACCGGCAGTAACGTTAGTTACCAGATGCAGCAGGCATTGAATGCTTACGGGATGTTTATGACGGCGTAGGCGGGATTAGGACAGTGATAAATCAGAAACAAGAACGGTGTGGGTAGTTCAGGAGATATACTTCGCACCGTTTTAATTGGTAGCCTTTCTGAATATAGTTATGCTTTTCTTGATAAGTATTTGTCCAGTATATTCAACAGATTGCTTGTATGTACCCGTTTGATATTACCGGATAATTGGTTCAGAGGAATTTCCTTTATCCGCGCCTTGGTTCTAAAGGCTTTTGCTTCCGATACTTTCTGGGAATCTGAAATCACTTTGCTCAGGAAAACATCTTCAACATTGTGGCAAAACCATACTAAATCATAACCATTTTTATCACAAAATCGGCTGATCTCATTCAGTTCATTGTTGTGCTCGATGTTTTTCTCATAGTCATCGGTGTCGATGCAATAAATTACTTTAGTATCTCCGAATGTATAGGTGTCGATTTTTTCCTTAATTTCCCGCAGGACATCTTTGGAGTTGTATTTGGTCTTGGTACCCATATATATTCGACTGATTTTAATTTGATTGTTTAATTGATACACATGGCGTATCGTATCGGTAATATAAATGTCGTCCGTAGCGGCCTTCTTGGTTGTCTCCATGCACAATATTAATTGAATCGCCATAATATCACTCTCCCAAAATTCCTACGAAGTCAGAAGCTTCGACGTTAAACGGAGAGTCTTCGATCATACCGTTTCGGTAGCAATTCTCAGGCGTTGCATTTCCCCGCGCCGTCCATGTTACTAAATGATTATCACTCGATAAGAAGTCTATGGAATTCCGATTTTCTTTCAAAATACTCATGGGGTCCAGATTATGCGTTGTAAAACAGAGCTGTCCTTTGCCGTAATACATGAAATATTCAATTAATTTGCACAGATACACATCGTTTAGGTTGGAATCCATTTCATCAACAAAAACTATGCCGCCGTTGCTTGCAGACACGAAGCAGTCAAATAACCTGATCAGTTTCTTAATTCCCGTACTTTCAAATTCCTTATTAATGACATAATCGCCATAGTTGAGATTTAACTCGCATACATAGTACTCGCCGTTTTCTTTGGCATCGATGTCGATGGATACTAGGTCGGTCTTGAAGATTTTGATAAATTGAGTCAGACGGTTTACTTTTTCCTTATACTTTTCAAAATGTTCTTTTGTAATCAGCTTGTCATTGACATTGGAAAANNAGTTTTGGCTGTCGTCCTGCTTTAAAAGTTCGTCTATTAATGTCTGTTGACCTAATCCGCTTTCTTTTATTCTTTTCTGNAAAAANAACAGTTCATGCTGGTCTTCTTCTCCAAGATATACTGTTATNGNCAGAATAAA
>JAAUZM010000027.1:15791-277385 GCA_014804605.1 Lachnospiraceae bacterium | reverse complement strand
AAANTNNNANTAGATGAATNNANANTTNTTTGNNANCAGNATCTTNTTCNNNTATGNNATCNGTCNNTANAATTNATAATNTATAANTATATAAANGAACGNGAAGACAATAGATTAATGGTNTTNTTATTGAGGGANTCTCTTTNNTNTNCNGTNCANTNAACAGATAGNAGTTCACCNTTTTTACATTCAAAAACAGTTGTANANTTATTGTTNANATAATTNCCGTTTTTTACTTGCAAACTTTCGTGTTGAATTTCATATAATCCGCTTTTCCCTTTAGCCATATGAACCGAATATTTATAGATACTCTTTTTATCATCTTCTTTTAGAAGAATCTCGCAGCACAAGCGGAATGTGTGCGTCTTTTTATTAATAATTTCATCTAAAAACAACTGTGTTTTTGATTCATTTAAATAGTTATCCTGAACAATTAAATCCTGTAGGATTTTGACGGCAGTAATCAGAGCTGATTTGCCGGAGCCGTTTTCGCCATAAATAGCTTTAATTCTATATTTTTCCGGATCAAAATTCTTATCAACGGTTTTTTTGTAAAAATTCAGACGTACTTCCTCCTTGATGTTTTTGATGCCGGAGACGCTCATATTTAATAAATAGAATATATTTTCCATTTTATCACCCACCCTTTTGGTAATAGGATACACATAATTCGCAAAAATATTACAAAATGTAATTTTTTAAATTATATGAAGGATTATAACTTGTTTTCTTCAAAAATGCAATCAAAAATGATATAAAAATGAAACCAGAAATTCACTTCCTTGACAACAATACGGGTTGTTGTCAAAATAGTGGAAAGGGAGGACAAACACACATGACAAAGCCGGAAATGATCATTTTTGACTATGGACATACACTGCTCTATGAGCCGGGATTTAATGCGCTGCGATGTGAGGAAGCGGCCTATCCGTATATTGTGGAAAATCCGCAGAATCTTACGGCAAAGCAGATTTATGAAGAGGTACAGAAACTGTTTAGCCGGTTTGGTGAGCAGAGAAACAGCGGCATAGAGATTCACGAATGGCAGTTTATGCGGCTGATCTATGAGTATCTGGGAATTTCGTTTGGCATTTCCTATGAGGAACTTGAAGAAATCGAATGGAATGCCGCATCCGAAGGAGCGGTGATGCCCTATGCGGAGCAGATGTTAGATTATCTGAATGAAAGCGGTATACGCACGGCGGTCATCAGCAATATCGGATGGTCTGGACGCGCACTGACTAATAGAGTCAACAGACTTCTATCAAATAACAGATTTGAATTTATCATGGCATCCAGTGAATATGTCATCAGAAAGCCGGACAAGATGCTGTTCCACACTGCGCTCAGAAAAGCGGGACTTTCGGCAGAGCAGGTCTGGTACTGCGGTGACAGTATAGCAAATGATGTGATTGGAGCCCATGGAGCCGGTATGTATCCGGTATTGTATGAGGGCGATACGCCGGGTGATTTTAATCCCTATGCACATCAAAATGACGGGATTGAGGTTGATTTTGACTATCTGCATATTCATGACTGGCGTGAACTGATGGAGGTTTTGAAAGGGCTGTAGAACGGTTCGAAGAGAAGGAAGGGAAAACAGAAATGTATCAGTACATACTATTTGATTTAGACGGAACGCTGACAGACCCGAAACTGGGTATTACAAGCTGTGTGCAGCATGCGCTCAGGAAATTTGGGATCGAGGAGCCTGACAGAGACAGGCTGGAACCGTTTATCGGACCGCCGCTGTCGGACAGCTTCCGGGAGTTTTACGGATTTGATGAGGAAAAGATACAGCAGGCGATTGCATACTACAGAGAGCGGTTTTCTACGATCGGTTTATTCGAGAATGAAATCTATCCGGGGATACCGCAGATGTTAAAGGAGTTGCAAGAGNCGGGACGACATCTGGCGGTGGCATCCAGCAAACCCACTGTATTTGTGACGCAGATTTTGGAGCATTTCGGGATTCATGCGTATTTCGAGGTGATTGTGGGGAGTGAGCTGGACGGAACGCGGGGTAAGAAGGAAGAAGTTGTGGAGGAAGCCTTGCGGCAGCTTTTGCACGGTGCGGAGCAGGGACAGGATGTTGTCATGGTAGGTGACAGGAAGTTTGATATCGAAGGTGCCAAGGCGTATCATATTGATTCTGTCGGCGTGGCATACGGCTATGCCGCGCAGGGAGAATTGGAAGCGGCGGGAGCCGATATGATCGTGGAGACAGTGGAAGAACTCGGGAAGGTGCTTATGCGGTAGAAGGGAAGCGGAATACTTTTCAAAATATGGTATTGACATCGTGATAAGACTGTAGTAGTCTGTAGTTAACAAACAGACTACTACAGTCTTATCACGCTTTGGATAGAAATTTGGGAAGAAATATTACGAGACATGCTGACTGCAAGTCGGCTTAACACAGAATATGAGAAAGGCAGGAATGCAAGATGGATCAGGAAACCACCAAATTATTTGATTCTGAGTTAAAAGTCATGGGAGTTCTCTGGAATGAGGGAGACGTCCCGGCGAAACACATCGCAGAGCAGTTGACCGGGGAGCTGGGATGGAATAAGAATACGACGTATACACTGATTAAACGCTGCATCAAAAAAGGCGCGATCGAGCGCTCGGAACCGAATTTCATGTGCCATGCGCTCATAGCGAAAGAGGAGGTGCAGGAGGCGGAGACCAACGAGCTGATCAATAAAGTCTATGACGGCTCCGCTGACAGGCTGTTTGCGGCGCTGCTTGGCAGAAAGAAATTGTCCGCCGAGCAGATTGAGAAGCTTCGTCAGATCGTCGGAGAACTGGAATAGAAAGTGTGGATTTGCCGCATACGTTATCGGTGACGAAAGGTAACTTGGCGGAAAGCGCGAAGATAACAGAAATGGGGATAAATTATGGGATTACTGCAAATGAGCTTATATGGGGCAATTATGATCTTGGCCGTAGTGTTGATACGGACCGCGGCGGTCAACAGGCTGCCTAAGAGGACGTTTATCGTATTGTGGTGTGTTGTACTGACCAGACTGCTCATTCCGTTTGAGATTACGTCTGATTACAGCATATATTCTCTTCTTGGGGTTGATGTAAAAATTGATTCCGCGACTCGGGAAGATTTGGAGACAGGGCGGACGACAGGCGGAAGGTATGGAGAAGCACTGTCGCAGTCAAAGATGACAAATCAGAGCACATCAACAGGACAGTCAAAGGCAGTAGAACAGGAAACAAAAGTATTGCAGTCGGAGGTAACGGGGCAAGGTGTAGCAGTACAGCAGTCAGAGGCAACAGACCAAGGTACATCAGTACAGCGGTCGGAGACCACGGGCAACGGACTGCGTGCACAGACTTTAAAGACACAGAATGACGTCGGAGAAACAAAAGTGACTAAGCTAGTCAAACTGACAAGCAGCATGACTGCGCTGATTATTTGGGCTGTGGGTGCGGTATTATGTGCCGTATTCTTCATCGTCACCTACGCGCGCTGCCGAATCGAGTTCGCTATGTCTCNGCNAGNGCACAATGCATNTGTGGAAGCATGGGTGGAGCAAAGNCGTACGCCACAAAAGAACAGATTCTTTTCAGCATGGCAGAGTCACAGGGTCTTACATGGAATCCGCCGGCCCGTGGATGTGAAAATGTCTGACAGAATCGACACGCCATTGACTTATNGAGTCATTTACCCTGTTATCCTGCTGCCTAAGGGAACAGAGTGGGAGAAAACAGAGCAGTTGGAATATGTACTCTGGCATGAGTATATGCATATCCGTTACGGAGACAATGTGTGGAAACTGGTTATGGTCACTGCACTCTGCCTCCATTGGTTTAATCCCTTTGTGTGGGTAATGTATATGTTGCTCAACCGGGATATCGAGCTTGCCTGTGACGAGAGTGTCGTACGCAGATGCGGTGTCGATGACAGATCAGCTTATGCGAACATGCTGATCAATATGGAAGCTAAGAGAAGCGGGATTATGCCGCTATGCAATAATTTCAGTCAGAATGCGATAGAAGAAAGGGTGCGTGCAATTATGAAGATTAAGAAGATTTCACTGGGCGCGGTTATTTTTGCGGCAGGTCTGGTAGTAGGCGTAACCACTGCGTTTGCCACATCAGCAGCGGGGAATGCTGAGCGGACGACCGNGTTAACTGATTCGGTCAATGACGATGTGGCACTTCAAAATGATATTGAATCAGAAACGGATCGGACAGCCGGAAAGAAAGGTGCCGATGCCGGCTTTACACAGGAAGAATACGATAAACTCATGGCTCTTAGGTTCGACGGATACGAGGATATGACCGTGTCGGAATTTCAGGATAAAGTATGGGCGCTGACTGACACGCCGGAATACAGAGACTTATTAGANCGNTTTTCNCAAAGCGAAGNATTNTATGAGAANNGTNATACTGANGACAGGGCNNCNTTCNTGNTCAATGTANTGGACCCNTTGACCGGTGATAAATGGCAGGAACGGGATTTTAGCGGAGCNGTTTCGGTAAGNGGGATCGATTNNCCGCGACAGNANAATGTANCATANGACATGGCNATTNTGGAATATGTGATGANNGTGANGATCTTAGACGCTGACAGCCTGACNGTGGGANNCTATGNTGATATNCGTNTGGAACTGGCGGATCGGATANCGNANTNTCTGNCAGGNTNTATGACAGAGGAATTGGCGGACGAGGAANTGATGCNGGGAGTNATAGACAGCNTGATCAGCGAATTGACAGCGGCNNTNAGTACAGAGGANATTCGGGTCGATNTGGAGTGGNTATANCGGCCGCTTGGGAAAGNNTGTATCGCACAGATGGCAGCGATACATCGGAAGAAGGTTGGGACTGGGAAGCGGAATATCAGAGACAGCAGGAAGAAGTACGGGCTTTGGAAGCGGAATATCAGAGGCAGCAGGAGGAAGAGCGGGCTTTGGAGGCGGAGTATCAGAATGACCGGGCAGAACAGTGGGAGGAGGTGCTTAAGCCATATATACCCTTCGGGCTTACCTGTGAATATGACGTACAGGCGGATGAAGGTAAGATGTACTTTCAGGGTAAGGAAGTGCGTGGGCTCGTGGATGAGAAGTGCGGCATATGGATCACGGAACATTCCGGAATCGGTGAGAATATATACGCAGAGGACAGCATAGAGGTGTACGCGGTCTATGATGAAGATGGAAATCTTACCGGACTGCGGGCAGCTACCGGGAAAGAGCAGGATGAGTGGAACCTAAGGCGCAGGCAGTCAACGGACGGGTGGCATGATGTCAGTGAGGAAGTCAGGGAATTTCTGCCCGGTACGAATGAGGATTACGACCTTATGCTTTCCTTGAAAAAGTCTGATTACGGGAAGATGTCGCTGGCAGATTTCAACAGCGCGCTGCTTGCGTGGGGTAATGAGCACTCCGACAGTTACGACAGAATCGAATGTGACAGAATCTGGGATGATTTCCGGGTGAACTTGTCGGAAGAGGATAAGGCGTTTATTACCCGCACGGTGAGGCTGTCAGGAAGAGAAAACGCAATGGTGGTCAGAAGCCTGTATAGAGGAAAGACAGAAGAGGAAGCGGAGGATGTCAGTATCGGTGACACCCTGACGAAAAATCCGGGGGACGAGGCACCGCAGCTTACTTGGTGCCAGATGTATTACTCGTTCAGCTATCATGTCAGTGACAAGGAGAAGGTGACGGTCGGTGAAAGAGACCGTGCGGTTGGCGGCATGTCAGACGGCATAGAAGACTTCTGGGAACAGACAGATATCGAAGAGCTTCTCAAGATGGATAAGAGCGATATTATAGTCAAGTTGAATGAACTCGCGAAGAAGTACAGTACAAGGAATATCACGATTACGGTCGCCAAAGATGATCAGATCGGATTCGAGTGCATGGATGAGAGGGAGGTGAGAAATTAGTTGCAATATACAAATTTACATGCTAGTATTGAGAACAGATAATAGTATGACCTGCTTTAATTGTCTTAATACTTCATGCAGAATATAGACAAGTGAAACATAAGGTTAATTATAGTGAATTATACTAGGTAAGAGGTTAAAACATGATCTGGAAAATGATAAATCTTCAACTGCAAAAAGGTTCGATTTTTCTCCTTAACGGGGATAGTGCGCCTTTTTTTAGGAAGATTTATATGGGAACAGAGCGGCCGGCAATGCTGTCGGGCAGATAGCCGGTATATCAGTAGGATACTGGTCGTGTTGCAGTAAATCTTACAAAATAAAATAGGTACATTATCTCCTTAACGATATGGAAGACGCGCTGACAGAGCGCGGTTCATAATTGAGCGAAGCTCATAATTGAACGTATTTCAATTTGTTAAGGAGGTTTTTTTATGTTAAATATTAAAAAACAAATATCGAAATTATATGCATCATCCGTGCTGGGGAATCTGTCCCTGACAGGCGCATGGGTGGCAATTCTTGCGGCGAGAGGCTATAGCCTGGTGGAGATCGGCATGGCGGAGACTGTTTTCCATATTATCAGCCTGCTCTTCGAGATTCCGTCAGGCGTTCTTGCCGATGTATTCGGAAGAAAAAATATGCTGGTAGTCAGCAGTATCATGCGGATGATCGGGAATATCATTATGATATTTTCCTGTAACCTGTTTATGGTATGTACATCGATTGCATTTCAGGCGCTCAGTTATAACTTCTCATCGGGATCGGGAGATGCGCTTGCATACGATTCTCTGAAAACGGTGGCGCATGAGGGGTATTACGAAAAGTACGCCTCCAATCAATTGATTATTTACCGCCTTTGCAGCGGTGTTTCGACCCTGTGTGCCGGTTTTGCGCTTTTGATCGGGCATAAACTGGCGTACAGCACGGACGTTTGCATGTGCATTGTGCAAATCAGTCTTCTTATGACATTGCAGGAAGTGCGCATAGGGGATGAGCAGGGCAATCGTCAGGGAAACATGATCGCTTCCATCAGAAGCGAACTCATCACGTGTTTTGCTGAAAGTATTTCCTTTCTGAAAAGCGCGAAGAAGGCAATTTTATTGATGTTTTGCAATTCGATGGTCGGTGCGGTTGACATCTTACTGCTGTTTTTCCTGCAGGCGAAGCTGCCTGAGGCGGGGATACCGGACTGGGCGCTTGGTTTTTCCCTTTTTTTCATGGAGATGGGAGGCATACTCGGTGCCAAAGTGATACTCATGTGTAAGAAACTGCGGTATCGGAGCGTGTTCATGGTAACGGCATTTCTGGTGTTTACGGGAGTCTTAATCGAGCATTCCGGGATGTATATCGTCATGACGATCGGCGGGTTTATTGCTGCGCTCAGTGATGACGCACTCCAGGTGAGAACGAATACGATTCTCCAGGATAGTTTTCCGTCCGAGCAGCGGGCGACGTTAATTTCCATAGAATCGTTCACATTTTCAGTGATCATGATCGTGTTGTCACCGCTTGCGGGGATTATGTTTTCACATTGGTAAAAAATCGAGCAGAGCTCGATTGCGAGATTTGCTTGCTTACGCTTCGCAAACTCGTGGCAATCCGGGGAATTTCCTATGGTGTAAAAATACAAAAAGCCGGTTGAGTGCAACCGGCTTTTTCAGTATAATAAGGACGAAACAGTGGGATAAAGGTTTAGGAAATAAGGTTTCCGAGAATGGTATGGTACTGACGCAAATGCTGTACCTGTGCAGACGAAAGGGAACATCAAAGCGACCGGAACGGTTTCAATGTGGGGATTTCCGTGTATATGATTGAAAAATATAGGAAGGAAAGAATGCCGATTATGAATAGCGACCATAACAATCATTGGTTAAATAGAATGTGGGAGATTTTCTGCCCTTTTCTACTTTTTTTCGGTCTCTATATTGTGGTGTTCAATCTGCTCGCATCTTTATACCGGGCGATTGCGGGAGGACTCGGAGAGGAATATCTGGCCGGGCTTTCGGATCATGCGGAAACGGTGACCAGTCTGGTCAGTGGATTGTCTATGCTGATCGCCGTTCTGCCGTTACTTCCGATGTTGCGGCGTGAGTTGAGAGAACATAAACAAGCCGTATATGGGATCGGTACGACGGCAGATAATAAGAGCGTCACGGAGAAACGTGCAGAGAGCGGAAAGTACGGCATAACGGTGGGACAGACAGTTCTCACGATCGTGCTTGCCGCCGCATCGTCTCTGGGACTCAATGTGTTACTTGCATTGACCGGAATAGTCGAATCCTCCGCAAGCTATCAGGATGTGGCGAGACAGCAGTACAGTGTCATGTTTGGTGCGGGTATGATTCTGTTCGGGATGATTTCTCCGATTACGGAGGAGATCGTCTTCCGCGGGCTGATCTTTAACCGTATGAGGCGTTATTTCCCGCATGCGGCAGCAGTTATCGCCTCCGGCGTGTTGTTCGGAATCTATCATGGTAATCCGGTGCAGGGACTGTACGGCGGGTGCATGGGCATCCTGATGGCATATTTGTATGAGCGGATGCACAGCTTTGCAATCCCATGCCTGTTTCATGCCACAGCGAATCTTATGGTGTACTCGATCGCCCAGAGTGCGGCTCTGCATAGGCTGCTTTTCACGGTGCCCGGCTGTGCGGCTCTGCTTACCGGTTCTGTAGTTTGTGTTGTTATCATCGAGAAGACAAGATTTCCTGAATGATCGTCAGGAACCAAAATTCTATCCCCAGCATGCTCACTCCTACTGTGAACAGATAATCTTCCGGCAGAGAGATCGTGCTTCTGCGGAGGATGATATTGTTTCTGGTTGTTTTTCTTTTGGGAAAACGGTCTGCCAGTAAGAAGGCGCCGCTTATCACCAACCAGAAGAGCAGTAAAAGTTTGCCTTGTTTTCTAAGTTCGGATAGCATGACCAGGCAGATATTCAATGTAATGACGAGGCCTATCAGCAAATATCTGACGCGAACGTCAAGTTTAACCGCATAAATCTGCCACATGCAGATAATAAAAAATACGAACATGATACCCAGCGTAAGTCCGCCCGTCATAATGTACCTCCGTAAATCTGAGTGAAAAATCTTTTGTACGCGACTCCCATCATAGATTATAACACTAATTCTATCGCCGGCAGATATTAACTTCACTCTGAGCGACCGGGTTGGCCAATGTGTGAATAGTAATCCACAAGCAGATACAAATACAGAGCAATACATTTCTCATATTGACATGTAATGTCGTACATTTTATAATTTATATATGTATTTTGCCTAAAAAAGCTGCTCCNTCAAACGGAAAATTCAGCATTGTTTTACGAAAAAATACGGTATTAAAGCACGGAGGAGAACAGAACTTATGAGTATTATTAACGTAGANGTAGACAAATGNGTNGGATGTAACGCNTGTGTGCGTGCATGTCCGGTAGGGGACGCTAATATCGCCCGTATGGATGAAGAAGGGCGGCTTAAGATTCTNATAGANGATGAGNNNTGCATTAAGTGCGGGGCNTGTATCANGGCNTGTTCGCACNATGCGAGNNCGTATNTGGANGATACGGANCAGTTNCTTGCAGATCTGCACAGGGGACAGGAGATTGCGTTGATTGCCGCGCCCTCCATTAAAATAGCCTTTGACGGAAATTGGCGGCATGCATTGCAATGGCTGTCCGATCATGGCATCAAGAAGATTTATGACGTGAGTTTCGGTGCGGATATCTGTACATGGGCTCATTTGCGGTATCTGGAGAAAAATCCGGGGAAGAAACTGATATCACAGCCCTGCGCGGCGGTGGTAAACTATGTGCAGAGGCATAAGCCGGAGCTTTTCTCCAATCTTTCCCCGATACACAGCCCCATGCTGTGCCTTGCTGTCTACATGAAGAAGGTGTTAGGATATAAAGGGAAAATAGCGGCGATCTCCCCCTGTATTGCCAAAATTGAGGAGTTCCGTGAGACAGGTCTTGTGGATTACAATGTGACAATGGAACACTTGAGACAATATTTTGCACAGAACAATGTAAGATTGCCGGAAGTTAAGATATACAGTGAATTTGAGTTTGACGGTTCACAGGGCTTAGAAGGTGCGATCTATCCGAAACCGGGTGGTTTGATGGTCAATATCCTGACGCATGCGCCGGGGCTGAATGTCATTACGTCAGAGGGGACGGAGTCGCTGTATCATGACATGGAGACATACAGTACGCTCAGAGAGTCGGATAAGCCGGATCTGTTTGATGTTCTTAACTGTGGAGACGGCTGTAACGGCGGACCGGCAACGGGTGTACACTATCAACGGTTCGCCATGAATAATATCATGCATGACGTGGAGCAGCACGCGAGAAAGGTCCGCAAGGCCAATACAACAAAGAAGGGCGTGGATCAGCAGTTTGCCGAGTTTGACAGAACGCTTAATTTAGATGATTATGTTCGTACATACAAGCATTATGATACTCATAAAGCGGATATTACGGAGCGCGAGATCGAGGATGCATTTGCACTTCTCGGCAAGCATACTAAGGATGAGAAAAACTTTGACTGCCATTCCTGCGGCTATCAATCCTGCCGTGATATGGCGATCGCCGTTGCGCGCGGGGTCAATGCACCGGAGAACTGCCATGAGTTTATGATGAAGTCCATTCAGGAGGAACGTCGTAAAGTCAACGAGGTGAACGAAAAAGTTCTGGCAATGAATGACGAGCTTATGCGTGTATTCGGAAATCTTGCCGAAAATATTGAGATAGTTAAACAGGAAGCCGAGCAGATTCAGGCGGAAAGCAGCAAGAGTTCACAGGATATGACAAATGTGTCAACTCAGATGGAAGAGCTGAATCGGATGAATCAGGAGATCACGCAGGCGATGCAGGCGATCAATACGAGCGTTGCGAAGTATAATGAAATGACGCAGAATGTCGAGAAGATTGCGGGCAAGATCAATCTGCTCTCATTGAATGCGGCCATCGAGGCAGCAAGAGCCGGCGAGGCCGGGCGCGGTTTTGCGGTTGTAGCTACTAATATACGTGAACTTTCCGATAATTCCAAGGCATCCGTCGGCAATGCCAAAGAAAGTGACGGAGAAGTTAAGAATGCGATTGAGAACGTGAATCAGATTATACAGAATTTTGACGATACGGTTCAGAATCTGATTAATGTGACCGGAGGTGCGATAGAGGGAGTCAGATCAACTTCTGATAATAGCAGGAGTATCAAGATGTCCATGGAGGAGCTGGCACAACTCGCCAAGAATGTCGAGAATATGATCGTTGAGACGAACCAGATTTTGCAATAGGAAGAGGAAGATAGGAAAGCGGAAGGCGGAATTGTTACGGCGGTCAATCCGAAAGAAGGGTTGACCGTTTGGTTTTTCCGGAAAAGGGAGAAAATGTATATCAAAGTATTGATGGAAGACACTTGCGGCAATCCGCAGTGTGAGTATGAACACGGACTGAGCCTCTATATAGAAACTAAGAAGCACAGGGTACTTATGGACACGGGAGCGAGTGATAAGACATGGGCAAATGCAGGACGGTTAGGCGTGGACTTATCGGATGTAGATATCGTCGTGCTAAGCCACGGGCATTACGACCATTCCGGAGGGCTGACATCTTTCCGTGATTTGAATCATGAGGCGGTCGTCTATATGCAGCAAAGCGCGCTTTTCGACTATTATCATGATGAGCGCTATATCGGAATTGATAAAGAGATCGGCCGGATGCCGCGNGTGGAGAAGNTGTCCGGAGANCTTATGATTGACGNGGAGATNTCTCTTTTTACAGATATCACTGGCAGGAGGTTCTGGCCGCAGAGCAATATCGGTCTGTCGATGCGGGTGGACGGGGTGAACAGGCAGGATGAATTCGGGCACGAGCAGTGCCTTGTGATACAGGGGACTCGGAAGGCATTGATTTCCGGCTGCGCGCATAACGGCATACTAAATATTATGGATCGGTATCAGGAAATATACGGAGGCACGCCGGATATCGTAATCAGCGGATTCCATATGATGAAGAAAAGTGATTATACGGAAGAAGAAAAGGCAGTGATCCGGCAGACGGCAGAGGAGCTTGGGAAAACAAATACTGTCTTTTATACAGGGCACTGTACGGGTCAAAAAGCGATAGATCTGATGAAACCGATTCTGGGTGAGCGGCTTATACAGCTGCACTGTGGTATGGAAATCCGGATATAATCGGGGACAGAGGGAAATTATTGATTGGAAATGAATGCGGGAAGAGCCGATAGAAGGGACGAACCCGCCGGAGGAGGATCAAGGTATTGAAAAAGGGAAAGAAAATCACAAAGATCGTATTGTCTGCATTGGCGGCTCTCATATTATTGATTGTCGTGTATTGTGCGTATGTATTGATTGCTTATGACCGATTACCTGACTATTTGACTCTTGAAGTCAATGAAAGCGGGGCGGAAGAAGATTTTGACCGGGAATTTCAGGTCGGGCCGGGCGAAGAGTATCTGATTATGACGTACAATATCGGGTTCGGTGCTTACACGAAGGATTACAGTTTCTTCATGGACGGCGGGAAATATTCGTGGGGCAGGGACGAGGAAAGCGTTCTGGCGAATGTCTCTGCAATGGGGACGATGATCAGTGATATTGATCCGGATTTTATTCTGGTGCAGGAAGTTGACCGGGACGGTACAAGAAGCTATCACATAGATGAACTGGAGATCCTGAATCAGTTTATTAAGGGGTATTATTATGATTTTGCACAAAACTACGATTCTCCGTTCCTGTTCTTTCCGCCATGGCAGCCACACGGTGCGAATATAGCCGGGATGGTGACTTATGCGAGAGGCGAGATTACGGAGACGATGCGGCGGAGCTTTCCGATATCGGAGTCGCTCAGCAAATTTGTAGATTTGGACAGATGTTATTCGATTTCGCGGATTCCGACGGAGAACGGTAAGTTCCTGTGCCTCTATAATGTGCACCTGTCGGCATACGGCAGTAACGACGAAATCAGGGAAGGACAGCTTTCCATGCTGTTTGAAGATATGGCAGCGGATTATCAGGCGGGAAATTATGTGATCTGCGGCGGCGATTACAATCATAACGTGAAGGAGGAAGCTACGGAGAATGCGCCGGAATGGGCNTATCTGTTTCCGCGGGAGAAGATTCCCGAAGGCTTCTGTATGGCGCTCGACTATGCCGAAACGNCGGAGGATATTGCACATGAATCCTGCAGAAGCGCCGATAGTCCATATAAGGAAGGGGAGACCTATACGGTCACACTGGANGGGTTTATCATCTCGGATAANGTGGTTGTCCATGAATATCGGAATATGGATTGCGGGTATGAGTATTCGGATCATGATCCNGTGATCATGCGGTTTGTGTTAGAGTGAGNGCGGCCGCTTTCATGACACGCAAATTATATTCNCAATTCTGACATAAACACTGCGGATGTCACATAATTGCATTTAAAAAACACGAATTGCNAAACAATCTGACAATTCTTGAAAAAGTCTATGTTTACAACCGCCCAAAAGTGTTGTATATTATACNTGCAGGTCGCAAAGGAGCGCAATGTGTTTCNTTTGCGACCTCTTTTTNTGCTTATAAGCATGAAATACAACCAAGGGATATATTGAAAGAAGCACAAAACTTTTGCTTCGACAGGGAGGTAATTATGTTTGATGTGAAGACAACCGTTCCGGAAGCGCCTCTTCACCGCATGGAATTTGAACATGANAACTGCGGAATCGGCGCCTGCGTGAACATTAAAGGACGAAGGAGCCGTGTCATTGTCGAGAATGCGCTTAAGATTGTGGAAAACTTAGAGCACAGAGCCGGTAAGGATGCAGAGGGCAAGACCGGTGACGGCGTCGGGATTCTGACCCAGATGCCGCATAAGTTTATGGTTAAAGTAACGAAGGAGCTGGGAATTGNGCTNGGCGGCGAGCGGGAGTACGGTGTGGGTATGTTTTTCTTCCCGCAGGATGAGCTGCAGCGCAATCAGGCGAAGAAGATGTTTGAGATCATCGCCGAGAAAGAGGGNTTGCAGTTCCTGGGCTGGCGTACNGTGCCNACCGTGCCNNCCGTGTTAGGGCATAAGGCGGTAGAGTGTATGCCGTGTATTATGCAGGCTTTTATCAGGAAACCGGCGAATGTGTCTAAAGGGCTTGATTTTGATAGAAAACTGTACATATTACGGAGAACATTTGAACAGTCCACGGACGTAACTTATGTGGTCAGTCTATCCAGCAGGACGATCGTGTACAAGGGAATGTTTCTGGTGGGGCAGCTTCGCACCTTTTTCTCCGATCTTCAGGATCAGGATTATGAGTCGGCGATTGCCATCGTGCACTCACGATTCTCCACTAACACGAATCCGAGCTGGGAGCGTGCCCATCCGAACAGGTTTATCGTGCATAACGGGGAGATCAATACGATCCGCGGCAATGCCGATAAGATGCAGGCGCGCGAGGAGAATATGGAGTCCGAGCACTTGCAGGGGCAGATGCACAAGATCCTGCCGGCCATCAATGCTTCCGGCTCCGATTCCGCAATGCTCGACAATACGCTGGAGTTCCTTGTGATGAGCGGCATGCCGCTTCCTCTTGCTGTCATGATCACGATTCCCGAGCCATGGGAGAACAACAAGACCATGACGCAGAAGAAAAAGGATTTCTACCAATATTATGCGACCATGATGGAGCCTTGGGACGGTCCGGCCTCCATTCTCTTTTCCGATGGAGATATCATGGGTGCAGTACTTGACCGGAACGGTCTACGTCCGTCGCGATATATGATTACAGACGATGATACCCTGATTCTGTCCTCCGAGGTAGGTGTACTGGACATCGATCCTTCCAAGATCGTGGAGAAGGAGAGGCTGCATCCGGGCAAAATGCTTCTGGTAGATACCCTGCAGGGCAGAGTTATCGACGATGATGAGTTGAAGGAGCGATATGCATCGGCCCGTCCTTACGGTGAATGGCTGGACAGCAAGCTGGTAGCACTTAAGGAGTTGAAGATCCCGAATCAGCGTGTGCCGGAATATACCGATGAGGAGAGGCAGCGTATGCAGAAGGCTTTCGGTTACACTTACGAGGAGCTGAAGACCAGCATTCTGCCGATGGCGAGAAACGGTGCGGAGGCGATTGCGGCGATGGGTGTGGATACGCCGATTCCGGTGCTGTCCAGAGCGCACCATCCGTTATTCCATTATTTTAAGCAGTTATTCGCCCAAGTGACTAATCCGCCTATCGATGCCATCCGTGAGGAAGTGGTGACTTCCACAACGGTCTATCTGGGCAGAGACGGCAACTTGTTAGAGGAGGTGCCGGAGAACTGCAATATGTTAAAAGTGCATAACCCGATCCTGACGAACACGGATCTGCTCAAGATCAAGAATATGAAGTCTGACGGGTTTAAAGTGGAAGTGGTGCCGATCACTTACTATAAGAATACCAGTCTGGAGAAGGCGATCGACAGACTGTTTGTGGAAGTAGACAGAGCCTATCGGGACGGCGTTAATATATTGATTTTGTCCGACCGCGGCGTGGATGAGAACAGGGTGGCGATTCCATCCCTGCTGGCAGTGTCAGCCCTGCAGCAGCATTTGGTAAGCACGAAGAAAAGAACAAGCGTGGATATCATCTTAGAGTCCGCGGAACCCCGCGAGGTGCATCATTTCGCGACGCTTCTGGGATTCGGCGCTTCGGCGATCAATCCTTATCTGGCACAGGAGAGCATCAAAGAACTTATCGACAATCATATGCTGGATAAAGATTATTATGCGGCGGTGAATGATTACAATGGCGCAGTCCTGCACGGCATTGTGAAGATCGCTTCCAAGATGGGTATCTCTACGATCCAGTCTTATCAGGGCTCCAAGATCTTCGAGGCCATCGGTATAGACAAGGATGTGATTAACAAGTACTTTACGAATACTGTGTGCCGCGTGGGCGGGATTACCTTAAAAGATATCGAGAAAGAGGCGGATACGCTCCACTCCATGGCTTTTGACCCACTTGGTCTATCCACGGATCTGACGCTGGATAACCCCGGACATCACCAGATGCGCAGCGGTGCAGATGAGCACCTGTATAATCCGGAGACGATTCATTTACTACAGGAGTCAACGAGACGGGGAGATTACGAAATCTTCAAGCAATATACGGCAGCGGTCAATGATGAGGAGAGCATTAAGAATCTGAGAGGTCTGATGGACTTCAACTATGCGAAGAAACCCGTGCCGATAGAGGAAGTGGAGGCAGTTGACACGATTGTCACAAGATTTAAGACGGGCGCTATGTCCTATGGTTCCATTTCCAAGGAAGCCCATGAGACGATGGCCATTGCCATGAACAGGCTGCACGGCAAATCCAACTCCGGAGAAGGCGGTGAGGATGACGACAGACTGACCGTGGGCGCGGATGGATTAAATCGCTGCTCCGCAATCAAACAGGTGGCATCGGGACGGTTCGGTGTGACCAGCAAATATTTAAACAGCGCGCAGGAAATACAGATCAAGATGGCGCAGGGTGCAAAACCCGGCGAGGGCGGTCACCTGCCCGGAGGCAAGGTGTATCCGTGGATTGCCAAGACGAGACATTCCACGCCCGGCGTAGGGCTGATCTCTCCGCCGCCGCATCATGATATTTATTCGATCGAGGATCTGGCGCAGCTGATATATGACTTGAAGAATGCCAATACCAGAGCGCGTATTTCTGTGAAGCTGGTATCCGAGGCAGGCGTGGGAACGGTTGCGGCCGGTGTGGCCAAGGCGGGAGCGCAGGTGATCCTCGTGTCCGGTTATGACGGCGGTACGGGCGCGGCACCCCGCAATTCGATTCACAATGCGGGACTTCCGTGGGAGCTTGGTTTGGCGGAGACACACCAAACATTGATACAGAATGGTCTGCGGAACAAAGTCCGCATTGAGACCGACGGTAAGCTGATGAGCGGCCGTGACGTGGCTATTGCGGCGATCCTCGGAGCGGAGGAGTTCGGTTTTGCGACGGCACCGCTTGTAACCATGGGCTGCGTCATGATGAGAGTATGTAACTTAGATACCTGTCCCGTGGGTGTGGCAACCCAGAATCCGGAGCTTCGCAAACGGTTTACGGGGAAACCGGAGTATGTGGAGAATTTCATGAGATTTATCGCGCAGGAGCTGCGTGAATATATGGCGAAGCTAGGTGTCCGCACGGTAGATGAGCTGGTGGGCAGAACAGAACTTTTGAAAGTTAAGGATCATCTGACGGATCGTCAGAAGCAGGTGGATTTGAGCCTGATCCTGAGCAATCCCTATGAGGGGAGCAAGGAGAAATGTATCTTCGATCCGAAGCAGGTGTATGATTTCGAACTGGAGAAGACACTGGATGAGAAAGTATTGTTAAAGCAGCTTTCCAAAGCGCTGGAGACAGGGCAGAAGAGAAGCCTTGAGGTGGACGTGTCCAATACCGATCGTACCTTCGGAACGATTTTCGGTTCCGAGATTACTCGAAGATTCGGAGACCGGTTGGAGGAGGATACTTACCGGATCTTATGTAACGGTTCCGGCGGCCAGAGCTTCGGTGCGTTTATCCCGAAGGGACTGACGTTAGAGCTGGTGGGCGATTCCAACGATTATTTCGGTAAGGGACTCTCAGGCGGTAAGCTCATCGTCTATCCGCCGAAGGGATCGAAATTTAAACAGGATGAGAATATTATCATCGGTAACGTGGCGCTCTATGGGGCAACATCCGGCAAAGCGTTCATTAACGGTGTGGCGGGCGAGCGTTTCTGCGTGCGTAATTCCGGTGCCCTAGCGGTAGTAGAGGGCGTGGGTGATCACGGCTGTGAGTATATGACCGGCGGGCGAGTGGCAGTGCTGGGCACTGTGGGTAAGAACTTTGCGGCGGGCATGAGCGGCGGTATTGCCTATGTGCTGGATGAGAACAATGACTTGTATACAAAGACGAATAAGGAAATGGTTTCCTCTTATGAGATTACTTCCAAGTATGATGTGCTTGAGTTAAAAGAGATGATCAAGGAGCATGTGGCTTATACGAATTCCGTCAAGGGGAAGGAGATTCTGGATAATTTCGGGGAGTATCTGCCGAGGTTTAAGAAGATCATTCCGCATGATTATGAGAAGATGTTGAAATTGATCGTGCAGATGGAAGAGAAGGGGCTTAGTGCGGAGCAGGCGCAGATTGAGGCGTTTTATGCGGCGAAGAAGTAATTGAAGGTTGAGATTCAAAAGGTGATTTTGATAAAGTTGAGAGGCTGAGGGAACAAACTGTTCTCTTATGCCCGGCTTTGTCAAATGGATTTTCTAAAATATTCCGGTAGGGTTGAGACAGGCGGACGCAACCGCCCTTTACTCGCCATCCAGGCTCGTTACGGGCTTTCCGGGACATCCGTGTCCCGAAATTGCTGAACCTTTGGGCGGAATATTAAGAAAATCTCATTTTCCTACGTAGGTCATAAGAGAACAGTTTGTTCCCTCGGCTTCTGGAAATTCATCAGAGCATCTTTTGAAACTCAGAAATGTAATAGGGAAGTGTGATAGACAGGAGGAGAATACCATGGGAAAACCGACAGGGTTTTTGGATTATGAGCGCAGGGTTTCTAAGGATGTGAGTCCGAAACAGCGCATTAAGAATTTTAATGAATTTCATGAGCATTTGAGTATGGAGGAGCAGCAGCTGCAGGGAGCGCGGTGTATGGACTGCGGGGTGCCGTTCTGTCAGTCGGGTGTGACGCTTTGCGGAATGACTTCGGGATGTCCGCTGCACAATCTGGTGCCGGAGTGGAATGATCTGGTGTACACGGGGAACTGGGAGCAGGCATATCTGCGGTTGCATAAGACGAATAATTTTCCGGAATTTACATCCAGAGTGTGTCCGGCGTTGTGTGAGGCGGCGTGTACCTGCGGGCTGAACGATGATCCTGTTTCTACGAAGGAGAACGAGTACGCTATTATTGAGAATGCCTATGAGAAAGGTTATGCGGCGCCGCAGCCGCCCAAGGTGAGGACGGGTAAGACGGTTGCAGTAGTGGGCAGCGGACCTTCGGGACTTGCCGTGGCGGATCAGCTTAATAAGAGAGGACACTCGGTGACTGTGTTTGAGCGTTCGGACAGGATTGGCGGATTATTAATGTACGGTATTCCGAATATGAAGCTGGAGAAGCATATCATTGACCGGAAGATCAAGGTGATGGAAACGGAAGGGGTCTCGTTTGTGACTGGTACGGATATCGGTAAGGACATGAAGGCTGAGAAACTTCTGAAAGAATATGACCGTGTCGTGCTCTGTTGCGGCTCTTCCCAGCCGAGGGACATTACCGCACCCGGCAGGGATGCCAAGGGGATTTACTTTGCGGTGGATTTTTTAACCAGAAATACGAAAAGTCTGTTGGATTCTGATTTTCAGGATAAACAGTATGTGGACACCAAGGGCAAGGACGTGGTGATTATCGGCGGCGGCGACACCGGCAATGACTGTGTGGGTACGGCGATCCGACATGGTGCGAAATCCGTCACGCAGATCGAGATGATGCCCAAGGCTCCTGACAAGCGTGCCGACAATAACCCGTGGCCGCAGTGGCCGAAGGTATGCAAGACCGACTACGGTCAGGAGGAGGCCATCGCAGTTTTCGGGCATGATCCGCGTATTTATGAGTCTACGGTCAAGGAGTTTATTAAGGATAAAAGCGGCAATCTGAAAGCTGTTAAGACCGTCTCACTGACATGGGAAAAAGACGACAAGACCGGTCGCATGAACATGAAAGAGGTGTCGGGCAGCGAGAAGGTGCTGGATGCGCAGATCGTGCTGATTGCGGCAGGATTTCTGGGAAGCCAGAAATATGTCACGGACGCTTTCAAGGTGGAATTGGACGGCCGGACGAATGTGAAGACAGACAGCGGGAAGTTTGCCACCAGCGTGGACAAAGTGTTTACCGCAGGCGATATGCATACAGGGCAGTCTCTTGTGGTTAAGGCGATTCGTCAGGGGCGGGAGTGCGCCAGAGAGGTGGACGAGAGCTTGATGGGATATACGAATATGTATGTGCAGTAAAAAATAGGGAAGTGAAAACCCTTGCGACTGTTTCGGCAATCGCAGGGTTTTTCTTTTTCACGAGTGCAAAGTCTAAGTGGATGGTGATGACCCGTCTACAGTGCATTCCTCTCCTCAGGCACAAGTTTCAGTGCCAAGTACAGCAATACAGCGTCTTTAAAGCACCGTGGATTCAGCCCGCATTTCCGGTAAATATGATTCAGCTTATATTGCAACGTATTTTTATGTAAGAATAAGCGTCTCCCGGTATTGGCCAGAGACATATTTTCATCAAAATATGCCTGCACAAGCCGAAGATCATCTTCTGACAGGGACGAGATGGTTTTTGACAGAAATTCTTCTTTTTCTGTTTCATTCAATCCGGAAAAAATGATTTCCAACGTCAGGTCATCAAATAAAAGAAAACCTTCCGTATTGACAGAAATATGTTTTAACGTTGTGAGCGCCGAGGCGTGGGAATCTGCCAGCTGGTATATGGAGCAGGATTTCCCTATGGCAATCTTAAGCGCATTCTTATGATCTACAGCAAATCGGTTCAGCATATAAGCGTTCTTTTCAAACATTTCCGCGTCTATAACGGCCAGATATTCGTTTGGGTAGTAAAAGGTGTAAAGGCTGAGTGAGAGCATTTGGAATATGTGATTGATTTTCTGTTCCAGCAGTGACTGATTTACCGTCTTGTTCTGAGTGTCTGCTTTGATCAGTATCAACCTCTTGCTTGTCTTAGAGTCTATATGGAGCTCTTGCAGGCAGGAATGGAGATAATTCATATTGATGTTGGTTTTCCGGAGCAGCGAATCGATCACAAAATGTTTTTTATCAGCCTGATTCCGGCTTGTCATGCCAAGTTCCCGTTCACGAATTAGTAAGTTTGTAATACGTTCCGCGAGATGGGCATACTTTCTGACAAGATCGGGTTCCCCTGAGATGCCGATCACGGCTAATAATTCGTGATTGTGATAGACCGGCAGGTTAATTCCTTTCTTTGTTCCGTCAAAGCTGTCGTCAGAGCAGACTTCTATCGTAGTTCCCGTCAGAGCCGCCTTATGTCCGATTTCGTGGAAAGCCCCGATCCTTTTCGGATTCGTGCTGGCAAAAATAATGCCGGATTTATTAATAAAATTAATATCCTGTCCACAGACATCTTTTACAGTATTCACTACTTGAAAAGCAAGAGCTTCATCGATTGTTCGTATCATATTTATCCCCTTGAAAATCAGCCGGAATTACATTTGGCTCGTGTGTTATGCATTTGCAAAGCAATGCCATACCATATCATACAATGTCTTACAGATTGCCGATAGCAAACTAAGAACATGTATAAATTCAATTCTCTTTGTTATTAGTCCGAAAGTGGGTAGGCGGCTATGAGCTGCAATCAGGGTACTCGGTATTTATGTGCTTTGTTAAATAGCAATTTTGAATACTGACCAATTTACGGGTTAACGTCTTCCCTTTTTACCTTTTTATTTTAGCAGAATATGTTCTATAGAACAATATTTTGTTGAAAAATAAAATAGTATTGTCTTATAGAACATATAACTCTGACATAAATTATTATATACTATACTCAACAAGGCAATACCCGTAAACATGATACGGGGAATAAAAAAGAATGGGGGAAAACAGAATGAAGGCAGTAGTCGCAATTGATTCGTTGAAGGGCAGTCTAAGCTCCATGGAAGCAGGGCAGGCGATTGCAGAGGGAATCCACAGGGCAGATCCGCAGGCAGAAGTAGTCATAAGGCCGCTGGCGGACGGCGGAGAAGGAACTGTGGACGCGCTCGTATGCGGGATGAACGGTAAGATGCATGAAGTTCAGGTAACAGGGCCGTTGGGAACGCCGGTAAACTGTGGGTATGGAATCATTGAGGATACGAAAACGGCTGTGATTGAAATGTCCGGCGCAGCGGGAATTACTTTAGTCCCGGAGGAAAAACGGAATCCGCTGCATACAACGACTTATGGGGTCGGTGAGGTGATCAAGGATGCGATTGCAAAAGGTTGCCGCCGCTTTATCATCGGTATTGGCGGCAGCGCTACTAATGACGGCGGCGTGGGGATGCTGCAGGCATTAGGATTTGGATTTCTGGACAAAGAGGGAAATCAGGTGCCGTTTGGGGCGAAAGGTCTGGAACAGCTTGAAAAGATTACAGATACATATGTAATTCCTGAATTGGCGGAGTGTGAATTTCGGGTGGCATGTGATGTGACAAATGTTCTTTGTGGAGAGTCGGGGTGCAGTGCGGTCTACGGTCCCCAGAAAGGCGCGACGCCATCCATGATCATGCAGATGGACAAATGGCTGGCTTATTATGCGACACTGGCCAGAGAAAAGTACCCGAAGGCAGCGCCCAAGCAGGCGGGAACCGGTGCGGCAGGGGGAATGGGCTTTGCGTTCCTCACTTTTACCAATGCGGTGCTGGAATCCGGCATTAAAATTATTCTGGAAGAGACAAGGCTTGAACAGTACATGGAAGGTGCTGATATCGTCGTGACAGGCGAGGGACGACTGGATGGGCAGACGGCTATGGGCAAGGCTCCTGTAGGCGTGGCGAGACTGGCAGGGAAACATCAGATTCCGGTCATTGCATTTGCGGGCAGCGTTACAAAAGAGGCGACGGAATGTAATAAAAACGGAATTGACGCATTCTTCCCCATCTTGCGGAGTATTGTCACACTGGATGAGGCGATGAAACCGGAGAATGCGATGGCAAATCTTTCGGATACGGTAGAGCAGGTCTTCCGGCTGATAAATATCCGGACGAAGAAATGAGAAAGGAGAAGGTGAGCGATGAATTATGATTTTACAACAATCGGTGCGTTATGCGGAATGGCTGTGGCTATTTTCCTGATTATCAAAAAAGTTCAGCCTGCTTACAGCTTGATTTTAGGTGCCTTGGTCGGCGGTATCATCGGAAGTGGTAATCTTGTGCTGACGGTAGATACCATGGTCAGCGGTTCACAGAGCATGATTTCCTCTGTCTTGAGGATCATGACTTCCGGCATTCTGGCAGGGACGCTGATCAAGACCGGTGCGGCGGAAAAAATTGCTGAAGTGATTGTCCAGAAACTTGGAGAAAAGCGTGCGATCATAGCGGTTGCTCTTGCGACCATGATTATTTGTGCGGTCGGTGTTTTTATTGATATTTCTGTTATCACGGTTGCGCCCATTGCCTTGGCGATCGGGAAAAAGGCAGGGTACAATAAGCCTTCTCTGCTGTTGGCAATGATCGGCGGTGGTAAGGCGGGGAATATTATTTCTCCGAATCCAAATACGATTGCTGTTTCAGAGGCATTTGGGGTAGATTTGACTTCTTTGATGCTGGCAAATGTGATTCCGGCGGTATTTGCATTGGTGGTAGCAATTCTTCTTGCCACGGTATTATCAAAAAAACAGGGAGCCTTGGTTGGCGAGCAGGATCTGGAGAACAGGGATAATAAAGAACTTCCTTCTTTTATACAGGCGATAGCCGGCCCTCTGGTAGTGGTTCTGCTTCTCTCCCTGCGCCCGTTATTTTCAATTGTGATCGATCCTTTGATCGCGCTTCCGCTGGGAGGATTTGTCTGTGCCCTTGCCTGTAAAAACATACATAAATTTAAGGAGTATGCGGAATTTGGACTTGGCAAAGTGACAGGCGTTTCTATCTTGTTGATCGGAACCGGAACGATTGCAGGAATCATTAAAGCCTCGGCATTGCAGTATGATGTGATCTCCCTGTTGGAAGTGATGAATATGCCGGCGTTTATTCTTGCTCCGATCGCGGGAATCCTGATGGCAGGTGCGACAGCGTCCACTACAGCGGGTGCAACCATCGGTGCACAGACATTTGCGGGTACACTGTTAGAAGCCGGAATACCGGCATTGTCGGCAGGTGCGATGATTCATGCAGGCGCGACTGTGATTGACTCTCTTCCGCATGGTTCGTTTTTCCATGCGACCGGCGGGGCGGCAGGGATGAGTATTAAAGAAAGAATGAAATTGATTCCTTACGAAGCATGTGTGGGGTTGACTAGTACGGTTGTTTCGATTGTTGTGTATTTGGTGTAGGAATAGGGTGCTTTTCACACGTTGTCTAAACCGGCCGCTCAGAGGGGAGTTAATATCTACGGAGCCGCGCTTTCGCTCCGTAAAAAGCGTAGCAGACGCTAAACTCGTGAGTTGCGGGGCAACTCATAACTTCGTTAAGCGCTGACCAAAGTTAATTTCGAAGAAATTTACTTTTTTTATGGGGCTCCTTAAGATATTAACTCCCCTCTGAGCTTAGGCTGTGGCGTGGATGTGGAAAGTAATAAAATATTGTTGAAAATAAATCTTTTCATATGAGGGATTTGTATTTGCGTAGAAATGAGGGATTATTTAAAAGAGACAGGATGTTGACCTAAATGGTCAATTTTCTGTCTCTTTGCATATTTCATAGATGTATGGTAAGATATTATCTCGAATATTGTTCATGGGCGCAGTTCATATATAGTCTATATGAATGCTTGGATGGCGTGCAGATGACATGTGTCTATAACTGACAACAGGGTAGAAAAGGAGACAGTTTCATGGAGAACACTACAAATTTATCACCATATTTTAAAAGTATTGTAGATCAGGACAGATGTGCGGTGGTGATCTGCAATCTGGAACATGAGATCATCTATATGAATCCCGCGGCGGTAGAGCGGTATGCGAAACGCGGCGGTGCGGCACTGGTGGGACAGAGCCTTTTAGACTGCCATAATGCGCAGTCTAATGAGATGATCAAAAAGGTCGTGGCATGGTTTGGGGAGAGCACAGACCATAATATCATCTATACATATCGTAATGAGAAAGAAAATAAGGATGTCTACATGGTCGCGCTCCGCGATGAGACGGAGACACTGATCGGGTACTATGAGAAGCATGAGTATCGGGATTTGGAGAAGAGTGAGCTGTACCGGTTTGAATGAGCAAAAAAAGGACAGCTAAGGCTTTCATTCTTTACATGCCTTTGCTGCCCTTTTACAATTTTTGTTAGTCCGATAGCATAATATCATAAATGAATCTGTTCTAATGCACTCTGTTTCCCACGTCAAATCACATCATTAAAAGAAAGTATCAATAACACACAAGTTATGATCATTAACAGCGATACCAATATAACTCCAATATTTATCCGTATTTTCCCCGAATTATGTTCAGCTTCAATTAAATTTGAGCGGCGCAATGCAGTAACAACAGGTTTGTATAAAAGCATTGTTATTGCTGCATTCAATCCGCCTTTGATCAGATTAAACGGTAAAAATGCCGGAAGCAGCAATTCTGCAATAGCTTCTCTCGGATAACCCATGTAGATTGGGGTAATCAAATAGTTCCAAAGCATCATTACTGCAACCTGACAGCTTAGGCCGCATAAAAGTGCAAGTATGGCGCCGGACAGTTTATGCTTCTTTTTGTAAATAAATGCGACAGTACATGCGAAAGAGCAGCTTGAAATAATATTCATAATACAACCCCAAATTCCCGTTCCGCTGATCGTGAACATTTCCACTACGGAAACGATTACTGCTATAGCAAATGAGGTAAGCGGGCCAAATATCAATCCCCCAATCACTATGATAACGTCTTTGGGATCATACTTCAGAAAGAGTACGAGCGGGATGCGCCCGACGACCACCGCCACATATGCAAGCGCACATAGCATACCTATTGTTACGAGTTTCTTTGTTTTACTGATATTCATTTGAATACCTCCTTAAAAAAATTAACACTTGAAAGTATCTGAATGCCTTTCAGGTGTTAAAATTAAGGTGTATTGTAAATGTCAACAGAGCAATTTGACAAAAAGAGTGCAAAAATCAAAAGTCAGATTCATTCTGACAATCTCAATACACCTTCTTTAATCCGGACTATACCGTCGGTTTTGGAATTTCACCAAACCCCGCGCTTTCGCGCCCGCGGACTATGACCGCCGATCGGGAATTTCACCCTGCCCTGAAGACATTACTACTATTCAGTTGTTTATGCGATTGTAGCATGTGAAGAAGAAAAAGTCAATTTTACTGTTCATACCCCACGCCACATTGCGCTTTTCTGCGTCTAAATTCCAATAGAGAAAATCACAGGGATATGGTATAGTTAACGTAGCTGGATCGGTTTCTTCACGATTGATCAAATGGGCAATACGGATTATATAAGGAGAAAAGAATGCAGGAACGTACAAGAAGAATATGGATGACAATAATCGGTGTATTGATTTGCGGGTTCAGCGTCGGAATGTTTAATTTTTCGGCTCTGGGTCTGGATCCGTTTCAGGTTTTTGTACACGGGATTTTCTATATCATGCCGGAGGGCGCGCCGGGTTTCGGCACTGTGTATGCCGTGTTGAATCTGCTGATGCTGATCGTGATTTTTCTGGCGGACAGAAAGAAGATCGGACTTGGCACGCTGATCAATATTTTTTTGCTGGGCTATGTGGCGGATTATTCTTCGAAGCTTTTTGAAAGGTTGGTGCCGGAGCCGTCATGGCCTGTCAGATTTGGAGTTCTTCTGCTGGGGATCGTCATTATGTGTTTCTCCGCGGCTCTCTATTTTACAGCTGACATGGGCGTCTCCACCTACGATGCGGTTTCGCTGATCATTTCTGAGAAGAGGAAGTGGAAGTTTCAGATCTGCAGGATATCTTCGGATCTGCTCTGCACACTGGTGGGATTTTGCTTCGGAGCGACGGTGGGGATCGGTACTGTGGTGACGGCCTTTTTCATGGGACCGCTGATCGCTTTTTTCAACCGGACGGTGGCGGAGCCGATCAGGTACGGGAAGAAGCCGCATGTGGGAAAGGAAGAAGCTGATTAAGACCGGGCGGAGCATTTTAAACTAAATTATGGTAATTATTCATAAAAAACGGAAACTCTTTTTGTGAAAAGAGTTTCTTGTTTTTTTTATAAAATAATATTAGAATTAAGGAAACTAAAAAAAGAAAAACAGTTTCCTCTGGCTTATGTGTAATTCAAATGTGATAAGCACAGAATGAAAAATTTCGTAACTGTTCAGAAGGTGCTTCATAACTGTGAAGAACAGTGTTCTGAACAGTTACAAAATTACTTTGATAAGAACAGGAGGCGGCGGATGGAACTGAAGGAAATGATCTTAAATGGGACGCTTCAGGTTTTCAATGACAAAGGGCTGAAGTTTACCATGGATGACATCGCAGAACGGCTGAAAATCAGCAAGAAAACGCTGTACAAGGTCTTCGATGATAAGGAAGCGCTGTTTCTGACTATGGTGGATTATATGTTCGACAAGATCAAGGAAAGCGAACAGAAGGTGATCGAGGATGACAAGCTTAGCACGGCTGAGAAGATCCACAAAGTGCTCGGAGTGCTTCCGGAGGGGTATAAAGATGTGGATCTTCGTCAACTTTATCTCCTAAAGGACAAATATCCCAGAATCTATGATCAGGTGGAACTTCGACTGGAAACCGGCTGGGAGACGATTATCGAATTGCTGGAGCAGGGAATTGCGGAAGGGTGCATTAAACCGGTGAAGATTCCCATCCTTAAGATGATGCTGGAAGCATCNGTNGAACAATTTTTCCGAAGGGATGTATTGATTCGAAACAAGATCACNTATCAGGATGCACTGGACGAGGTGGTGAGTATACTCATGGAGGGGATCAAGGTGCATGATAAGAGGGAGTGAGCAGGAGAAAGGGCATGNCTATAAATATGGAAAGCCGACAGCCTGACAGAATATGATAGAAGGCAGAAACATAGCAGGATAGAGTGAAAGGAGTACAAGGACAGATATGAGTGAGAAATCAAAAGTTATTTTCGGCAATCCGATGACGGAGAAGGTATACCGTAAAGCGCTGCGGTCTAAGCAGAAGTACAGCAGAAAATTCGGCGATGACAGTGCCGTGGATTATCCGGTCATCATCGAAAAGAATGCGCATATCGGCGATTCTTTAGGGGTTATGGATGTACGGCTCGGGGAGCCGGGAAGCAGTAAGGAAGGCGCTGCTTTTGACACAGACAAGGGAATCATCGTGGGCAACATCCGTATGGGATTTGGGCATTACAGAATTTCCATGGCGATTGCGTCGGCGGCAAACTCCATGGGGTATACACCTTACTGGATGGATCTGAACTCCTATAAACAGACCACCTGTACGAAGGTGATCAGCGCGCAGAATGATCTTTATTCGCTTGGTTCCAGATTATCGGGCAAGAGCAGACTGTTTAACAAGCTGGTGTGGGAGCCTATGAATTATGAGGGNTTCCGCAAGCTGAGCTATAATGCGTCGGATCAGATGAACGCAGAGCTGATGGCTCCGGTATACAGGAACGTGCCGAAGGATATTCCGGTGGTGGCGACTCACGTATGGCCGGCGCAGGCAGCGATCCATGCGGGAATGAAGCATGTGGTCAATGCGATACCAGACAACTGGCCGATGGCGCTTCATCTGTCGGAGGGAAGCCTTCATACGGTACAGACACATTATGCCTATCAGGGCTACCGTATCTTAAACGGNATGCANGGGAAGGATGTCCTGAAACCTATGCCGGATGANGCATTGATATATACNGGACANTATATNGATCATGAACTGGTGAGCAATATNGAGGCGGANTGTGAAGCNAGATTGAAGAGGCAGGCGGAGGGAAAGCCNATNCGTTTCCTNCTGACCATTGGCGGAGCGGGCGCACAGAAAGAGATCTTCTCNGCNATCATNAAATCGCTGCTTCCGCTCATTCGTAAGAATAAAGCGGCACTCTATGTAAATGTGGGAGATTACCGCAATGTGTGGGAGGAATTGGTGAGNGAGATNCCCGNATTGAAGGAGGTTTCTACGGAGCATTTCGATCAGTGGAAAGANACGGAGCAGTTTGCCAAGGAAGCGCTTACAGGGGATGTACAGGGTGTCCATGCATTCTGGCATATGAATATCTTTGAGGCGGTTTACTGCACGAATCTGTTAATGAGAAGCTGTGACGTGCTGGTGACGAAGCCCAGCGAACTNGCATTCTATCCGGTACCGAAGCTGTTTATCAAGCGTGTGGGCGGACATGAACAGTGGGGCGCNATCCANTCGGCNGAGATCGGCGACGGCACCTTAGAGTGCAGAGACATTCCGCATACGCTGCAGATGATCAGGCTNTTTACGGAAGAGAAGAGCCTGTTGGCGGATATGTGTGAGAATATTGTAAAGAACAAGGCGGCAGGNGTCTANGACGGNGCATATAAAGTAGTGGAGCTGGCTATGGCGGGAAAAGGTAAGCAGGCGTAAAACCAGCGATACAAAACTATATAATAAGAAGNAAAACAGCAAGAATGAAGTAAAACAAGAAGAAAGAGGAGGAANAGTCATATATGAAACTGACAGCGAAAGAAAAAGTATCTTATGGTTTAGGCGCGGTGGGAAAAGACATGGTATACATGCTTTCCGCAAGCTATATCCTGTANTATTATCAGGATATTATGGGAGTGAGTGCGATNGCGATGGGAATTATCCTGATGGCGGCGCGTGTGTTTGACGCATTTAACGATCCGATCATGGGTGTGCTGGTGGCGAAGACCAGAACGAAATGGGGCAAGTTCCGCCCGTGGCTGCTAATCGGCACGATCTTAAACGCAGTGATCCTCGTGGTTATGTTTGCGGCGCCGCCGGCTCTGGACGGCAAGGGTCTGGTAGCTTATGCGGCAGTTACTTATATTGTGTGGGGCGTCACTTATACAATGATGGATATCCCTTACTGGTCTATGATTCCNGCGTTTACAGAGGGCGGAAGAGAGCGTGAAGGATTGACCACACTGGCTCGTTCCTGCGCGGGTGTGGGTTCGGCGCTTATTACGATCATCACCGTGCTGTGCGTGCAGGCATTGGGACAGGGTGATGAGCGAATCGGTTTCATGAGATTTGCACTGATCATCGGCGGTTTGTTTGTAGTATTTATTATCATTACCTGTGTGAATATTAAGGAAAAATCCACCGTGGATGTGGAGGCACCGTCTGTAGGACAGATGTTCAAGGCATTGGTTCAGAATGATCAGACCATGATCGTGGTAATTTCGATTGTATTAATCAACTGTTCTTTATATATTACGTCAAATCTGTTGATCTATTTCTTTAAATATGATTTCGGCGGCGATAAATGGCAGGACGGATATACGCTGTTTAACACGTTCGGCGGCGGTATCCAGATTCTCTCCATGATGTTGTTCTATCCGGTGCTGCGTAAGTTTATCAGTTCCCTGCAGGTATTTTACGTAAGCTTCGTTATGGCGATCACGGGTTATGCATTGTTGTTCGGGCTGATGTGTCTGGGACTTACCAATATTTTTATTCTGTTTGTTCCCGCATTCTTTGTATTTACTGCATTCGGTATGCTGACCGTGCTGACTACGGTATTTCTTGCCAATACGGTAGACTATGGTGAACTGAAAAACAACAGACGTGACGAGAGTGTCATATTTTCTATGCAGACCTTCGTAGTGAAGCTTGCCTCCGGTGTGGCGGCGCTTATCGCTTCCGTATGTCTCTCTGTCTGCAATTTGAGTAATGATACGACAGACGCTGTGGCGGCAGCGGCAGGCAGCTCTGTTTTCGGTCTGCGGATGACCATGACGGTGATCCCCATTGCGGGACTTCTGCTGGCAGTATTCCTTTTCCACAGAAAATATATCCTCTCCGAGCAGAAGGTGGAGGAGATCGCGGAGCAGATCAAGAGCAAGCGGCAGCAGGAAGCGTAATGTGAATGTCCGGATGCGCCATGCACTTAGGGTATGGCGCATTCTGAGCGCACAGGGAAAATTTGCGTGTGTGAATGGNAACGAAAAGAGGGAGAACGGATGATTCGGGAATATAATCAAAGCTATGTGTTAGAGACAGACAATACGACGTATTGCTTTCGGGTGCTTCCTACGGGACACTTAGAGCATTTGTATTACGGAAGAAAGATTACACTGACGGATGACGAAGATATGAAAGCGTTGGTGGAGAAGCATACATTCATGCCCGGCAATACCAATGCATATGATCAGGAAAATACAGCATTTTCGCTGGAGGATATTCGGTTGGAGATGTCTTCTTACGGAAAAGGTGATATCAGGGAGCCTTTTATAGAAGTGATCCATGCGGACGGCAGTTACACATCGGATTTTCTGTTCGAGGCGGCGCAGATCACGAAGGGCAAGGGAGNATATGATACCCTTCCGGCATCCTATGATGAAGCGGGAGCGGTGGATCATCTGTGCGTCGTGTTAAANGACCGGCAGTATGCGCTTACCTTGGAATTGCATTANTATGTGTATGAGGACTGTGATGTGATCGCCAGAAGCGCGCGGCTCATTAACGACAGCGAAGACGAGATCAGACTCATGCGGCTCATGAGCGCGCAGATAGATTATGATACGCCGGAATATGTGTTTACAACGTTTAACGGTGCGTGGGCGAGAGAGATGAAGCGGACGGATACGCGCCTNANGTCGGGCAGGCATGTGAACGCTTCCTATACNGGAACCTCCTCTAACCGCGCCAATCCGTTTGTCATGCTGAGTAAGCCGGAAACTTCGGAAGACNTGGGCGACTGCTACGGGTTTAATCTGATCTACAGCGGCAACCACTATGAGGCGGCGGAGGTCAGCGGATACGGTAAGACAAGGTTGGTCATGGGAATNAATCCGCAGTCCTTCTGCTTCCGGATCGGTGCAGGAGAGTNCTTCGAGGCGCCGGAGGCGGTGATGAGCTATTCTCATGAGGGATATAACGGAATGAGTCAGCATATGCATCGGTTCGTGCGGGANCATATCGTGCGGGGCAAGTGGAAACACAAGACTCGTCCNGTCCTGCTCAACAGNTGGGAAGCGTCTTATTTTGANATCAATGAGCGTAANCTCNTNCAGCTTGCNAAAGCCGGAAAAGAGGTGGGNATTGANCTTTTTGTGATGGATGACGGATGGTTCGGCAGCAGGGATGACGATACGCAGTCGCTGGGNGATTGGGAAGTGAANCGGAAGAAACTGCCNGANGGCGTGGAAGGACTGGCGCGGAAAGTAAANGANCTGGGACTGGATTTCGGAATCTGGGTGGAGCCGGAGATGGTCAATGTCAAAAGNAANNTNTATGAGGANCATCCGGACTGGGTTCTCATGATTCCGGACAAGCCTCATTCCGAGGGAAGGAATCAGAGAATTCTGGATCTGACGAGAAAAGAGGTTCAGGATTATATAATAGAAGAGATGAGCCGTGTATTCTCGTCGGCGGAGATCGCCTATGTGAAATGGGACATGAACCGCACCGTGACGGATTATTATTCGTCGGCGCTGCCCGCTGAGAGACAGGGAGAGGTGGCGCACCGCTATGTGATGGGATTGTACCGCTGTATGAAGGAGTTGACGGAACGGTTTCCGGATATTCTGTTCGAAGGCTGCGCGGCGGGCGGGAACCGCTTTGATCTGGGGATTTTGTGCTATTTCCCGCAAATATGGGCAAGCGACGATACGGATGCCTTGTGTCGGACGGAGATTCAGACAGGGTACAGCTACGGTTATCCGATGTCTGTGGTCAGCGCCCACGTATCCGCCTGTCCGAACCATCAGACGCTCAGGACGACGCCGTTGGAGACACGCTTCCATGTGGCATGTTTCGGTATCTGCGGCTACGAGTGCAATTTCTGTGATATGAAGAAAGAAGAACTGGCAGCGGTAAAAGCGCAGATCGAGCTGTATAAGGAGTGGCGCGAAGTGCTGCAATGGGGCACATTCTATCGGGGCAGGACATTTTCGGAGCAGGGAGACGGCAGTTGTCTGAGCGGAAGCAGCGGCAATGTGACAGAGTGGACTTGTGTGTCGGAAGACCGTTCGAAAGCCGTGGGTTTTCTGTTGCAGAAGCTGGTGGCACCGAACACACAGTATGCGTTCTATAAGGCAAAGGGACTTGATCCCGAGCAGAAATATCATTTCTACAACAGAACGCTGAAATATGACGTGAGGGAATTCGGAGATCTGGTCAACACCGTATCGCCGATCCATATTAAGCAGGATTCTTTGGTGCACAGAGCCGTCGCGAAGTTCGTGAAGATGGACGGGGAAACAGAAGATCTTTACGCCTACGGAGACGCGCTGATGTACGGTGGTGTCAGACTAAAGCAGGCTTTCGGCGGCACGGGCTACAGCGATGAAGTGAGGCATTTTCCGGATTTTGCCTCCAGAATCTATTTTATGGAATAAGAAAACGCAACAAATGGCAGAGGGGATCGTCGATCCCCTCCTTATTTAGTTGGTTTACATAAACTGTGTAAAATCGAGATACAGATCCGGATAAATCCCCGCTTTTACAGGTTCGGAGAAGGGATGGATCACAGGTCCTTCTCCATGCTCAAAGTCATATATTGTAACGAATTTCTGCTTCGGATCGATGATCCAGTATTCCCGAACGCCATTCTCCTGATAGAGTGAGAGCTTCCGCCCGTAATCCATGATTTTATTAGATGGTGAGGTGATCTCGATCACCCAGTCCGGCGCACCGTGGCAGCCTTTTTCGTCCAGCTTATCCGGTTTGCAGACGATGGAAAGATCAGGCTCCACATAATTGCGGGTATCGTCAGCCACATATACTCCAAACGGCAGAAATACCTCGCACGGACCATTATTCTTCTTAATATACAGATTGATCTGTACATAAAGTTCTCCGAGAATTCTCTGGTGCGTTACGGACGGGGATTCCATAATAAACATCTGGCCGTCGATCAGTTCGGCACGTTCTCCGTCGGGTAGCGCCTCGATATCCGCGGTTGTGTAGGATTTGCCTCCTTCAATGGTCATAAACTGTTCCTCTCTTTCAATTAATGCTGCTTCCAGAGTAATCCCCCATTCTTGCTCAACCTGCGAGTTTGGGCGCAAGCACAAACTTGCGATTGAAAAATCTCTGATTTTTCAATCTATTGCCCTCCTTTTCGGCAGAAGGTTCATATGGATAACTTCTGCCGCTATTTAATTATGATTGTGAGTAAAGCGGCAGAAGTTGCCTGAATGTGCGAATGCACGGTTCATTGATTACTCATGTTGGACTTATCATACAGCATGAATGAGAAAAAGTCAACCTCGAAAACGAATAAAAATAAACTAAATATCGTTAAATTGTCATAATAACTGTATTCCGTTTGCCAGCGCTTCGTTTGTCACATCTTCCGGCCACAGAGAAGACTGTACCTCGCCGATGTGCGCTTTTCGCAGGAAAAACATACAGATACGGGACTGACCGATACCGCCGCCGATGGTAAAAGGGAGCTCCTCGTTCAGAATCGCTTTCTGGAAAGGCAGCTCGGCTCTTTCGGGGCAGCCGGCCTTGTCAAGCTGGCTAAGCAGCGAATCCTTGTCTACACGAATGCCCATGGAAGACAGCTCCAGAGCGATGTCCAGTACCGGATAGTAGACTAAGATATCGGCATTCAGCGCCCAATCGTCATAGTCCGGAGCGCGTCCGTCGTGTTTTACGCCGGATTCCAGCAAATCGCCGATCTGCATGACGCAGACAGCGCCCTTCGCTTTGGTTATGTAATATTCACGCTCCTTTGGCGTATATTCAGGGAACATATTTTCCAGTTCCTGTGTCGTGATAAAGAAGATGTCGTGGGGTAGGATCTCACTGATATAATCATAGCGGATCGCCATATATTTCTCGGTCTTGCGCAGCACTTTGTAGACGGCTCTGACAGTTTCCTGAAGATAATCGATGGTGCGCTCTTCACGGGAGATGATCTTCTCCCAGTCCCACTGATCCACGTAGATAGAGTGAATGTTATCTGTTGTCTCGTCTCTGCGGATGGCGCTCATATCCGTGTAGAGCCCTTCACCATGTGTAAAACCGTATTTCTGCAGCGCCATGCGCTTCCACTTCGCCAGAGAGTGAACGATTTCCGCCTGCGCCTCGTTCTGCTCTTTGATGCCGAAGGAAACGGGACGCTCCACACCGTTCAAGTTATCGTTCAGACCGGAAGCCGGATCCACGAAAAGCGGTGCGGATACGCGCAGCAGGTGCAGCTCTTCCGCTAACAGCACCTGAAAAAAGTCTTTGACCGTCTTGATGCCGATCTGCGTGTCGTGCAGATTCAGCGCGGACTTGTAATCTTTGGGAATCATTAAGTTATCCATAGGGAACCTCGCTTTATAAAAATTTGGATGGCCGAGTTTGCGAAGCAATACTCGTAAAGTTAATTTGCGAAGCAAATTTACTTTTATTTAACCGCGTTTTGCGGGAGAAATCAAGAGGAATTAGAAGAATAGTATGTTAATGTTTGAAGGTTATCTAAGACGGACGCTCAGAGGGAAGGCAATATCTACGGAGTCGCGCTCTCGCTCCGTAACAATGTCATTAAGTTAAGAAATGTACCTTGAAAATTTAATAAAAATTCTAAAAAGACTTGACAGATGCGTCCAAAAATGTTGCGCGCCTCTTGAATATATACTTTTGGAGGTGCACAATGGGTGTATTTTTATCTGTCAAAAATCTTTTACTGAAGCATGTTCAAGCCATTGAACAGAATAAAAAGAACTTTGTTAACGATCCGGCCCGTGATTTTACCAGAACAAGAAAACTCTCTTTTTCTGATACGGTCATGATGGTCATATCAATGGAGTGTGGTTCTGTACGCAGTGAGTTATTAAAATATTTTTCCTATTCTCCGGATACTGCCAGCTCATCGGCTTTTGTCCAGCAGCGGGGAAAGATAAAACCGGATGCATTTAAAGCCCTTTTCCAGTCTTTTTCTGCACAGCTGCCCTCTCCGACATACAGGGAATATCATTTTTTTGCAGTAGACGGCTCTGATGTACAAATACCTCTGGAAGGCCCCTGCGATGAATACAGATATTTTCGTAACGGGCAGCAAAGTGATTATTTCCAGCTTCATCTGAACGCTGTCTATGACCTGCTCGGAGAACACTATTGTGCCGCATATACTGAACCGCGCAAAGGACATAACGAAAGGGCTGCTTTCCACAAACTGCTGGAAGAACAGGCCTTTCCGGATAAGTCACTCTTTATCTTTGACCGTGGATATGAAGGATATCCGTTGATGGCACATATTTCAAGCAAAAATCAGTTCTTTGTCATACGGGCCAAAGATAACCATACAGGCGGTATATTAAAAGGTCTGGCCCTTCCGCAGGAAGACGAATACGATTTTTCCTTTAACAAGATATGTGTGGACCGCTGGCGGCTAAGATACAATAATGCCCCGGAGCTGTACCACCGGGTGCATTGCAGCAATACGCCTTATTTCATAAATGCTTCAGTCAAAGAATATCCGCTGGCTTTCAGGGTTGTACGGTTCCGTCTGGACAATGGTTCTTATGAATGTCTGCTGACAAACCTTCCGAAAGAGGAATTCGACTTAACAGCATTAAAGGATGTTTATGGAATGCGGTGGGGAATAGAAACATCTTTCCGTTACCTGAAGCATTCCGTCGGGCTTTTATATTTCCATTCAAAAAAAATAGAGTCCATCGAGCAGGAAATCTGGGCAAGGCTCATACTTTATAACTTTTGTATGGCAGTAACATCAGATATCGGAAAGAAGAAAAAAACTGCCCGGTATCTGTATAAACCAAATATAGCGAATGCCATACATGTTTGCCGCAGATTTTTAAAAACGCTTACTGATGAAACTCCACCAAATGTTGAACAGTTGATTTCAGGAGAGCTGTCCCCTGTTCGTGCGGAACGAAACAGCCCCCGAAAACAACCGATCATAAAACCCCGGAAGTTCAATTACCGGGTATATTGATGATACCTATAATATAGCTGATATTCAGGCAGATTACAATCTGTCTTGTTAAAATGCTTCGAAATATCTTTCATATAAAGGATAAAATGTTTCAAAAGCAAATGTTAGAATTTTTATTAAATTTTCAAGGTTCAAAATATTTAACTTAATGACATTGCGCTCCGTAAAAAGCGTAACAGATGCTAAACTCGTGAGTTGCTTCGCAACTCATAACCTCGTTAAGCACTGACGCTTTTTAAGGGACTCCTTAAGATATTGTCTTCCCTCTGAGCTGGGTATTGGAGAGGTAACATTTGAGTGTTATATAAGACTTCCCTCAGAGTTGGGTATTGAAGAGGTACTGTTTGAATGTTATATGAGGCCTCCCTATGAACCGGGTATGGGAAAGGTATTGTTCAAAGTCAGTGTCGTTTAAGTCAAGAATATATTNAATACACAGCGTCGGATAGCATACAGTAGTCATAAGGACCGGTGAAAATTGATTTAACCCTGCGGGTTAAATCCGGCACTTAGCGAGGTTNAAAGTTGCGAAGCAACTTTCGAGCTTAGNACCGTTNCGTTTTGAACCGAGCGGAAGCNCGTCCTTATGACTACTGTATGCTGTCCGGCGCGTCCGGTTCCAATCAAAGTGTATTGCGATTGAATAATTACGTGAAAANCAAATATGAGATTAAGAACAAATGTTCGANAAAGTACTTGNTTTTGAAAATAGTATATGATATGATACATATACAGAACAAACGTTCTGNNCNNNTGGGATGATCTGTTATTAGGAAAAGGAATTGATTAGGGGATGGAAGTCAGGATATCGCCGCAGATGTCGGTTATGGATAAACTGAAAATACTGGCGGATGCCGCGAAGTATGACGTATCGTGCAGCTCCAGCGGATCAAACCGCAAGAATGACGGTACGGGGATCGGAAATACGGTCGNGGCAGGGCTGTGCCACAGTTTTGCGGCAGACGGAAGGTGCATTTCTCTGTTAAAGATACTGTTTACCAACGAGTGTATCTATGANTGCAGATACTGCATCAACCGGAAGTCTAATGACGTGCCCCGGGCGTCTTTCACACCGGATGAGGTGTGTGAATTGACGATGGAATTTTACAGACGCAATTATATAGAAGGTTTGTTTTTAAGTTCGGGGATACTGTACAGTCCAAACTATACGATGGAGCTGATCTGTGAGACGGTGCATAAGCTGCGCACGGTACATCGNTTTCAGGGTTATGTCCATGTGAAGGCGATTCCGGGGGCGGATCCGCTGCTCATACAGCNGGCGGGGTATCTTGCGGATCGNATGAGCGTGAATCTGGAGATGGCGACGGCGGACGGACTGCGGGAGATGGCGCCGAATAAGCATCGCAAGAATATATTGAAGCCGATGCGGCAGATTCAGAACGGTATTACCCAGAGTAAGAATGAACTTGCCTTATACAGACATGCACCGCATTTCTGCGAGGCCGGGCAGTCTACGCAGATGGTGGTGGGAGCACTGCCGGAAAGCGACTATCAAATCATGTCGGTGGCTGAGAATCTGTATGAGAAGTTTTCATTAAAAAGGGTNTACTACTCGGCGTTTGTGAATGTGAACGAGGATAAGGAACTGCCGGCCGTGACAGGCGGTCCGCCTCTTCTTCGGGAGCACAGACTGTATCAGGCGGACTGGCTGCTTAGGTTCTATGATTTTAAGGTGGATGAATTGTTGACGACAGACCGTCCTAATTTTAACATGGCGATTGATCCGAAGGCGGATTGGGCGGTGCGTCATCTGGAAGTGTTTCCGGTGGAGATCAATCGTGCGGATTATCGGCTGCTTCTCAGGATTCCGGGGATCGGTGTCAAGAGCGCGAGGCGTATCATAGCAGCCAGACGGTTCGGCAGTCTGACCTTTGAGGATTTAAAGAAGATGGGCGTGGTATTAAAGCGGGCGTTGTATTTTATCACTTGCGGCGGCAGGATGATGTATCCGACGAAGATCGATGAGGAATATATCGTGCGCAATCTGACCTATCAGAATCGGATGGGNANGGGAGAGCGGCTGCCGTTTATGCCGGATGGGACGACATACAGGCAGANATCCCTATTNGATGACGGGATGATTCTNGGAGCNCAGAATTATAGGAGTATTTCGTGAATGGTACACGGGAGACATATACTATGGAAGANAAATATATCATCTGCGAGGACTCGTTAGAGGGAATCTTCACGGCAGTCTATGATGNCTATGCNTTAAGGGAGGGGCATGAGCACANTCATATACAGGTGGGTGAGGAAGATAATTACAGATTATTTGCAANTTACATGNATAGNCANCCNGATTCTGTCAAGACTGATAAGGTGATTAGGACANTGAAGAGCAGGCTGGGTGAAGAGGTGTATNNGACGATCTGCAGGGCGGCNGCNTCCTGTGACANGTCNAAGGGTGAGGCNATCTATCGNACCGTNGTAGAGGGAATNACNGNCGGAAGCGGCAGNNGGACNATGGANAATCTGCGNAANCCTTACGTGGTCAGGACATTTGAACTTGCGAGNCGCACTGCGAATGAAGTNCATCANGAAGTGGAGTTTATACGGTTTCAGGAGCTTCNGCAGGGGATTTTATATGCATTGATNGGACCGGAGAACAATGTGGTGCCTTTTGTCATGCCGCATTTTGCAGACCGGCTGGCAACGGANAACTTCATGATNTATGACGANAAGCATGGACTGTACGGGATACATCCGGCGCACAAGGAATGGTATCTGGTGTCGGANGNGGAGCAGCTNNCNAAGGANCGGNTNCAGTGGTCNCAGAAGGAACAGCAGTANCAGGAATTGTTTACCATGTTCCATAAGACGATTGCGATCCGGGAACGCAGAAACATTCGTTTACAATGTCAGATGCTGCCGCTGAGATTCCAAGATTATATGGTTGAATTTAATAAAAACTGAGTAAATTGCGGCTACGGGNGTTGGATGAAAACGCAGATAATAGACAGATTAAACAAAAAATGCTTTGAACTTCAAAATATTTATGTAAAGTTGCAAGAAAGTANCAATATTGTTTTTTATCAGGAACAAAAAAAGCCNCTTTACAAACGAAATGAAAAGAGTATAATCATTTCAAACGAGGAGTAAGTAAACAAATTTTTCTATGTGTGCCTTTTGCATACATGAATGGAAAAGGAAGGTGAATGTTATGCAACACAGAATTAAATTAAGACCGGATGAGGTGAGAGACTTTGTTTCCGCTGCATCGAAATGCATTTATGATGTTGACATCTCCTATAACAGCTATATTGTAGATGCCAAATCTATTGTCGGGGTGTTAGGACTTAATTTTAAGCAGGTTCTGACGGTTGCGTATAACGGGTACGATGCTGAGTTTGAGAAATATCTCAAAAAGTTTGCAGTGGCGTGTTAAGAAGGCAGCCCAGAAGAGTTTGTCGCCGTCCCGGACATGCAACAGTGTAAAAGGACAATAGTTTTATATGGAATTCGTTACATTGACTCCCTATTTAAGATAGCGTAATATCTTAGTAGGGAGTTTTTGTGTAATGGTGCAGCTATAGAAAGAAATGGTCTGAGATGGAAGTACATATTTCAGTCAGGAGTCTGGTGGAGTTTATCCTCCGCTCCGGCGATATCGACAATAGAAGAACGGCATCTCCTGAAAACGCGATGCAGGAGGGGAGCAGGATCCATCGCATGATTCAGCGGCGCATGGGGCCGGAATATCAGGCGGAAGTGGGACTTAAGTACGTCTACGGTGCAGGGGAATACGAAATCATTGTGGAAGGACGTGCGGATGGGATCATTACGGAGAATGTAACAGAGGATATAACAGCGAAATCCACAGAGACAACAGGACAGTTGACTCAGCAAGTCAGAGTTACCATCGATGAAATCAAAGGTGTATTCCGGGATATTAAGAAAATGAAAGACTCCGTGCCGGTTCATCTGGCGCAGGCGAAGTGTTACGCCTATATCTATGCCGCGCAGAACAGTCTGAATACGATTCGCGTGCGCATGACATACTGTCATATGGAAACCGAGGAGATTCGTTATTTTCATTATGATTATACCTATCAGGAGCTGCGGGAATGGTTCGAGGAAGTGATGGAACAGTATCGCAAATGGGCGGATCACAGCTTTGCATGGCAGAAGATGAGACAGGAATCCATCAGGGCGCTGACGTTTCCGTATTCTTACAGAGAGGGACAGAAGGAACTGGCCTCCTATGTCTATCGGACGATCTATCATAAGCGTAAACTGTTTATTGAGGCGCCTACCGGCGTAGGGAAGACGATTTCCACGGTATTTCCGGCAGTGAAAGCTATGGGGGAGGAGCTGTGCGAGAAGATATTTTATCTGACGGCCAAGACCATTACCCGTACGGTAGCCGACCATACCTTCGCACTCCTCAGAGAGCATGGTTTAAAGTTTAAGAGCGTTATGCTGACGGCGAAGGAGAAGATCTGTTTCATGGAGGAAACGGAGTGTAATCCGGAGCACTGTCCCTACGCCAAGGGGCATTACGACAGAATCAACGACGCGATGTACGATATGCTTACCCATGAGGATGTCTTCAGCAGGGAAAGAATAGAGGAATATGCAGAAAAGCACAGCGTATGTCCGTTTGAGATGTGTCTGGACATGAGCCTTTTTGCCGATGCGGTTATCTGTGATTATAATTATGTGTTTGATCCGCATGTGTATCTGCGCAGATTTTTTGCCGAGGGAATCCGGGGAGATTATATTTTTCTAATTGATGAGGCTCACAATCTGGTGGAGCGGGGACGGGATATGTACAGTGCAGTGCTTCGCAAGGAAGATTTTCTGGAGTTAAAAAGGACGGTTCGGGCATACGATGAGCGGATCGCCAAGAATCTGGATAAATGTAACAAGGAATTGCTTGCTCTGAAAAGAGAATGTGAAAATTACAAGGTGGAGGAGTACATTGATCCCTTTGTGCGGGCATTGACGAGGCTGAGCGCGGCGATCGATGATTATCTGGAGGATCATGAGGACAGTCCGGTGCGCAGTGACATACTGGAGTTTTATTTTGAGGTGTCCCATTTTCTGGAGATGTATGAGCTTCTGGATGAGAATTATGTGACTTACTCGGAGATGGAGTCGGACGGCAGTTTTATACTTAAGCTTTTCTGCGTCAATCCGGCGAAGAATCTCAGAGAGTGTATGCAGCGTGGAAGAAGTACGATCCTGTTTTCGGCTACACTTCTGCCGATCGGGTATTATAAGACTCTGCTGGGAGCGGATGAAGGAGATTATGAGGTGTACGCCAAGTCGGTGTTTAAGCCGGAGAAGATGGGGCTATACATCGGCAGCGATGTGACCAGCAGATATACGCGAAGAGGTGACGAGGAATATTATCGGATCGCTTCTTATATTCATGAGGTAGTGCGGCAGAGGCATGGAAATTATATGCTGTTCTTTCCGTCCCATGCTTTTTTGCGAAATGTTTATGAAATCTATATGCACTATTTCAATGCAGAGGGAAACGTGGAGTGCATTGTGCAGGAAGATTATATGAATGAGCAGGCGCGGGAGGCGTTTCTGAACAGATTTACCGGAAATGAGGACTGTGATCTGAATGCGCTGATCAGGATGGAAATCGAGGTGGAGGAGGACAGAAGTCTTCTGGGATTCTGTGTGATGGGCGGTATTTTCAGTGAGGGCATCGACTTGAAGAATGACAGCCTGATCGGAGCGGTCATTATCGGAACAGGGCTTCCGCAGGTGTGCAATGAGCGGGAACTGTTGAAAAATTATTTCGATGGGTGGGGCGAGAACGGTTTTGATTATGCCTATCGGTATCCCGGTATGAATAAGGTGCTGCAGGCGGCGGGCCGGGTCATCCGTACCGTAGAAGACTTCGGGATCGTGGCGCTCTTAGATGACAGGTTTCTGTCGCCTGCTTATCAGAGATTATTTCCCAGAGAGTGGGAAAATTATGAAGTTGTGACGGTTGACCGTATTGGTCGAAGAGTGGAACGCTTCTGGGACGAGTGGTTGTAAACGCCGCCGTGTTATTGTGCCCGCAGCAGCATAATCTCTTCCTTATAGGGAGGTACCTTCTTGTCCAGATCAGTCAATGACGGAATATAGGGCGTTTCCAGTATCTTGGGAAGATGTATGAAATCAGGATGGTGGACGATGTATCGCAGAGCCTCCGTTCCGATGGTGCCTTCGCCGATGTTGGCATGGCGGTCTTTCGCCGCGCCGCGCTCGTTCTTGCTGTCATTGATATGAAACAGAGCGATCTGCGATTTCCCAATTAGTTGATCAAATCGGTCAATTACCCCGTCAAATTCATTTACAATATCATAACCGGCATCGCTTAGATGGCATGTATCCATACAGACACGCAGTTTATCGCTGTGAGTGACTTTGTCATAGATGGCAGCCAGTTCTTCGAAACTGCGTCCGATCTCGGAACCTTTGCCGGCCATGGTCTCCAGCGCGATACAGCAGTCCTGAGTTCCGGTGAGCACTTCGTTCAGACCTTGAGCAATCCGGTCAATGCCTGCTTCGGTCCCAGCACCTACGTGTGCACCGGGGTGCAGGATCAGGATGTGGGAGCCCATGGCGATCGTGCGCTCGATTTCCAGCGCAAGGAATTCCACCGCAATTTCAAAGGTGGCAGGATTGACCGTATTAGCCAAATTGATAATATAGGGTGCATGGACAACGAAATCATTGATTCCGTGGGCGTGCATATATTCCCATGCAGGGGCGATATTCAGCTCCTTGATATCCTTTCGTTTCGTATTCTGGGGTGCACCTGTGTATAACATGAAGGTGTCCGCCTCATAAGACACCGCCTCCTTCGCGGAGCCCAACATCATTTCTTTACCGCTCATTCCTACATGGGAGCCCAGTATCGGCTGCATATCTGAATACCATCCTTTCCGTAATTCGATTGACTTACAACGTCAACCCACAAAATCTATTGACTGTAATGAAAACATTATACAATATTTATTGACATCTTTCATCATGGGAAATTTAGATAAATGACAAAATTATAATAGAAAATTCCGAAAATGACATTCTTTTTTGACAAAAAAGGTGGAAAATTTATCATGATATGACAGATCTGTCGATGTGGATAACTATGTGGAAATTGGGGATTTCTTTGGCAAATTGCAACGTTTTTCATAAAATAATGGGTAAAATGCTGTGGAAAAGTCGACAAACGGATTTTAGTTCATTCAAAAAGATACTCTCCCGGTCAATGCAATGATACTTTGCAAATATAAAGAAACAGTGATAAAATAAATGGCGTGAGAATTTAAAGAAGCAGAATAAAATAAGAGATCATAAAGAAGAGGAGAATATTATGTGGGCTTATGAAAGTGTTTTTTATCAGATCTATCCGTTGGGATTTTGCGGAGCGCCTTTTGAGAACGACGGGCAGTTGGTACATAGAATCCTGAAAGTGAATGATTGGATTCCTCATATGAAGAAGCTGGGAATAAACGCCATCTATTTCTCTCCCGTATTTGAATCCGATACCCACGGATACAATACGAGGGATTATCACACCATCGACTGCAGGCTGGGAACGAACGAAGATTTTAAGGAAGTATGTAAGAATCTGCATGACAACGGGATCAAAGTGGTGCTGGACGGAGTCTTTAATCATGTGGGAAGAGGATTCTGGGCATTTCAGGATGTACTTAAAAATCGGGAGAATTCTCCATATCTCAGTTGGTTTAATATTAATCTGGGCGGCAATTCCAACTATAATGACGGTCTGTGGTATGAAGGCTGGGAGGGAAACTACGATCTGGTAAAACTCAACTTAAGACATGAGGATGTGATCAACCATATCCTTGACAGCGTCAGAGGATGGGTGGAAGAGTTCGACATCGACGGACTCAGACTGGATGTGGCATATTGTCTGGACCATGATTTTGTCAGGAGGCTGAGAGGCTTTACGGATGGTCTGAAGCCGGATTTCTATTTATTGGGAGAAATGCTTCACGGTGATTACAAGACGCTTGTCAACGGGCAGATGTTACATTCCGCTACGAACTATGAATGTTATAAGGGGTTGTTCTCCAGCTTTAACAGCATGAACATGTTTGAGATCAATCATTCGCTGCTCAGACAGTTCGGTCCTGAGAACTGGACTTTATATAAGGGAGAGCACATGTTGTCCTTTGTGGATAACCATGATGTGACGAGGATCGCGAGCAATCTGAACAACGAGGCACATTTACCGTTGATCTATGCACTGTGTTTCGGTATGCCCGGCATTCCCTGTGTATATTACGGCAGTGAGTGGGGCGCGAAGGCGCACAAGAGCGAGGGCGATCCGGCACTCAGAGCCTGCTTCGATAAGCCGGAGTGGACTGACCTGTGCGACTGGATCAGCAGGCTCGCCGAGGCGAAGAAGAATTCCGCGGCTCTCAATTATGGAGATTTTCGTTCCGTTGTATTGACGAATAAGCAGTGTATTTTCGAGCGTAAGTGCGACAGTGAGAGAGTGCTTGTGGCAATTAACGCGGACAGCGAGAACTACACCGCGCATTTCGACGCGGGCTGCGGCATGGCGGTGGATCTGATCAGCGGAGAAAGCCATGATTTCGGCGGCGGAAGCGAGCTGCCGGGATACAGCGCTTTTTTCTGGAAAATGGAAAAATAGGAAAATTAACAAAAAACTATTGACAAAATTGTAGAATTTGACTATTATTTTTCTAAGTTTCAAGGGTGGGACTTCTTATTATTATATAGAAGTCCCTTTTTTGAACCTTAACCGAAAAATTTTTTTCATTCACGGGATTTGTGTCTGTGCGCTGCCGGTCACAAACTCGTTATGTACAAGAAGCAGCGCAGAAATGAGGAGAAGATTATGAAGAAGAAAATGTTAAGTCTTGTGCTTGCAGGAGCCATGATGGCAACAGTGCTGACAGGCTGTGGTTCTACAGGCGCAGATGCCGGCAGTACGGCTGAAGGAACAACGGTTGATGCAGCAGAGGATACGAGTGCAGACAATGCGGAAGCAGATGCGACAGAGGATGCAGGTGCGGCAGACGATGCACAGGCAGCCGGCGCAGGCGGTACGTTTAAGATCGGCGGTATCGGACCTCTGACCGGCGGTGCGGCAGTATACGGTATCGCAGCGATGAATGGTTCTCAGATCGCAGTTGACGAGATCAATGCGGCAGGCGGCATATGCGGTATGACGGTTGAGTTGAATTTCCAGGATGATGAACTGGATGCGGAGAAATCCGTTAATGCGTACAATACATTGAAGGACTGGGGCATGCAGGTACTGGACGGCTGCGTAACCAGCGGATGTTCCATTGCAGTAGCGGCTAAGTCGGCAGAGGATCAGATTTTCCAGTTGACACCTTCGGGTTCTGCTGTAGAGTGTGTTACCAATGATAACTCTTTCCGCGTATGTTTCTCAGACCCTAACCAGGGATCGGCATCCGCGCAGTATATCGGTGAGAACGGTCTTGCGTCTAAGATCGCGGTCATCTATGACAGCTCCGATGTATATTCCTCCGGTATTTATGAGAAGTTTGCACAGGAAGCGGCAAATCAGTCTTTTGAAATCGTGACGGCAGGTGCTTTCACGGCGGATAACAAGACGGATTTCTCCGTACAGTTACAGCAGGCAAAGGATGCGGGAGCAGATCTTGTGTTCCTGCCGATCTATTATAATGAAGCGGCCCTGATCTTAAAGCAGGCTTCCGATATGGGATTTGATGTGCAGTTCTTCGGTTGTGACGGTCTGGACGGTATTCTGGGTGTTGAGAACTTCGACGCTTCCTTAGCGGAGGATGTTATGCTTCTGACTCCTTTCGCAGCAGATGCAACAGATGATCTGACAGTTAAGTTTGTTACCACATATAATGAGAAATTCGGCGAGACCCCGAACCAGTTCGCAGCAGACGGCTACGATGCGGTTTACACCATCAAGGCAGCGGCAGAGCAGGCNGGGATCACAGCGGATATGTCCAACGAAGAGATTTGTACAGCGCTGTCAGCAGCAATGACACAGATCAAGGTAGACGGACTTACCGGNGCCGGCATTACATGGGACGCTTCCGGTGAACCCACCAAAGCTCCTAAGGCAGTTATAATCAAGAACGGCGTATATACAGCTATGTAATAAGACATGAAGTTACACTAAGGCACCGAAGTACGGTGCCTAAGTGCAACTAAGTCATGTCTGGGAGAATGCCGCTTGCCAGCGGGCATTCTCCGTAAATGTCTACAGGTCATCCATAACCTAGCTCGAAGGAAAGATGATTTCTTAAGGAGCGAGAGCGCGGTGACGAAGAAATCATCTTTTCTTCGAGCGGACCATACAAGAATATGAAACAACCATGAACAAGAGAACAGAGGTGTAANTATGAGTTTTGCAGCCCATTTGATAAACGGAATCAGTTTAGGAAGTGTGTACGCGCTGATCGCACTTGGCTACACGATGGTATACGGTATTGCCAAGATGCTGAATTTCGCCCATGGCGATGTCATTATGATCGGCGGCTATGTGGTGTTTGTGACGGTCAGCGGCATGGGACTGAATCCCCTCGCATCGATCATTATATCCATGGCGGTGTGCACGATCTTAGGCGTGACGATTGAGCGGGTGGCATACAGACCTCTTCGGGGTGCTTCACCGCTTGCCGTACTCATTACGGCAATCGGTGTCAGCTACCTCTTACAGAATATTGCGCTTCTCGTATTCGGTTCGGATACGAAGGCATTTACGAATGTAGTGACATTACCGAATCTGGAATTGTTTGACGGACAGTTAGTCATCAAGAGCGTGACTATTGTGACTGTTATAGTCAATATTGTTATCATGGTCGGTCTTACCCTTTTTGTGAAAAAGACCAAGATCGGACGCGCCATGACGGCGGTGTCCGAAGATCAGGGCGCGGCACAGCTTATGGGAATCAACGTGAACGGCACGATTGCCGTGACCTTTGCCATCGGTTCCTCTCTCGCGGCAATCGCGGGTGTGCTCTTATGTTCTGCTTATCCGGCGCTTACGCCATACACCGGCTCCATGCCCGGTATTAAGGCTTTCGTGGCGGCGGTATTCGGCGGGATCGGTTCGATTCCCGGCGCTTTTATCGGCGGAATTCTGCTGGGTGTTATTGAGAATCTGAGCAAAGCCTATATTTCTTCCCAGCTTTCCGATGCGATCGTATTCAGTATTCTGATCATCGTGTTATTAGTGAAACCTACCGGACTTCTCGGCAGGAAGATTCAGGAAAAGGTTTAAGCGAAGGGAAGGAGAAGGATATGAAAACGAAAGCGGGCAGATTAAGTAAAACAACGAAGAATGATCTGATCACCTATGCCATGGTGATCCTTGCATATATTGTAATGCAGCTTCTGGTTTCCACNGGACATGTATCCAGTTTGATTCAGGGGCTGTTGGTGCCTTTCTGTACTTATGCGATCGTGGCGATCGCTTTAAATCTGACGGTAGGAATTCTGGGAGAGCTGAGNCTCGGACATGCGGGATTCATGTGCGTGGGCGCTTTTTCCAGCGCGGTATTNTCCNTGGCGTTTAAAGATGCCATACCGAGCGGACTGCGGTTTTTNATNGCGCTGCTCATCGGTGCGGTTACTGCNGCTCTGGTAGGCTTTCTGGTNGGTATTCCGGTACTGCGCCTTCGGGGTGACTATCTGGCGATTGTGACACTTGCTTTTGGAGAAATCATTAAGAATATCGTTAATGCACTGTATCTCGGCGTGGATTCTAACGGTTTGCATTTTACTATGAAGGACGCATTGTCNCTTAATATGGAAGAAGANGGTGTGGTGTTGATTAAGGGNGCACAGGGAGTCACGGGNACGCCGAATGATTCCAACTTTACCGTNGGTGTGATTCTNGTNCTGGTCACACTTTTCATCGTGTTGAACTTTATCCATTCCAGAACGGGACGTGCGGTTATGTCGATTCGTGACAANCGGATCGCCGCCGAGTCTGTAGGGATTAATGTGACGAANTATAAACTGATTGCATTTACGATCTCGGCTTCACTGGCCGGCGTGGCGGGCGTGCTCTATGCACATAATTTGTCCTCGCTGACAGCGCTGCCTAAGAACTTCGGATATAACATGTCCATTNTGATTCTCGTNTTTGTTGTGCTGGGCGGTATCGGNAATATTCGCGGNTCNATNATTGCGGCGGTGCTTCTGACACTTTTACCGGAGGTCTTAAGAGTGTTAAGCGATTATCGTATGCTGATCTATGCCATCGTGTTGATTGCGATGATGATCTTTAACTGGAGTCCGAATGCAATCTTCTTCAGAAAACGAGTGAAACAGCGTTTGACAGCGGGCAGGAAGTCCGGGAAGGAGGCATAAGACATGGCATTATTGGAAGTAAAAAACTTAGGGATCTCTTTCGGCGGTCTGCGTGCGGTCAATGAATTTAATATTTCTGTGGAAAAAGGACAGCTTTACGGGTTGATCGGACCTAACGGTGCGGGTAAGACGACGGTCTTTAATCTGTTGACGGGAGTGTATCAGCCGGATGAGGGTGCCATCCTTTTAGACGGTGTGAATCTGACGGGGAAGAAGACGATTGAAATCTGTAAAGCGGGTATTGCCAGAACTTTTCAGAATATCAGACTGTTTGGTGACATGCCTGTACTTGATAATGTTAAGGTGGGACTGCATAACCATTATCCCTACTCGACCTTAGAGGGGATTCTGCGTCTGCCNCGTTATCATAAAGTAGAGAAAGAAATGAATGAGAAGGCGATGGAACTGCTNCAGGTGTTCGGGTTAGAGGACTATGCGGACTATCAGGCGGAGAATCTTCCTTACGGACAGCAGAGGAAATTAGAAATCGCCAGAGCCATGGCAACTGACCCGAAGCTATTGTTGTTAGACGAGCCGGCGGCGGGCATGAACCCTAATGAGACGAAGGAACTTATGGATACGATCCGCTTCGTGCGGGATCATTTCGATATGACGATTCTGTTGATCGAGCATGATATGAAGCTGGTGTCCGGAATCTGCGAGAGGCTGACGGTGCTTAACTTCGGTGAGGTGCTGGCACAGGGTGATACGCAGGATGTATTGAATAATCCGGAGGTTATTACGGCGTATTTAGGAAGCTAATTAAAGCGTATAGAAGGGAAGAATTAATGTATGGCAATGTTAGAAGTGAAAGATCTTCATGTACATTATGGTGTGATAGAGGCGATCAAGGGAATCAGTTTTGAGGTGGAACAGGGCGAGATCATCGCGCTGATTGGTGCCAACGGTGCGGGCAAGACCACAACTCTGCACACGATTACGGGTCTGATCAAGCCCACCAGCGGCAGTATCTTCTTCGAGGGCAAGGATATCACGAAGACGCCGGGCTATAAGATCGTACCCATGGGTATGGCGCATGTGCCTGAGGGAAGGCGTGTGTTTGCACAGATGTCGGTCTATGACAATCTGCTGATGGGTGCTTATACGAGAAAAGATAAGGACGAGATCAAGGAGAATCTGCACATGGTGTACGAACGTTTTCCGAGATTGGAGGAACGTAAGACACAGATGGCGGGAACTTTAAGCGGCGGTGAGCAGCAGATGCTTGCCATGGGGCGGGCGCTCATGAGTCAGCCGAACATTATCCTGATGGATGAGCCGTCCATGGGATTATCCCCGATCTTTGTCAACGAGATCTTCGATATCATCAGACGGGTAAGCGAGTCGGGCACAACGGTGCTGTTAGTAGAGCAGAACGCGAAGAAAGCGTTGTCCATAGCGGACAGAGCTTATGTGTTGGAGACAGGTACTATTTCGCTGTCAGGTGATGCAGATGAGCTGATGCATAATGAGGCGGTGAAGAAAGCGTACTTAGGAGAATAAAAGCGGAAACATAGTAATATATGATTAGCTGACTAAATTAAACAAAATTTAGTCGGCTAATTTGTTTGTTATATGTATATAGCGAAGCTCAGCTTTTCTTAAAATTTGTGTCAATCTTATGATAAATAAAACTGATTGCAAAGCACAGAACGCCGGATACGAAGAAGCTGACGGCATTCTCAATAGTACTGTCATACTGTATATCGATCATGATCAGCTTGACAATACTGATCATAGATAGAATCAGGCCGTACAGGCGGAAAGTAATGTTATTCCGATAGAATCCGATGATAATACTTATGATGGCGAACAACAATAAGCTGATGCTGATCATATAATTGACCACGTCATAGGAATTCAGGACACAGACCATGAACGCAGTATACTTGAATGCGATATAGTACCCGGTCCTTTGGTCGCGGAGCAATAATCTGCGCGAATTGATCAGGAACAGTAAGGCGGTGATCATGATTGTGGCAGGTTTCCATGGACGACAGCTGATGCCGATACATCCTGCAATCATAAGCAGGGCATTGATCACAAGAAACATGTATTCCACCGGTTTTGAGGTGGCGAAATAGGAGAGTCTTGTCAGAACCAGATGGATCAGTGCCAATATAAAGAAGGGAATCAGATTCGCTTTGACCGCGATATATTCTATGGTACGGACATGTTCTGCATTATAGTCTTTCATGAACCGGTAGGCGCTGTCGTGTACCAGAATGACTAAGACCAGACTGATCAGGATGTAGCCGATCATTTTAAAGCAGATCTGGTTCGTTGTACGGCAGACATACAGGAAGGTAAGATATACAACGGCGGTCATGATCAGATATTCAACATACCGGTTTGCGAAGAAATTCGTGATCGTGTACGCGTCGTAACCGCTTGTATCAGAGAAATTCGGAATAAGCAGTTCTGCGGTAAATGCCAGACCGGCATACAGATACAGCTTCTTATCCTTTAGTTTACCATAGATCATAGCCGGTATGACAGTCAGATACGCATAAAGATGGTTCTGAATGAACGGATGGTTGTGACAGCCCAGATAGATCACTGCGAGAAAGAAGATTTCCGAAATAATCTCATATGCGGCATGCTTTTTATACACATAGAACAACAGTGTGATCGCGGCAATGTACATGAATAGATAAGCAGCGTCTTTTGAAAAAAGCTCCGTCAGGTGGAACAGCCAGATGAAAGTGACAGAGTTTACTATGGTCAATAGCTGAAAAGCAATACCGTCGCGATATTCTTCCCTATATGAAAAATAAAATTCCGCCAGCATATAGAGCATGATGACTAAAATGTTGATGACTCTCAACCCGGTCGGTTTCATGAGTGCTAATCCTACCAGAAAAACAATCAAGTTCATGGCTTTGCAGATGTGATTGCACAGATTCTGGACATAATTCGTACGATCCCTGCCGGCAAAGACAACGGCGGAGATGAAGTAGAAGACGGTCAGAACGAGATATTTCGCAGCATCGGCATCGTGGACGCACAGAGCCGTTCCCAGAATTGTGGCGATGAGGATGCCGGACTGGCCTATGATATGGAAGACCATGTTTTTCAGTCCGGGCAGATATTTCACCAGTACGGCCCAGACTAAAATCAGAATATATAATGTCATATCTCCGATTACCTTAAAATACAGATCGCTTAACAGCAGTGAAATGTATAGGGAACCGATACCGCAGCCGATCAGTGCAGTGAAGAACTTATTGGTACGGTTCTTTTTGGCCGGTATGTATCCGGCCGCTAATATGGCGAAGCTGATGACATACAGACCGATCAGCTTTATTGTGTCGGTCAGATAGGGCAGCATGAGTGTGGCAAAAATAATTAGGCTGATGAAGATCAGCACGGAGGCAAAGATACCCATAAAATTCCTGCCGAACAGTTTCTCATAGTCACGGGACTTAGACTGCTGTGCGGTATCGGCAACGGGAGCGTCCGCCGGAGGCTTTGGCTGTTGAAATGCAGCCTGTGTAGCGGGTTTCTGTACGTCGGAGGAGATTCCGGCAGACTGTCTGACTGGCGGATCGCTTGATATCGGTGCGTGATACGGGGATTTTTTCAATAGTTGTAATTGGTTATTCAGATATCTCAGCTCAGTTTCAAAATAATTAATTTTATCCTGTCGTATTGCAGAGCTTTGAAGATCCTGACTTTGATCTGCGTACTTATAGATTAACTCGTTCAGTTGTTTTCTTGCATTCAGCAGATCATTCTCAAATTGCAGCAGATCGGTTTCTCTTGGGTCCATAGATATCCTCGTTTCTGCACATGCTTTGCCGTAAGTCTGCATGGAAAGGGCAGCGTGCGCGATGATCTTCCCGGCAGGAGAGGGAAGATGGTGGATGTTTTTTTGTTTTCATCATCGTATCATTGATGTGTGGGAACGTCAATGACATATCAATCAACCGGTATTTAACATTATTTGTCGTTGTAGTAACGTTTTGTTTGTGATATGATAAATATATCAATTAGAAGGAGAATCTTATGGAACCAGCTATTTATGCCTTAACAGAAAACGCAAGAATAGAACTTCGGGACTTTGTCGACGAAGGATTGCAGGATATTTATGATAATAAACTTTTAGATTTTGATACGACATTTGATGAATTGGAAGAGAGGTATCGTGCCAATGGATGATTACCGAATAACTCTTACTAAACGTGCCAGAGAAGATATCATTGATATTGGCGATTATATTACTTTTACATTGTTAGAACCCGATACTTCAGGAAATTTCATAAAAGGTCTAAGAAATTCTATATCACAATTAAAGTTTTTTCCTTATAAATTCCCACTAGTTCAAGATAAAGTTCTACAAAAACAAGGAATTCGTTGTATGTCATACAAGAATTATTATATTTTCTATGAAGTCGTTGAGATTATGAGAGTCGTCATTGTGCTAAGAATCGGTTATAATCAAAGAAATTGGAGGGATATCCTTACATAGTGTGGAAATACGGCAGCGATTTTAAGCAGCAAAATAGAGAAGAAAAAATAAAGAAAAATAAAAGAATAATTCTGTTGACAAGTAAGCGTTACTGGTATAAGCTAACAATAACGTCGCTTAAGCTTGTGAAAACTTAAGAGTAAATAAGTTAAAAGCAGAAGCAATCCGTTTCAATCAAATAAACTAAGCAAAGGAGGTAAAAATTATGTTTAAAGATATGAAGAACAGAATCAATATGCATACAAAATCAGATTTTAATAAGGTAAAACATAAAATTACCTCCGCAGATAGAGGACCATGCCAAGTAAAGAATTGTGACTGGACTGGTCAATATGTGTGTTAGGCTTATTCAATGGCTGTGGTAATTTTACCACAGCCATTTTCTATGTGCTTTTGAGGGAGGGGAGGAAAAGATGAAAAAAATATCAAGTTACATATGGGAGTACAGGGTTCCGTACCTGCTTGCCATCGCGTCACTGTTGATTGCGGTTACGCTTGACATGATGGGGCCGCGGCTGACGGCACGGGTAGTGGATGACGTTATTGTAGGCGGTAATATCGGAGAATTGAAATATCTGCTGTTGGGATTTCTGGGGATCGGCCTCGGCAGGTGCGTTTTTCAGTATGTGAAGGAATATACCTTTGACAAGAACGGCACGAAGATATCAGGAGACATGAGAAGGGATCTGTTCAGGCACATTCAGGGACTCAGCGCGGATTTCTTTGACAGGAATAATACGGGCGAGCTGATGGCGCGTGTAAAAGAGGATGTAGACCGTATCTGGGATGCAATGAGTTATGTCAGTATGCTATTGATTGAGGTAATCTACCACACGAGCATCATTCTGGTGTGCATGTATATGCTTAACTGGAAGCTGGCGCTGATCCCTACGGCGGCAATGTTGCTCTGCGGTTTTATTGCGGTAATCATGGAGCGCAGACTGGGAAAGGTCTATGAGGAGATCAGCGAGGAGAATGCGGTGCTCAACACGGTGGCGGAGGAGAACCTTGCGGGTGTGCGGACAGTAAAGGCTTTTGCCAGAGAGAAGTTCGAAATCGGCAAATTCTTGTCACATAATAAGAGGTACTATGATCTGAATATGGAACAGTCTAAGGTGTTCGTGCGGTATTATCCGTGTTTTTCTGTTGTGACTAAAGTATTACCTCTGTTGACTATTCTGGTCGGCGGGAAATTTGTCATAGACGGCGAAATGACGCTGGGGCAGCTGACGGCTTTCGTGGAGTATTCCACCAATATCGTATGGCCGATGGAGATGTTAGGCTGGCTGACCAACAGTTTCTCCGCGGCAGTGGCCTCCAATAAGAAAATCAAGAAGATCTATGAGGAGAAGCCGAGTGTTGTGGAGCCGACTAATCCGGTCAAAATAGAAAAGGTTGCCGGGAAAATCTGCTTCGACCATGTATCATTCCATAAAGCGGACCAGTATGAGATACTGCACGACATTTCCTTTACAGTGGAGGCGGGCAGGACGCTGGGAATCATGGGCGCTACCGGCGCAGGGAAGACTTCCATCGTACAGCTTCTGCAGCGCATGTATGATGCCACGGACGGAACCGTCTATCTGGATGATGTGAACATCAAGGAGTTGTCTCTGGAGCAGCTCCGCACCAGCGTAAGCTACGTGATGCAGGACGTCTTCCTGTTTTCGGATACGATCAATGACAATATTAAGCTGGGTAAGAAAGAGTACATAGATTTTAAGACGGTCAGGAAAGCTTCCAAGCAGGCGCAGGCGAGCGGATTTATCGAGCGCATGGATGAGGCCTATGACACGGTGATCGGCGAGCGGGGTGTGGGTCTGTCCGGCGGACAGAAACAGCGGATCAGTATCGCAAGGGCGCTGGCCAAGAGAGATCCCGTCCTTGTGCTGGACGATTCCACATCGGCGCTTGATATGGAGACGGAGCACTTAATCCAGCAGACGCTAAAGGAGCTGGAGAATACGACGAAGATCATTATCGCGCACAGGATCAGTGCGGTGCGGCATGCAGACGAGATCATTGTATTGGACGGCGGTGCAATTGCGGAGCGCGGTACCCACGAGGAACTTTTGGCTAAGAGAGGGCTCTATTATGAGACTTATGAATCACAGTACGGTGATGTACAGGCAGAAACAGCCGTGTAGTACGGGAAACGGGAAGAAGGAACCTGACGGTTCGGAGTACAGGATGACGGGAAATATGACACGCATGTCGTATAAAACGGCATATATGTCAGAGTGAGAGGATGGTGATATAAATGGCGGTAAATTCTTATAAAGATGACGAGCAGAGTGTGGAGCGCGGCAAAACACAGACTTTGATGCGCCTGTTTCGGTATCTGCTTGCTTATAAATGGCAGATCATATTAGTGCTGCTGATTATGGGATATGGTGTATTGATCAGTCTGGTCAATCCGCTGATTATGGAGTCGGCAATCGATGATCACATCGCAGTGGGAGATCTAAGCGGGCTATACAAGCTGCTGGCGGTCGCGCTGGTGATCAACTTATTGCTGGTGGTGACGGTGAAACTGCGCATGTATATTATGGCGAAGGTGTGTAACGAAATCCTGCTGACTATCAGGCAGGAGCTGTATACACATATTCAGAAACTGGATTTCCGTTTCTTTGACAGCAGACCGACAGGCAAAATATTATCCCGAATCATCGGTGATATCAATTCGCTCAAAGATGTGTTGTCCAACTGTGTGACGACTCTGATACCGGACGGATTGACGGTTATTGCGGTGGTGGCGATTATGATCTGGAAGAATCCGAAGCTGGCGCTTGCGTCCCTGATGACGATTCCGTTTATGGCAGCGGCCATTCTGTTTATTCAGATCAAAGCGCATCCACGATGGCAGCTGTTTCGGAAGAAATCCGCCAACTTAAATGCTTTTATTCATGAGGACATGGCGGGGATGCGGATTATACAGAGTTTCCACGCGCAGGGGGAGACGGAGGATACCTTTGAGGAGCTGCTGATGGAACACCGCACGAGTTTCTTTGATGCGGTGCGCATGAGTGACGCCTTCGGCTCGGTGATCGATCTGTCATGGGGACTTGGCTGCATACTGTTGTATTACACGGGCATTGTGGTACTTGGCGTGGGTCAGGTGTCCGTGGGCACTTTTATTGCCTTCGGAACCTATCTGAATATGTTCTGGCAGCCGATTCATAATATCAGTAACTTCTATAATCAGTTGGTGACCAATATTGCAGGCGCCGAGCGTATCTTCGAGATACTGGACACACCGCCGGCGATTGCGGATGGCGAGGGCGCGGCGCAGATGCCGCCGATCCGGGGAGAAGTTACTTTTGCGCATGTGAGTTTCTCTTATGACGATAAAGTGAAAGTGCTGGATGACGTGAGCTTCCGGATTAAGCCGGGCGAGACGATAGCGCTGGTAGGACCTACCGGTGCGGGTAAATCTACGATCGTCAATCTGATCAGCCGGTTCTACGATGTGCAGGAGGGAACCGTAACCGTTGACGGACATGATGTGAAGAGGGTGTCCATAGAGAGTCTGAGAAGACAGATGGGCATCATGACACAGGACAACTTCCTCTTTTCCGGCACAATTAAAGATAACATACGTTATGGAAAACTGGACGCCACGGATGAAGAGATTATTGCGGCGGCGAAGGCAGTCAATGCCCATGATTTTATTATGCGCTTGGAGAAGGGGTATGACACCGAACTTTCGGAGCGGGGCGGCGGATTGTCCATCGGACAGAGGCAGCTTCTGGCTTTTGCAAGGACGATGGTTTCCGATCCGAAGATTCTGATTCTGGACGAGGCTACCTCCAGCATTGACACGAAGACGGAGCTGCTGGTACAGGAGGGAATCGAACATCTGCTTGCCGGCAGGACTTCTTTTGTCATAGCCCACAGGCTCTCCACGATCCAGAAAGCCGACAGGATCTTCGTTGTGGACGACGGCAGGATCGTCGAGGAGGGAAATGCACGGGAGCTGATGGAGAAAAAGGGCATATACTACCAGTTATACATGGCACAGTTCTGCGTGTAAGTGTAATGTGAAATACCTGCAAAATTTAGCGTAATGGTGTTGACATTATTGTAAATTACTTTATAATTTAAGTGTATTGCTTAAATTTTAGCCTGTAATTACTCGTAACTGGTATATTGCGGTATTGTACGCAGTTTCGGATATCGCAATATAAGGCGAAGGACGGCATAATTACAGACACAATATCGGGGGTATTATGGCGAAAGCAGTTAAAATGGCAGATATTGCCAAGGTTATGGGGGTCAGTACGGTCACGGTATCGAAGGCGTTGTCTGACCAGAAGGGTGTCAGCGAGGAACTTCGCGCCCGTATCAAGAAAAAGGCACAGGAGATGGGATACCGGACGGCAGCTTCTTTAAGTCAGGAACGGTCGAAGAAGAATGCAAGCTATACCATCGGTGTTATTGTATCGGACCGGTTTCTGGACAAATATGAATCTTTCTACTGGACACTGTATCAGGACGTGGCTACGGCGGCGGTACAGAAAGGGTGTTTTACCATGCTGGAGGTGCTGCAGAGCGAGGATGAGAATCGGATGGTCATGCCTAAACTGCTGCAGGAGAAGAAGACGGAAGGGTTGGTGATCATCGGCAGGCTTAAGAAGGATTATCTGGAGAAGTTGATGGAATATGCTTCGATCCCTGTATTCTTTCTGGATTTCTATGACCGGAATGGAAAGTGTGATGCTGTCGTGTCTAACAGCTTCCATGGCATGTATATCATGACGAGCTATCTGTTTGATATGGGACACCGGGATATCGGTTTTGTAGGCAACGTGCTCGCCACGGACAGCATCACGGATCGTTATTTCGGCTACGTGAAGTCTCTGTATGAGCACGGCATTGATGTGAATAAGGCGTGGGTGCTAAACGACAGAGATCCGGATACGGGAAGATCGGACGAGGGATTTGAAATTAGGCTGCCGGAGCGGATGCCTACGGCGTTTGTATGCAACAATGATGCGGCGGCGGCGATGCTCGTGCAGACATTGGAGCGGGCGGGGTATCGGGTACCGCAGGATATATCGGTGGTGGGATATGACAATTATCAGCCGCCGGGGCTGTGCGATGTAGGAATCACTACCTATGAGGCGGATATGAAAGAGATGGCAAGACGTGCCGTTAAGAATATGATTCGCAAGATATCGGGAGATCATTACAAGCAGGGCGTGTACATCGTGAATGGCCGGCTGATCTGTAAGGACAGTGTGGCGAGACGGGGGTAAATGATCTGATCATGCGCAGCTTTCCGGAGCGCGATAAAGGCAACGAAGAAGCGAAGCATAAAAAGAATAAGCCGGAATAGAACAGGGGTTAAAGTATAGACCAAACAGTCTTGCTTTAACCCCTGTGTGCATCCCGATACGCCTGCGGCGTGGTACCCATCTCGCGCTTGAAAAGGTTGATGAAATGATTGGTGTTCTCGAAGCCCACGTCGAGAGAGATCTCGTGTATCCGTCTGTCGGTAGTCAGAAGCAGATGTGTGGCGGCCTCCAGCCTCCTCAGATTCAGATAGCGCACGGGCGGAGAACCGAATGCCTTAGAGAACTCGTGGCATATGCGATACTTGCTGATATGATATCGCGTTTCCAGATCATCCAGCCTAAGCGGAGCGGCAAAGTGCGTATTCAGATATTGTCTGATCTCGGACAGATAAGGCGCGCATTTGTCTTCCGGTGCTTCCAGCTTCCATGCATCGATGAATAAGTCCGTTATCATGCCCTGAAGAAGTGAAGCGTCTGTCAGTTTGTTGCGAAGATGTGCGCCGGTGCTGCCCGAAAGAAGCCGCTCCATACCGCTGAGTACAGGAGAATGATTGGGTAAAAAAGTGTGCAGCAACAGTCCGCCAAAGGGTACAAGGGAGTCCAGTGTGGTGAGAAGACTGCCGCGAACCAGAAAGATGCTGATTCGCCACGGGGATTGTGCGGCTTCCATTATAAAAGAAGAGAGCGAACAATCCATGTAGAGAAAAGTACCTTCCGTCAGGCTGTGATTTTTTTTGCACCAAAGCAGATTTCCGCTGCCTGTGCGCGTATAGAGCAGCATATGACAGTCCAGCGGATCACAGGAGAGCTTATATATAGAAGGAAATTCGATGGTGCCGCCGCACAGCACAGTGGGCAGACAGCCTGCCGTCTCTTCCGAGAGCTCATAGAAGCTTCCTACGAAAGCTTCCGGTAAAAACTCCGGTGTCAGAGGTGGCTTGACGGATATGGATTTTTCAAAAGTTTCCTGAAATGTCATATGGCTCCCCTCAGATTGTCTGAAAAAGCTGCTTGCCTGTCCGTAGTACAATGGTCACTTAAAAAAAGTTTATCCATTAATAAAAAAGCTTACACCCAAGAAAATGTCAAATATAAGAGAAATATGTCTATAATTTTTTTTATTATTTAAACAAACTAATAGTAAGCTAATTTAACCTTATATTTTAATCTCTGAAATGTCAATGATGATATGAAAATAAAGATACAATTTGTGAAAATGCACAAAAAATATTGATTAAAATTGTATAAATAGAAGAAAAATGCAAATACAGCAATAATAATATATAAAACACAATAATGGGTGATGATTAAAAAATAAAGTGATGTATACTTAATTTAAAGTTAATCAATTAACTAACAGCTCTTAAAAAGAGCAAAATAAAAAGGAGGATATTTATTATGAAACTGAAGAAAGTATTAGCGCTTACTTTAGCAGCAACGATGACTTTTTCATTAGTAGGCTGCGGCGGCGATGACACAGCAGCAAACACGCCGGCAGCAGACACATCCGCTGATGATACGGCAGATGATACTACTGATGATGCAGCGGCACCCGCAGCAGATGATACGGCGGATGACACAGCGGCACCTGCAGGTGGTTTGACCTACGCTTCCATCACACTTGGTGAGGATTACGAGGACATCACGACAACAATCAAATTTATCCATCATAAGACAGACCGTGAAGATGATGGCACCATGGCAGATCTGATAAGCAAGTTTAACGCGATGTATCCTAACATCACTGTTGAAACAGAAGGTATCACGGATTATGCGGAAGATGCACTTCTTCGTCTCTCTACAGGTGACTGGGGCGATGTAATGTTTATTCCGGCTGTAGACGCAGCAGATCTTTCTTCTTATTTCATTCCTTACGGAACAGTAGATGAAATGAGTGAGCTTGTGAACTTTGCTGATCAGTGGAAAGACACGGCAGGCAACTGCTATGGTATCGGCTACATGGGTAACGCGCAGGGTATTCTATACAACAGCAAGGTATTCGCTGACGCAGGTATTACAACACTTCCGACAACTCCCGATGACTTCATCGCGGCGTTACAGGCAATCAAGGATAACACAGACGCTATTCCGCTGTACACTAACTACGCGGCAGGCTGGACCATGGGCGGTCAGTGGGACGCATTCCTTGGCGCAATCACAACAGGCGACGAGACATGGTTAAATCAGAAGTTTGTTCACACGGCAGAGCCTTTCAAGGATAACGGCGACGGCACAGGCGCATATGCTCTGTACAAGATCCTTTATGACGCAGTTGAACAGGGGCTGATCGAGGACGACTACACAACAACTGACTGGGAAGGCTGTAAGGCAATGATCAACAATGGTGAGATCGGTACAATGGTACTTGGCTCTTGGGCAATCGCACAGATGAAAGCGGCTGGCGAGAATCCGGATGATATCGGATATATGCCTTTCCCGATCACCGTAAACGGACAGCAGTACACAACAGCAGGTCCTGACTACTGCTATGGTATCAACATCAATGCATCTGACGATAACAAGGCAGCAGCTATGACATTTGTTAAGTTCATGGTAGAAGAGTCCGGCTGGTGTGATTTAGAAGGCGGTTACCCGATCTCTAAGACAGCTCCTACTTCTTTCGTATTCGACGGCGTTAATGTTGTAACGAACGTAACTGCTCTGACAGGCGAGGAAGACATCATGAACGAGATGAACGCTGAATCCGAGCTTTCCTTCAACGCTGGCGGCGACGCTAAGGTTCAGGGAATCGTAGAGGCGGCAGCTACAGGCTCCCAGAGCTTTGATGATATCATGGCAGACTGGACAGCTAAGTGGAATGACGCTCAGGAGGCACTTGGTGTAGAGGTTTCCTATTAAGAAAATAGCAGTATCAATAAGTAGCTTCATAGATATGATTCATGTAGGTATTAATTGATGGCATTTGAGCCGGGGATAGAATTATTACCCCGGCTCGAATTATCAGGAGGATAGCATATGGCGGCACAGGCAAATACAGTGGGAACACAGAAAAAGACCTTTTCGCAGTGGCTTAAGAGCAGAAAGGGTCAGCAGGCGATTATCATTATTGCATTTATGATCATTCCGCTTGCATTGTTATTTACTTTTACATACCTTCCGTTCGGTGAGATGGTAGGATACAGTTTTATGAAAATGAAATACATCGGCAAGAGACAGTTTGTGGGTTGGGACAATTATGCCAGTGTATTCAGCAGAAAAGACTGCTTCAGAGCTTTGAAACTGAGTCTGTATTATATGGGCGGTTCTTTGGTACAGCTTGTACTGGCGCTTTATCTGGCAACTGTCTTAAGTTTCAAGGTAAAGGGCGGCAACATCTTTAAGGGATTCATGTTTTTCCCTTATCTGATCAATGGTATTGCAATCGGTTTTATCTTTAAGTTTTTCTACACCAGAGGATTTGTATTTGATACCGTACTTCAGTGGTGTGGCTTTGAATTGGATAATCTGCCTTACTGGTTGAGGGATCAGAGCATTAACAATATATCACTTGTAGGAACTTCTGTTTGGCGGTATTTCGGACAGAACATGGTGCTCTTTATCGGAGCGATTATGTCGGTTGATGCCGAGTTATATGAGGCGGCAATGTTGGACGGTGCGAACCGTTTCCATCAATTCATCTATATTATCCTGCCCAGCATTAAGACAATTGTTACTTTGAACGTGATCTTATCCATCACAGGTTCCCTGAGCGCATTTGAGCCGCCTTATGTTATCACGGACGGTGCCAACGGAACGGGAACTTACTTTATCGTAATGCATGAGATTGCCCACACGCAGCAGAAGGTAGGTCTGGCGTCGGCGATGGCGGTAGTACTGCTTTTGATTATATTTGCGGCGACGATTCTGCAGAAGCTTTTCTTTAAGTATGTCTTTAAGAATTCGGAGGACGAGGATTTCAACGCAACCAAGCGTCGTGACAAGAAACTTGCAAAACAAGCGGCGAGAAAGGCAGGGAGATAAATGACAGCATTACAGAAAATCGGTAAAGTTTTACTTACTTTCTTAAAATATTTTTCACTTGTATTCTTTGCTTTTGTAGCGGTTCTGCCGATCGTATCCTGCGTGATCACGGCGTTTAAGACAGAGACCGAGTACGCGCAGACCAATGTTATGGAGCTGCCGGAGAGCTGGCTGAATTTCCATAACTTTACGGATGCGTTTACAAGAGCCAATATGGGCCGGGCATTTATGAACTCTACCATTATTCTGATCAGTGTTTTGGTGGTGTCTGTGCTGGTAGGTACATCCCTTGCTTATGTACTGAACAGATTTCAGTTTCCGGGCAACGGATTGATCAGAAGCCTGTTCCTGTTTGCAACGCTGCTTCCCGGTGTTGCTATGCAGATCGCGGTATATGAGATCATGTTTAAGCTGGGACTGATCAACTCCCTTGTGGGATATATTATCATGATGTGTGGTACGGATGTCATAGCGATCTATATTTACATCCAATTCTTTGAGAACATAAGCGTATCGTTAGATGAGTCGGCGATCATAGACGGGGCATCATATTTTAAAATCTACTATAAAATACTGCTTCCGCTTCTGCGTCCGGCGATCGTTACGGCCTGCATCTTAAAGGGCGTGGGCACTTACAACGAGTATTACTGTGCAAATCTGTATCTGCAGAACAAGAAGCTGTATCCGACGGTGGCGACCTCGCTGTATACCTTCGTGGGACCGCTCGGAAGCCAATACAATCTGATCTGTGCGGGTGTTATTATTTCCCTCCTGCCGGCGCTCATTGTATTCATCCTTTTCCAGAAGCAGATTTACAGCGGCATGACTGCCGGATCGGTAAAAGGTTAATCGTACATGTAGTGAAGTTGAACAAAAAATAAATTATATTTGGGTAAAGGTGACAGTTTTGCTCTAAGTATGTTGACATTATTACGAATTACCTTATAATTTAAATTAAAGTTATTTATTTTACTCGTTTTTAAACCGAAATTTAAGTTTAAAAACGAGTAAAATAATAAATAAGAAAAATTGCAAAGTAATTAGAGAAATGGACGGAGAGCACAGGAACAGTGACGAAGAGGGGAGACAATAAGCGATGATGGTAGAAGAGATAAAGAACCATCTGACTGACTGTATCATTCCATTCTGGAAGAAGCTGCGGGATGATGAGAACGGCGGTTATTATGGGTATATGGATTATGATCTGCAGGTGGATAAGAAAGCTGCGAAGGGGTGTATTTTAAACAGTCGTATTACATGGTTTTTTGCGAATGCGTATCTGACCTTGCACGACGAATCCCTGCTTCAGGAAGCGAAACACGGTTATGAATTTATGCAGAAGTACTGTGTTGATAAGGAAAAGGGCGGTGTGTTCTGGTCGGTCACCTATGACGGAACACCGGAGGATACGACGAAACATACCTATAATCAGGCGTTTTCTATCTATGCGCTGTCTTCCTATTATGATGCTTCTAAAGATAAAGAGGCGCTTGAGACGGCAATGGAGTTATTCAGGATCATCGAGGAGCGGTGTACGGACGAGATCGGCTATAAGGAGGCTTTCGACAGAGAGTTTAAGGAGGTCGAGAACGATAAGCTGTCCGAGAACGGCGTGATTGCGGATAAGACGATGAATACGCTCTTGCATGTGTTTGAGGCGTATACGGAACTGTACCGCGTGAGCGGTGACGCCGATGTGAAGAAGCGTCTGGAGTGGATATTAGATACCATTGCGGATAAAATCTATAATCCGAGGCTTCACAGACAGGAAGTGTTCTTCGACAGAGAGATGAACTCGATCTTAGACTTGCATTCCTACGGGCATGATATTGAAGCGGCATGGCTGATCCGCAGAGGCACGGACGTTTTGGGAGAGAAGGCATATGAAGACAAAATGCTTCCGATCATTCTTGACTTGACTGGTCAAGTGTATAAGGTGGCTTTTGACGGACATTCTTTTGCGAACGAGTGTGAGAAGGGTGTGGTGGATCAGAACCGCATCTGGTGGGTGCAGGCGGAAGCGATAGTGGGATTCTTGAATGCCTATGCGCTGGCACCGGAGCACACGGAATATCTTGACGCCGCTAAAGCAGAGTGGGAATTCATCAGGGACCATGTGGTTGATAAGAGAGAAGGGTCAGAATGGTTCTGGGACGTAAACAGCGAAGGTAAGGCTGTAAGCGGCAAGCCTATTGTGGAACCTTGGAAATGTCCGTATCATAACGGCAGAATGTGTCTGGAAGTGATTAGAAGAGCGGAGGGCAACAGTGATGTTACATGGTAATTACTATGTGGAATTAGAGAAATACAATAAACTGATTAACAGAAAAAATGTGAAGTCCGGAATATATAACGGGATTTATGACAGATATGAGTATCCGGTGCTGACAAGAGAACATATTCCGCTCACGTGGAAATATGACCTGAATCCGGAGACGAATCCCTATTTCATGGAGCGTCTCGGTGTGAATGCGGTCATGAACTCCGGAGCAATCGAGTTAAACGGCAAGTATTATCTCGTGGCGCGTATCGAGGGCAATGACAGAAAGTCTTTCTTCGGCGTGGCGGAGAGCGACAGCGGAATCGACGGTTTTAAGTTCTGGGACTACCCGATCCTTCTGCCGGATACCTGTCCGGAGGAGACAAATGTGTATGATATGCGGCTGACTAAGCATGNGGACGGCTATATCTACGGTGTGTTCTGCTCCGAGAGTAAGGATAAGACGGTGAACGATCTGTCTGCGGCGGTGGCTGCGGCAGGTATCGTAAGGACTAAAGACTTAAAGAACTGGGAGAGACTGGATAATCTGACCACACTCCGCTCCCCGCAGCAGAGAAATGTAGTGCTTCATCCNGAGTTCGTGAACGGTAAATATGCGTTCTATACAAGNCCGATGGACGACTTCATCGATACAGGTTCCGGCGGCGGTATCGGTTTCGGATTGTGTGACGATATTACCCATGCGGTGATNGACGAGGAGAANATGACTTCCCTGCGCAAGTACCATACCATTACCGAGGCGAAGAACGGAGCGGGNGCAACCCCGATCAAGACGGATAAGGGATGGATTCATATCGCTCACGGTGTGAGAAATACGGCGGCAGGACTGCGCTATGTAATCTATGCGTTTGCCACAGATTTAAACGATCCCTCCAAAGTGATTGCGGAACCCTCCGGTATGTTGATCGGACCAAGAGAGGGCGAGCGCGTGGGCGATGTGTCGAATGTGGTATTCACCAACGGCGCGATTGCGAAAGATAACGGAGAAGTATATATCTATTACGCATCCAGCGATACGAGGATGCATGTGGCGACCACAACGATCGACAAGCTGATCGATTATGTGTTTAATACACCGAATGATCCGCTGCGCTCTGTAGAGTGTGTGGCACAGAGGTGTGATCTGATCAAAAAGAACCTCGAATTCTTATCGAGACAGTAACCGTAAAATAAAAACATAGGGGCGAAAGGAGCACAGTTACAAAATGAGTGAAGTGAAAATGATCAGTCCTGCTGTAAAAAATGTGCCGTGGCAGGAGAAGCCGGAAGGCTTAAAAGGCGCACCGATCTGGCGTTACAGTGATAATCCCGTGATCGGCAGAAATCCGGTAGAGGGCGTTGCAAGAATCTTTAACAGTGCGGTAATGCCTTACGGTGATGAGTTTATCGGCGTGTTCAGAGGCGAACAAACCAACGGTATTCCGTATATCTATCTGGGCCACAGCAAAGATGCGATCCACTGGGAATTTGATAAGGAGAAGATTCCTTTCAAAGATGAAGACGGCAATGACTTCATGCCTGTCTATGCATATGATCCCCGTCTTGTTAAGATAGAGGATACATACTACATTATCTGGTGTCAGGATTTCTACGGCGCTTCCATCGGTATGGCGAAGACCACGGACTTCAAGACATTTACGAGAATTGAGAATCCTTTTATTCCCTTTAACAGAAATGCGGTGCTGTTCCCNCGTAAGATTAACGGCAAGTTCATGCTNTTAAGCAGACCTTCGGATTCCGGNCATACGCCTTTCGGCGATATCTTCTTAAGCGAGAGTCCGGATATGGTATANTGGGGCAGACACAGACATGTGATGGGCAGAAGCTCCGAGTGGTGGGAGTCCGTGAAGATCGGCGGCGGCGCTGCTCCGATCGAGACAAGTGAAGGATGGCTCCTGTTCTACCANGGCGTAAGCGGAACCTGCAACGGACTCGTATACTCCATCGGCGGNGCGATTCTNGATATNGACAATCCGTCCAAGGTACTTTACAGATGTGAGAACTTCCTGCTGACACCGGAAGAGTGGTATGAGGAGAGAGGATTCGTACCGAANGTATGCTTCCCNTGNGCAACCATTCATGANTCCGAGAGCGGCAAGATCGCATTGTANTATGGATGCGCGGACAGCTATGTNGGNCTTGCATTCACGAAGCTGGACGAGATCGTGGACTATATCAAGACNCANAGCCATGTAACGGAGTCTGATACNGAGATCGGTATNAGATAATACGTGCGGAACGGATGTTGNGCGGCGNGTGAGGCGTGACAGAAGTTTTATAGAAGTAAAAAGAAAATAATGGGACCGGCGGACATATGGGAGACTGTGTGGGTGCCGGTCTTTTTGTTGTTGCGGGCTCCTTATGATATTCTAATATTCGAATCCGACATGTATTACTTGTAGATTAAGGGAAACAATGTTACAATAGCAATAGTTGTTATGATGATGGGTGTGCGCAGGGNGTGCGTCACTNTAGATACAGAGGAAGCCGGTGAATCGGCGTAAGGGGGAGAATTGATGGACAAGAAGGAGTTAACAGGGAACACAATGGGAACAGAGATGAAGGGTGAAACGGTTGTTCCGGCAGTATCCGGAGCAGAGGAAAGTGCANAGATTCTGACAAACTCTGAAGTGAAAAGTGCAGATGAGAAACAGGCGCCTGTAAAGAAGGATGTGGTGCCNGAAGTGTTTCTGCAGTATCGGGAGTATGAGGTAACTATGGAAGAGGTGACTGAGCGGGTGAAATCTCACTACTGCGCTAAAGGTCATCAGAGAGAATCTATTGAAAATATGCAGATCTATGTTAAACCGGAGGATTTCACTGCTTACTATGTCATTAATGACGGCATTGTCGGAAAAGTGAATCTTTTTTAGGAAAGTTTTTTGTTGCCTGACATAAAGACTTCGGTCTGAGGGAAAGGCACGGTTATGTGGAATAGAGCAAGGTGTGATACCGCGTGTATTGCAGCTTGTATTTTGGGTGTGATAACCTGCCGTGCCTTGTATGGGCGCGGCATTTTTTGCGGAGGGATATTATGGGAACAAGGGTAGCGGTGATGAGCATTATAGTAGAGAACGCCGACGCGGTTTGGCAGCTTAATGAAGTACTTCACGAGTACGGCGAGTACATTATCGGTAGAATGGGAATACCATACAGGGCGCGGAAGATACATATTATCAGTATTGCCATTGACGCGCCGCAGGATACCATCTCCACGCTTGCGGGGAAGATAGGCAGTCTGAACGGGATTACCGTCAAGACGGCATTTTCGAGTGTGAAGTCCGATGAATGAGCGCATGAGAGAGCTGGCAGAACGGCTGATTACGGAACGCAGCCTTGCTAGGGAGGAGTATCAATATCTGATCGAAAACCGCTCCGCTGACGCTGCGGTTTTTCTCGCAGAGTACGCTGTCAGGGCACGGCGTGAGATCTACGGAAACGCGGTGTTCGTGCGCGGACTGATCGAGATCNGCAACATCTGCAGGAATGACTGTCTGTACTGTGGGATTCGGCGCAGCAACTGTGGCTGCGACCGTTACCGACTGACAGAGGAGCAGATACTTGCATGCGCCGATGAGGGCTACCAACTCGGCTTTAGAACGTTTGTCCTGCAAGGCGGCGAAGACGCGTATTTCTCGGACGAGGTCGTGTGCGGCATTATCCGGAAACTGAAGTCGGCACACCCTGACTGTGCGGTGACGCTTTCGCTTGGCGAGCGGAGCCGTGAGAGCTATGCGGCACTTCGTGAGGCGGGTGCGGACAGGTATCTTCTGCGTCACGAAACTGCTGACAGAGCGCATTATGAGCGCCTGCACCCGCCGGAAATGTCGTTTGACAACCGTATGCGCTGCCTTGATGATCTGCGCGCACTCGGCTACCGGGTGGGTTGCGGATTTATGGTGGGCTCGCCGTTTCAGACATCGCGGGAGCTTGCGGAGGACTTGAAGTTTATTGAGAATTTCAAGCCCGACATGTGCGGGATCGGCCCGTTTGTCCCACACCATGACACGCCGTTTAAGGACGAGCCGCCGGGGACGCTTGAGCTGACCTGCTTTCTGCTGTCGATTATACGGCTGATTTATCCGCCGGTGCTGCTGCCCGCTACAACGGCGCTGGGCACGATTGCCCCCGACGGCAGGGAGCGCGGCATACTCGCAGGTGCGAATGTAGTGATGCCGAATTTGTCACCTGATTCGGTGCGGANNAAATACGAGCTGTACGACAACAAGATATGCACGGGTGATGAGTCAGCCCAGTGCAGAAGCTGTCTCGAACACCGAATGGATTCAATAGGATACGAGATCGTAACAGATATCGGAGATATCAGGAAAGGAANATGTTATGAGTAATTATGACCCTAAATCATTAAAAGCGGAGGAATTCATCAACGATGAGGAGATCCGCGCGACCCTCGCTTATGCCGAGGAAAACAAAAACAACAAGGAGCTGATCGAGTGCATACTCGAAAAGGCTCGTCCCCGGAAGACCGAGACAGGCAGCGTATGCGCTGGGCTTACCCACCGCGAGGCATCGGTTCTTCTGGCTTGCGAGGACCCTGAGCTGATTGAGAGGATGTACGAGATCGCCGAGGAGATCAAGCTCGCATTCTACGGCAACAGAATCGTTATTTTTGCGCCGCTGTACCTCTCGAATTACTGTGTGAACGGCTGTGTTTACTGTCCGTACCACATGAAAAACAAGCATATTACCCGTAAAAAGCTCACGCAGGAGGAAGTAAGGGAGGAAGTCATAGCGCTTCAGGATATGGGACATAAGCGTCTTGCCATTGAGGCAGGGGAAGATCCTGTCAACAACCCGATCGAGTACATACTCGACTGTATCAAGACAATATACAGTGTTCATCACAAGAACGGCGATATCCGCCGGGTAAATGTCAATATTGCCGCGACCACCGTCGAGAACTACCGTAAACTGAAAGAAGCGGGGATCGGTACCTATATTCTCTTTCAGGAGACTTACCACAAGGAGAGCTATCTTAATCTGCACCCTACGGGACCGAAACACGACTACGCTTACCACACTGAAGCAATGGACAGGGCAATGGAGGGCGGCATTGACGACGTAGGATTGGGTGTGCTGTTCGGACTGGAGATGTACAAGTACGAATTTGCAGGGCTTATTATGCATGCGGAGCACTTAGAGGCTGTGCATGGCGTAGGTCCTCACACGATAAGCGTGCCGCGTGTAAAGCATGCCGACGATATCGACCCTGCCGCATTCGACAACGGTATTGACGATGAGACTTTNGCGAAGATCACCGCCTGCATACGTCTTGCCGTACCGTATACGGGAATGATTATATCCACGCGTGAATCTGAGCAGGTGCGCTCTAAGCTGCTTCGTCTGGGAATTTCACAGGTAAGNGGCGGCTCGCGCACGTCGGTCGGCGGCTACACGGAAGAAACGCGCCCGCATGACACCGAGCAGTTCGACGTTTCTGATCAAAGAACGCTTGACGAGGTGGTAAAGTGGCTTATGGAGAGCGGGCANATCCCGTCATTCTGTACCGCATGNTATCGCGAGGGNCGAACAGGCGANCGCTTTATGAGTCTGTGCAAGAGCGGACAGATACTCAACTGCTGCCATCCCAACGCGCTNATGACGCTCTCGGAGTATCTCGAGGATTACGCATCCGAGGACACAAAACNTGTCGGNTANGANATGGTGGAGCGCGAGNTGGAGCGTATNCCCAANGAAAAGGTGCGCGAGATCGCGCGGCGCAACATTGAGGATATCAGNAACTCTAACCGCCGCGATTTCCGNTTTTAACGAAAGGACANAGCTATGGGATTAAATGATACCGTATCNGCCGAGCGNNTGCACATAGGNTTTTTCGGTATGCGNAANGCGGGNAAATCCAGTCTTGTAAACNCATTCACGGGGCAGGAACTTTCNGTAGTGTCCGAGATTCGNGGCACGACTACCGACCCCGTCCGTAAGGCAATGGAGCTGCTGCCGCTNGGCCCGGTCGTCGTTATCGACACGCCGGGACTTGACGATGAGGGTGAGCTTGGCGCGCTGCGCGTCAAAAAGGCGCGCGAGATACTTGNAANGACCGATGTTGCGGTGCTTGTTGTGGACGCGGCACANGGGCTGTCAGCNAAGGATAATGAACTGATTGCGCTTTTNNAGGAGCGCAGNCTGCCGTATCTGATTGCGTATAACAAAGCCGATCTGCTATCCGAAAGGCCGCCGCTCCACGGAAACTCGCTCTACTTAAGCGCCGTAACGGGCGAAAATGTAAACATGCTNAAAACCAGAATCGGCGANTTTGCAGGGAGNCTGCAAAACGAAAAGNACATCGTCGCCGATCTGTTACNNGACNGTGACGTTGTGGTTCTGGTAATTCCCGTGGACGCAGCCGCTCCCAAGGGAAGGCTGATTCTNCCGCANCAGCAGACCATGCGCGAAATTCTGGATCATCACTGCACGTTTGTCGGCTGTCAGCCCGAGGAACTGCCGGATACNCTGGCGGCNCTGTCCGGGAAGCCGAGGCTTGTCATCACGGACTCGCAGGCNTTTGNCAGAGTNTCTAANGATGTGCCGGGNGATATCATGCTTACATCGTTTTCGATCCTGNTCGCACGGTATANGGGAGAGTTGGCAGAACAGGTAAAGGGNGNTGCAGCNCTGTCAGGACTTAAGGACGGCGACAAGGTGNTGATCTCGGAAGGCTGTACCCANCACCGGCAATGCGGTGATATCGGCACGGTAAAAATGCCGAAGTGGATCGAGGAATANGCGGGAGTGANGCCTGAATATACGTTTACATCCGGCGGCGGCTTCCCCGATGATCTTTCNGGNNTTTCTCTGATCGTGCACTGCGGCGGCTGTATGCTCAACGAAAAGGAGATGCAGCGGCGCGCCGAAGCGGCAAGGTCGGCGGGTGTGCCGATCGTTAACTANGGCGTGGCAATTGCACATATGCACGGGATTCTTNAACGGAGTTTNCAACCGTTNCCNGAAGTGTTGGAAATGTTATCGGGNACGATGGAGGCTAATCCCGGAGTATAGAGCAGAAAAGGAATTACGGATGTGACTGATCNGGTCAATGTAATAAAGAAACGAANAAACGGTTTGCGTGAGCAAACCGTTTTTTTTGCCGGAAATCAGGTAATGAGCAGNGAAACAGGGAACTGGCNGCCGCTACGGACAGGGGCATCATGCGGATCGTCATGAAGTAACAGGCAGGAAAATGCGGGAGAAGCGGGGGTCGGATTCTGTATGGCGGATTATGAAGATATTGGGGTGTGTATGGCGTTATATAGTGTGAGAAGAGTTTTTAAGGCTATAAGGATCAGGGGGAGGGCAAAGGGCGCATGAGACAAGGGGTGGGGCAGATCGCACAAAATGTTCACGCAGTTGTCGGCTTCGTCATATGGATTTTCTAAAATATTCCGATCAGGTTGAGACTACGGACGAAACCGCCCGACATTCGCCATCCGGGCTCAGGTCGGGCTTTACGGGACATCCATGTCCCGTAATTTCTGGATATCGAACGGAATATTAAGAAAATCTCATATTCCTACGCAAGACAACTGCGTGAACATTTTGTGCGATCTGCCAGCGCAATTTTTTGCGGAGCGAGAGCGCGGTGACGCAGATATTAACTTCACTCTGAGCGACCGGGTTAGCTAATGTGTGAAAAGCAACATGGTTTTGTGAACTTTAGTTCTTAAAAAATATAGGTTGACAAACAATATTATATGTCGTATAGTATCTACAGAAACAATATTATACATCGTATAATATTATAATACTTAACAATATTATAATGTCCAATATATACAGCTTCATATAATACGATTAATAAACAATGCGATTTCCGAGACGGCAGGTTTAGGGCAGAAAGCTGGGGAATTTCGGGATGTATCGTTATATAAAGTCTGTGGACTGGACAGAAATGGATGATTCGTTATGAGGTATGTAAAAAGCAGGAAAGGAGTTTATCGCATGGTTTTTAACACAGGTGCGGCACTGCTTGATGCGATCGTGCTGGCGGTGGTGTCCAGTGAACCGGAAGGGACATACGGCTATAAGATCACGCAGGAAGTGCGGCAGGTCATTGAGATTTCGGAATCCACGTTATATCCCGTGCTCAGGAGACTGCAGAAGGATGAATGTCTGGAAGTCTACGATATGGAATGTGCGGGCAGGAACAGGCGATACTATAAGGTGACAGAGAAGGGAAGGGCACAGCTTAATCTGTATATCAGTGAGTGGTATCGGTATTCCGCCAAGTTAAACAGTATCTTTGAGGGAGGATTGAAGCATGAATAGAGCAGAGTTTATGAGGCGTCTGACACAGCTTCTTGGCGATGTATCACCGACGGAGCGGGATGAAGCCATCCAATATTATAATGATTACTTCGACGATGCCGGAGCAGAGAATGAGAGCAGTGTCATCGCGTCGTTAGGCACACCGGAGGAACTGGCGAGAACGATCAAAGCGGGATTGAGTGACGGTGGGAACACCGGCGAGTTCACGGAGTCCGGTTTCAGCGGATATACGCAGGCACCGCGGGATGAGTTGATTCGGACAGAGGATGTAGGACAGAACGGAAGAACTGATACAGCAGGAAACGGAGCGGAGACATTCAAGCNGGCGGGCGGTAATACCGCACAGNCGGATAATGCTTATTATCANGGCGGCTATTATCAGNGAAGCGGTGCGGACAGTTTCTANGGNGGNAGAGAGGATACGAGGAAACACAGTAACCCGTATGAGCAGGCGAATGCCGGTAATTCCACCGGAAATCCTTCGGGTGGTCAGTATACGCAGCCGAAGCAGGATATGTCGGGCGGGACGATCGTGTTGATCGTGCTTCTGGCAGTGCTTACTTCTCCGATCTGGATCGGACTGCTGGGCGGGCTCTTCGGAGTGGCGGTCGGACTTCTGGCAACACTGTTCGCAGTGTTCATTGCGTTTTTAGTTGCGGGTATCGGATTAATCATAGTTGCGATTGCGCTCCTGATTACGGGCATCGTACTGTTGTTCTCNGTNCCGTTGGGCGGAATAAGTTTAGTAGGAGCGGCATTTATTGTGTTTGCCATAGGGCTTGTGTTTGTGTGGCTGATGGTGCTTATGGCAGGAACGGCAATACCGGCGTTTATCAGAGGAATCGTTTCTCTNTGCCGGAGACTTTTTAACAGAGGAGGTGCACGGGCATGAAAACAGGAATGAGTAAGTTTACAAGAGGGTGCCTGATGACGGCACTGGTTACCTTTATCATCGGATTTCTGATCTGCGGCATAGCAGCGATGTTCGGCGGTTTCAGGGTGTTGAGAGACGTGGATGTTATGGGCATAACGGGGATTCCCTTTCACTATACCCGTACCAACGGCGGCGGCCTGCGGTTTGGGTTCGGNTGGGATGATGACTGGGACGATGACTTTAACTGGTCAAAATATGAGAANTGGAANCGTATCAGTNAAANCGACGGNGAAGTAGAACTGGNANTGACNGCAGATACTCTTCGCTCNCTTTACATGGAGCTGGGCGCGTGCGAACTGCACATTATGGAAACGACGGGAGATCATGTCGGAATCAGNATGACCGGGAACACGAAAAATTTCCGCTACATCGTGGAGGACGGAGATACCCTGAGNATNTTNCACAGAACNGGGCNTGGCGTGTGGAACTGGTCGGGGAANGGCATTACGGTTAAGACNGAGGCTAAGGTATATCTTTANCTGCCGAANGGGACTAANCCGGAATACATGGACATCGAAATAGGAGCCGGCAGCATGGATTCGGTCGGTCTGCAGGCGCGTGAAATGGATATTGAAGTGGGCGCGGGNGCATGTAACATCGACAGCCTTACGGCGGCNGACAGCATAGGAATGTCGGTCGGTGCGGGGCGGATCACATTAGGAGCGTTAAGTGCAGGTGAGCTGGATCTGGATGTGGGTGCGGGAGAATTGCATATTGACGGCGCACAGGTAGAGCGGGAGACAGACCTTGANCTTGGNATGGGCAAGGCGGAACTGAATGGCCNGTTCAGCGGGAATATGGANATCGATTGCNGCATGGGTGATGTGGAATTGCGCTTGGACGATGCGGAGGAAGATCACAATTATGAGATTGAATGCTCTATGGGAAATGTGCGTGTNGGAAGNCGCAGCTATACGGGACTGNCGGATGAAGTGAATATTTCCAACGGAAGCAGGAGTACCTATAAGATCGAGTGTTCTATGGGAAATGTGCATGTGGATTTTGCNGAGTAGTATGGAAATAATAAGTGACTANANAAGTCAATAGGAGGAAAAACATATGGGTAATGATTANAGGAGATTGATGCGTTCACGGACAAACAGGACAATATGCGGTGTATGCGGGGGAATCGGGGAATATNTGAATGTGGACCCTACATTGGTCCGCCTCGTGTGGCTGNTGTGTTCTCTGGTAAGCTGCGGCACGGGATTGGTGGTCTATCTGGTGGCGGCGGTGATTATGCCGGAAGATGACGGGATCGTAGGTTGAACAAAAAAGCGGCGAAGGAATCACNATGGAGTNCTCGCNGCTTTTTGTTTCATTAAGAATGTTGCCGGCATATTTCGAGTTTGCGGANATGNGCAGCATCTCATAAGCAATATCTCACAACCCCGCGAAGCTCAATTNTTNGCNNTAGCNGGNGTTATGAAAAGNCCNGATTTCTTAAGNGCNGGACGTAGCGCCATATATACCGCGACAGACACGATGGTGGAGGTAAATGCGTTGATGGAGGTGGAAGCCACGTTCCATGCCAGTGTCAGTTCTGCGGCGGGTTTGCCTAAGATCAGCAGTTTGTAGAAGTAGCCGACTAACGGATCGAAGATTACGTTGAACAGCAGTCCGCCCACGGCAGCGGCAATCGTCCATTTTAAAACCTTGGCGTTGTCCTTTTCNGTGCTGATATGGCCGATCTTATGAGCNATAACACCTGTAATGAGTCCGATACAGAGCTTCAGAATGAANGTCTTGGGAGCGTAGGCGATGTAGACGGGATCAAACAGATCGCCNATGGTCATGCCGATGGCGCCGCCGAGACCGCCGTAGAATCCGCCNAGCAGCAGGGCGCCGAGTACGCATACCGCGTTGCCCAAGTGGATGGAAGTGGCGTCGCCTCCGGGCATGGGGATCTTGATCTGCAGNAAGGTAAACACTACATANGAAAGCGCGGCAAAGATACCGGTCAGTACAATTTTCAGAAGTTTTTCGTTTTTCATAAATTAATTCCTCCTCGANCAATAACAATTATTATCTGTGTTTATTATTGATAACTATACCGCAAAATGGCATGATGNAAAGTGCCAAATTAAGTTTTTTAGACCATGCCANNAAATATAATAAAGGGATTANGAGAGTAAAAAACGGATATCCTACATCACAAAGGGAATGACTGTAATAGTCANAAAGAGTGAGGAAAGAGTGAGGAATGTAACATGGGAGAGAAAATAAAGCAGGTTAGGACGGATTTCTTTTATTATGTCTGGCTTTTTGTCTTAGCGGCGGTGTTCGGTTGGCTCTGGGAAGGTTTTCTGTATCTTTTTAAAGATGACACGTATGTCAATCGGGGATTTCTGACAGGACCGTGGCTTCCGATCTACGGAACAGGCGCCGTTATGCTGGAGATACTGTTTCGCAGATGGCGCGACCGGCCGGTTCTGATCTTTGTGTCATCTATGTTGTTATGCACCGCATTGGAGTATCTTTCAGGATGGTATCTTGAATTGACTTGGGGAGTCAAGTGGTGGGATTACAGCGATATGCCATGGAATCTGCATGGCAGGATCTGTGTCCTGAGCAGTGTGCTCTTCGGTCTGGGCGGAATGCTTCTTGTGTGGGTGGTCAGTCCGCTGTTCTATTCGCTGTACCGGAGAGTACCGGTGAGAGTCAGGATCGGACTTGGCGTGTTGATATTATGTCTGTTTGCGGCGGATGCGGCATACAGTGCGATGCGGCCGCATGCCGGTGCGGGAATCACTTATCGGTAGCAATGTGTACAATTTAAACAGCCCATATTTGTGTGTTATGACAATAAAGGAAAACTGTTGAATGGCGGCGAATTATGTTATTATAGTACTAATACGGTTTATTTTGTGAACAGATGGGGAGATCTGTGAGTATGCCGGCAGAATGCTAAGAAAAAGTATCAGTGTCTGAACTGATGGATAATGAGGGGACATAAGATGGGGGATAATGTCTGGTTCTATGTATTGCATGGGCTTGCCGCTCTATGCGCGATTATCTTTGCTTTCAAAAGTTATGGCAAGAAAAGCCGTCTGGGTGTGTTTGCGGGCAACACATTTCTGGCGGCAGGTATGCTGAATATAGCATACATTGCGAGAATTATTGTAAAATCTTATTTCATGGCGTCTTTGTGCACCAGCATATATTTCGTATGTATGGATATTCTGGTAGTCACGACGTTTCAGTTTGTGGTGGAGTTTACGAATTATAAGACGCTGACACTCAAACGCAGAAAATATATTTATCCACTGCTTGGNGGGATCGCCCTGATCGATGTGGCGCTGCTTATCGTCAACATCTTCCACGAGATCATGTTGCGCTATCAGTACAATTTATACAGTATATATGCGATCAAGTTCATGTATGTGCCCAAACCGTTATTTTATCTCCATCTTGGGTTTACGTTCCTTGTGGGGGCGGCCATTGTGTATGTCCTTATTGTAAAAGTATATACGGTGCCTAAGATCTACGGCGGGAGATACCGGTATATGCTGACCGGTCTTTTACTTGTGATTCTGTTCAGCGGCGGNTATATCTCGGGAGTGCTCAAGGTGAGCATAGATCTTTCGGTGCTGTTTTACGGTTTTATCACGATGGTCATATACGGCAATACATTTGATTATACGTCTAAGGGAATGCTGAATTCTACCCGTAAGATGGTTCTGGAATATATGGGAACACCGATGGTGCTGTTCGATTACGAGGGATATGTGGCGGATACGAACCGTGACATGCGGGAGCTTTTTCCTATATTAAATCAGCAGCATAGGAAGATCAGCATGATGGATTTCATGCAGATCGCTTCTTTCAAGGAACTGCAGAGNACGGTGACGGATCAGGTGTTTGAGTGGAGAAACTCTAATGAGGGCGGCGAGAGGGTGTATCAGTGNAATTTCACCTGCCTTCAGGATGAGAAGGGCAGAAACATCGGACATCTGCTTATTATGAAGAATCTNGAAGTGGAGCGGGACATGCTGACACAGCNGTATTCTAAGCAAAGCTTCCATACCAGAATGAACCGCATAGTCGAGAAAAGTGTCTATCCGATTACGGTTGTGGTCTGCAACACCAACGGGATCGGACTGGTAAATGATGTGTTCGGGTGGACAAAAGGCAATGAGATGCTCAGAAGAGCGGCAGATCTGCTGCGGGATAACCTGCCGAATACCGCCGTGCTTGCACGGCTGGAGGANGGGGATATGGCGGCCGGACTCGCCGAGGTCGAACAGGAGTATGCGATTCGCCTTTTTGAAAATATCAGGGTGCAGTANCGTGAAAGCAATGATACCGGAATCAACACGGATCTGGAATACGGTATTGCGGTGATCAGAGATGACAGCAAGAGTGTGGAGGAAGCGCTGAAAGAGGCTTCCGACAGTATGCATACGAAGAAGCTGATGAACGAGACGTCCCAGAAGAGTTCCCTNTTGGATTCGTTGACACAGACGNTGACGGAGAGCGACTATGAGACAGAGGAGCATGTGGAGCGTACGAGGGAGATGGCCGTAAGATTGGGCAAGGCGATCAACCTGTCTGACACCGATCTAGGGCGGCTGGCTCTGCTGGCAGTGCTGCACGACATCGGTAAGATCGCGATTCCGCATGCGATACTGCTTAAGCCNGGTAAGCTGACGGACGAAGAGTGGGAAGTCATGAAGAGCCANACNGAGAANGGATACCGGATCGCCAGTGCCTCCAAGGAANTGCAGCCTATTGCGGAGTACATATTACACCATCATGAAAGATGGGACGGCAACGGCTATCCGGGCGGACAGAAAGGGGAGGAGATCCCGCTGTTGTCCCGTATCATTACGGTTGTGGATTCCCATGATGTCATGGTGCACGACAGACCTTATCACAAGGCGATGAGCCATGAACAGGCGGNNGAAGAGCTGCTTCGGTGTTCCGGTACGCAGTTTGATCCGCAGCTGGTGCAGGTGTTTTTGAAAGTCATAAANGCCGNGGCGTGATGAGACGGTGCGATGTATCAGCGTGCATGAAGGGTATNAAGATTTAGAAATAATTTACGGAAGCAGGGAACCTTTTCCCTGCTTCTTTTATCATATAATATAGAAATTTCTACGTTTATGCACGAGTTTGTGAAGCGTAAGCGAACAAATCTCGCAATTGAGCGAAGCTCAATTTTTTATTCACAGAACGATCGTTTGGAGGGTGTATCGGGCAGATGAANGNGTGNTTTGATGCCCTGTGGGAATGAACATCAAATAAGGAGGTGCTGTGTCCGGCATGGAACAAGAGATATTTGAACGGAATATACGGGAATATGCGCCGAACATGTACCGGCTGGCGCTTGCCATGCTGCATAACAGGCAGGATGCGGAGGACGCGGTCAGTGAAGCGGTGCTTATNGCCTATGAGAAGAGGCATACNCTTCGNGACNGNAACCGGTTCAAGCCNTGGATCATGCAGATTNTGGCGAACGAAGCCAGAAGGATATATGGGAAAAATAAACGGATCACGCCGATGGAAGACATGGAGGCATATATGCCGTCATTCAGAGATGAAAACCATGAATTATGGGATGTGGTTATGCAGCTTGAGTCGGCGCACAGGGAAGTGATCATGCTGTATTTCTACGAGCGCTTTTCAATTAAGGAGATCGGCATGATTCTTCATGTGCCNGAGGGAACCGTAAAATCCAGATTGTCCAGAGCGAAAAAGGNGCTGAAGGAGATGCTGGAGGAGTAGACAGAAAGGAGAGAACTATGCAAGACAGATGGGAAGAGACGATTTTTCATATGGCAGAGCANGAGCAGATGGTTATGCCACAGAGTATGACCGANAGAATAGAAGAAATATTATGTAAANCTAAAGAGAGACGGTTTCGTATGAACTTTAAGAAAAGCATGCTTCTTGCAGCGGCGATGACCATGCTGATCTCCGCGACAGCGGTCGCTTCGGTGGGTGCGCTCAGAGAGCGGATGGAAGCCATGAACAGGGAGAAGATGGAAGAGTATTTCACGCAGATATATGCTTCAAAGATAGGAGTTGACAATTATAACAGGCCATATACCGATACCGAGAAAGAGCGGATGAGTAAGCTGCGGGAAGCCTATGAGAACGAGGCGCGTTTCCCGAAGGGTGAGCTCACCATGATAGAGGAAGCGGAGAAGTATAAGGGCAAAGGGGTTGCCCTTCTAGNCGACACAACAACCTTTTTCTTCCCGGAGGGGGAGATGAGCGACGAAGAACTGCTGCAGATTATTGATTTCATACACAANAGGGATTACAGCCTGCAGAAAATGAATGAGATGATTGCGGCGGGAGAGGCACAGATGCCTGTGATCGAGGAAGAAGAGATTGAGGCAACCGACATATCGATCCTTGCAGGAGATGCAGTCTATGAACCGACGCAGGAACTGACCATTCCTTACACGGGAGATCTGGAACTGGATCTGACGATAGCGGCAGGGCGGAATGAACTGTTTCTGGCAGGATATAACGCCGTACAACGGATGGAGATTGGCAGCAGTGATTCCGAGCTTTTCTTTGATGATTTCGNNGTGGAGACGAGAATCCTTGCGATGGAGATCGGTAGCAGTGATTCCGAGCTTTTCTTCGATGATTTCGGTGTGGAGACGAGAATCCTTGCGATGTGTCAGGATGTGAACGGGGACGTCTATATGGCGTTGTGGCAGTGGCCCGATGGGAGTGACGCAGAGAGCAGAGAACTTGCGGTATGGGTAGTGAATAAGGACGGAGAGCTGCTCCGTAAGATCGACATGTCTCCTTATATGGCACGGGAGAGAATAGGTTATGCAAGACGAATGACGATCGGTACAGACGGTTATCTCTATCTTAGTGTGGCGGGACTGAAGTCGCATAAGGAAGCGCAGGAATGTGAGATCCTCGTGTTAGATCGGGAGGGAAATTATATTTCACGCATTGCGCCCGATGAGTATGCCCTGAATCTGAACGGCGGACTGGGCGTCGGCAAGGANGGTAANGTTTACACGTGNATNGAGAATTANTANGATNCCGANAANCCGGANNGNAGAATGGGAATTGCNTCTCTTAATGCGNAGGAAGGGACANTGGATGAAATCTATTATGATATCATGCCGGAGAATACGATTATGATNNACATNATAGCNCCGGGCGCGGAGTCNGATTTCGTGTTCTGGGGATATAANGGTATNTTNACNTATAATCTGGGAGACGACAAAGCCGTGAATGTCCTGCCNGTCTATGAGGCACCCTGCGATTGGGANGGGGCAANGTACTGCGCGCTTTACGATGGCAGGATCGTGGTTGCGGACATTGACGACTATCGTATAGAAGAACATCCGCTGGGAAAAAGATTTCTTGCGGTTCCGGAGAAGACCTGCTTCTATTATATGCCGGGGATATAGTACGTTTATATTACGGGATAATCTTTATATCGCTCATACGGGCAGGCGCTATCGATAAGATGGCGCCTTTTTTTGGTTGAGGATGGAGCGGAAATATGCTACTATATTTAATGAGATAGTGTCGGTAAGATTGAGAAGCCGACAATGGGAGAAGACAGGTTAATGTGATGGATGTTTTATTTGACAAACAGACAGAAACTGCTAAGGAGACTTGAATGGAACGGATTTTAGTCGTGGAAGACGATCTTGCCCTCAGCACGGGTCTGTGCTTTGAACTGGATGCGGCGGGGTATGTGCCGCAGGCAGCCTACAACTGCCGCAAGGCGAGATATCTGGCGGGTCAGGAAGAATTTGCNCTTATGCTTTTGGATGTGAATCTGCCTGACGGCAGCGGNTTTGAACTGTGCCGGGAGATCAAGAGNCGTAATCCGCAGATNCCNGTGATCTTCCTNACGGCCAATGATTTAGAGGAAGACGTGCTGAACGGATTTGANTTAGGCGCGGAAGATTACATTACGAAACCTTTTAATATGAAAATACTCTTGAGANGGGTTGAGGTNGCGATCCGCCGGNGCNGNGNTNCGGCGGAACCNNCAGCCGGCGGGGAATGTTATCGGGATGATTTCTTGCAGGTGGATTTCACAGCNCTTACCGCGGTNCGCGGGGGTGAGAAACTGGCGATCACGCCGAATGAATATAAACTTTTGAAGATTCTGACAGCCAATGCAGGGAAGGTCGTCACGAGACAGAGCTTACTTACGCGGCTGTGGGACTGTGACGGTAATTTNATAGANGACCATACATTGACNGTAACCATGAACAGGCTNCGNGCCAAGATCGAGGATGAGGAACATGCCTACATCAAGACCGTGCGCGGGATGGGATATGTCTGGCAGAAGAAACAGGGGATGTGAGAATGGAACAGGCNCAGAGAAAGCATATAGAGAGCNGCACAGTGGGCAGCCATGCAGNTACGACGGTGATNNTTGNCATGGGGNCGNCGNTGTTTGCGGGATTTCTGTATGTTTTGTGGATGTGGGTTCCCCGTGCCTNNGTGCGGTATGCGTTATTGTTTTTGTACAGNGGGACGTGTCTGACTGCGTTTATATGGTGTCTGTGGCAGCGGCGGCAGGTATGCCGTTTCGCAGAAGAACTGTGCCGGACGCTGGATGAGCTTATGGCCGGACGCGAGCCGGAGAACTATTATCCTTATGAGGACACCCTGACGGCAAGGGTGCAGGGCAAATTACTGCAATATTACGATCTGNTGAATGAAGGATGGCGGCGCAGCCTACAGGATAAACAGACGATACAGGAGCTGGTGAGCGACATCTCCCACCAAGTTAAGACGCCTATCGCCAATCTTTCAATGTTTATAGGCATTCTGCGGGAACATCGGCTGAGCGAGGAGAAGCGGTCGGAATTTTTGGAGACCATGGCGGGACAGATCGGTAAACTGGATTTTCTCATGCAGTCGCTCATTAAGATGTCGCGGTTGGAAACGGGAACATTCGTACTGCATACAATAGAGGCGGACTTGTATGACACGATCGCACAGGCGNTAAACGGCGTTCTTACAAAGGCGGAGAGTAAGAATATCAGATTTACGGTGGAATGTGAGGAATCCGTTAAGGTGAGACACGATCCCAAGTGGACGGCGGAGGCTCTGGGCAATCTTCTGGACAACGGAGTCAAGTATACGCCGGATGGCGGAAACATCCGTATCAGCGTCCGCCCGTGGCAGTTCTATACCCGAGTGGATATTACCGACACCGGGATCGGCATACCGGAAGAACGCTATAACGATGTATTCAAGCGGTTCTANCGGGGAGAAGAGANTGCCGGTCAGGAGGGAGTCGGTCTGGGTCTTTATCTGGCACAGGGAATCATTACCAGACAAAAGGGGTATATCAGTGTGAAATCAGAGATCGGAAAAGGCAGCACTTTTTCCGTATATCTGTTAAACTAGAAGTAATANGGTTGATTTGATAGAGAGATCAATTGTCAACGAAGGGAGAATTCAATGAAAAATACGATTTTGGTTGTGGATGATGATAAGACGAATCTGGCGCTGGCGCAGAAGATCCTTATGCCGAGGTATCGTATTGCCGCTTCCAATTCCGGCAGGGGCGCCTTGAAATATCTGGAAAATCATCATCCGGAGCTGATCCTTCTGGATATCAATATGCCGGATATGGACGGATATGAGGTGATGGAACAGATCAGGGCGAAAGAAGAGACTAAGACGATCCCGGTCATTTTCCTGACGGCGGATAATCTGGCAGAGACGGAGATCAAATGTTTTCAGATGGGCGCTATGGACTTCGTTACCAAGCCTTTTGTTCCGGATATACTTCTAAGCCGGGTGGATAAGACGATCGAGCTGGATCAGTATCGTCATAATCTGGAGAACATGGTAAAAGAGCAGGCGGAAAAGATCACGGAAGATGCCAGACGCATCAGCAAGATTCAGGACTCCGTCATTGTCGGTATGGCAAATCTGATCGAGAGCAGGGACGGAAGCACCGGAAAACATGTTAAAAATACGCAGATGTATGTGCGGATGATCGCCGCCGAACTGCGAAGAAGAAATCTTTTTGCTCAGGAATTAACGGAAGAATACATAGAGGATCTGTGTAAGGCGGCGCCGTTACATGACGTGGGGAAGATCAAGATTCCCGATGCGATCTTACAGAAACCCGGCAGGCTTACCCCGGAAGAGTTTGATACGATGAAGCAGCACACCACACACAGCAGTACGATCATCAAGATGATCATCGGTGATGTGGAAGACGAACATTATGTGGGGATCGTGGAGGATATCGCCATGTACCATCATGAAAGGTGGGACGGTACGGGTTACCCTACGGGACTTAAGGAGGAGGAGATACCGCTGGCGGCGCGCATCATGGCTGTGGCGGATGTCTTCGATGCACTGTATGAAGAGCGGTGTTATAAGCCGCCGGTCCGCCCCATTGAGCGGATCATGCAGATCATGCAGGAGGGCAGGGGAACGCAGTTTGATCCGGTGATCATCGATGTGTTCATGGAAATGCTTCCGATGTTAAAAGAAGTGCTGGGTATCAGTTGATAAAGAACGGTTGACAGGGATTACCGACGGAATGCGGATGAAAGGTAAGGTAGGTTACTGTGGAAGAGAGACAGTTTGGAAATGAGAAAATGAGCAGGAAGCTGGAACAGATCGTACTGATTTTTTTCACGATTTTTTCCCTTTCGATGTTTGTCTCCTCGTTTCTGTTAGCATGGCATATTCTGCTTAAGGAGCTCATTGTAGCGACTATCGTGGCGGGATGGATCGTTTTTAGCAGGAAATACCGGGACTATAAGTACCGTGCCAAATTTCTGGCGGTCATGTCATGGGTGAATTTTGCCATCTATGCGACGCAGTCGGTGAGCTTTACCTCCATGTTGTCCACGATGCTTGCGCTGATCGTTCTGCTCGGTATCTTCAGCATTACGGACATCATTTATATTGACCTGTTCTGTACTTCTGTGATCATAGCCTATCACGTGTTTATTCTGCGGACGTTCAAAGTAGAGACAGCTAATGATGTTCTTCGGCTCTTCTTACATATTCTTTCGGCATATGCAATTCTGTTTGTCACATGGATCACGATACGCACCAGACAGGAGACGAATGAGCAGTTGGTAGAAAAAATCCGCGAGTTGGAGATCGTGGAGAAGAGCAAGGATGATTTTATGGTGAACATCTCCCATGAGATTCGGACGCCCATCAATGCGGTATGCGGCATGAGCGAGGCTATCCTGCAGGAGGATATTCCTGTGAATGTGAGACGGGATATCATAGATATTCAGACTGCGGGACGTAATCTTCTTGCTACGGTCAGCAATATTCTGGATTTCTCGGAATTAGAGAGCGGTAAGATGGAGCTGGCGGAGGAGAGCTATAATATTACCTCCACGGTTACGGATATCATTAATATGGCGCTGACGCTTGAGAACGGCAAGCAACTGGAACTGATCGTGGACTGTGATGCGAATCTGCCAAGTAACTTGCTGGGAGATGAACAGAAGTTCCGGCGCATTGTCATGAATCTTATGGAAAACGCCATTAAATTCACCAAGGAAGGCGGCGTAATTCTTCGGATCAAGAGCCGGAAAGAGGAGTATGGCGTTAACCTGTTAGTCAGCATCAAAGATTCCGGGATCGGCATGAAGCAGGAGGATATGGAGAATATTTTTGCCAGCTTCAGTCAGGTCAATTCCGGAAGGAACCGGGAAGAGGGCGGTATCGGACTCGGTCTTGCCATCACGCAGGCATTGGTGCGCAATATGGGCGGATTTATTACNGTGGAAAGNGANCCNGGAAACGGNACGGAATTNCAGTTNACNATTCCGCAGAAGGTGCTGGATGAAACNCCNATTGTNTCCATCAGGAACAAGAGCCGTATTTTCGTTGCAAGNTATATCAATATGGATAAATATNATTACTCCGTGGTGCGGGAAGGNTATGAGAAATGNATGCGTCATATGGCGGAACAGTTNGGTGTTATGTTCCGTGTATGCAGGAATCTCTCNGAGTTAAAGAGGCGTATAGAGAATGAGAATTACACGCATATTTTTATCGGNTGGGAAGAGTACAATGAGGATAAGGCATTCTTTGAGAAAATGGCGCAGGAGCTCAAGGTCGTNTTGNTCCTCGACTATGATCAGGANATGCANAGCGGAAGCAATATGCTCCGTATTTACAAACCTTTTACCGTACTGTCTATTGCAGCGGTGCTAAATGGCGAGAAGGTGCTGCAGAGCGATGAGCAGCACAGCCGCTATCGATTTGTGGCTCCTACGGCGAAGGTTCTTGTGATCGACGACAACGCCATGAACCTGAAAGTCATGGCAAGGCTTCTTCTTCCTTATCAGATCAAGGTGGTTATGGCGCTTGGCGGGCAGGAAGGGCTTGATAAATTAAACAGTATGGATTATGACTGTGTATTCTTAGACCACATGATGCCGGAGATGGATGGTGTGGAGACGCTTCACAGGATACGCCAGAAGCCGGGGCCGTATTTCCAGACGCTTCCGATAATCGCTTTTACGGCGAATGCCATCGGCGGGGCGAGAGAAATGTTCATGGAAGAGGGATTCGATGATTTCATTGCCAAGCCTATTGAACTGAGCGTGTTAGAGAGAATGCTGCAGCGGTATATCCCGCAGCAGAAGCAGGTGAAGATAGATCCGCAGATGCAGGAAGACGCAGAGAACGGCAGCAGGGGCGGCAGACAGTCTTTAGCGGGGCAGGAGGCGGACGCTATAGAACAAAACAGTCCCGGGACGGCAGCAGGATTCGATGCGGCTGTTCAATCAGAGGAAACGCCTGCCGTTTCATCCGAATCGGAAGGATTAGAGGCGCTCAGCCGCGCGGGCATCAATATTTCGCAGGGCATTTCTTACTGCGGTGACAGAGAAGGGCTGCGTGAGATCATCGCCATGTATCATGCGCAGGGAGCGGGAAGAAGCCGGCAGTTACAGCAGTTATTTGAGGAGCAGAACTGGAAGAATTATTCCATTACAGCTCATGCCCTGAAGAGTAACTCCAGAGGGATCGGAGCAAATGATCTGGCGGAGCTTGCCCTCAGTATGGAGATGGCAGGNAANGAAAACCGGATCGAATATATTATAGAGCATCATGCAGAGTTTATGAAGAAGCATGAAGAGCTTCTGGCGGCTCTTGCGGAGAATTCCTTTATTTATCCTGATGGTTGTCNTGATTTCGGACCGGAGGCANCCGGAGAAGCGGATGCAGGAAAGGATGGAGATACAGGGAATACCGATACGGGACAGGTGTTACAGGAGACAGACGAACAGACATTGAACGGACAGATANCTCTTTTGCAGGAGAAGCTGGACAATTTCGAGAGCGATGGAATAGAGGATATTCTGAAACAGTTGGAATCCTGCACATATCACGGGATCAATCTGAATGAAATAACGGCCAAAATCAGACAGAGCGTGGATGAATTCGATTTCCTCGGCGCCGGCGGCGTATTGGAGGAGTTGAAGGAGAAGATTACGGGAAGTCAGAACGGAGGCAATTATGATTAAGAGAATACGCAGNTTTTTACGATCTCAGTTGAATGAACAGGTGAATTTTCAGGACAGGTTCATGCGGATCGCTCTGATGCTGGCATTTGTCGCTTCTATTATCGGAATGGGGCGCGTTGCGCTGGGCGCGGCGCCTGTGGTGTTGTATGCGCTGATCCCGATGTGCGTCGTATCTTTTGTTGCGATTCATATAGCCGCGGACCGGCGCAAGATCAACAAGGCTGCCAAGCTGCTTGTNTATGCATCCAATCTNATTTTGTTCCCGNTGATCTTTATTTNGAGCGGNGGNNTAGAGAGCGGTACGCCGGTCTGGTTTGTGCTGGGGCTGGTCTATGTGTTCCTGCTGTTTGACGGNAAAGAAATGATCTTTGCGNTNGTGGTTTCCGTGCTTACNTTTTTTATTACATATTATATTGCCTACCAGTATCCGAATATNGTGCCGAGGGGAAGCCGNNNCTACAGCTTCGTTGATTCCTATATCACNATGCTGGTGGTGAGCTGTTTTGTCGGTATGCTGATGAANATTCAGGTGTGGACGTATAATAAAGAGCAGGAAGTGACGGAGAAGCAGAAAGAGGAAATCGAGCGGATCGCAAGATCAAAAGATGCCTTTTTTGCCAATATGAGCCATGAGATCCGCACGCCGATCAATACGATCATCGGTTTGAACGAGATGATTCTCAGGGAAGATATCTCCGATGAGATTGCCGAGAATGCNATTAATATCCAGAANGCCAGCAAGATGTTACTGACNACNATCAATGATATTCTGGATCTGTCCAAGATAGAGTCNGGCAATATGGAGATCGTACCCGCGCAGTATGAGATCAGCTCCATGTTCAGCGATCTGGTGAATCTGATCTGGATTCGTGCCCATGAGAAAGAGCTGGAGTTTAAGGTGGACATTGATCCGGAGATTCCGTCAATGCTCTATGGCGACGAAGTGCGTATCAAACAGGTAGTCACCAATATGTTGACTAATGCAGTCAAGTATACGGCAGCAGGATCTGTCACATTGACGGCTAAGGGTGAAAGAATTGCGGCAGATCAGATCATGCTGCGTATTTCCGTGACGGATACCGGTATGGGAATCCGTAAAGAGAGTCTGGACGATCTGTTCAGTTCTTTCAAACGCGTGGACGAAAGCGATAATCGTCATATTGAAGGAACCGGACTGGGACTCAATATTTCCAGACAGCTGATGGAGATGATGGGCGGCAGGATCTATGTGGACAGCGTATACCACAAAGGTTCCACTTTTACGGTGGAGGTCAAACAGCGTATTGTCAATGTACGCCCCATCGGCGTGATTAACTTTGCGTCGCAGAAACAGTTGAATAACCGCGCAAAATATAAACAGAGCTTCACGGCGCCGGATGCCAGAGTGCTTGTTGTGGATGATAATGATATGAACCGCATGGTAGCCATCAAACTGCTTAGGGGTACGGGAATTAAAGTCGATACGGCGGAGAGCGGCAAGGAATGTCTGAAGCGGACTGCCGAGAATCTGTACCATGTGATTCTGATGGATCATATGATGCCGGATATGGATGGCGAGGAAACGATGAAAGCGGTGCGCGCCCAGACAAAAGGGTTCTGTCAGAAGGTGCCTATTGTTGCCCTGACTGCCAATGTCATGACAAATGCCGAACAGGTCTACCAGAATATGGGATTTGACGGATATCTGGCGAAACCCATTAACTCGGCGCTTTTGGAGGCAAGTCTGTTAAAGTATCTGCCGCAGGAGCTGATCGAGTACGTTGCGCAGGACGATGAGGATGAGATAGAAGGGGAGACGACCATCAACCGTGTGAGCAGCGTAAGGAAACGGAAAATCGCGATCACTGCCGACTGCATCTGCGATCTGCCCAAGGACTTGCTGGAGAAATATCAGATCAGGCTGATGTATTGTTATGTGCATACGAAAGAAGGGCGCTTTTGTGATCTTTTCGAGGTCTCTTCCGACAGCCTGTTAAATTATTTGCAGACAGAGGGGAATTATGCCCATTCTTCCACAGCGGAGCCTTCGGAATATGAATATTTCTTTGCGGATACGCTGGAAAGTGCGGAGCATGTGATCCACATCACGGCTACCGTTGACTTGAGCGGGGCTTATCCGAATGCGCTGCAGGCGAGCAGAAGCTTTGACAATGTCACCATAGTGGATTCCACCCATATCAGCAGCGGCCATGGCCTTATGGTATTGTATGCCGCGGCTATGGCGGAAGAAGGGAAAGATGTTCAAGAGATCTGCAAGACTTTAGATCAGTTCCGGGACAGAATATGCTCCAATTTCCTTGTGCCGAGTACGGCGGCGCTTTACCGCAACGGAAAAGTCAGCGCTGCGGTGCATAAGCTATGCAGCAGTTTGAATCTTCATCCGGTACTCCATATGTCACAGAACGAATTGAAACTCTGGAAGATAGAGATGGGTGGCAATATGAAACATGTACGCGACAGATATGTCAAGAAGCTGCTTCGGCACAGCAAGCAGATCGATACGAGCGTTCTCTTTCTCACCTATGCCGGATGTACGGTGCACCAGATCGAAGAGATTCTGGCAGAAGTGGAGAAATATATGCATTTTGACAGGATCATTACCCAGAAGGCTTCTGCGACGGTGTCAAGTAACTGCGGTGTGGGCGTGTTTGGCCTGATGTTTGTGAAAAAGAAGGAAAAAGAAGAAAAAGACAGTCAATATGGATATGGTTACGGTACGGAAGCTTAAGAAGTATTACGGCAGCGGGGATAATCAGGTACGGGCACTGGATGAGGTCGATCTGTCCGTCGCAAGAGGCGAATTCGTTGCCATAGTAGGTGCGTCCGGCAGCGGCAAGACTACGCTGCTCAATATGATAGGCGGTCTGGATGTGCCCACGGAGGGCGAAGTGATCGTGGACGGCGTGAGCCTTGCCGGTCTGCGGGAGGAGCAGCTTGCGGTATTTAGGCGTAAGAAGGTGGGATTTATATTCCAGAACTATAATCTCATTCCGACGCTGACAGTGAAGGAGAATATTTTGTTCCCGTTAGAGTTGGACGGTTCTGCACCAAACGAGGATTATCTGAAAGAGATCGTGGGTCTGCTGGGCTTAGGAGAGAGGATGCACGCATATCCGGCGGCTCTTTCCGGCGGGCAGCAGCAGAGGGTGGCAATCGCCAGAGCGCTGGTGTCAGGGCCGTCTGTCATACTGGCTGACGAGCCTACCGGTAATCTGGATTCCCGTAACGGGCAGAATGTGGCGGGACTGTTGAAAATGACTGCAGAACTTTATCACCGGACACTGGTGATGATCACACATAATCAGGAGCTGGCACAGCTTGCAGACAGGGTGCTGTATATGGAGGACGGGAAGCTCAGGGAGCAGAGGATCAGTTTATAGAATATGTTAGAGAATAATAATCTTAAGATCTGCCGTAAGCTGGTGCGGCGGGAGTTTCAATTTCATAAGGGACGCAGCATACTTCTTATGACGGCGATCGCGCTGGTGAGTATGTTGTGTACCTTTTCTTTTGCGTTGGGATTTGTGATCCGTGACGGATATTTGTACGGTTATCAGGTTAGTTACGGTTCTACGAGCCATATTCTGTATTATGGGTTAAACAGCGCGCAGGCAGCGGCAATCGCGCATCATGCCGATGTGAAAAAGACGGTGTTTGTGAGAGCAATAGGAATTTTATCCGATGATGTGATGGAATATCGCAGCGTGAAGCTTGCGGCAGTCGATTCTGAGTGGGCGGCGGCAACGGAGGCGGTACCTGTTTTCGGGCGGATGCCGGAGTCTGACGATGAGATAGCTCTGGATGAACTTACTATGCAGTCACTGGAAATTCCGCGAAAGGAGGGAGCAGAGGTAGTGCTGCACTGGATACCCGTGGATGGCGGGGAGGAAAGGGTGAGTACTTTCCAGCTCTGCGGATGGTGGAGCAGCGATATGGGTTCTACGGAGACTTGCGCCTGGATNACNCNGGNGNCCGCGGANAGGCTCTGNCCCGATGCGCCNGATCTTGTGACGATGGGAGTGNCNTTGTACCGNCCGGNNNATCTGGATATGCAGGCGNAGGANCTGCTCGCTGATCTGGGGGTGGACGGTGTTGTCTATGATACCAATNTGGCGTATAACGAGGCCAGAGTAGAACGTGCGGAAGGAAAAGCGGTGCCATACTATATGATCAATATTGCAGTTGCAGCGTGCGGNATGTTGATGGTGTACAATATCGTGCGCATCTCCGCCGGAGAGAATGTGAGATTCTACGGGCGGTTGAAGAGTCTTGGGATGAGCCCGAGGCAGATCGGCAGGCTTTTATCAGGACAGGCGGCATATCTGTGCCTTCCGGCANTTCCTGTAGGGTGGCTGCTTGGATTTGCGCTTTNCGCCGCAGTTGNCCCGTATGTGGTCTTAAATACGGGCGGGCAGAATCCGGCGCTGCTGTTTTTCCGGTTGGCTCCGTTTGTGTACAGTGCGCTGTTCACGTATTTGATAACGCTGACGGCCTGCATGCTGCCCGCGAAATTCGTATCAAAGATAAGTCCCGCCGAGGCTGTGCGGNTTGTCGGCGCAGTACCGCGGCNNACCGTGATACCGCTNANGAAGCTGTCAGGAATCGGACGTGACAAAGGNAAATCTGTTTTGGCTGCTGCTTCCATGNTGCTGTCCCTGACCTTGCTGTGTGTTCTCTGGACCCAGTATGTCAGCGCTGATGAGGATAAGTATCTGGAGGACATTGCATACAGTGATTATCTGATTGCAGATGCCTCTGCGACTACCAATCTTCAGCGCTATAATCCGTGGAGCCGAAGTATCACACCGGANTTTATACATAAGCTTGCGGAACATGAGGCGGTGACAGAACTGGGAACGATACGCACGATGGAAGTGCCTATGTATGCAAGTGAGGAAGAGCGGGCACTTATCGTAGAAAATTTCGAGAGCNGGGATTCGGACGGCATTGTCAGGAAAGAGGCCATGGCGGGTTCGCCGGACTGGTTAGCCGGTTTTGAGACATTCCGGGAAACCGGAGAGTATATCGGTATTGCTACAGGAATAGACGGGCTGGCGTCGTCTGTGGCTCTGCTTGACGGAGAATACGTTGAAGGCTCCTACGACGCAGACCTGTTTGCCACGGGAGATTATGTGATCGCCGCGGGCGCCAGCGCCACGTCCTTTGTCTCGACGCCTCCGGTGGGAAGCAAGGTGGAGATCGGCGGACGTTCTTTTGAGATCATGGCTGGCGTTTCCTATAAGAGTCACATGGTTACCGGTTCCGACAGCCGGAAAGCAGAGTACAACATCTCCTATTATATGCCGGTGCAGACTTATGAAGAATTATTTCCTGACAGTGGTGTCAGGAATGTACTGACAGATATTGACTCAGATAGTCAAGAAGAGTTTGAAGTTTTTCTGAGGGAACTTATAGGGGACACAGGAATCGGGGTTACGATGCGAAGCGACCATCAGTGGGAGTTTAAGAACGCGCTGTTTCATACTTATATGATTCCTATGTTTGTAGGGGCGGTTTTGTTGCTGATCGGTGTGTTGAATTTCGGCAATGCATTGGTGACGAGTGTGCTTGTGCGGAAAAAAGAGTTTGCGGTGTATGAGAGTCTGGGCATGACGCAGAGGCAGATCCGCAGGCTGCTTATTTATGAAGGATTGACATACGGCGGTGTGCTGACTGTCTTCCTTGTGCCTGTGGTGTCGGCGCTGACATGGCTGTCGGGAAGATGGTGGATCACCCATACGGCAAGCGCGTGGTGCGCCACATGGAGGTATTCTCTGATGCCGATGTGGATCGTGCTGCCGTTTCTGTTTGCGGCTGCGCTTCNGGTTCCTCTGTGCTGTCTGCGTTCGGTCATGAGAGAAAGCGTTACGGAGAGACTGAGGGTGGTGGAGTGAGAGACTGGCTTATAGCAGTGTCATTTTTGTCTGGTCGGTAAAAGTGTCAGTCGGTAAAAGCTCCATTTTCATTGTAAGAGAGGATTATTGATGTTAGAATATATTCGGAATAGCTTGTTGTAGGCGTAGTTTACAATTCATGGTGGCACAATAACCTATGATATAGGGGTGTCCTGAAAAGAGTATAGTACAGAAATACCTGATTAGAATAAAAAGGAAAGGGGCTGCTGATATGAGCCAGAGAGCTGAAATAATTTTTATGCAGGTCAGATTGCTTCGGCTTGCAGCAGAAGAGTGGAATACATCTGTTCAGAAGGTGAATGCACTATTTGATCAATATAGCATCCTAAAATTTATTGAGGAGTGCTATGATGTTTTTCATATGGAAGGTGATTATGCGGTATTTGATGAAATAAAGACTGTGCTGAAAAATAAGGGGGTAAATGTGAATGCCGGAATTATCTGATGGTATGCTTCTCTATCATGGAAGCTATTGTGAAGTAAGAACCCCGGATTTGGCAAAGTGTGCTGATTTCAAGGATTTCGGAAAAGGATTTTATCTGACATCATCTAAGGAACAGGCAGAGAATTTTATCAATACATCGTTGAAAAAAGCAAAATTTCAGGGGATAATTGCTGAAGATCAAGGGTATGGAGTGATATCAACATTTTGCTATCATCAGAGTGAAAGTATAACAGATTATATTTTTCAAGATGCGGATGCCGACTGGCTGCATTGTGTTGTTGGACATAGAAAGGCAAATACATTTCGGACTGTTGTCAATGAAATGAAAAAATATGACATTATAGCTGGAAAGATTGCAGATGATGCAACTAATGTTACAATACTGACATATTTAGTCGGTGCCTATGGCACAATCGGAAGCAAGGAGGCAGATGCCTTGTGTATAGGCAGACTAATCCCGGAGCGTTTGGAAAATCAATTTTGTTTCAGAACAGATGCCGGGCTGAAATGCCTGTCATTTGTAGAAAGTGAGCAGATATGGAAAAATTAAAAAATGTCACAGAAGAGCAAAAGAAGTTTGCAGTTGATGCAATGGTTACTTTGGTCGTTGAAGAATTGGCTGATGACTTAAATATTCCTCCCACCACAATGCTGAAAGATTTTATTGCATCAAAAACAGGAGCATTGTTGTATGATGAATCTTCAAAACTCTGGTGGAATGGTTCGTCTTATATAGCAGATATGTATAAAAAGGAAATTCGTTCATAGGTATGGGCGGCGTATTCGGACGATGTTTAATGACAATAGAAGCTTTTACAGAGACAAGGCAGTTACGGGGCATTTTCAAAATGAAAATGTCCTTTTTCATGTAAATCGGTCAATGTCACAAAAATGTACCTTTTCTGTACCTTGATTGTAACTTAGGGCTGATACAATCTTCCTATAGAGCAGGTCAGTGCTGTTGAGGGTGTTTTTGGTAATTTTGAGTAATATCTTGCGGCACTGATATATCGTAAGGGAAAGGCAGGGTAATCTATATGGAAGCGATCGTGAAAGCTACAGGTTTGAAGAAGTATTACGGAGAGGGAGAAGCGCTTGTCAAGGCGCTTGACGGCGTGGATCTGGAGATCGAGAGAGGTAAGTTTACTGCTATCATCGGCACCAGCGGGAGCGGTAAGTCCACACTGCTCAATATGCTGGGCGGTCTGGACATACCAAGCGAAGGCGGTGTCAGAATTGGCAGTCAGGAACTTGCCAAACTGAATGCGGAGCAGGCGACGATCTTCAGGCGTAAACAGATCGGGTTTATTTTTCAGAATTATAATCTGGTGCCGGTGCTGACTGTGTGGGAGAATATTATTTTTCCGATCTCATTGGACGGACGTAAGCCGGACAGGAAATTTATTATGGAAGTCGTAGAGCTTCTCGGATTGGAGAGTAAACTGGACAGTTTTCCTAACCAGCTCTCAGGCGGGCAGCAGCAGAGAGTGGCGATTGCTCGTGCGCTGGCAACGAAACCGTCTATTATTCTGGCGGATGAACCCACCGGTAATCTGGATTCCGCAACAAGTGACGATGTGATCAGTCTGCTTAAGATGACCAGTGAGCAGTTTCATCAGACGATCGTGATGATTACTCACAATCCGGAGATCGCTGCACGGGCTGACAGGGTGATACGTATCGAAGACGGACGAATTGTGGCGTGAGGCGATGATGAAACCGTGAGTGTATTGGATATTAGGCATAAATTGAGTCAGTATGCGGAATATGGATGAGCGGAATCGTGAGATTAGACAGTAAGTAGAGAGGAGAGGAATTATGTTTCGACCGATAGCTGTAATAAATAAACGTATTTTTAAACAGAATAAAGGGCGCAATCTTGTGGCGGTGATTGCCATTGTGCTTACCACACTGATGTTTACCACGCTCTTTGTATTAAGTCAGAGTATGAGCAAGAACATTATCGAGATGACTTTTAAGCAGACAGGTTATGATGCGCAGGCGTCTTTTAAGTCTATTACGGAGGAGCAGGCAGACATGATCGCGGCGCATCCGGATGTGTCCGAGGTGGGTAACAGTCTTGTGGCAGGACTTGTGGAAGATCAGCGTGTTTCGGGTCGTCAGGTGGAAGTGCGCTGGGCGGATGAAAGCTATGCAAAGCACTCCTTTGCACTGCCGGACACCGGAAGGATGCCGCAGAATGAGGATGAGATTGCGCTGGACACTATGGTGCTTACCAGACTGGGAGTGCCCCACGAGTTAGGCGAGACGGTGACATTACAGTGGATAGCGGATTTTAGGACGAAGGAGCTGATCACTTCCACTTTTACCCTGTGCGGATTCTGGGAAGCAAATGAATCCGGTTATGCCAGTATGGCGTGGGTGAGCAGGACCTTTGCGGATGAGGCAGTGGAGTCGATCGGCGGACCTGATCCTGAGACAATGATGGGGATATATATGGCACAGGTGAGTCTCTACAGTGATAGTGATATCGAGGGCAGTATGGATCGTATTTTGTCGGAATTGGGACTTGAAGATTTGGAATATGGTGTCAATTTGGCGTATTCTTCCGGGATGAACCGGATGGCGGTACAGGAGAATCTTCCGATGTATCTGGGAATGGTTCTGGTTTTTGTGTCGGGATATTTGATCATCTACAATATTTTTCAGATTTCCGTCACTGCGGATATACAGTTCTATGGGAAACTAAAGACCCTTGGAACGACTAAGAAGCAGATTAAGAAACTGATCTATGCGCAGGCGGGTCGGCTGTGTGTCATAGGTATTCCGATCGGACTGATTCTGGGTTATCTGTTGGGTGCGGTGTTGGTACCTGTGCTGATCAGCTTTCAGGCGGGAAGTGTGTCGGCAAGTCCGGTTATTTTTATTGGCTCAGCGATTTTTGCTGGATTGACTGTATTGGTCTCCTGTATGCGTCCGGCAAAACTGGCTGGAAAAGTATCTCCCATAGAAGCGTTACGGTACAGCGATGTAACCCGGAGTGGGTGTGGAAGGAAGAAGCGTCAGGGAAGTGCGTCGTTATCTGCACTGGCCTGGTCAAATCTGGGTCGAAACAGGAAACGTACCGTTACCGTGATCTGCTCCCTCACTTTGGGGCTGACGCTGATGAGCTGTTTTTATGCCAAGAATGCCTCTTTTGATATGGAGAAATATCTGGAGGGATTGACGATAGCAGATTATCAGATCGATGAGGCGACCAATGAAGCTTATATGACAGGATATGATCCGCAGGGCGATACCTTGGGCGGAGATCTGATTCGACTAATTGAGTCAATAGAAGGACTTGAATCGATGGGACATCTGTACAGCCACGAGACACAGATTGCGCTGAGTGAACAGACAATAGCGAACATACAGGGATTTTATACCGAAGATATATTGGATACCTGGGCATCCTATGATCCGACAGGTGTGGAGGCGATGCAAAGAGCCGTAGAAGAGCAGAAAGCTGACAGTGTTATTTACGGTATTGACGGCATACCGTTAGATGTGTACAGCCAAGAAGAATATTGGGAGAACGGCAGCTTTGACGGAGAACTTTTTGCGACAGGCAAATATGTGCTGGCATTGGGACCGGGCATGGAACCGGGTATAAAGGAGCAGGCTATGCCTACAGTATCCGTGGGGGATTCGGTAGACATAGAGGGCAGGGAGTACACGGTCATGGCAGTGCTTAATAGTCTGCAGCCTGTAACGGAGGGCGCATATGAAGGCGGACCACGGGATAGTTTCTATCTGGATTTTATCATGCCCACAGAGGCGTTCCGGGAATGTTGGCCGGAAAATACTTTGCGAAAGCTGTATTTTAACGTAGCAGATGAGAAAATTGGGGATGCACAGGAAAAGATAGATGAGTACTTTGCCCAGACGGGATTAACTGTATCGGTCACCTCAAGACAATCCATGACGAGGCAGTATGAGCGTGAGACCAGATCAAGCGCAGTGATGGGGAATGCGGTCAGTATTGTAATTGCATTGGTAGGGGTGCTGAACTTTATCAACTCCATGATTACATCTATTGTCTCCAGAAAAAAGGAATTTGCAATGATCCAGAGTGTGGGTATGACAAAAGCACAGTTATGTAAACTCCTTCTCTTTGAAGGACTGGATTATGTGGGATTGACTCTAATAGTCACTTATGTACTCAGTGTATTTGCCGTAGGGATTGGCGTGCGGGCTATGGTCGAGGGAGGGTATACTACGTTTCGGTTTACGTTATTGCCGCTTGGGGTGTGCACGCCGATTCTGGTGGTGTTTGCGGTGGTGATACCTTATCTGTGTTTCAGGAATCTGGAGAGGGATAGTTTGGTGGTTAGGCTTAGGGCGGAGGAGTGAATGTTTTGTAGATATAATTGAGATAAACGGGGCATATCGCATAAATGGGCCGATTGTGTCGGGCTGCGGCACATGGATTTTCTAAATATTCCGGGAAGGTTGTGGAAACGGACGCGACCGCCCTCTACAAGCCGTCCGGGCTTGGTTCGGGCTTTGCGGGACATCCGTGTCCCGCAATCGCTGGTTGGTGAGCGGAATATTAAGAAAATCTCATGTGCCTTCGCAAGACACAATCGGCCCATTTATGCGATATGCCAGGCTCAACTTATGGGAGGGGGTGGTGGGGGTGTCGTAAATGGGGGTTAGCGTTGTAATATTTTCTTGGTTACATTATAATGAAATTGACATGGCGTTTGTGTGGCTTGAATGGGAAGAAAAGGATGTTAACTTGGCGGATGGCGCGAGGGAGTTTTATGGATAAATTATTGGGTCGGATTAAGAAAAATGTACAGAGAGTGGGAGAAGGGCTGGAGCTTATCATGGCGGTTATTGTGTTGGTGGGGATTCTGTTGACGATCTGCAGCCTGCTGAGCGATTTCGAGGTTTTCCGGGCTATGCTGGATGATACCGCCGAGTTCAAGCCTTTTCTGGAAGATGTATTTGTGATCGTGATCGGGATCGAATTCTTACAGATGTTGTGCAGACCTAACTCGGATAATGTTATGGAAGTACTGATCTTCTTAGTGGCACGGCATATGATTGTGGGTGACACGACTCCTTTTGAAGACTTCATATCGGTGATTAGCGTAGGATTGCTGTGCCTGGGGCGCAGATACCTGCATGTGATGAAGGAGAAAGAGAAGGAGCAGGAGCGTCAGCGGGCAAGAGAGTCAGAGCAGAGAAAGGAACAAGAGGCTGAGAAACTGCCCTGACTGCCAGACGGATATTAATAATCGTTATTGATATGTGCACCCGTTCAGGAATGTGGTCAGCATTTCCTGTAAATCTTCATCGTATTCTTCTAAACAGGTCAATTCGATACATACAGCACAGTTTTCATAAACCCCGAAAGCCGATATACCTCGTGCATAGGGGTTTTCTTCATTTACAAAATTGTATGTGATCATGGTATAGGACTGTTCGCCGTAAGTGACGGTTTCTTCATTGGTTACGTCATAATTATTCTGTCCGGCTGCCAGCCATGTATCCATGTTCTCCTGAGCGGATTCGGCGTTATTATATTCTCCGACCAGCAGATATAGCTGTGCGTCGTACAGATCGACAGTATCGCCGTCCGCGTTTTCGTAAGACTGCGCGTTTCCGGCAGTCCATGAAGCATAGTAGAGTCCGTCCGAAGATAAAGTATCCATGTTGTTTAACAGAGTCAGACGTTCATCCGTGTTAGGCGCGGTCAGATGGCTGCTCACCGTTATATATTCTGCATTGACATCGACAGTAGTGTCCTCGTCAAAGATGGAAGGGAGAACGGAACAGCCGGTCAATGTTAGCGTGAGACATAAGATACAGGCGCAGATTTTTCTTTTCATGGAAAACTCCTTTCGATGGGAAATGTTTATTGGTGCAGTGCATTCGCCCCTGGGGATCAATTTATATAACTGTTATACAATAAATCCCACAACGCGCTGCATTCTTCCGGATTCGCGGACACTTTATCGGTATAGAAACAGCGTCTCCCCAGATAAAGACCGGCGAGTACTTCCTGATTGCTTCCGGTGACAGTTTGTCCGGCTACGGTTTCGGTATATATGCCGGTTTCGGCTTCAGACAGTACAGGGCAGTCCGCCCACAGGATAGTTTTATCCGCAACAGAATAGTCCGCCTGAGAGGGGCAGCTTCCGTCGGGAGCGGCAAGAACCTGATATTCCTGTTGGAAAGCCTGCGGTTCGTCCATCAGGAAAAAGTAACTCTCACCCTCGGAAATATCAGCCATCAGAGTGATCTCAGAGGCATATTGATAATAAGCGGTCTCCGCATCGGCAGTCTGGCTGTCACTGGTATACTGGTTGATCTGTACGATGACCTCCCCGTCCCCATTATAATCCCCGGCCAGTGAGGTAAAGAGCTGCTCCAGGGCAGATACTGTATCCTGCGGAAGCACCGTTTTGCCTACATAAGCAATCTGCAGATCAGGAGATTTGGTAAAAAGCCCCAGCGCATGCCCAATCAGACTACAGGCACACCCAAACAGGATCACGCCGATGATCACATACCATTTACGATAATGCCACCAGTTTTTAAACTTCTCCGCCCCGGTCAAACTCTTTTGGTTTTCCGGCTGCAGTAAACTGATCAGACTGTCGGATTTCCCCTCTTTATCCAATTCATCAATATCCCCGATACGCATCGCGTTTCCTCCAATAAATATGTTCTTTGCTTGTTATGTATCCAATAAATACCTTGTATAGCAATAGATGTATTAATAGACTTTCATAGGCAGATTACACAAAATGTTCACGAAGTTGTCATGCGCAGGAATATGAGATTTTCTTAATATTCCGCCCAATACCCAGCAATTTCGGGACAAGGATGTCCCGAAAAGCCCGACCTGAGCCCGGATGGCGAATGTCGGGCGGTTGCGTCCGTCAACTCAACCTTACCGGAATATTTTAGAAAATCCATATGACGAAGCCCGACACGAGAGAACATTTTGTGTAATCTGCCCTCTCAGCCTATATAATATATCCCTGAATTACGCTTTTACGCTCCGTACAATTCTGCACCCTCGAGCGCGTCATCCTTCCAAAGTAGTCCCCCCATAAGCATAAGCAATTGGCAGACAAACCAGCGGCGGTTTCATCATCATATTTTCTCTTAGAAGAAGATCCACACACATTTCCGCCATCTCCGGAACCGGCTGTACGATAGTCGAGCAGTGATAATTCATGTTGCCGAAGAAACGTATCCCGTCAAATCCTATGAGCTGCACATCCTCCGGAACCCGCTGATGCAGTTTGCGCAGCGTATTCGATATCTGATACGCAAGCCGGTCTGTCACGCAGAAGATACCGTCAAAAGTCAGCTTGCCGCCGGACATATGTTCCGACAGAAATTGTTCAAATTCTTCATAGGAATCGCCGTCATTCAATATTTTCATCTCATAGGACAGACCGCGGGAGAGACAACCGTTCTCAAAACCGGCTTTTCGCTTGTTGGGTTCGTTGACGAGGGAAGAACCTATGCGCAGAAACGCCACGTTCTTACAGCCCAGATCGGCAAGCTTCTCTGCGGCGAGCTGCCCGCCTGCGAAATTATCACAAGCGACACATGGAATCTTCGGCCCCATGGAGCGGTCAATGGCGACGAAGGGAGTGGTTTCCTCTACGATAAGCTCGGGATTATAAGTCAGACCGATGATGCCGTCTACCTTATTATGCTGTGCCATCGTGACATATTCCTGCTCCTGTTCGGGATCGAAATCGGTGGCACACAGTAACATCCTGTATTTTCTCTTCATAAGTGCGATGTTTATATGATAAGTCAACGACGCATAGAAAGGGTCGAAGGTGTTCGGAATAAGAAGTGCGATCGTGTAGGTCTTACTTGCCTTAAGGCCCTGTGCGTAGCTGTTGACTTGATAATTTAACTTCCGGATGGCATCCTCCACGCGGATTCTGTAGGATTCACCGACGGGCAGACCGTTTACCACTTTGGATACCGTACCGAGAGCGACGCCGGCTTCCCTTGCCACATCTTTCATTGTGGGGGCGGAATTTTCTCTTTTCATATGGAGTCTCCTCACTGGTCTTTGTGCATGTTTTCCGGTGTTTATTCCCTCGGGCTATGAGCTAAGTGGCTGCTTGCGGCAGGAATTTGACTATATGAAATCACTTATGAAACACCGTGAAATTTTATGAAATAATAATGAAAAAAGTTATGTTACAGCACTTTTAAAAATACAATGTAAATAGCTTAAAAAATATATTTCCTTTATATAGTGTTATTATAAAATGGAAAAAACTATTTGTAAAGACTTAAAATGAATCATAAATGAAACGTTACATGAAATATATATGTGAATAAATAACAAAAGTGCATAATTAAATTTGTAAAAAATAACAGAAAATATAAACTTTGACAATAAAATTCACCAAAAACATTGACCATCAACGGTGCAAGGTGATAATATGGATACAACATAAAATAACGTTTCACGAAAGAGTGCGTTCGAGGAACGTATAATATGAAAAGGTGAAAGGAGATAGGATAGGTTATGAGTAGAAGTAAGGCAGCAGTTGCACACCCGGCGTCACAGTCGGGAGGCGGATCGTTAAAGAAACGATTACTGGATAACTGGCAATTATATGCGATGCTTCTGGTTCCCGTGGTATTGACTATTATATATAAGTACATACCGATGTATGGAATCCAGATCGCATTCAGGGATTATAAAGCCAGCCGCGGATTTATGGGGAGTGAATGGGTAGGACTTGAATGGTTCAGCCGGTTCTTCAGCGCACCGACTTTCGGACGTATGATCAAAAACACAGTGGTGCTTAGTTTTTACAGTTTGTTGTGGGGATTCCCGATTCCGATCATTCTGGCTTTGATGATGAATCAGATGAGGTTTCAGAAGTTTAAGCGAGTGACCCAGACAGTGCTTTACGCACCGCATTTCATCTCCACAATGGTCATCTGCGGTATGATCCGTATTTTCCTTAGTCCTTCGGGTGGTCTGATCAACCTGATCGCGGGAACTTCCATAGATTTCCTGACAGAGTCGGGTGCATTCCGTACGATCTACATCGCTTCGGGAATCTGGCAGGATGCAGGATGGGGCATTATCGTTTATATGGCTACATTATCCAATATAGATACCTCTCTCTATGAGGCGGCGAAAGTTGATGGCGCATCTTTGTTCCAGAGAATCATACATATCGATATACCGGAGTTAACGTCCATCATGGTTTTGAATCTGATCATGAGCGCGGGCGGTCTTATGAATGTCGGCTTCGAGAAAGTATGGCTTTTGCAGACAGATTTGAACAAGGCGACGAGTGATGTCATCGCGGTATATGTTTACCAGCAAGGTATCGAAAACGCCAAATACAGTTATTCCACTGCGGTGGGGTTGTTTAATACGGTGATCAATATTATCCTGCTGATTGTGGTGAACAAGATAGCCGGCAGGATATCAGAAGACACGAGTTTCATATAGGAGGTGTGGCATGAAAGAGAATACAAAATCCGGAAAGTTGACAGGACTTTCAGAAAAAAGCAGTGACATCGTTCTTGTTGTGATCTGCGCGATCATCCTGTTCATTGTTGCATATCCGTTATACTATGTGTTGATTGCTTCCGTATCAAACCCATATGATGTATATGCAGGTAAGACATTCCTCTTACCGAGCCAGTTTACGCTGGATGGCTATAAATCGGTATTTGCAGATCCGAGTATTCTGACCGGACTTTTCAATAGTTTTAAGTATACGATCGTCGGTACGATATTTTCCGTCGTTGTGCTTTATCTGGCGGCCTATCCTTTGAGTGTGAAGGATCTGCCGGGCAGAAAGCTCATTAGTATCTTTTTCATTATAACAATGTATTTCGGCGGTGGTATGGTTCCTACCTACTTAGTTGTAAAGCAGACAGGACTGATCAACAATATGTGGGCGTTGTTCCTTCCGGGCGGCGTTGCGGTCGGTAATATGATCATCGTAAGGAATTTCTTCGAGAACAGTATTCCTGCGGCAATGATCGAGGCAGCGAACATAGACGGCGCTTCCAAGTGGACGACATTTATCAAGATTGTTGTACCGTTAAGCCGTTCCATTATGGCGGTTATGGTAGTGTTCAGTATGGTGGCTTACTGGAACGACTGGTTTACATCAATGATCTATCTGCCTTCACCGAATAAAGCGCCTCTGCCGCTTGTACTGAGGAATATCCTGATCAAGAGTTCCGCCAGCGCGAGTCAGGCGAGCACCATATCCGGCGGCTTTGCCGAGTTGAATAAGATGACAGAGATGATCAAGTTCTCATCCATTATTATAGCGGCTCTGCCGATGTTGATTATTTACCCGTTCGTACAGAAGTATTTTGAAAAAGGCTTTATGGCCGGTGCGGTAAAAGGCTAATCGCAGAAAGGAAAATCAGATTATGAGAAAGCAGAAAGAATGCAATTATGGAAAAAAGCTTGTATCTTGTACGCTTGTAGCAACCCTTGCATTGTCCGTGACGGCATGTGGAAATAAAGACTATGGACATCATGAGAAAGGTGTTGCAAACACGGATACGTCCCAGACAGAGTTTGCCATTATGGGTGCCCAGAGTGCGCTCAGTCCGGGTTATGATGATAATACAGTTCTGAATCAGCTTCAGAGTGATGCGGGAATCAGTATTGAGTGGACGACCATGAGTGAGTCCTTGGCAGAGCAGGTCAATATCCGTATCGCGGGCGATGAACTTCCTGACGCTTTTATGGGTGTCGGATTCAGCAACTATGATATCTCCCGTTACGGGGATGACGGAACATTTATAGACCTGACTCCTTATCTGACGGAAGAATATATGCCAAACTTAAGTAAGATTCTGGATGAGAATCCGGATATCCGAAGCGCGATCACCATGGACGACGGATATATCTACGGACTTCCGGCCGGAGAGCGTATGGGAACGGCAGGTATCGGCGCCGCAGAAGATTACAGTATCTACTCTATTCCGCAGTTTGCTATGATCAACAAGGCATGGCTGGATGATCTGGGGCTGGAAGTGCCTACAACGCTGGATGAACTTCATACTGCGCTTAAGGCTTTTAAAGATAATGATATGAGTGCAAAATATTACGGAAATGATCCGGGAAGCACGATCCCTATGAGTACGGGATTTGACCAGTGGTGCTGGGGACAGAATATTTTCTATGCAGGTTTCGGTTTCACGAACTGGCCCAACGATGTCTGCAATGATCTTGTTCTGACCAGTGATGGCAAAGTAAAATTCATGTGTGTGACAGATCAGTACCGGGATGCGCTCACTTACTTCCATGACTGGTATGCGGAAGGACTGATGGATCTAGAGATGTTCAGCCAGTCAGACACACAGCTGATCTCCAAATGTTCTCAAGGCTATGTGGGCGTTTCTACATGGTGGTACATAGAGGAACTGATGGGTGATTACGCTGCGGATTATGTATTCCTGCCGGTTCTCGACGGACCGGACGGCACACATAATGTGACGATCCGTACCGGTGGCGGTACCAACAGCGGTCAGCTTAATATCACTAAAGCATGTAAGAGTCCGGCTAATCTGTTGAAATTCTTCGATATGTGGTATGCGCCGGAGAATGTTATGCAGCTCCAGTATGGACCTATCGGCACTTATTTTACGGAACAGGACGAAGAGGGTGTATGGCTGAGTATTTCCGATGATGAGAGCCGTGAGAAGTACGGCAAAGGTTCAGGCGAGTTAAAGGGTGAATGTGAAGTGGCAGGACCGAAGCTGATCCTCAGCGACTACTATCTGACTACTTTCAAAATGGAGGATCGTGCCATCGAGCGTCTGACCGATTTGTACGATTTCTGGATGCCTTATGTTGATGATACCTCTGTTTATCCGGTAGACTGTGTGTTTACGGGAAGAGAGCTGGATGATATCGACTGGTACAAAGCGAATTTCGAGAGTGCCGTAGCCGAGCAGGAAGGCTTATGGCTGAAAAACGGCGGTCCTACGGATGAAGAGTGGAATGCATACATCGAACATTTGAGAAATAAGTGTGGTATGGATAAACTTTTGGACGTATATCAGAACGCGTATGACCGGTATGCGGGGGCAGAAAGCGCTGAGTGATATCATGCGTGATCGATCTAAAGCGCGGCCGCTCAGATGACAGTTAATATCTTCGTCGCCGCGCTCTCGCTCCGTAAAAAGCGTAGCAGGTGCTAAACTCGTGGAAAACCTCGTTAAGCACTGACGCTTTTTAAGGGGCTCCTTAAGATATTAACTGCCATCTGAGCTAGTGAATCTTTAGTATCGGGGTAGAGAATATGGTATCTACCCCGGTATTGTGTTATTATGGAAGAAAAAGACAGGCTGATATATAGTAATTTTATATGGAGGTATAACAATGATAAGCCAGACTTTGCGTGATGCAAGAAGATATGAAGAGACGATGGAGAGAAAGATTGACAGAGAAGCCAAACCGGATTTCCATTTGGCGACGCGTGTAGGATGGATGAATGATCCTAACGGTTTCTCTTACTACAAAGGGGAATATCATATGTTCTATCAGTATCATCCCTATGATTCTCACTGGGGACCGATGCACTGGGGACATGCGGTCAGCACAGATTTGCTGCATTGGAGATATCTTCCGGCGGCGCTGGCACCTGATGTGGAATGTGACAGGGACGGCTGCTTTTCCGGCAGTGCGGTCGTAATGCCGGACGGAAGACATTTGCTGATGTATACGGGGGTTGCTAAAGAGATGCAGCCTGACGGAAGTACGCGGGATATCCAGACACAGTGTGTCGCGATAGGCGACGGCATGGATTATGATAAATATACGGGCAATCCGGTGCTTACGGAGAAAGATTTACCGGAAGGCGGCAGCAGGTTTGACTTCCGTGACCCGAAGATGTGGCAGAAGTCTGACGGTTCTTACCGATGTGTTGTAGGAAACTGTACGGAGGATGGGGACGGAAGAATCCTTCTGTACAGCAGTAACGATTGTATTCATTGGAAATATGAGAAAATATTGGCGGCTAACAACAAACGCTTCGGTAAGATGTGGGAGTGTCCGGATTTCTTTATGCAGGATGGCAGGGCTGTCCTGATCACGAGTCCGCAGGATATGTTTCCGCAGGGATTTGAATATCATAACGGTAACGGTACGCTCTGCCTCATCGGCTCTTATGATGATCAGACCGATACTTTTACGGAAGAGCACGATCAGGCGATTGATTACGGAATCGATTTCTATGCGCCCCAGACGATCCTTACACCGGACGGGAGAAGGATCATGATCGGATGGATGCAGAACTGGGATACCTGTAATCTTCATACGCCGGATCAACCGTGGCTTGGACAGATGAGCCTGCCCAGAGAACTTTTCATACAAAACGGCCGCCTGTATCAAAGACCGATACGGGAACTGGAGGCGCTGCGCGGAGAGGAAGTGCGGCACGAGAATGTTACATTTACGGATGTGATCAAACTTGCAGGTGTAGAAGGGCGCAAAGTCGATATGGAAGTGACGGTTCGCCCGGCGGACGCAGCGAAGGTCTATCAGAGATTTGCGGTCAGGTTCGCGCAGGATGATACATATCGGACTTCAATCAGCTTTCGACCACATGAGTCAATTGTCAAAGTGGACAGGAAGTTTTCCGGTTCCAGAAGGGCGATCATTCATCAGCGTCGGTGTCTCGTGAAGAACAAGGATGGTAATATTAAGTTGAGGCTCATTCTGGATAAGTTCAGTGTGGAAGTCTTCGTAAACGATGGCGAGTATGTGCTCACTGCGACTATGTATACCGATCTTGCGGCGAACGGAATTTCTTTCTTTGCTGATGGGGAAGTGAACATGGATGTGGTAAAATATGAGTTGAAGTAGAGAAAGGTATGGGTATTAATATGAAGAAGTATGACGTAGTGGCGTTAGGCGAATTGTTGATTGATTTTACGGAGAACGGAACGAGCGGGCAGGGAAATCCGATCTATGAGGCGAATCCCGGCGGGGCACCCTGTAACGTATTGTCCATGCTGACGAAATTAGGGCACAAAACCGCTTTTATCGGCAAAGTAGGACAGGATATTTTCGGGAACCGCCTTAAGAAGACACTGGATGAAGTGGGAATAGACACATCGAATCTGGTGATGGATGAGGAAGTGCGGACTACGCTGGCTTTTGTAGAAACTTTTCCGGACGGGGATCGCGATTTCTCGTTCTACAGAAATCCCGGTGCGGATATGATGTTACACGAGGATGAAGTACAGTTGGAGCTGGTGAAAGATACCAACATCTTTCATTTCGGTACGCTGTCCATGACTCATGAGGAAGTGAGAAATGCCACGAAGAAGGCGATTGCGGCTGCCAAGGAGGCGGGTGCGGTGATCTCCTTTGACCCTAATTTGAGAGAGCCTTTGTGGAAATCTTTGGATGATGCGAAAGAACAGGTTGCTTACGGTCTTTCCCAGTGTGATGTGCTGAAAATATCCGACAATGAGATACAGTGGTTTACGGGAGAAGAGGATTATGACGCCGGGATTGCGAAACTGCGGCAGCAGTATGACATTCCGCTGATCATGCTGTCTATGGGGAAAGACGGAAGCCGCGCCTATTACAAAGACCTGCGTGTGGAAGTAAGACCGTTTATACAGGAGAATACCATCGAGACTACGGGAGCCGGAGATACTTTCGGCGGGTGTTGTCTGCATTATGTGTTGGAAAATAGTTTACATAATTTAAACGAACAAAATCTGACGGAAATGCTGACGTTCGCCAATGCGGCGGCTTCCATCATCACGACCCGCAAAGGAGCGCTGCGTGTGATGCCGGAGGAAGCGGAAGTGCGGGAGCTGATTGAGGAGTTTGGTGGCAGACAGTAGGCCATCAGCGCATATAGGTATTGGTTTTATGTGCATTATGCCGGATCAGAAGTGTTTATATACTGATCTGGTATGATGCACTTTTTGTATCTATCCTTCATAAATATAATCGACAGCACAGCCTGCGGGTTGAGAGGAGACGTAATCGGCACAGCCGCTTCTTACATTAGAAACTGGACCTATAATCAGGACCAGACAGAATTTAATGGAATTGTATGTGCATTTTGTGGTAAGATAACAGCATTAAGCAATTCAGCAAATCGGATTTAAGGGATTGAGACATTGTAGGATGATCTGATGGTAAACTACAGTATATAGTTGCAGGGGCGGTGAAAACATGAATTACAAGATTGCAATCTGTGATGATTCCGATGTAGACAGACAATTTATATCAAGTTTAGTAAGCAGTTGGGGAATTAATACCGGTCACATGGTGCAGATTTCCGTTTTTCCTTCTGCCGAAAACTTCCTATTCCACTATGCCGGGAAGAACGATTATGACATTTTGCTCCTTGATATAGAAATGGGAACCATGGATGGTGTAACCATGGCAAAAAAGCTGCGTTGTGACAATGATACCGTTCAAATTATTTTCATCACGGGATATTCCGATTATATCTTCGAGGGTTATGAAGTAGCGGCTCTTCATTATCTGATGAAACCCGTTGGGAGGGACAAGCTGTTTTCTGTCCTTGACCGGGCAGTGGAAAAGCTGTCAAAAAACGAGAAGGTTTTGAACATTAAGATTGGCGGTGAAATGGTTCGTATCCCTATCTATCAAATCCGGTACGCTGATGTGTTTGGCAATTACGTGACCATCCATGCTTCTGATGAACTGACGGTAAAAATGACGCTGAGCGAGTTGGAAAAGGAGCTGGATGATCGTTTTTTTCGTGTAGGCCGTTCTGTGGTGGTCAATCTGACACAGATAGGTCGTGTCACAAAGGCAGAAATCAGGTTGAACGATGGTACAACTATCCCTCTGCCCAGAGGTGCTTACGAATGTGTTAACCGTGCAATTATCAATATGAGGTGAAGCATATGGGATTTTTTTCGAAGAAAATTGATCAAAAGATCGCTTCCTATCAACATGAATTGACAGAAACACATTATCGGGAAATTGACAATATGTATCGCAAGATTCGAGGGTGGCGGCATGACTACCGTAATCATATCCAGACGATGAAAGCGTATGCGGCATCAGAAAACTGGGATGCCATCAGGCGGTATCTTGATCTTTTGGACGATGACCTGACCACCGTGGATACTGTCATTAAAACAGGGAACCCCATGACGGACGCTATCCTGAATTCAAAAATATCGCTTGCAAATTCCAGAAATGTCAAGGTCATAGCGGATGCATGTATTCCTGTGAAACTGAACTTGTCAGAAATCGATTTGTGTTGTATCATCGGCAACCTGTTTGATAATGCAATCGAAGCCAGTATGAAACTCCCTGAGGATCAGCGGGTGATTCGTTTATATATGGATCTGCGAAATACGCAGCTTTATATTTCCATCACCAATTTTACTGCCGGAAAGAAAATGAAAAAAGAGGGAAAACTATTCCGAAGTACAAAGGGCGAAGGGCACGGCTTCGGTTTGGTACGGATTGATACCATTGTGGAGCGGCTGGATGGATATATCAGCCGCAACAGTGAGGATGGAGCATTTACGACAGAAATATTGCTTCCCCAGATGTAAAAATTGCAATTCATCACCCGGAAATAACGATTCGTCCCCGGAATAATTCGGGGACGCTTTTTTATGCTAAGCTTATTTCCGGAAAGGACGGTACTTTTTTATGGCTAAGGAAAAGATTCTAAAATGGAAAAAGACGAAAGCTGCCAAGCCGAAGTATAATATGTGGCAGAATTCCTGGTTTATGATAAAGCTGGCATGGACTTCCGGAGAAAAAAAGGTGATCTTTCTCAGCCTTCTTTCCGCACTGCTGGCGCTCGCTTTAAATCTTGTCAATCTATATGTCTCTCCCACGATACTTTCAGCGGTGGAAAGACACGTTTCCGCAGGGGAGTTGTTTCTGACCATTGCAGGCTTTGTCCTCGCTCTCATGCTGGTATCGGCTGCATCCGCTTATGTTAACACCAACACGGCGTTTGGCAGAATCAACGTCCGTATTGAGATTGCGTATCTTTTGAATAAAAAAGCGGCTACCACATCCTATCCCAATGTAGATGATGACAAATTCAAAAAATTGCTTGTCAAATCCCGTGAGTGCACATATTCCAGCGGGGATGCAACAGAGGCCATATGGTCAACGCTGACAATGCTGACAACGAATATTCTCGGTTTTTTAATCTATGTAAGCCTTTTGACAAGTGTGCAGCCACTTCTTATTCTTGTTATCTTTGCGACAACATTGGTCAGCTTTTTTTTAGGGAATTACTTGAACGGATATGGATATCGTCACCGTGAGGAGGAAGCGGAATACGAGAGGCAGATGAATTATCTTTCGATGCGTGTGGAGGACTTGACTGCAGCCAAGGATATCCGTATCTTCGGTCTGCGCCCTTGGATTGACGAACTGTATGGAAAAGCAATGAACTGCTATACGGCCTTTCATAAAAAAGCGCAGGGCGTATACATTTGGTCTCCGATCGCTGATCTGGTTTTTACATTCCTTCGCAACGCCATTGCATACGCTTTCCTGATCTCTCTTGTGCTCAGGGATGGTCTTGGTGTAGCAGAATTTCTCCTGTATTTTACCGCGACAGGCGGCTTTGCCGGGTGGGTATCGGGAATTCTGAGCGGGTTTAGCAGCTTATATAAGCAGTCTCTGGATATCTCTACAATTCGTGATTGCCTGGAATATTACGAGCCCTTTCAGTTTGATGGCGGCAGGCATCTTGAAGCGGAGGCAGAGAGAGAATATGAGATCAGGCTGGAATGTGTCTCGTTCCGTTACCCAGGAGCAGAGCAGGATACCCTGACGAATATCAATCTCACATTACACCCCGGCGAAAAGCTGGCAGTGGTGGGATTAAACGGGGCGGGTAAAACAACACTGATCAAATTGATCTGCGGCTTTCTCGACCCTACTGAGGGCAGTGTGCTGCTGGATGGCAAAGATATACGAGACTACGATCGCATGGACTACTACACAATGTTCTCTGCGGTTTTCCAGGATTTTTCTTTGCTGGCGGGAACGATAGCGACCAATGTTGCGCAGAACAATGTCGATATCGATATGGAACGAGTGAGGGAATGTGTGGAAAAAGCAGGACTTCGTACGAAGGTTGAAACTCTGCCTGACGGTTATGAAACCTATCTTAACCGCGAGGTATATGAGGAGGCGACCTTGCTTTCCGGCGGTGAAACACAGTGTTTGATGCTGGCGCGTGCGCTTTATAAAATTGCTCCCTTTATCATCCTTGATGAACCTACCGCAGCCCTCGACCCCATTGCGGAATCGGAAATGTACCAAAAATATCATGAAGTGACAGGTGGCAGGTCGTCTATTTATATTTCACATCGTCTTGCTTCCACTCGTTTTTGTGATCGTATTATTTTGATCGACAATGCGGGAATCTGCGAAGAAGGTACGCATGAGGAGCTGTTAAGGCTTGGCGGCAGATACGCCGCTCTCTATGCCGTACAAAGCAAATATTACAGGGAAGGGGATGCTGAAAATGAGTAAAAAGTCTATGCCATGGGGCGAAGCAATAAAGCTCAACAACCGTGCATTTCATTTATTCTTCAAACGTTACCCGCAGATGGTGCTTTCACGCCTGGTCAGCGTAATGTGGAACGCTCTTACACCATATGTCGGCATCTGGTTCTCTGCACTTGTGATCGATGAACTGGCAGGCGGCAGAGACGCCGAACGGTTGAGATTTCTTGTACTGCTCACGCTTGTGTCTGCCGTTGTGATCGCACTGCTGTCTGCTTTGCTCAACAAGTGGAAGGAAACACACAATGCGGGGCTTTGGTGGAAAGTGAATTATTTCTTTTTTGAAAAGCTTCTTGACATGGACTATGTGAGCCGGGATGAAACCAAAACGGCGGAACTTCTTTCCATCATCCGCCAGAATCAGGGCGGAACCAGCTGGGGACTGCATCGGGTGATAGGAGGTTATGAAGAGTTGTTTTCCTCCGTGTTTACGCTTGCAGGCGGTATTGCTTTGACGGTCTCCCTGTTTGTCAGCCGCGTGCCCGAGAGCGCGGGAGCGTACACTGTTTTAAACAATCCCTTGTTTATTCTGCTAATGATCGTTGTTATGCTTATGATAACCTATATAGCGCCGGTCCTTTCCAATAAAGCGGAAAGCTATTGGGCATTGAGCGTTTATTTGTTAAATCGTGCAAACCGTTTGTTCGGATTTTTTGGAAACCTCGGTTATCACAGAGAGCTTGCAACAGATATAAGAATGTATAGGCAGGATAAGATATGTGAGAATGAAAACCAAGATAACATGGCAAATACCTTTGGTTCAAAGGGACTGATGGCAAGATACGGCAGAGGCCCTATGGGACTTTATCATGCAGCGTCGTCGGCAGTTTCGGTGATTTTCACGGGCGTCGTCTATGCATTCGTCTGCCTGAAAGCGTGGGCCGGAGCGTTTGGGCTTGGCGCAGTGGCACAGTATGTTGCGTCTATTACAAAGGTATCCGGCGGCATGTCTGGTCTGGTTTCAGCGATGGGTAATATGCGGAATAACGCCGCCTTTCTTGTTCCGGTATTCGAGTTCCTTGATATACCGAACAATATGTATCAGGGCAGTCTTACCGTGGAAAAGCGGCGTGACCGGAAATATGAAGTGGAATTCCACAACGTCTCTTTCAAATATCCCGGAAGTGAAAAATATGCTCTCCGCAATGTCAACATAAAGTTTGAAATAAGCAGACGACTGGCTGTTGTGGGTATGAATGGAAGCGGTAAGACGACCTTCATTAAGCTGCTCTGCCGGCTGTATGATCCTACAGAAGGGGAAATTCTGCTCAACGGTATTGATATCCGCAAGTATAACTATGCGGAATACATGATGATCTTTTCCGTTGTATTTCAGGACTTCCAGCTCTTTGCATTAAGGCTGGGCGAGAATGTGGCGTCCAAGACTGCCTATGACTGTGGGCGGGTCATGGATTCGCTGAATAAAGCCGGCTTTGCCGAAAGGCTTTCGGAGCTGCAGGACGGAGTCGAAACATATTTGTATAAGGATTATGATAAGAACGGCGTCAATATCTCGGGAGGTGAAGCGCAGAAGATAGCCATTGCGCGTGCGCTTTATAAAGATGCTCCGTTTATTATCCTTGATGAGCCTACCGCCGCCCTCGATCCCATTGCGGAAGCTGATATTTACTCCAAGTTCAATGATATTGCCGGAGATAAGACAGCAATCTATATCAGCCATCGCCTTTCCTCCTGCAAATTCTGCGACATGATCGCCGTATTTCATGAGGGAGCGATTATCCAACAGGGCACACACGATTCTCTCGTGTCAGACGAAAACGGGAAATACTATGAACTGTGGCATGCACAGGCACAGTATTATACAGAATAAAAACTTTTTGCAATAAAATTCGAGAATCTTGTCAGAATTCCTTCCTGTTGCGTTAAAATAGAGACAGACTGGAGGAGAAGAAAGATGGAACAAAAAATCATTTTTCTGGATATTGACGGAACATTGACAGAGCCGGGTAAAAATGTAGTGCCTAAGTCCGCGCTATGGGCAATTGCACAGGCGAGAGAGCAGGGACACTATGTGTTTCTGTGTACAGGGCGCAGTTACGGTATGATATTGCCGTTTTTGAAATATGACTTTGACGGAATAATAGCCAGTGCAGGAGGGTATATTGAGTGCCGGAAAGAAGTAATCTATGATTGCCCGATGACGGAAGAGCAGAGACGGACGGCAATGGATTTATTTAAAGAAAACGGGATTTTTTACACATTAGAATGTATGGATGGCTGCTATACGGATGAAGGGTTCAAAGATTTCCTGCGCAGCCATGCAGGCGATGGGAATAATAGCGAATTGCTGCGCTGGCAGGAGCAGGTTGAAAAATCGTTAAATGTCTTTCCGATGGAAAAATATCGTGAACAGCCGGTATATAAGATTATTATGGTAGGCACATCATGGGAACAGTTTGTGCAGCCAAAGAAGATTTTGTCATCTGACTTTGTATTCAGTATACCGGGTGAAGATCCAAACGGTTTCATCAACGGCGAAATCATAAACAGGAAGTTTAATAAGGGAAAGGCAGTGGAGCAGGTTTGTGAGCGGTTAAATATTCCGCTATGCCGGTCTATAGCCATCGGAGACAGTATAAATGATATAGAAATGCTTGAAACTGCGGGCTTAAGCATTTGCATGCGAAACGGAAGTGAAGAATTGAAGAAAATAGCAGACGATATATGCCCGTCGGTACAGGAAGACGGTATATTGCATGCTTTTTCGAAGTATTGCCTGACAGGAAAAGAATAGGATTAGTAAAAAGGAGCCCTCAACCTTTTGGTTGGGGGTATCTTTGTTTGAAATTATTTTTTACAGATGGGGATGATCGATAAAACATTTTAAAAAGTATTGACAATCGTACGAACAAGTTGTATGATAATCCTATCAAAAATCTTTTGTGAAAATCTGTAGCCTTGTCATGATGGTTTAGTCAGACAGGTATCTTTGGCAAATCGCCAACATTTTCACAAGCAATTAATGTTGGCAGAGCCGGGATATCTGATTTGTGACTGTATGAGCAATGCAATAACGGAAGGTTGAATTGTTGCGGAGCGCTCGTATATATTCTGATTCTGCCGGAATGGAGGAATGATGGATTATACGAAGAAGAAACTTGAAGACATGGATGTTATGGATGATTTCCTGATGGGGCAGTTGGCGGCGGATGAATCTTTCGGCACGGATTTTTGCCGTTTGGTTATATCTACGCTCCTGCAGAGGAAAATTGGGAAACTGCGAGTCAGTACACAAAAGGTTCTCGCCGCATTGACACCTTCTCAGCGTGGAATACGGATGGATGTTGAAGTGGAAGAATTGGGTGAGTTTGAAGGCAGCGAGAAACCGGCGGTCATGAATATTTATGATATGGAACCGCATTTGTATAAAGGTATGGATATTCCACGACATAATCGTTTCTATCAGGCAAAGATCGACAGCAGAGGATTGAGGAGTGGAGAGAAAGATTTTTCAAAACTTCCAAACCTGTATGTTTTGATGATTCTAAGCTTTGATTCTTTCGGAAAAGATCGTATGGTGTATACGATTCGGAATCAGTGCGAGGAAGAGTCGGAGTTGGAATATGAGGATGGTCTAAGGTTCTATTATTTTTATACAGGCGGTACATATGGTGGGAATGAAGCAATTAGGGCGATGCTTACCTATATGCAGGACAGCCGGGAAGAGAATGTAACAGATCAGGCAACCACTGAACTTCACAGCTATGTGAGCAGGTTGAAACTTTTACCGGAGGTGAGAGATGCGTATATGAAGTGGGAGGAGTTTATTTATTATATGAAAAAGGAAGAGAGAGAAAAAGCTGCCATCGACACGATGGTGCAGGGTATTCAGGATATCCTGGAGGAGTATGGTGATATTCCCGAACATGTGAAGAGTCGGCTTAGTGAAACGGATGATAAAGAAATATTAAAGAAATGGCTTAAGCTATCTGCCAAGGTAAACAGTATTGAGGAATTTGAGGCTGGAATGCAGCCGGTATAAGCTAAAGGCACACATGGAAATACATAGATAACCGGGGCAGGAAGCAATCAGCTCCTGCTCCGGTTGTATGTATCCGGCAACGCATATCCGGGTTTGCCGGATGAGGCACACCGCATAATTTACAATCATATTTGTTTTTTTCTACTGCGCATTCAACGTATCCACGATTGACATTTCACGAATCTTCTTAATCGGACCGCGTATCGCTAGAATCACGGATATCATGACGATTCCGATAATAATGCCAAGTTCTGCGCCCGGCAGGCTCCACGGTTCACCCCAACGATAGGATACCAGAATCTCAAACAATTTCTTGTTCAGTGCAAGTCCCAGAACAATACCGCAGACACCGCCCGCCACTGCATAGGTTGATGTTTCGGCGATGATCATTTTCTTAAGCTGTCTGTCGCTTAGGCCGATGGCACGCAGTCCGCCGTACTGCTTCATCCGTGCCTCTACGCTCATGGCAACGCAGTTGATGATATTGCAGATGGTGACCATGGCGATCAGAAACAGAAAGCCGTAGATAAACAATTTAAACGAATAATTGGCTCCCATCACACTCTGCTTGTCGATGCGCTGGTCGGAGAAGGTACACCCTGTTCCCACCAAGGAACGAATCGCATCTATATCATTGTCAGTGGCTTTTCCGGTCAGCTGGATATCGATGATGGTATAATCCTCAGCACCGGTCAATTGTCTGAAGGTATCTTCCGAACAGATGATGATGTCGCCGTCCGGCGTGTTGAAGGGGCATTCCGATACCATTCCTGTAATCGTTATTTCCGTGGGCTGTCCGTCGATTATGAGGGTTACAGAGTCGCCGACCTGTATTTCGGAATGATTATTATATTGGGGAGCCGCTACGATAAGTCCGGTTCCGATCTGCTCCTGCACTTCTTGCAAAGAGCCGTCGAGAAGGTATTTCTTTGCCCACTTAAACTGCTGTTCTTCATAGGAGATCAACATGGTTGTATTTTCCCTGCCGTTTGTCACGGTGGGAAGGTCGTAGGCAAACATCCGCCCGAATGCCCTTTTGACAACAGGGTTATCTTGCAATACGGGTATCAGAGAACGGTCTACCGTGCGTTTGTTGTCCGGACTTATCACGGAAATGTCCGGTGACCACGGACTGAGCGCCTTGATCGCGTGTTTCATGAAATCAACAGTCGTGGAGAAGGACAGGAAAAGTATAATGCTTAGAGCAAAGGAGCTCACTACCAGCAGAAAGTTCTTGCGGCTTGCTCTGGCATGATGGATGCCCAGCGCCGTGTCTACTTTGCAGAGGGTAGTATTGGCGGCCCTGCGCACGGGTGCCGTGTCATTGGCATTACCTGTCACCGCGGCTAACGGGGAGGCCTTGGAAGCCCGCTTCGCCGGTGCCCGGGATGCCAGAAGTACGGTAAGTATTCCGATAATAACTCCGGCGGCTATGCTGGGCAGGCTGATGGCAAAAGCCGGCATGGTGGCAAAATACATAGGGCTTAGTGTGCGCAGAAGAGCGCACAGCACCCAGATGACGATCATGCCGAGAACGATACTGGCGGGAATGGCATAGGTGCACAGACTCAGTGCTTCCCTGTGGACTAACCGTATGATCTGTTTCGGCGTGGCGCCCACACAGCGTAACATCCCGAAAAATTCCGTCCGTCCGGCGATATTGCTGTTTAAGCTGCTGGCAATCATGAGGATGCCTGCCAGTAAGACCAGCACGGATAAAACAGCGGCGGCGGCATAGATCATCATCATAAACAGGGTGCCTTCGTCGCTTTGACCAAGTAATCCCAAAAGCATTGCCTGTTCGCCTACCTGATCGTGAGACAGATGAAATTGTTCTTTAATGTCGTCTATAGATTTCCGTATTGTGCGAGGGTTGCGGAACTGAACAAGAAAACAACTGTCATAATCGTCAGGTTCGCCGTCAACAACACCGGGATAGAAATCGCGGAAGGCAGCAGTATTCATGAATACGCCGTAAATGTCCTTGCTCATGATCATGGGAAGATCGTCAGCAAAACCGGATATGGTGTAGGGGTATTCCGTTCCCGTTGCGTCACGTATGGATATCTGATCGCCGATGGTAAGTCCCAGTTCTTTTTTAACATTGCCGCTTACGAGCACTTCGTTTTCTTTCCGGGGAAAAGAACCTTCGGAAACGGTACCGGCATAGATATCTGTTACCTCCGCTTCATCGCTTCCGCAGATTACCACGTCTTTATCGGCTACTTTGTATCCCATATCCAGATGATAATTCAACACTCCATAGCAGGAGAGTACTTTGACATCCGGGCGTGCGGCAATCAGTGCCGCTTCTTCGTCGCTGATCTTACTTAAGACGATATGCCAGTTGCCGTCTTCCTGTTTTGTCTTGAGAAGCTGGCTTCGTATATACATGTCTGCCATGCCGAATATTGTCGCCACAAGGAAAACCGACAGAAAAATACAGAAGATTGACATGCGGTTCTGTTTCCTGTTTGCTTTTGTATAAAGCGGAACGAGTTCAAGATAATTTTTCATCTCGCAAGCCCTCTCCTTTCCCACTTGTTTTACCCAGATCTGTCAGACATCCGTCTGTCACGCGAAACACTCTGTCCGCGGATACCGTCAGGTTGTTGTTATGTGTGATCATAAGGATGGTCTGCTGGTAATGTCTGGATGCCTTGATGAGCAGGTCGAGAACTTCCTCGCTGTTTCTGCTGTCCAGATTACCGGTAGGTTCATCGGCCAGAATCAGTTTTGGCTTTGTGATCAGGGCACGGCCGATAGCAACGCGCTGTTGTTGACCGCCGGACAACTGATTTGGAAGATGGTGCCGTCTGTCTTTTAATCCTAAGATGTCCAGCATTTCTTCAATGGCGGCAGGATCGGGTCTGCGGTAGTCGAGCAGAATAGGGAACATGATGTTTTGTTCTACGTTTAATTCCGCTACCAATTGAAAAGATTGGAAGATGAAGCCGATATTCCGTCTTCTGAATATGGTGCGGCCTTCTTCTTTCATGGTAAAAAGGTCGTTTCCGTCGATGAGAATGTTACCGGAAGTCGGGGTGTCGAGGGCACCGATGCAGTTTAGAAGGGTGCTCTTGCCGGAGCCGGATTCGCCGACTACAGCGCAGAATTCACCTTTTTGCAGGGTGAAGGATACGTTTTTTAGGGCGTTTACTTGGGTTTCGTCTTTGCCGTAGGTTTTGCATAGGTTGTGTACTTGTAAGATGTTCATTGTGATGTAAATTCCTTTCCGGCAGTAGTTGGGGTGTGTTTGCGTCATACGTATGCTTCGCTGATTCGGGGGTTATATTGTGCAGGATTATAGGCTGAGAGGGCAGATTGCACAAAATCCTCTCTCGTGTCGGGCTTTTCGGGACATCCGTGTCCCGAAATTGCTGGGTTTGAGCGAAATATTAAGAAAATCTCATATTCCTACGCAGGACACGAGAGAACATTTTGTGCAATCTGCCTGCGATAGGTTATTTCTGTATGTCGATATTTTTACCTGAATCTTTACTGCCTACGCGTATCTTAGCAAGGATATCTTACAGACAGGTGAATTTCATCTTACGATTTTGTAAGGTGGAAGGTGAGTAAGATAGGATGCTGGGATTTTTGGTTTTCGGACAGGCGTAGGGTTATGAAGTGAATAGGATGGTGAAAGTAGTTCCCACGTGGGGTGTGCTATGGACGGAGATTGTGCCGCCCTGCCCGTCCACGATAGATTTGGCGAGCGACAATCCCAGACCGATGCCTTGGGTGTCAGAGGACCTTCGGCTTCGGTAGAAGCGCTTGAAGATATGGTGGATATCTTCGGGAGCAATGCCGTTGCCATCGTCGGAGATCATGATTCGGGTAGCGACAGGGGATGTGTCCCACGAGATATGGATGGTGCCGTTTGTGTCTGTGTGATCTAACGCATTTTTGACGATGTTGCCGATGGCTTCGATTGTCCATGACGGGTCGCAGACGAGGGTTTCGGCAGGGGAACCCTCCGGTATAATTGTTTTGCCCTCGCTCGCGGTGCGGGTCGTCAGTTCGTCTACTGCGTGCGAGACCAGCTCTGACAGATTACAGAGCCTTTTCTCGAAAACGATGTTTCCGGCGTCCAGACGGGTGATCTTGAGCATGGACTCTATTAACTGCTCCATGCGATTTAGGGCAAGTTCTGTTTTAGCCGTAAATTTTTGTATGACATCGGGGTGGTCGGGTTCATTTTCCATAATTTCCTGATACATGGAGAGTGCCGCAAGCGGTGTCCGCAGTTGATGGGAGATATCGGAGATCGTATTGCGTAAGAAGATTTTGGATCTGTATTCGGTTTCGTTCTGTGCCTGAAGCATGGTGGCAAGTCTGTCCACAGAAGAAAAGACTTGGTAGATGGTCCCCTCGTCTGTCTGCGGCAGACGGCGGGTATAGTCGCCGTCAATATAATTGTCAATGATGGAAAAGGCATGGCGGTATAGCTTGTCTCTTTTATGCAAAAAAAGCAGACTCATGCCGAGAAGAAGCAGACAGATCGGGAGCAGGGCAGTTAGCGTGGAATACCATGCGTGGTTTCGGAAAGAGTGGAGATGGGGCAGAAACTGCGCGTCCAAAGAAGGGACGATTCCGAGTTTTTCAAGTAGATCGGCGCCTGGCTGTGCTTGACCGGCTTCATCGTCAGTGAGCGCTTTGGCAATTATATTTTCAGGGACTCCTTGTTTTATCAGAGAGGAGGCGACCGCTTCATCGTGGGACAGGAGCATGGTTTTGGCGGAGTCGGTCAGTTGTCTGCAGAAAAGAGTGGCTGTCATAAGGAGCAGGAGGCAGAAAGTAAGAAGGAAAGTGTAGTATCTTCTGTTCTGACGGTCCTGCATAAGATTAAGAGGTGCTCTGTTCATGTTTATTTATCATGCCTTTCTTAATGTTTATTGTTATCTGATGCATACTAGTACCGCTTATGGCGGATTAGGGATTCCAGCGATATCCGAAACCGCGGACGGTAGTGAGATATTTCGGCTGCGAGGGATGGGGTTCAATCTTTTCGCGGAGCCGCCGCACATATACGGATAATGTGTTGTCATCTACGAAATCGCCTGCACTGTCCCACAATTCATTCAGAATAATCTCTCTGGTAACGATTTGGTTTGCGTTTCTTACAAGCAGAGTGAGCAGGCGGTATTCTGCCTTGGTCAGTTCTATGGGCTTGTCGTTTAGTGTTACGCGGCTTGCCGTAAGGTCAATTGTGAGGCTGCCGGAGATAATAATGGACGAATTGGTGATTGTAGTTTGAAAATCATTCCCGTGTACGGTTGTCCCATAATAGGCAGGAGCGGATGGTACATCAGGCGTTCCGGCGGGAGTTTCATATGAGGCAGAAGGTGAGTGTGTCTGTGTGGAAATGTGAGTCCGTCGCAGTAAAGCGCGGATTCGCGAGCAGAGTTCCCCGATCTTAAAAGGCTTCGTGATGTAATCATCTCCGCCGCAGTCAAGTCCACGTATGATATTCACTTCTTCATCGGAGGCAGTGAGGAAAATAATAGGAATCTGCTTATTCTGTTGCCGAACCTTTTCACAGACTTCAAAACCGGTTCCGTCGGGAAGGGTGACGTCAAGGATGAGTAAATCAAAATGACTATTATGGTCAATGATGTTACTCAATGCATCGCCCACGGTGCGGACGGTTTCTATATCGAATCCGTTCTTTTGCAGGGAGTATTCCAGTCCGTCTATGAGGCTGATATCGTCTTCCAGAAGTAATATTTTAGTCATAAGAGACGCCTTTCTGTATGAAAACTGTTCGTATGATGTCAATGAATCTTTATAGGATAGTTCGACAGTTTAAAACATTTAGGGAGAATGCAGAGTATTCTTTAATTGTAACTGTCCGACAAAGTTTTCTATTGAACAGATAATTCCTTGGCAAAATCGATTTGGCTCGATTTCTTATATTCTTCGCCCCAGCTATACATTGCGTCCAGAATCGGGCGCATGGACTCTCCTAATTCGCTTAAGGCATATTCTACGCGGGGCGGTACTTCGGGATAAACGGTTCTCGTTATAATACCGTCATCTTCCATGGCACGCAGGGAATCGGTCAATACTTTNTGNCTGATTCCTTCTAAGTCTTTTTTTAATTCATTGAAACGCCACGGACGGGCGAGAAGATTTCGTATGATCAGGAGTTTCCACTTGCTGCCGATGATAGATACCGTGGTGGCAACGGGGCATTCCGGTAATTCGTCTTTGGTTTTCATGGCATAATACCTCATTTCTATAGTTTCTTTTTGATACTTACACTCTGATTATAGTGCAGTATTCATAAAATAACAATGATGGAAGTACTGTTTCAAAATTTTCAAAAAGTGACGTGTTATCTACTTTTCGTGCACTGTATAAACTTTTGTTTTTGCTATGTAAATATGTATATTTTTGGTATAATAAGACATGAAGTTATACTAAGAGATGAAGATATACTAAGATCATAAAATACATGATCTAAGTATATCTATATCATCTCTAAGAGAACGCGAAGAGCATGCATTCTCCGTGGGCTGTGAAAGTGTATGATGAGCTGANAGNCTGGAAACAACGCCCGAANCGTTCCGCTTTGGAAGTATCCGGCGCAAGACAGATATTTAAATTTGAATGAATATTATAATTATTATAAGTTATAAGAAAGCAAACTGCTTAATACAAACTTTTAGGAGCTGAGATTTATGGTCGAAGAAATAATTCAACAGCTATTTTCGAAATACCCCAATAGTATATATGGATTTACGAGTATCTCATATAGCTTGTATGCAAGTCAATATAAGTCGGCTTTAGTGTTTGCAGTTCCCTATGGAGAGCAGCTTACGANTAAAAATTATACAGAAGAAAGGTTCGAAAGAGGAATNCAAGATGCAAAAANANTANTAGANGANATTTTAGTGCAAATAGAAGAAATACTTANTGNGCATAAGGTNAAATATTATATTCCGCCTGTAGCACAGAGCANTGAAGAAGAATTAGTTGCTCCGTTTTCATTTAANTATGCTGCGGTTAATGCCGGATTGGGTTGGATAGGGAAAAATGATGTTGTCATTACGGAAAAATATGGACCAAGANTAAGATTGTCCGCAATCTTGATAGACAGTCAATTTGGATATGGNCAAAGAATAATAAAAAGTAATTGCCCGGATTCGTGTATAAAGTGTGTTCAGATTTGTCCGTATAATGCACTGCATGATGTGAAATGGAATATTGACGCATTGAGAAATGACATTATTGACTATCANTTATGCAANCAAAAAAGAAGTTTGTATATTGAAAAGCATGGAAGAAAAAATGCTTGCGGGCTTTGTATGGTTGCNTGTCCGATTGGAACATAAGATACTTTCTGTCAGTTGATTAATATCGCAATTACAATAGAATAATTCAAGTAGAGTCGGAGCGTATAGAAATTGGTCTATGCGCTCTATNTTTAGTGTATAGGAGATTCTTTTTGATAATCAGATACTNCATTTTTATCAATGAGACAAGACATANGTTACCTTTTTGTAACTATGTAATAAAATTGTGCGTACTTTTTTATTNTGNCNGCACTTGTTAAGATNAACTTGTCGAAAGGCAGAATATAAAACATACAGGAGGATTGGTTATGGCATTATCAAATGTTGCGGANTTTGCAGGAAATGNAAGNGCGTGCGGAGCAAGCGACAAGCCGTCTGCATGTGGTGCAGCGTCACCGGAAGAGAAACCGAGTGCATGCGGAAGCGCGTGCGGAGCAAGTGACAAGCCGAGTGCATGCGGNGCGGCANCACCGGAGGAAAAACCGAGNGCATGTGGGAGNGCATGNGGTGCCGGAGATAAGTAGATTATCAGCTTAATANCGGCTAAGGNATGATTCAGAGTCGGTCAGAACAGGTGNCNGGCTNTGAATCATNACCGGANATATGGNCAGATANNTGANNAGACATTTGAAAGGACTGTAATANTCATGAAACCTTATTTTGCTTTTCAATGGCATATAACAGATTATTGTGACCAGAGATGTAAGCATTGTTATATNTTTTCAGAAGGAAAATGCAGNGAACTTACATCNATGAGNTTTGATAACATGAAAAGGGTTATTTCCAATATAGAAGATATGTGTGAACGCTTAAACCGAACACCCTATTTCTATATCACAGGCGGCGATCCCATTNTGCACCCTGATTTCTGGGAACTTATGGAGTTGATGAAACAAAAAGGCTATAAGTTTACTATTATGGGAAATCCGTTTCATTTAACAGANNCGGTGTGCCGCAGGCTGAAAGAATGCGGTTGTGAGAAATATCAGATGTCTATTGACGGCATGTGGGAAACACATGATTTCTTCCGAAAGCCCGGCTCATTTGATTGTACGGTGGAAAAAATAGCGGTTATCCGCAATGCGGGCATTAAGTGTGCAATCATGTCCACCGTGTCGGGAACAAACATAGAGGAAATGCCCGATGTGGTTGATCTGGTTGTAGAGCACAAAGCAGATATTTTTGCNTTNGGAAGATATTGTCCCACAAGCGAAGAAAAGGATACGGGAATTNAGCCGCTTGTATACAGGGATTTTCTGGATAANCTNTGGCATAAATATGAGGCNTANAAAGAGCAGGGAGTGAANACNTATTTCAATTTGAAAGATCATTTGTGGACACTNTANCTTTATGANAAGGGACTTTTNCNAATTCCNGANTATGCACANNAAGGNTATGNTNTACGAGGGATGTCATTGCGGNATCTGCCACATGACGATCCTGCCNANNGGNGANGTGTATGCCTGCCGGAGANTTGAAAGTAAAGTCGGGAATGTTTTTCGGGATACACTCTATGATNTTTTTATTACAAAAGAAGAAATTTATCGGGATTATGATAAATTNGAGAAATGCAGCAAGTGTGAACTGAGGGGATTTTGCCGCGGCTGTCCTGCNGTAACCTACGGGACTACGGGAAACTTTTACGNGGCAGATCCNCAGTGTTGGAAAGNAGTAGAGTTAAGGTANCAGTTTAATCAGGTCTGCGCATTTACTGCGCTGACCGTGCAAAAGAGTGGGNGTGTAAGCATCCGGTCTGAACTCCGTTTCGGTCGTTGCTAAACAAGCGCCACTGGCGCTTAGCAACCTATCGCGAAGCGATTTAGGATGGTCGGATGCAGTAACAGTGAAGCAAAGCTGAACTGTTACAGAGGAAGCGGTAGAATAAATGGGAGGGGTTNNAATGACGAATGAAGTGTTAGAGAATATGATGACGAGAAGAACCATCCGNCGTTTCAAGNAGGAGCAGATCAGTGAAGAGGAATTGCAGGCTGTATTGGACGCNGGTATGTATGCTCCAAGTGCAGGCGGAAGGCAGGGCGTGCTGTTTGTGGTATCGCAGAACAGGGAAATGAATGAAAAANTGGGAAGGATCAAACGGAACAATTCTACNGTAAAGATGTCAACGGACACCGTATACATTTCAAANGAACAGCCCAGTATCGCCGATGATCCTNATATTTTCAATGCTTTTTATGATGCGCCTACAGTCATTACATTGTTTGTACCTAAAAATTTTCTGTTCGCTCCCTACGATGCCAGCGCNGCTGCNGANAATATGCTGCTTGCCGCGCATTCCATTGGTTTAGGCGGGTGTTATATCGGGTCNGCGTGGGAATCGTTTGCAGATCCGTATGGACAGGATATTTTGCGGGAGTGGAATATCAGANCNGATTATTTTGCNGCNCTNCATGTCCTGCTGGGCTATCCGAAAGACGAGCAGGCGCCAANGGCGAAGGCGCGGAAAGANGGNCGNATNATCAGGGTGNACTGANAGANNGGAAGGAGAAACAAAACACAATGAGTACGACAAANGAAATATCAGCACTCCGGCAGGCGTTAGAACAGGCGGAAACGGTTATCGTCGGCGCAGGTGCAGGGCTCTCTACGGCGGCGGGGTTTACTTACAGCGGAGAGCGTTTTCAAACATATTTCGGGGATTTTGCTTCGAAATACCATTTTAAGGATATGTATGCAGGAGGTTTCTATCCATATGATAGCTTAAATGAGCATTGGGCATTTTGGAGTCGNAATATTTATGTAAACCGATATATGAANGCTCNGAAACCTGTTTATGAGAATCTGCTTGCGCTNGTAAAGGATAAAGACTACTTTGTGATTACGACGAATGTGGATCATTGCTTTCAGAAAGCGGGATTTGACAAAAANAGATTNTATTATACGCAGGGAGANTANGGATTNNTNCAATGTAGNGAGCCNTGTCATGATGAAACATACGATAATGNGGAAANNATNNATNAGATGGTGAAGGCGCAGGGGTATCAGATNGGAGCAGACGGCAGTCTGTATTTGCCTGANGATGTGACTGCAAAGATGTCAGTACCCGATGAATTGATTCCACGCTGTCCGAAATGCGGCAAGCCCATGAGCATGAATCTGAGGGCGGATGACACATTCGTGCAGGATGACGGATGGTATCAGGCAGCTGAGCGGTATGAAACATTCTTAAGGCGGCATCGGGATACAAAGGTGCTGTTTATGGAATTAGGCGTGGGGTATAATACACCGGGCATTATCAAATATCCGTTCTGGCAGATGACTGCAAAGAATCCGAAAGCAATCTATGCTTGTATCAATTATGGAGAAGCCGTCTGCCCGCATGAGATTGAAAAACAGTCCATATGCATTGATGGGGATATTGGAGTGTTTTTGAAAAAATGTTTTTTCGAATGATTTGAAGTGAAATATAATGACTTTCAAAAATCAAAAATATTTTGAGTTTTGAAACCAGACATATTGTATATTTTGTGTCATTAGTGATATAATCTTTTTGGTTTCAAAAAAATAAAAAAATTATACTTTTGAAAGCNGGCGAATTCATGAAAATAATTTTGAGAANACGATATCTGGACAGAATGATTGAGNTNAAGNATACTCCNGATATAAAGATTATNACNGGAATCAGACGTTCCGGNAAATCTCAGCTGATGCAGGCTTATGTGGAATACTTACGGAATCATTTTGATAATGTCAATATTATTTTTGTTGACTATATGGATTTGGCATTTGAGGAAATCAAAGAGTATCATGCNCTCCATAATTATATAGAGGAGCGNTATCAGGCAGGAAAAGCNAATTATGTTTTTGTGGATGAGGTGCAAATGTGTCCCNNGTTTGAGTTGGCCATTAACAGCCTGTATGCAAAAGGAAAATATGATATTTATCTTACAGGGTCAAATGCCTTTTTATTAAGTGCGGATTTGGCAACGCTTTTTACCGGAAGATATATTGCNGTTCCTGTGTTNCCTTTTAGCTTNGAGGAGTATTGNGAATATTATAGNGACATAAAGGATAGAGANNGNCTTTTTGAGGATTATTCTGTGAACGGTGGACTGGCAGGTTCTTATGTATATCGANCAGAGACAGATCGGACAAATTATATTAAAGAAGTTTATGAAACAATTGTAACCAGGGATCTTGTACAGAANTATCATCTTTCGGATANNATGGTACTGCAGCGNCTCAGTGAATTTCTNATGGACAATGTCAGCAATTTAACNTCNCCCAATAAGGTGAGTAATATNTTGTCCGCAAANCTGATTGCCACCAATCATATGACGATTGGAAAGTATATCAGGTATNTGTGCAATGCTTTCGTNTTTTATGATGTTAAGCGNTACGATATNCGGGGAAAGAAGTATCTGGAATCTTTGGATAAGTTTTATNTNTGNGATACGGGNATNCGCTATGCAGTACTGGGCAGCAGAAATATGGACTATGGACGNATATATGAAAATATTGTCTGNATCGANCTTCTGCGAAGAGGNTTTGAAGTCTANGNGGGAAAGCTGTATCAGAAAGAAATAGATTTTGTGGCGCAATGTGGNAGTGAAAAAATATATATTCANGTCAGTGATAATATTACNGGTGAAGACACGTTCAGGCGGGAGANNGCTCCNCTTTTGAGNATACGGGANGCATATCCTAAGAAAGTAATTGCCAGNACAAGGCATCCGAAATACACATATGAAGGGATTGAAATATGTGATATTGCAGAATGGCTGCTGGAGAAATGAGGTGTATAAATAATTTCNTNGTATGGTGGCAATAANCATNATACCCCGGGGATTAAGCTGCAATAACAGGACATCCAATGCAGGCATANCATAATAGAGAAGATATGCAGAGGGATACGGTATGTGCGTAGGTACGGAGNACATTCCGTAAGCGNNTATGTAGAAAAAGTGTGNTGGAAGCGNAGCAAGGATNNCGACGTAAGGAGGTATGCTTGCNCTGNGTGTGGAGGCAGAGAAAACGAAAANAGCTNCATGATGTCGCGGAGAGAGGAGCCGTTTTATTACACCTGNTTATTTTCTTTTCTGTATTGTTGCGGTGAGAGATTAAAATGCTCTTTAAATTTTTTATAAAAATATGTTTCATTGGCAAGNCCGCAGCCAAGCATCACGTTATGAATGGAGAGGTTGGTATTTTTTAATAANATAGCAGCCTGCTCCATTCTTTTTTGNAGAATGAGGTCNTTAAAATCCNTTCCNGTACTTTTCTTGATCATGCGGCTNAGGTAGGAACTGTTATANCCCAGTTCTGAAGCGAGTTTATCCAGNGTNAGTGTTTTATAATCGGAATCAATGCGCGTAAGAANAGCAGCAAGNTGGTAACTNTGNCGGCTTGCCGGATTTTCCTCATANTCATANTTACANCCAAGCATTTCAAAAAGTAAAAGTTTCACATAGGTTTCTATCAGCTCTTTCCCATAAATAGAAGGGTCCANATATTCACATAACATATCTTCGATCACATGACGAATCCGNTCATTTGATTCACCATGGAAAATAATANAATTCTGCGGATGCTTATTTCCGTAAATATAGTTCAATATAAATCTTGCNATAAGACCGCCTCCGGTGACATCCTCAAGGACATTGCGGAGAAGATAGTCTTTCTCAAACATCAGGGTAAAAACAATGTCTTCTTCATTGTGCAGGTGCTGGGAAAGGACAAAGTCATTGCTGAGGAGACAGAGGTCGTTGGCATNAAGGTAAAAATCNGAATTTAAGGTATGGATATGTGTACTNCCGGAATAAACATANCGGATTGATATAAAGTCTGCATAAGCAAAAGGCTCTTGATAAAAACGGGAAGCTTTCTTTAAGGTTACGATAGCTTGATGAGGGCTGTTGTCAAGTTTTCCCCAGATGGTCGGATTGTTCCTTTTGACCGGCAGGTTGAAGTGGGAATCCGGAAGGTGATATACACCATTTTCTTCTCTTCGTCCCAGCAGGTCAAGATATTCGTAAAATTTACTTGGCAGGGAAATCCCTGAACTTTTACGTTCTTCTTCAGAGGGGGACAGGTCGTAAATATGAGGTAGTAATTCTGAACGAAGCATATTAAATCCTTTCAAAAGTAAAAAAATGATGGTAATGTAGTAAGCCCTGGTCATTAAAAATAATATAAAAACATGATAGCATAGAATAAACAAAGATACAAATAGAAGGGAAAAATAATGTTGTATCAATAAAAATAAATTATAAACGGGAGGTAAAAAAATGGCGGCAGATTTTAGCAAACTCGCGCGTGAAATCCTTGATAAGGTAGGCGGCGAAAAAAATGTTGCACAGGTAACTCATTGTATGACAAGACTGCGTTTTAATCTTAAGGATGAAAGCAAGGCAGCTCCGGAGGATGAAGTTAAAGCGGTCAAGGGAGTGCTTGGGGTTGTCCGTTCCGGAGGACAGTATCAGGTTATTATCGGGCAGACAGTTAATAAAGTGTACGATGAGGTAATGAAGATAGGCGGTTTTAGTAGTGGTACAGATGCAAATCTGGTAAAAGAAAAGGAAAAGCTGACGCCGAAAAAAGTAGGAATGAACATTCTGAATTATCTGTCCGGTTCTTTGACACCATTGATCCCTGTCATCATAGCAGCTGCTATGGTTAAAACGCTCCTGGCAGTACTTGGACCGAGCATGTTAGGGGTGGTGCAGGAAGGCGATAACCTTTATACACTGCTTACATTTGTGGGTGATGCAGGGTTTTATTTCCTGCCAATCCTAATTGGTTATACGGCTTCAATTAAGATGGGACTGAATCCGGCTATGGGTATGTTCATGGGTGCGATCCTCGTCCATCCGACCATGATCCAGATGGCAACTGACGGAGTGACAGGTTTTACCGTTTACGGAATCCCAATGAGTGTACAGAATTATTCCAGCAGTGTTATCCCGATTATCCTTTCGGTATGGATCATGAGCTATATCTACAAATTCCTGAATGATAAGCTTCCGGCGGCACTGAGGACAATCTTTGCACCGACTATTACCATTTTTATAATGCTTCCGGTTTCCCTCTGCTTACTGGCACCGATTGGCAGCATTATTGGTCAGTATATCAGCGCAGGGCTTCTTAGTTTCGGAAATGTTGGCGGGTTTATTGCAGTGGCAGTGATTGCGGCAATCTGGGAATATCTGGTTATGTCTGGTATGCATATCGTTATGGTAGTTACGATGATGACAATGATCATGCAGAACGGAAGCGAATCTTTAGTTTCTCCTGCAGCAAGCTGTGCAACCATGGCGGCTGTCGGCATGGCGCTTGGAGCAGCATTGCGTATGAAAGATAAAGAAGAGAAAGCAATGGGGATCGGGTTCTTTGTTTCAGGTATTCTTGGCGGTGTTACGGAGCCTGCCCTGTATGGAGTTGGTTTTAAGTATAAGAAACCGTTGATCGGTATGATGATTGGCGGCGCAGTCGGCGGTCTTTATGCAGGGATTACTCATGTAGCTGTATACGGTATGGGTGCAACGAATTTCCTTATGGTAATGACCTATGCAGGCGGTGGCAGCGCAAACTTGATAAATGGAACGATCAGTCTTGTACTGTCGCTCGTTGTCGGAGCTGTGGCGACATATGTCCTCGGTCTTGGGGAAAAGCCGGAAGCAGCGGACCGGGCGGAAGAAAAGAAGCATTCAGAATCCACTGTGGAAGATCAGGGTGTCATCAGTGCATGCATTTCCGGAAAGGTAATTCCGGCTTCTGAAATTAAGGATGAGACATTTTCTTCCGGTATGATGGGACTTGGCGTGGGGATCATCCCGTCCGAAGATACGATTGTGGCACCTTGTGACGCGGAAGTTACAACCGTTATAGAAGAATCAAAGCATGCTGTCGGGCTTGTGCTTGCAAATGGCGCGGAATTGTTGATCCATGAAGGACTGGATACGGTCAGCCTTAAGGGGGAAGGGTTTGAACTCTTTGTAAAGGAAGGGCAGAAGGTAAAGAAAGGCGATAAGCTCATCCGGTTTGACAGAAACGTGATTAAAAAGAAAGGTTATGATGATGTATGTGTTGTCCTTCTGACAAACAGTGATGATTATCCGGACGCAGTTTACCATTCAGATGGACAGGTAAGAGCCGGTGAAACAGCAGTGATTACATTTTAGGCAGGGGAAGAGAGGTCAGATGGGATGAAAAGACTTATTTTAAGAGCGGATGATCTCGGATTTTCTGAGGCTGTAAACTATGGAATTGAAAAATCAGTGCGTGACGGGCTGATCCGGAGTGTGGGTCTTATGACCAATATGCCTGCATCGGTCCATGGTGTGGAATTGTTAAAGGGACTGCCCGTATGTTACGGGCAGCACACCAATATCTGTGCAGGACGGCCGATTACGGAACCGTCAAAGATTCCAAGTATTACTAATGAGCAGGGTGAGTTTAAATCATCAAAACAGTACCGGAGTGCGGAGGAAGATTTCGTCGTACTTGATGAAGTAATATTGGAAATCGAAGCACAGTATAAAAGGTTTAAGGAACTGACCGGGGAAGAACCACATTATTTTGAAGGCCATGCAGTGGCAAGTGCTAACTTTTTTAAGGGACTGGAAATAGTTGCCGAAAGACACGGGCTGAAATACCTTGAAATGAAGATGGATGGACCGGCAAGGTTTGGAAATTCAAAGCTGTATATGCATATGGAGAGTATGCGTCCGGACTATGACCCCATGCAGAGCCTGAAAAATATCACGTTCCATGAGGCAGAGAATGAAGCAGATGTTTTTGTGTGTCATCCCGGCTATCTGGATAGTTACATTTTAAGGGTATCTTCCCTTACGATACCAAGGACACAGGAAGTGGAGATGGTCTGTAGTGATGAACTGAAAAAATGGGTTAGGGAAAATGACATCCAAATGATGACCTATGACGAGGCATAATAAAATATGTAAGGTGATGGAAGCATGTAAGGAGGAATGAAAATGTTGAATTTAGAAGAACTTGTGGGGTTGAAAAATAAAACAGTTGTGATCACCGGAGCAGCTTCCGGCATGGCTAAAGTGGCAACTGAACTGTTGCTTTCTCTTGGAGCAAAAGTATATGCGATCGACAGGAATAAAGTTGACCTGCCGGTAGAGAAATCCATCCAGGGCGACCTTTCCAATAAGGAGAGTATTGATGAGGTGGTATCACAGCTGCCGGAACAGATTGATGCAGCATACCTGTGTGCAGGTGTAGGCCTCCGCCCGAACTGGGAAAAATTTATCCAGATGGTAAATTTTGTGGGAACCAGATATCTGGCAGAGGCAGTCTTGCCGAAGGTTGTGGACGGAGGATCTATTACATTTATCTCATCCACGGGCGGATATGGATGGAATGGAAATATGAAGATGGTAGGGCAGATTCTTGCCACAAATTCTTTTGAGGATGCAGAAAAGTGGGTGGAGGAACATTTGGATTATTTCAAGGAAGAGGGCGCTCCCGATCCATACCAGTTTTCCAAACAGTGTCTGAGTGCTTATGTAAAGGCAAAATGCCGCTCCGAAGAGTACATTATGCGTAAGGTTCGTATTAATGCAATAGGACCAAGTTTTACCAGCACTCCGCTTATTGCAGATTTTAATAAGGCAGTCAGCAAGGATGGTACTGAAAAGAGCGGTGAAGATGAAATGTATAACCTGTTCTTAAGAAGCTGGAATGGAAGGGCCGGACTTCCGGAGGAAATGGGTTATCCCATGGTCATCATAGGAAGCCAGCTTTGCAGCTATATGAGTGGGCAGGTAATATATATTGACTTTGGCATGACAGGGGAGATGGATTTCCAGAGTGCATGTGCAGCAAAATAGGAAGACGATATTTAGGAAGGTATTAAAAACAGGAGGCAATCGTTTTATGAAGACTTTTCGTGAGGATTTTCTCTGGGGTGGCGCGACAGCCGCGAACCAGTATGAGGGTGCATGGGACGCAGATGGAAAGGGCCCGTCCATATCCGATATGTGCACTAACGGTTCCCATACCAGCCCGAAGCGTGTGACGCCGGTTTTTGAGGAAGGCACACTTTATCCCAGCCGGGAGGCGACAGATTTTTATCATCATTACAAGGAAGACATTGCACTGGCTGCGGAAATGGGGTTTAAGGTATTCCGTATGTCCATTAACTGGACGAGGATCTACCCTACCGGAATGGAACCGGAGCCTAATGAAGCCGGGATGGAATTTTACGACAGGGTATTTGATGAACTGAAAGGATATGGTATCGAACCGCTGGTTACAATTTCACACTATGAAATCCCGTACGCCCTGGTAGAAAAATATAACGGCTGGTATGGAAGGGAAGTAATCGATTGTTTTGTGCGGTATTGTGAGACCATATTTGAACGGTATCAGGATAAGGTGAAGTACTGGCTGACCTTTAATGAGATCAATTCCGGCACCATGCCGATGGGTTCAATTCTTTCACTTGGCACGGTAAAAGGATTCAGTGGACCGGTAAATACTGTGCCGGACGAAAAACAGATCCGTTATCAGGGATTACATCATCAGTTCGTAGCTAGTGCGAAGGTTGTCAAACTGGCCCATGAAAAATATCCGCAATTTAAGATGGGAAACATGACCCTGTTTGCAACGAAGTATCCGAATACCTGCAATCCGGATGATATCCTGCGTTGCCAGAAGGAAATGCGGAATATGAACTGGTTTACCTCAGATGTTCAGGTGCGGGGGTATTATCCGTCATATTCTGAAAGGTTTTTTGAAGAATATGATATTGTGGTCAGAAAAGAAGAAGGGGACGATGAGATTCTGAGGCAGGGTACGGTAGATTTCTTTACCTTCAGTTATTACATGAGTACTTGTGAATCCGCAGATCCTCAGATAAGAGCCACAGCTGCCGGAAATCTTGTAGGCGGTGTAAAGAACCCTTATTTGAAAGCCAGTGACTGGGGCTGGCAGATCGATCCGCAAGGTCTGCGTTATTCGCTGAATGAGATTTATGACCGTTATCAGATTCCGTTAATGGTAGTGGAGAATGGTCTGGGTGCTTATGATAAGCTGGAAGAGGATGGCAGCATTCATGACAGCTATCGTATTGATTATCTCCGTCAGCATATCAAACAGATGGAAGAGGCGGTCAAAGACGGTGTGGATTTGATGGGTTATACTCCATGGGGCTGGATCGACGTGGTTTCTGCGTCAACCGGGGAGATGGCAAAGCGTTATGGATTTGTATATGTAAATAAATATGATGACGGTACCGGTGATCTTGGAAGGAGAAAGAAAGATTCCTTCTATTGGTATAAAAAAGTAATTGAAACAAATGGAAAAGATTTGAGGTAACAGATAGTATTTGTATATTAAAATAATAAAAAATCAGGAGGAAAAAACAATGAAAACATTTGAGTACACAATCACAGACCCTGTAGGTATCCATGCAAGACCGGCAGGTATATTAGTAAAGGAAGCAAAGAATTATGAATCGGTAATCGAAATCACGAAAGATGGGAAAACAGCAGAAGCCAGAAAACTGATGGCATTGATGGGACTTGGCGTAAAACAGGGGGAGACAGTTACTGTAACTGTGGAAGGTGCAGATGAGGAAGTTGCAGCAGCCAAGATGGAGGAATTCTTCAAAGCAAACCTATAGGAGGTGCACCATGGAAGTAAGGATCGGAAAGAAAATATTCAGTGGTGTTGCTGTCGGTAAGATCAGGTTTTATTCCAAAACAGACAACTGCGTTGAAAGAGTAAAGATAGCTGATGTTAATGCTGAGATTGACAGATATGAGTCTGCAAAACAAGAAGCGGTTAGACAGCTGAATGTACTTTATGAAAAAGCGTTAGTGGAGGTTGGTGAGACTAACGCGGAGATATTCAATGTTCATGCCATGATGCTTGATGATGATGATTACAATGAATCTGTCCACAATATCATTACATCGCAGGGGATAAACGCGGAATATGCGGTTGCAAAGACGGGTGATAACTTTGCGGAAATGTTTGCGAATATGAGTGATGATTATTTTAAAGCCCGTTCTGCGGATGTAAAAGATATAACTCAGCGTGTGGTAACTATTCTGAGCGGAGGCATAGAAAATAGTGAGATCGGGGACGAACCGGTTATTATTGTGGCAGAGGATCTGGCACCAAGTGAAACGGTACAGATGGATAAGAGCAAGCTGTTAGCTTTTGTGACGCGACTTGGATCCGCAAATTCTCATACGGCGATTCTTGCCAGAACAATGGGAATCCCTGCATTGATTGGTGTGGATATCTGTGAAGAATGGAACGGAAAAATTGGTATTGTAGATGGATATGAAGGTAAACTGATTGTTGATCCGGATATGGAGCTGTTAGAGAGCTATTTTAAGAAAAAGGCGGCTGATGATGAACAAAAGCAGCTTTTGCAGAACCTGAAGGGAAAGGAAAATGTGACGAAATCAGGGCAGAAGATTAATCTGTATGCCAATATCGGAAATCCGAGTGATCTTGCAGCTGTACTGGATAATGATGCAGGTGGTATCGGACTGTTCCGTAGCGAATTCCTTTATCTGGAGGCAGAGGATTATCCAACGGAAGAGGAACAGTTTCAGGCTTATAAAAAAGTGGTGGAAACCATGGGAGGTAAAAAGGTGATTATCCGTACCCTTGATATTGGCGCTGACAAGCAGGCAGGCTATTTCGGGTTGGATAAAGAAGATAACCCGGCACTCGGATATCGTGCCATCAGGATCTGTCTGACCAGACCGGAAATATTCCGCACGCAGTTAAGGGCGCTGTTCCGAGCAAGTGCTTATGGTAATCTGGCGATCATGTATCCGATGATCATTTCCGTAAATGAAGTGAAACAGATTAAAGCCATTTCAAGTGCTGTAAAGGAGGAACTGGTTCAAGAAGGCATTAAGATTGGAAATGTGGAAGAAGGCGTTATGATTGAAACGCCGGCGGCGGCTCTGATGAGTGATGAGCTGGCTAAAGAAGTAGACTTTTTCAGCATTGGAACCAATGACCTGACGCAATATACACTGGCTATTGACCGCCAGAATGCAAAGCTGGATCCGTTCTATGATGCCCATCATCCGGCAGTGCTTCGTTTTATTAAAATGGTAACGGAAAATGCCCACAAAGCAGGAATCTGGGCCGGTATCTGCGGAGAACTTGGTGCAGATACGGATTTGACAGAAGAATTCCTGAAAATGGGACTGGATGAACTTTCTGTATCACCAGGCTGTATACTTCCTGTGCGGAAAGCAGTGAGAGAGGCTGAATAGGAGATGGGAAATGTCAGGTTGAAGATTCATGTCGTGTTTTCTGAATTGGTCAGAAAACCAAGGGGGCAAGCATGAAAGCACTGTTTTTTGACATAGATGGGACGCTGGTAAATTTTCAAGGGGAAATGCAGGATTCAACAAGGCATGCTTTAGATCAGGTGCAGAAAAATGGGCACAAGATTATCTTATGTAGCGGTCGTTCTTTATGCCAGATTTATGAATGGCTGCGTAGTATGGGATTTGACGGGATAATTGGAGCTTCCGGGGCATATGTGGAATGTGATGGACAGGTGATTTATGAACATCATATGGAAAAGGAGACGCTCATGGCTGTCCATGCGCTCTTAGGACGTGTAGACGCATATTATGCTGCACAATCAAAGAGCGGAATCATAGTAAAAGAGAGCCATAGGGAACGCATGTTAAATGGATTCCAATCCATGGGCTTGAAAGAGGATGTCGTAAATCAAATATGGAAGAACATATTAATTGATGAACAGCTGGAACATCGGTCTGATATTGAAAAAATTGTTTTTTTTGAAGCTAAGATATCGGTTGATAAGATTAAGAAACAGTTGTCGGAATACTGTGATGTGACCAGAATGAGTTTTAAACGGCCGGATGATAATTCCGGTGAAATTACCAGAGCGGGGATTAATAAAGCGCTTGGTATACAAAAATACATCGAATATATGGGGATTGCAAGAGAGGATACGATTGCATTTGGTGACGGACCCAATGATTTTGATATGCTGGAGTATGCCCAAATAGGGGTTGCCATGGGCAATGCGATTGATGGTCTGAAAAAACGGGCAGATTTTGTGACGCTGGGGATGGACGATAGTGGGATTGAATATGCATTAAGAAATTTTGGCTTGTTGTAAGTTTGATTATCATGACATTGATTGGTATTGCGTTTTATGTAGCTCTATAAAAACGGAAGGTATGGAGACAACGTAAAATAGTTTGTGCCTAAAAATGCTCCTTATGCCTAGCATACTTCTTACTTCTTTCCCTTTTAACCGATGATTCATTTAGAACGTGATAATGGCACTTTATGAGCCATTTACTATCGACATAACAGATATTTTTGGTGCAGTATAGTAAAAGGAATATCAACTTTGGATGCAATTTTAACGATAGAAATTTAAAACATCTATAACGATTTGCAAATTGTGCTTTTTACTCATTTTTCATTGATTTATAGGAATTTCCCCAATCTTCCATAGCAGTAAGAATCGGGTGCATGGATTCCCCTAATTCTGATAAAGAATACTCAACTCTGGGAGGTACTTCTGCGTAAACTTTGCGGATAATAATACCGTCTGCTTCCATTGTGCGGAGGCAGTCGGTTAAAACCTTTTGACTGATTCCGCTCAAATCTTTCTGCAATTCACCAAATCTCCACGGTCGCACAAGCAGATTACGAATGATCAGTAATTTCCATTTATTCCCGATAAGCTGTACGGTGGTTGCGACAGGGCATTCCAAAGGCCATTCAGCTTTTGTCTTCACGGTTCTCATATCACACCTCCATTGCTTTTAAAAGAATTGTAAAAGGCTTAATGATAAAAGTCAATAGTTACCAAAAGGTAACTATGTTACAATAAAGTGCGTACTGGTGATGGCGAAGGAAAATTGGTATAATGTCAACCGCAGATTTAATGCTTATTGGATATATATTTTGCCATTCAATCAGGAGGGAATAAAAATGAGAGCAGTAGTGATCGACAAGATTACTGTGGCGGAAGAAATTGAAGTTACGGAAGTGCCTGTTCCAAAAGTAAAGTCCGGCTGGGTATTGGTTAAGGTCAAAGCTTTTGGTCTGAACCATTCTGAGCAGATTCTGCGGCATCAGGAAATCGAGGCTTCTTACATCAGGAAACCTGTCATTCCCGGCATTGAGTGCGTGGGTGAGGTGGTGGATCCCGGTGATACCCGTTTTATGGAAGGACAGAAAATCTGTGCTCTGATGGGCGGCATGGGCAGGAGCTTCAATGGAAGCTATGCTGAGTATGCGCTCTTGCCGGAAGAGCATGTGTTTTCCATCAATACCAATCTTTCGTGGGAAGCTGCCGCTGCGGTACCGGAAACTTATTTTACCGCGTGGGGGTCTCTTTTTGAGTGTTTACAGTTAAAGTCCAAGGACGTTTTGCTGGTGCGGGGTGGTACCTGTGCGTTAGGCTATGCTGCAATCCAGCTAGCCAAAGCGCTGGGGTGTAAAGTTATTTCTACTACCCATCGTGAAGAAAAACTCCCTTTGCTGGTTGAGGCTGGTGCGGACGAGTGCCTGATAGATGATGGTACTCTTACCGGAAAAATAAGTGGAGTAACCAAAACATTGGATCTTATCGGACCACGGTATCTGAAAGATACACTGACCGCTGTGGAAAAAGGAGCCATCGTTTGCAGTACAGGTATATTGGGTGGCATTTATGATTTGAATCACTTTGACCCCATCAAAGATATTCCCAATGGCGTTTATCTGACAGGATTCTTTTCTAACTATCCTACCCAGGAGATAATGGATGATATTTTTGGCATTTTAGCTACACACAAATTGACACCTTGTTTCGGTAAAGTCTTTGGTTTTGAGAATATCCGGGAGGCCGTTCTTGCGCAGGAGAGTAAAGAAGTTAATGGTAAAATCGTAGTCAAAGTGTAAAAGCGGAACGCTTTGTACATAATGGGTTATCTGTATAAAATTTAAGAGAGGAAAACAAAATGAAAAAAACAATTACCAGGATTCTTTCACTTGCATTTGCGCTGTCTCTTCTAACGGCATGTGGAAGTGAAAGCCAGACAGACACGCAGAGTGAAGGCTCTCAGGCGGAGGAGCAGAATGAAAGCCCCCAGGCAGAGACACAGTATATCAATACGTTTATTGCTTCCGATCCCTCCACACTGGACTGCGCCAGATTTCTGGGCGTAGTGGATCGGGTGATTCTTCATTCCATCACGGAACCTTTGACCCGTATTCAGGACGGCATCGTTACAGCTGCCGGAGCAGAAAGTTGGGAGATTAGCGATGACGGGCTCACCTATACGTTCCATCTGCGGGAAAATTATTGGGAGGATGGGCAGAAGGTTACCGCATCGGATTACGCCTACGCAATGCAGCGTCAGGCTGCTCCTGCCAATGCATGGAGTTTCGCCAGTGATTTTTTCAGTATTGTAAATTATGAGGCTGTTTATAATGGGGAGGCGGATGCTTCTGCCCTGGGTGTAACCGTGCAGGATGACACTACTCTTGTCATTACCCTTTCCGAGCCCAATCCCGCATTTCTTTCCACGGTGGATATCTTCCCCTGCCGCCAGAGCGATGTGGAGGAGAATGGTGACACTTATGGATCTGAGGCTGGTACGATTCTTTCCTGCGGTCCTTTTAAACTGGACAGCTGGGTTCACAACAGCCAGTTGAACTTTTCCAAAAATGACCAGTATTGGGATAAGGATAACGTAGCCTTGGATCGTTTCACGAATCTTGTAATTGATGATGAAGGCGCACAGATGGCTTCTCTGGAGAACGGCAGTATTGATTATGCTTCCGTTGTGTCCCAGGAGTATGCTGGCAAATTCGATACCAGAGAAGATATGTATAAATTGGAGATGCCCCTTGACCGTACGGTCATGGTCGTATTTAACTGCGAAGATGAGATATTTGCCAGCGAAAAAATTCGACAGGCATTTTCCCTTGCGCTTGACCGGAATCTTCTCATTGAGATTACCAACGGTGGTCTGGGAACCCCGGCATACGGTTTGGTGCCTACTGTCTGTTATGTGGGTGATCTTAATTACCGCGAAAATGCACCGGAGCCTTTAAAGGCGCTGGAGAGCACTGTATCCGATCCAAAAGACCTGCTGATAGAGGGCATGGAGGAAGCGGGACTGGGTTCTGATCCTTCTGCACTGACCGTGACTTTTACCTACAGTGACACCAGCGCCAAAGGACGCACAGACGCAGAACTGTATCAGCAGCTGTGGCGGGATCTGCTTGGTGTGGAAGTGGAGATAGATTTCAATGAGAGTGCCACTGCCAACATCCGTGCGGGAGAATATCAGGTCGGCAGCGTTGGCTGGGGCAGTACCTATGAGCCGCTATTCCAGCTGTCCCGTTGGAGCACCGGCGGACAGTCATTTTGGGTAAATGATGAGTATGCTGCATTAGTGGCGGAGGGATCCGCCAGTATGGACGAGGCAGCACGTCTGGAGAAATACCTTCAGGCGGAAGAAATGCTTGTTACCGAGGCTGCTATTGCTCCTGTTTACTATAATGCCTCCCGTACTTATGCTTATAACTATGTAGGCGGCATTCCGGTCAATCCTTTTGATACTACAGGCATGAAGACATATTCCGTGAACGGAAGATAACATGAGATGCAAAAAAGCGGACGGATGCTCATTGGCATTTGCCCGCTTTTTGGTCAGGAGAGTAGATTGAAAAATCAGAGATTTTTCAATCGCGAATTTGTGCTTGGGACACAAATTCGCAGGCTGAGAAAGGAACATGATTATTCTTATGGCAAAATATATTCTTAAAAGAATACTCTACATGGCACTGATATTGTTAATTGTAACTACTATAACCTTTTTTCTGCTCCATGCCATTCCCGGTGATCCGATTACCGCTATGGTGCAGGACCTTCCGGAAGAAACCCGGCAGGCTTACTTACGTACCTATGGCTTTGACCGTCCGATAATTGAACAATACTTCCTATATATAAAGCAGCTTTTCACTGGAGACCTGGGACAGTCGTTGCGCTATCCCGGACGGAAAGTGGCAGACATTGTTGCGAATTATTCGCCGGTATCTGCATTGGTAGGCGGCATTTCTTTGGTTATCGGCGTGGTGCTGGGGCTGCTCTGTGGTATTCTGGCAGCACTGAAAAGTGACCGCTGGCCTGACCGGGTCATTATGATACTGGCGCTGCTCGGGACAACTATTCCCACTTTTGTCATCGCCTCTGTACTTCAATATGCCCTGAGCGTTACATGGCCGGTGTTTCCTACTACGGGCTACAATGGGGCGAAGTATCTGGTGTTGCCGGTACTTTGCATGTGCCTTGGACCTTTGGCAACTTACGCCCGATATATGCGTTCGTCTATGCTGGATGTCGTAAATCAGGACTATATCCTTACTGCAGAAGCCAAGGGTTTAAGTGAGGGACGTATTGTTTTTAAACATATGCTGCGGAATGCTCTTTTGCCATGTGTTACTATGATATGCGTCAGTGTGGCAGGCATTTTTTCCGGCTCCTTTATTGTTGAATCCATCTTTTCTTTACCGGGGCTGGGGCGTTACTTTATCTCTGCAATCAGTGACAGGGACTATTTTGTAGTGCTCGGTCTTAATGTTGCGCTTACCGGCATCTATGTCTGTTCCATTCTGGTTTCGGACATTCTGCTGATGCTGCTCGATCCTCGTATCAGAGTGAAGGGAAAGGGGGAAACAGGATAATGGAACGGCTTATAAAATCTGATTTTGTCATAGAAGGACCAGATAAGACACAGGAAATCCCTTTTGATTCCGTGCCCGTTACTTATGGACGAGACGCCTGGAATCGTTTTCGTAAGAACAAGGTTGCATTGACTGCGGCAATTTTGCTATTGCTTCTTATCTTTATGGTTATTTTCGGACCGATAATCAGTGGTTACTCCATCACGGAAAGCACTAACACTGCTATCCGTAATAATCCGCCGGATTCCAAACACTGGTTCGGGACAGATACAATGGGACGAGATCTCTTTAACCGTGTATGTGTGGGCGGCAGGGTATCTATAGCGATTGGTTTTTTCGGGGCTGTTATTGTTACGGTTCTGGGCAGTCTTTATGGCGGTTTTGCCGCACTTTTGGGTGGAAAAGCAGATATGGTCATGATGCGTATTGTGGATATTCTTTCCAGTATACCTAACTTATTGGTGATCATATTGATTTCTGTTATAGTGGACAGTAAGGGCATTGGTACGATTCTGTTTGCGATGACGGTTACAGGATGGTGTCCCACAGCGCGGATTGTCCGCAGCCAGATGCTCCAGATCAGTCAGTCGGACTATTGTCTGGCAGCACGGCTTATGGATATTTCCCCACTGAAGATTGTCATCAGGCATCTTATACCTAATACTATGAGCGTGATTATCGTGGATGCTACTTTTCGGGTACCCGGATTTATTTTCAGCGAAGCATTCCTCAGTTATGTGGGTCTTGGTATTCAGCCGCCCGGAACAAGTTGGGGTGCACAGGCTGCCGGGGCGCAGGGTATGTTCCAGTTTTATCCATGGCAGCTTTTGTTTCCTGCGGGAATGATTGCTTTGACAATGCTGGTTTTTACACTTTTGGGTGACGGTCTGCGGGATGCATTGGATCCCAGATTAAGGAGGTAGACCATGACTGAACTACTGAAAATACAAAATCTTTCCGTGACGTTTCCCGCCTATAATGGCATTGTCCGCGCAGTGCGTGATGTCAGTTTTTCCATCTATGAAGGGGAAATTCTTGCTGTGGTGGGTGAAAGCGGCTGTGGAAAGAGTGTAACGGCGAAAGCGATTATGCGGCTTCTGGATCGCACTTCTGCGGAGATTTTGCCGGAATCTGTCGTGGATTACAAGGGGCAGAATCTGTTGACCTTGAAAAGAAAAGAACTGAATTTAATCCGGGGCAAAGAGATCAGCATGGTTTTTCAGGATGCTATGGCATCTCTCAATCCTACCATGACCATTGGGGCGCAGATGACCGAAACTATCCGAAAACATCAGAATCTGGGTAAGGCGGCATCGGCGAAGCGTGCAGTAGAGCTTCTTGCTATGGTGGAGCTGCCTGAACCGACGGAGCAGATGTGCCGCTATCCTCACCAGCTTTCAGGCGGGCAGCGGCAGAGAGTAATGATTGCCATGGCACTTTCCTGTGATCCAAAGCTGCTGATTGCTGACGAACCTACTACAGCATTAGATGTGACAATACAGGCCCAGATTTTGGCCCTTTTACAGAAATTGCAAAAACAGCTTGGTATGGCTGTATTGTTGATTACTCACGATCTTGGTATTGTGGCGGGAGTGGCAGACCGTGTACAGGTTATGTACGGAGGTCAAATTATCGAACGCGGGGAGACAGCGGAAATATTCCATGAACCGAAACATCCTTATACTGCTGCACTGCTTACTGCCATTCCCCGGCGCAGTATGGAACACCGCAGTGCGCTGTATGCTTTGCCCGGTACGCCGCCCGATCTTAGGCTGGCATTGAATTATTGTCCTTTTGCCGCAAGGTGCCGGTATGCCATGCCGGTTTGTAAAAGGCGGGTGCCGGAAGAAACAGGCAGTGGGCATTGTGTTTCCTGCTGGCTGACAGACACAAGGGCGCCGAAAGTCAATCTGAAAGGAGGTGCCCTAAATGTCTGATATGCTATTTGAAGTCCGGGACTTGAAATGTTATTTCAAATCTGGGAAAAAGACTGTTAAGGCATTGGATGGCGTGAGTTTTGGCATTTATAAAGGTGAGACCCTAAGCATTGTGGGGGAATCTGGTTGTGGAAAAACTACCTGTGCCCGCACACTTCTCAGTGTTTATACTCCTACGGAGGGAGCTGTCATCTGGAATGGTAAGGACACCGCCTCTCTTTCCCGGACAGAACGCACAACTTTTCGAAAAGAGAACCAGATGGTATTTCAGGATCCTTATGCCTGTCTCAATCCGCGTATGACGGTATCTGAGATCATTGGGGAGGGAATGAAGCGTCATTTTTCATATTCCGGAGAAAAAAGACAGAAAATTATAAACGAACTTTTGGAAACAGTAGGATTGACAGCGGAATATGCATCGCGTTTCCCACATGAACTTTCAGGCGGACAGAGGCAGCGCATTGGCATAGCAAGGGCTTTGGCATTGGAGCCAGAATGTCTCGTCTGTGACGAGCCTGTGGCGGCATTGGATGTATCCATCCAGGCGCAGATCATCAACCTGTTGATGCGTCTGCAGGCAGAGCGGAATCTGACTTATCTCATGATCTCTCATGACCTTACGATGGTACGGCATATTTCTGACCGCATTGCCGTGATGTATCTGGGCGTTATCGTGGAACTTTCCGATGCGGAGGCGCTCTATGAAAACCCTCTGCACCCTTATACAAAAGCGCTTTTTTCAGCAATTCCGCAGGCTGAACCGGAGTCTGACTGGCTTAAGCACAGGGTGCCGCTTCTCGGAGAGGTGCCTAACCCTATTAACCCACCGTCAGGGTGTAAATTCTGTGAGCGTTGTCCTTACGTCATGGAGAGATGCCGAAAGGAGGCTCCGCAGCTTCAGGAGCAGGAAGAGGGGCATTTTGTGGCATGCTGGAAGAGTGTGAGAAGTACTTCTAGCCACTCACAGCAGAGGCTGTGTCGTGGAGAAAGTACCGGATTTGCTTTGCAAATCCATCTCACACAGGAGAATGCCTGAAATACGGCATTCTCCGCATTGATTTGTGGCAGGTTGAGAAAGGAGCAGGGTTATTTTTATGGGAATAGAGCAGAAAACACATTTTACAGTGGATAGATCCAAATGTATCAAGTGTGGGAAATGTATCAATGTATGCTCCGGCATGGTAATTAGGTTTGGTCAGGATGGTTATCCCGAAATAAAAGAGTTTGAAAGATATGGTTGGAGGGGCTGCTGGAGATGTGAACACTGCCTGGCAGTTTGTCCGGTGGGAGCCATCTCAATTTTTGACAAGAAGCCGGAGAACTCTTTGCTGCCGCCACCACCTGAAATGGGTACTTACATGGAACAGCTCGTTGTAAACCGCCGCTCATGCAGGAGGTATTTGGATAAAAATGTTGACCCGGAAATCATAAGCAGAATTTTAAATGCAATGGCGTCTGCGCCAACCGGCGGTAATTCCTGTGGTGTGGAATATACGGTGATTGACGATAAAGACAGGGTAAAACAGATATGGAAAGCTGCGTATTCTGACATGGAGGATGCTGCTAGGAAACATATCTATACATCTAGTTTCAGCGATTTTTATTATACAAAGATGAAACAGTCGGAAAAGACAGTCCGGAAAAATGACCTGCTGTTTTGTGGCGCGCCTCATCTTTTTATCGCGCATGAGAAATGTACGGGTAAATGGGCAGATGATTCTAAGGTGAACTGCAACATAGCAACTACTTATTTTGAACTGCTTGCAAATGCCTTTGGTCTTGGAACGGTTATTATGAGTTATCCGTCAGATGTTCTGCAGGAACTTTCCCCGAAAGCGAGGAAAATGCTGGGGATACCGTCAGACCATTACATAAAACTGATTGTCGGTTTTGGTTATCCGGAAATTAATTATGCAAGGGGCGTACAAAAAGACAGAGTCCGTAAGGTGCATCGTTATACGCAGGAGAAAAAATGAACGGGCAGGATGAATAATTTTGTATCATGCGCTCAGAGATGTTTTGCAGGAGGCAAAGAATAATATGGATTTTATGGAAATTTCAAAGAAAAGGGTGACGGTGAGGCAGTTTGCCCAGACAACTGTTGAGGACGAGAAAATACAAAAGATTCTTGAGGCTGGTCGTTGGTCGCCCACAGCAGTCAACGGACAGCCTCAGCGGATTCTTGTTTTGAATACGCCCGAGAGCCTTGCAAAAGTACGTGAATTCTGTTCTTTCGGCTACAATCAGAAATATGTGGATTTGGCAAAGGAATGTGACAACAAAGAAACTGGAAAGATCAATTTTTACTATGGTGCGCCACTTGTCCTTTTCGTTACCTATGATAAAACTGCCTGCTGGACACACCCTCAAAGCGGTGAAAGAAGCGGTACGACAGATGCCACCATTGTTGCAACACATATGATGCTGGAGGCGGCAAGCCTTGACCTCGGTACAGTCTGGATCAGTTATTTTGACGGAGCCAAAGCGAGAGAACTTCTTCGACTGCCTGATAACTGGGAACCGGTCTGCATGCTATATATCGGTTATCCGGCAGAGGACTGCAAGCCCAATCCCCGATTGAGCGGGCATAGGAAACCGCTATCTGAAACCTGTTTTTATAATGAAGTGCCGGATGAACAGAGGAGGTGATTTTCAATGTTTCCAATGATGTCGAGTACAAACTTTACCGGGACTTACTCGGATGAAGTTAAAAGGCTGAAGGAGGCGCTGACCATTGCCGACGCTGTTGTGATCGGCGCAGGTGCAGGGCTTTCCACCTCGGCAGGATTTACATATTCAGGTGAACGTTTCCACCAGCACTTTGCTGATTTTGAAGATAAGTACGGTTTCCACGATATGTATTCGGGTGCATTTTGGCGATATGATACGCCGGAAGAGCATTGGGCGTATTGGAGCCGTTTTATTACGATTAATCGCTACATGGACGCGCCGAAGCCGGTCTACAGGCAAATATTTGAACTTGTAAAAGACAAAGACTATTTTGTAATTACCACGAATGTTGACCATTGCTTTCAAAAAGCCGGATTTGATAAGAAGCGGTTGTTTTATACGCAGGGAGATTATGGACTGTTCCAGTGCAGCCAGCCGTGCTGTCAGGAGACTTTTGAGAACGAGAGCATCATTAGTCAAATGATGGAACGGCAAAGGGAGATGCAAGTTCCCACTGAACTGTTGCCTGCCTGTCCTCATTGTGGTAAGCCTATGACAATGAATCTGCGTTCTGATAACCGTTTTGTGGAGGATGAAGGATGGCATTTGGCGGCGGAGCGGTATGAGAATTTTCTGCGTACAAGAAAAAATCAACGTGTGCTGTTTTTGGAGTTAGGCGTGGGTTATAATACCCCGGGGATTATTAAATATCCATTCTGGCAGATGACTGCGGAGAATCCGAAGGCAATTTATGCTTGTATCAATTATGGGGAGGCAGTCTGTCCACGTGAGATTAAAAAACAGTCTATATGTATTGATGGGGATATTGGGAAAGCGCTGAGCCGTTTGTTTAAATAATGGACAGGTTTTTGAAAATTTACTACGGCAAAATACAACAATTTGCAAAAATCCGAAGTAAGGAGAAGCGAATAGAGACTATTAAGCGGAATAGAGGTTCCCAATAACAGGACATCCAATTCAGGCATAACATAATAGAGAAGATATGCAGAGGGAACAGCCAGAGTATAATATCTATCGTTATTGAATCGGAATTTATTATGAAGCGGTTGTTATGATAAGCCATGACCTGTAAGGAAAAAATATTATCCAACGAGTATGCTGATTTGATTACGGATTATGTGATGGCAGACGATCTGTCGGCAACGACGCCGGTCGATTTCTGTTTCCATGAAATTGATGAGTACTATGGTGTGGCCAATGTAAACCGGGCCATGATACCGCCTATGTCTATCGGTGTTTACAGCTATACCTCTATTCCGTCCGTGTACGGACTGATGCAGATCGGGGACGGTATCGGCGGGCAGTTTTTTAATCCGGAGAGTCTGGCGGAGACAGGGAGCATTCGGGTGCAGAATCCGCCGTTGTCCCTTCAGGGATCCGGTGTTATACTTGGATTTGTAGATACGGGCATACGCTATGAACTGGACGTATTTAGGCGGGAAGACGGCAGCAGCCGGATTATGGCGATCTGGGATCAGACGATTCAGGACGGAGAGCCGCCGGAGGGATTTCTTTACGGCACGGAATATAGACGGGCGGACATTGATCTTGCTTTACAGACATCGGTGCCGAAGCAGCTTGTACCCACTACCGATACAAACGGTCATGGTACCCAGATTGCTTCCGTAGCAGCGGGCAGTATATTGAATCAGGGTTTAACATTCAGAGGTGCTGCGCCGCTTGCTGATATCGCGGTAGTTAAAGTCAAGGAGGCAAAGCAGTATCTGAGAGATTACTACCTGATTGCAGACGATGCAGTCGCTTATCAGGAGAATGATATTATGGAGGCTGTCAGCTATCTGGAGCGGATGGCAATCGCCATGCGCAGACCTGTGGTGATCGTGCTGGGGATCGGTACGAATCTGGGCAGTCATAACGGTACATCACCGCTTGCCTCTTATCTGAATATTGTGGCGGGACGGAGAAGCCGCGCTGTTGTCGTGTGCGGCGGTAATGAAGGTGATAAGGAACATCACTACGTGAGTGCGGTTCCGGATGTTGTGGAAGTGCGTGTGGCGGAGGAGACGAAAGGATTCTGTCTCGAACTTTGGGGAACGCTGCCGGAAACTTATGCGGTGAGGGTTCGTTCTCCCGGTGGAGAGACATCTCAGGAAATCGACTTTCGAAGCAGACGGGACAGGGAGATCGAATTTATTTTTGAGAAGACACGGATCATGGTAAGCAATTTGATCGTGGAGCGCGATGCGGGAGAACCGCTTATCTTTTTTAGATTTGAAGACCCGACGCCGGGTATATGGAATCTTCGCATTTTTTCCTCAGAGGATGGTGCGGAGCGGGGGACGGGAGTGTTTCACCTATGGCTTCCGATCAGTGAGTTCCTGGATACTGAAGTGGTCTTTCTGTCGCCGAGTCCGGATGTCACGCTGACAGAACCATCTAACGCGGAGCGGGTTATTACGATATCGTCCTACGACGCAGCTTCCGGAAGCTGGTTCCCGCAGTCAGGCAGGGGATATGCGAAAAACGGGATGATCAAGCCGGATCTGTGTGCACCGGGGGTACAGGTCTCCACGGCGCTCGGAGCAAAAACCGGCTCCTGTATGGCCGCAGCCCTTGCGGCAGGCTGTGCGGCACAGTTTATGGAATGGGCGGTGGTAGACGGCTATGTGCCCGCAGTGGAGAGCAGAGGGGTTAAGAGCTATCTGATTCGCGGGGCCGACCGGTCGGAGAATATCGTGTATCCGGACCGACGGTGGGGATTCGGTAAGATCGATATCATTGGCACATTTGAGAATTTAGCAAAACTGGAGTAAAGATTGCGGAAGGCACTGAATATGGATAACACCTGCAAAACAACTCTTATGAATAAGCGCGAGACAGACTGGTTTCGCGGAATTGCTGCATTCATGGTAGTAGTATCACATTATGGAAATTGGATCAATATATTAGTGTCATTAGAAGGGAATGCTGAGACTTTTAGATTTGCCCTGACAAAACTGGGAGTATACGGTGTAGATATATTTTTCCTCTTTTCAGGGTATGCCATGGTAAAGTCTCTCGGTAACGACAAAATGAGCCGGCAATTCATATGGAAAAGGATAAAAAATGTTTTTATTCCGTATGTAATCGTAGCGGGCATCATTGAACTGATTTCCGGAGGTCTGACTTCATTTCGTGACTTTTGGATTCTTATAACCGGTTATAATTACTGGTATATGTGCGTATTATTCATGTTCTATATAGGATTTATAGTGATCTATGCACTCATACGGGTTAAGGGCATCCGGGTAATCGCTTTTTCCGTGTTCGCATACGCGATGTCTTATAAGCTTTATCAATCCGGGATGTCCCCATTCTGGTATGTATCTAATATTGCATTTGCCATAGGCATAATTGCAGGAGAATATGAAGAGGCTGTTACAAAGATCGTAGACAGGGTGTGGATTCCTATGATTGTCTTCTTGGCAATAGGAATGGCATTCGTTACAAGATGGGGGCTTACAGGCGGTGTAAATCTGGGAGGTGACCCTGAGGAATATCAGATATGGGTTCAAATCGGCGCAACCGTAGTTTGGACCCTGCTTATTTTGATTCTTGCGTCAAAATGCCGGATAAGGGAAAAAATATTCGCTTTTTTGGGAAGAAACTCCCTCTATATTTATCTTACACATACATTTGTATTTATGAGATGCATCAATAACCTGACGTGTAATATGTACGTGCGATTCATTATCAGTCCGATATGCATAATTGCGCTATCATTTTTATGCAATTTAATCATATCCGGTATGTGGAAACTGATATCTACTTGCAAAAAATAATTTTACATTGTATACTTCCGTCTGTAACATAATTTATAGTAATCGACTAAGGTCATTTCCTATAGAATCAGAGTAACTACTATAAGGAGTACATACAAGATGAAAAAACGATCGATAATCCTCGCGTTAATACTTACTCTCTCATTGTATGGATGCGGCAATCAGGAAACGGCCGTTAATGAAGTATCTTCAGACGCAGTCGCAGAAGCCGATTCTTCCGATATCACGGATGAGCAGGCGAGGGAACAGACGCCGCCAGACGAGCAGACAGAAGATGATGGCACAGAAGTCGAAAATGCGGATTCAGATAACAGTGACCAGACAGAAACAGCCGATGAAAATAAGGATACGGATGCGGAAAGTGCTGCAGCTGACAATGACACGACCGACAGTGAGACAGTAGTCGATGAAGAAACAGAAGAACAATCCTTGCCGGAATATACAGTAACTGCATATGATGAATCACAGATTATGTATGCAACGAGTTCCGTAAATGTAAGGAAAGGACCTTCCACTGACTTTGAAAGAGTCGGAGGATTGGCATACGGACAGGAAGTCACGGTTACCGGACAGGCTGACACTGATTGGTATGAAATCATGTATGGTGAAGAAAAGGCATATGTCAGCAATAAATATCTGCAGAATGATAAGCCAGCCGATGAATCTCAGGCTGCTGCGGAAGCTGACCCTCAGGCAGAGCCGGATGCGCAGTCTCAGACACAGCAGACAACCCCTGAAATACAGCCTGTTACCGAAGTAAAAAATGTAGCCGGTGTGATTTTCGTAGGAGATTCCCGATTTGTACAGATGCAGGCAAGCGTAGAAGCTAACTCCTGTACATGGATTGCGGAGAGCGCCAAGGGTTACGCGTGGTTCGAGGAAAAAGCGATTCCGCGAATCGATGGCTGCGTGGGCAGTGGCTCCAAAATATTGATTAATCTTGGTGTAAATGACACGAGAAATGTTCAAAAATATATAACGCTTGTGAATGCAAAAGCCGCAGAATGGACAGCTTTGGGAGCAACCGTTTACTATGCTTCCGTAAATCCGGTTTGGGAAAATCCATATGTTACAGAGGAACAGGTAGAATATTTTAACACGCAGATGCAGAGCAGCTTAAGTTCCGATGTACACTGGATCGACAGCCACAGCTATCTTACTTCTGTCGGATACAGACTGGTAGACGGACTCCATTATAGTACGGAAACCTATCAGACTCTATACGCTTACTTTATGAGTTGTATGTAATAAGACATGACGGGCATGCATTTGACAGGAAATTAAAAGGTAACAAGCTCCTGCAAATAGTAATACAGCTGCGGATTTGAAGTCCGTACATTCACGCTTAAATCGCCGTTTCCCAATATTACACCGAATCCATAGGCAGTCTGCAGCAAGCAGACTGCTAACATAAACAGCATTAACGTTCTTAGTGTGCTGTGTTTGACGGCATATTCTGTCCATGATAATAGAAGCAGTGCAGCGGCAAACCAGATTCCCCATGTCATATCCACGGTATACCGCTGCAAAATCCCGGCTCCGGTCACATCCACAATACCCAGAATAATCGAAATAATTGCAGAAGCAAATGATAAAACGTAAAGCTTTTTTTCTTTTAACAGATCCCGTCCCCGGTTGGCAGATAACAGAATCCATAGGAATGCATTGCATGCAAAGATACCGCCATAAGTATATTCCGCATTCAGTTTTCCCATATAGGAATCGGACGCAATCTGAATCCCTTGTAAAAAGGGAAAGTCGCTTTCAATGACCGGGGGACGCAGAAAGTAATGCCATAACCCCAACAGCGCCTGATACAGATTGAAACTGCGCTTTGTCATATCATTGCTGGTCAGGCTGTAGGTCGCCCCGAAATCAAAAGGAGAACCAAAACGCGCAGCGTTATAATACATAATCCCTGCCGCTACGAACAGATAAGGAAGACAGATACCGGCAGCGTCCTTAATGGTTTCCGCCATGCCCTGTGATGTCTTCGAAGATCCGCTTGGCGGCAGGCAGCTCAGCCGGCATTTCGGGAAAAAGTCGCCTATGAAAAGCGGAATTGCCAAAAAAGAAAACAAAAGCATCTGCGGGCGGCATCCGGCAACTAACGCCATACACAAAGAGCCCAGAAACAGGTATGTCCGTCTGTATGCTGTCTTGATGGTATATTTCCCTTTGATCCATAGCCACAGACCTGCAACGGTAAACATATTTGCCGCCATAATCGGTGTGTCGTACAAATCAGGTCTTGCAATCACAAACAGATAATTTCCGCAGCATACGGTCAGGATACAAATCATCAAATACAGAAAATATGGGGTGCGCATGAACCATCTTCTGATGATTTCCCGGTATAGGGCAAAGACCGCCAGAATGAAGCCGCAGTAAAAGAGAAAAACCGCCGCATAATTTGGGATATGGTGACCCGTCAGCAGGTATGTCGGCAGATAGAGCAACAGTTCCGGGACTACGCCGAAATAAACATAATATTTCCCGTCATAATAAGCGTAGTCCGCAAGATAGTCGATGCCGTTTGCCTGAAGATAAATTGTATCATAAGGATTTTCGGCGCCAACCAGACCTTCCGAGGGTTCCGTGTCCAGATAAAGGTGCCCCTGTGCCATGACTTCCACCAATTCCTGATATTGTTTGTGGTGAGGCCATGGGGAAGTAACGCATATAGGATTTATATGAGCAAGCGCCCACGCCATTCCGATTAACAGCAAAATTGTAACAGTGGTAATCATGTACTGTTTTTTCGTTTTACCACACGCGATATTCTGCCATCTTTCCACATGTCCTGCATAATCAAATAAAAGGAAAAAACCTAAGAGCAGAAGGAATCTTCCGAGACTGAATAAAAAAGGGATGCGGGCGTTGGCGCAGACTCCGTTTACTGTGACGAAGCTTCCGGCAGGAACGGAGAATTGCACGTCTATCGTTCCAGTTTTCCCGGAGGGGTAGAGGTTTGTATAAAAGCTTCTTTTGATTCCCGGCATCAGTACCTTTTCCGGCAGGGTATAAGGATAATAATTTCCTTCATCGGTCAGCGTTACCGTATAAGAAACGGGGTCCGGCTCAGAGAAGTCCATCGCAAAAAAAAGATTATGTACCATGGTATCCGCTTTCGCGATATGCAAGGTCAGGGTGCCGTCCGGTACAATGTATTTCCCGATATGTCCGTCTAATCCCTCTTCCGCCTTAGTGCCTCCCTCAACGGTTACCTCTTCGAAGAGGATTCGATTTTGGTAAAACAGGCTTTTCCAAGATGAAAAATTACATAAAATCAGTTCTATGATGAGCGCCCCGACGGCAAGCCGCAGGAAGGAGAACCATTTTCTTTTGTCCATTTTTAAAGTTACTCCGTTGCATGTTTACTATTATTTACCAGAAGAATGCCGCATTTTGGCATTCTTCAATGTGAAGCTTTAGAAGTTCAAAGTCAGCTATGCTGACTTTACGAAATCAGCCTTTGCTGCGAGTCTTAGAACTTCTCTTCGCATTATTATACAAAAAAAACAGTAATTATGCTATAATGCCCTTGTAAATAATTATTTAAATATCATTTTGAGGAAAGGTTTGCATTATATACCATGAATTTACACAAGATAAAAATTTCTATCAATCAAGCGCTCTTGTTAATGATTATTTTCCTATGCCTTTTTACCACACTGATCCAAGGAACCTTTTTATCCGCTGCGATTCCCGAAAACGTTATTCTGATCGTCGGCACCTTAATTGTTCTTGGCGTTTGGCTTTTCATTTGGTATTGCTATAAAAAGGATAAGCTGACGGAAGAAAAAGTCGTGTTTGCAATTATTTTCTCCGGGATGCTTTTACACTGCTGTTACGTGCTCTTATCCGGTATTCACGACAGGCAGCATGACGAAGGTACTTACACCGGAATTGCCACGGATCAGATTAATATCGGACACCTTGGTTATATTGAATATATCTATAAATTTCGCAAGCTGCCCGATATGAATCCCTATGAAATTTTTTCGTATTATCATCCGCCTCTGCATCATATAATATCCGGCTTATGGCTGATCTTACTGACATCATTAGGTATGGCGGAGGACTTGGCTTTCGAAAATTTGCAGGTGCTTCCGCTGCTTTATTCGGGACTGCTCATGCTCCTTACTTATTGGATTTTGAAAAAGACAGGCGCCAAAGGAAAGGCAATTTATGCAGGGCTGTTTCTTGTAACGATGCACCCGGCGCTTACCCTTATGTCCGGTAGTATTAACAATGACATGCTCGCCAACTTGCTGCTTGCATGCTGCATGTTTTTTGCACTGTGTTTTATTCAGGAAAGAAGCTTCAAAAACTTATTATGGATAGCGTTGTCCATAGGCTTCGGGATGTTGAGTAAACTCAATGTCGCGGTCATTGCATTTCCGATCGGTCTTGTCTTTTTGATGGATTTCATAGAGAAGATACGCTCCAAGGATAAAAAGGTCATCTTTCGATGTATCAGAAACTATATTTTGTTTGGGATGATTGCCGGTACGATCGGCTTGGCTTGGATTGGCCGGAATCTGATACGTTTTCATGTAAAACCCGGAGTTCCTGTCCCAGGGGAGAAGTCAGTGCTGTATACAGGGGATTATAGCTTATGGGCGACGTTTGGCCTCCCTTCCTTAGGAGACTGGCATTTTGAGTTTCCGTTCCATGTCTTAAGCGGGAAGGTGATTCATAATACTTGGGTAATTATGTTTCAAACTTCTTTATTTGGGGAGGAATATCCTGCGGGAATAGGCGGAATACCTCTTATGCTATGCCAGCTTGCTTATGTGATGGCAATTCTCGCGGCTATCTGTTCCGCTGTTCTGTTTTGTATCACGCAATATCAAAAGAGCAAGCTCGGCGGACAAAAAAACGTATACGAGGCAGTTTTCTTCTTTACCGGCTACTTAATTTTTTTGGCAAGTTTTGTCGCCTTTATTCTGAAATACCCCTATACATGCAGCAGTGATTTCCGATACATTGTAATCTGTCTTGTATATATGGCAGTGGGATTAGCTGACAGTGTAAAGGTTGTTCCGGAAAAAACAAGAACGGCAGCAGCCTCCCGTGCTATTCGGATTCTAGTATGTGTTACGCTTATTTTGATGACTATAATATATGTGGCATGGCCGCAGTGGGGCAGCATGATTTGATAGTTACCATTCACGATTCATTTCTTGTTTCGGCTATGTTCTGGCTCGTGCGGTAACTTTTCGGACTCATCCCGAATTTCTTTTTAAACGCTTTGGAAAACACAAGCTGATCATGATATCCGACCTGATTTGAAATCTCTTTAACGGACAGCGCAGTGCTGACAAGGAGATTGGCTGCTTTATGCATGCGGAAATCTATCAGAAAATTCTGGATGGAAATATTAAGTTCCTGTTGAAATACATGATTCAGATGGGAACGGGTAATGCCGATGTTGTCGGCAATATCAGATACGCCGATTCCCTGCATGTACATTTTGTTAATGTAATCAATCGCTAGGTTTACATAAGTATTATCGCTGAAGCCGGTCTGCACACGACTGTCCTTCCGGGTATGCGCGGCATGATGATTGGCAAGGATGGCAAACAGCTTAAGCAGAATGGATTCACGGTAAAGATCATCGGAAAAGCCCGTGTCGCTATGTGCAAATAAATCATCAAAGCAGTTCATGTATTCATCGGGATCAGGGGCAGGAAGGCATAAATGGTTTTTGGAGAAACCACAATTCTTTAATATAGTATCAACCCGTATACCTTTGAACCCAATCCATACATAGGACCACGGGTTATTTACATCTGCACAATAAACGACAGGTTCATCGGGATAGATTAAGAACATCTGGCCGGGATTAAGATACCACGTATTGCCGTTTGCCGAATAAAATCCCTCACCCGACAAAATAAAATGAAGAATATATTCATCACGGGCGGCAGAGACCGCATGATAGGGTTTGCAGTATTCTCTGCCTGCATGTACTAAGGTTATTTCCATGGAGGTTTCGCTGAAGTCCTGCATACAAATGAATTCACCGGCCTGCATAGGAGTCTCTTCCTGCATATCAATATCTCCTTCCCGTCAAGATATAAATTATAATTTCGTGCGCCTTAGTGCACATGGAATCCGAAGATGCCACAATGTCTTTCTGTGTCTACATTTTACCATATAATCTGCGATTTTGACATATTAATATTCGCATATAATCATTTTTTCAGGTTATTTTTTCCCGATAATTAAAATCATATAATAATTTCATCATAAATGCTTCGGAATTAAGTGCGAAAGGAGTAATGCAGATGAGCAGAAAAGCAATGTGTGCAGTCCCGCCTATGGGCTGGAATTCATGGAATACGTTTACGGAGAATATTAATGAAGATTTAGTGAAAGAAACCGTAGATTCAATGAAAGAGCAGGGATTTCTGGAAGCCGGATATGAATATGTGGTAATGGATGACTGCTGGAGTCTGAAAGAGCGTGATTCGGAAGGAAGACTGGTGGCAGACCCTGAGAAATTCCCGAGCGGGATAGGAGCGCTGGCAGATTATATTCATGCAAAAGGATTCAAATTTGGTATGTATAGCTGTTGCGGAACCAGAACCTGTGCAAACTATCCGGGCAGCTTCGAACATGAATTTGAAGACGCAAAGCAGTTTGCCCAGTGGGGTGTTGATTATTTAAAGTATGATAATTGCTTTAAACCGCAAAATCAGGATGGAANAACACTGTATCGCAGAATGGGNATGGCGCTTGCGAATTCCGGCAGGGANATTGTGTTNTCNGCGTGTCAGTGGGGGACNGACNNCGTACANGAATGGATTCGTTCGTCAGGAGCACACTTATTCCGGTCTACAGAGGACATTAACGATTCCTGGAATTCNATCAAAGACATTGCTCTTTCACANCTNGNTAAACAGGCATTTTCGGGNNCTTACTGNCACAATGACATGGATATGCTGGTNGTNGGNATGTATGGAAANGGNGGTAATGAATATATTTCTGCCGGGGGATGTACCGATGAGGAATANCAGACNCATTTTTCTCTCTGGGCAATGATGAATTCACCGTTGATGATCGGATGTGACATNAGAAAGATTAACGATGNGACCAAAAANATTCTGCTGAATCAGGATNTCATTGCGATCAATCAGGATATAGAGTGCAGGTCGCCGTTTCAGTTAANCTGTGTATCAAACAGTATTGATACATTTGTATTAGTAAAGTTTTTATCGAANGGAGATATAGCGGTCGGTNTGTTCAATTTGGGAGATGTTCCGGCTATGGTTACGGTAGATTTCTGGGATATGGGGCTTACTNTCAGCTCAGGAAGGAACTTGGAGTTTTATGACTGTATTGAACATNANAATATAGGCGTGAAGAAAGAAATATTCTCAGAGACAGTGGCNGCNCANGGTTCCAAAGTATACAGATGNANGNTGGTGTAGAAAATGACAGATCATTNTTGNAAAACATGCAGAACGCAATTGATGTCTGATGAGATTGCCNTNCATAGGAAGCTGTTTAACAGGGCTGCAAAGGANTTNNTGTGCCTTGANTGNCAGGCNGCGTATTTAAANGTGGAACGCAGCAAGTTGGAAGAGGTAATAGAAAGATATCATCAAAGCGGCACATGCGNNCTTTTNNCGAAACGAGCATAATAGAAAACATGATTGGAGTATCAGNTATGGNAGAAAAGAAAAATATAAGATGTCAGATTCATTGNCAAAAAGGAAAAGAGATAAATGCCGAGCTTTCCATAGATACAGGCATATATGAACAGGACGGNATTCGTATTGAAGTGAAANANCATGNCANNGACGGATGCCGGTACGGAGAAATCCGNCTGAANATGAAAAATGAGTCCTGCNGGGAAAACTTTAATTTAAGGATGGAAAAGCCNATCAGGGTATNTCTGCCGGTGACAGAGTGNCCGGANAANATCACGGCAATGTATCTTTNTAATGAATGGTGGACCAGACCNGCGTTTGTNAGCNGNTTTNNNGATATTCCCGATTTCACGCAGNTGGCTTTCTTCAAATATCAANATCGGTTTGCNTGTTTTGTACCGATGGTNGGNCGGGAATTCAANGCATANATGGTAAGCGGGACNGAGACGGAAATTTGTCTGGAAATGACNTCNTATTTAGGCGGNCAGAAAGAAGTTGANGAACCATTATATTTANTGGCNGAGGCNCCTNCATTGGAAGAAGCGNTACATAGGGCTTTNACATGGCTGGCTGAATATAAGGGAATCCGAATGAGGGAAGCACGAAGAATTCCGGAAATGTTCCGCTATCTGGGATGGTGCAGCTGGGACGCATTTTACAGGGAAGTATCNGAAGAAAANATCCGTCNGAAGNCAGAGGAACTGNNGGANAANAANGTTCCGGTAAANTGGATGATCATTGATGACGGNTGGCTTTCCGTACAGGATGAANTGCTTTATGATTTTGCNCCNGATCAAGAGAAATTNCCTAACGGATTTAAAAATATGATACGNGATATTAAGGCAAAAGGNGATATCAGATGGTTTGGNGTNTGGCANGCNCTTGGCGGTTATTGGGGCGGTATCTTACAGGGAAGTGATCTGGACTCTAAAGAGCGCTCTTATCTTTATAGAACAGTAAATGGAAANNTCGTTCCGAGCCCGCAANGCGGAGAAGGTTTTTACAGAGACTGGTATNAGGAANTGCGGCANGAAGAGATNGANTTTGTAAAGGTNGATGGNCAGAGTGCGGTCCCGTATTATTTCGAAAACAGCCTGCCGGTCNGTGAAGCCGCAAGAGGCATGAATCAGGCTNTGGAAAGCGGTGCGTCATACATGGANGGGGCGATCATCAACTGTATGGGAATGGCGATGGAGAGNATTCTGGCCAGACCGACTTCCGCGATTTCNAGAAACAGTGATGACTTCGTACCTGATAAAGAAAACGGTTTTGCAGAACACCTGTTNCAGAATGCATATAATGCACTGTATCACAACGAATTATACTGTTGNGACTGGGATATGTTCTGGACGAANCATGAAGACAGCGTGAAACATAGNCTGTTACGGGCGATCAGCGGAGGNCNGGTATATNTCAGCGACAAGATCGGGGATACGAATCCGGAAGTGCTGAAACCGCTGACATATGAGGATGGCAGAATCCTGATGATGGATCGTGCGGCAAAACCTACGGAAGACTGTATTTTTTCTAATCCAATGNAAAACGGAGTTTTNAAGCTGCATAATGTGGGCTCATGGGGNGAATGCGGNAAAGGCGGAGGAATCGCCGCATACAACCTGACCGGNTTAAGNCAGTCATATGCGTTCAAACCGGCGGATATACCGGATATAGAGATGGCAGATACGTACTGGGTTTATGACTTTTTCGGCAAAAAGGTTTTTGCCTTGAACCGGAATGAAAGCCATGAGGGGATTCTGGAAGTAGACGGTTTTGCATGGTTTGTGGTACTTCCGAAGAAAAAGACAGGCTCCTGTCTGGGGCTTCTGAATAAATACGCTGGGTTTACGGCAGTTGAAAGCATGCAGGAAAATGATGATACACTGATTGCAGTTGTCACGGAATCAGGAACGTTGGGATGGATATCTGAAAGAGCGCCGATGAAAGTGACGGCGGGTACTGCTGATGTCACAGGGAAGGTGGTAAGAGACGGTAATTTGTATTCTGTACTGCTCCCGGAGACTTCTTCGAAAACAGTGCTATCCATCGCATGGTAACAAGGACGGATATTTATTTAACGACATAAAGAAGGGCCGCATATGCAGTCCTTCTTTTCAAGACTTGACTTATCATGTGATATTACCATAATTTCGTGCGATTTAGTGCACAGGGAATCCGAAGTTGACAAAATGTCTTTAGGTGTCAACATTTTGCCATATAATCTGCGATTTTGACATATCAATATTCTCATATAATTGCTTTTTGGGGTCATTTTTTTGCTTTGTTCAAAGCAATATAATATTTTCAGAGTAAATGATTCAGAGACGGCTTAGAAGCAGGCATGTAAATGATTAGGATTCAATTAAGGGAATCAAATATAAATTATAGAAAAAACAGATAGGAGGAAATGGAGATGTGGGACAAAAAAATAATAGCTCTGGCAATTGCCGCGGTTTTGATACTGTGCTTCCCGGGATTTGTGGGCAGAGGCGCAGGAGCAGTCGGCAATACGGGAGGAGGCAGTGCGGCGGAGGCAGTTCCGGTTCCGGAAGGCTTATGGGATCCGTATGAGCAGGAACTGACTCTGACAACTGTTATGGAGGAAAACTCAGGAACGAGTTTCCAGAATGGGGATACTTATGATGATAATCCATGGTATCGGGCATTCAAGGACAGATTCAACATTAATCTCAAGAATATGTGGATAAGCAACGACTATGGCACCAAGTTAAATCTGGCGATTGCTGACAGAGATCTGCCGGATTTCTGCTATGTTAATGCTTCACAGCTTGCCTCACTGGAGAAATCCGGATTGATTATGGATTTGACCGATCTTTTTGATACTTATGCGTCAGACACTTTAAAAAGCTATTTTGAAGTGGAAAGCGACACCTACGAGACGGGATGTCTTGGCGGAAGATTGTATGGGATTCCTCAGCTTAGTTACGGTAATATAGATAAGTTCAATTATGTGTGGATCAGAAAGGACTGGAAAGATCAGCTTGGACTGGCAGACCCGCAGACCATGGATGATGTACTTGCCATAGCACAGGCATTTAAAGAGAATTTCGGCGGATATGCCATGGGAGAAATGCAGAACTTAGATAATATGAACCGTCTGGCTGTTGCCTATGGCGCACATCCCGGTATCTGGATCGAACTGGAGGATGGCACACTCGGGTATGGCACCGTTCAGCCGGAGATGAAAGAGGTGATTGCGGCCTATAAAGAGTGGTATGCGGAAGGGATTATCAATCCTAACTTTACGACTACCAATCAGGATAAGCTGTTTCAGGATGCAATCAACGGTGAGGTCGGTGTAGTTCCGTGGGCACAGTGGTTTGGTTATAATCCGGGACCGCAGATCATAGAAAACCTCGGACCGGAAGCTATTTTTGAACCTTATCCGATTCCTTCTGCTAATGGGGCGGAGGTAAAAGGAAACGTTGGATTCGGAAACATCGGTTACATTGTAATCAGCAATAACTGTAAGAATCCGGAAGGGGTGTTTAAGCTGATCAACTTCTGGTGTTATATGATGGATGATGCGGCAGGAAATGAGGATTTGGAGTTTATTAGTTCCCTTTATGATAATAACTATCCGAACTGTGTTCGTTGTTTGACGGTAATAAACCCTATGACTGACTATAACCAGTACACCAAAGTAACGGATGCACTGGCGAAAGGATTAGATGTGGATGTGACGGAACTGGGTAAAGACGCATCGAAATATAACAGTTGTGTTGCCTGGCTGACCAAGCAGGACCCCGATGGTGTGGGAGACTGGCTCCAGCAGGGGAATGACAAATCCGCTTATGGCATTGCAAAAGAGTATCTGGACAGCGGAACTTATCTGAAGGATGCCAAATGGGGACAGGATACCGCCACACTGCAAAGCGTCGGTTCTACCTTAAATGATATTCTGGTGGAAGGCTTCACGCAGATCATTATCGGCGAGAAGGATATCGACTATTTCGACACTCTGGTAGATCAGTGGTGGAAAGCAGGCGGAGAAATGGCTACTGCCGAGATAAATGAGACGTACGGAAATTAGTAATTGAGGGAGGGAGAAAAATGCCAAGTAAGAAAAAGATAGACAAGACGAAATTGAGAAATCAGGCGCAGTACCATTTGATGCTGTTGCCTGGGGTCATCATAACTTTAATCTTCTGTTATATCCCATTATATGGACTGATTATAGCATTTGAGGATTATAACCCCGGGCTGGGATTTGCGTCCCCGTGGGTAGGTTTGGATAATTTCAAGTTTCTGTTTAACCAGCCGAACTTTGTCAGAACCATTTGGAATACCTTATACATAGCGGTGTTTAAGCTGCTTCTGGGAATTATCGTTCCTGTCACTTTTNNNNTANTNCTCAATGAGATGATTTCCAATAAGGTAAAGAGAGTTTATCAGACCCTGATCTATATTCCAAACTTCATGTCATGGGTTATTCTGGCAGGTGTTATGATGGATTTGCTGGGATCGGACGGNGCTATCAACNTCCTGCTCGGAAAGNTGGGAATTGAAGCAATTTCATTTCTCGGAAATGCCAAGGTCTTCCCATGGACTATGATCATCAGTGATGTCTGGAAAGGTTTCGGATACGGCACNATTGTATATNTGGCAGCTCTTACGGGAATTGATCCGGGANTGTATGAATCGGCAACANTGGATGGGGCGACNCGNTGGCAGAAAATACGCTANATNACCGTTCCGCTGTTAAAACCTACGATCGTGNTGATGNTGGTACTGGCGCTGGGNGGTGTGCTGAATGCAGGATTTGATCAGGTATTNAACCTGTATTCGCCGGTAGTATATTCAACAGGTGATATTATTGATACTTATGTGTACCGTCTCGGTATTCAGCAGGCGCAGTATTCTATCGGTGCAGCNGTAGGTCTGTTTAAATCGCTNGTATCCTGCATTCTGGTATGTGNGTCCTATTACATGGCNGATAAGNTNGCCGGATACAAAATATTCTAGGAGGNGATGACGATGGAAACGAAAAAATATGGAGTTTTTGATNTAGTATTGCTTATCGTTTTAGGAATTGCATGTGTGACATGTGTACTCCCGTTTATCAACCTTCTTGCGGTTTCCTTCAGCGGCAGCACGGCAGTNGCGGCAGGAAAAGTAGGNTTTNTACCGGTNGATTTNACACTNGCCTCTTATAAGTATATTCTGGANGANGGNAGTTTCTTCCGNGCAATGGCAGTTTCGATAGAGAGGACAGTGAAAGGAACACTGTTAAATCTGATTTTGATGGTGCTGACGGCATATCCGTTGGCAAAACCTAAGGGAGAACTGATCGGCAGAAGGTTTTATGTAGTNTTTTTNGTAATTACAATGCTCATAGGCGGCGGTATGATCCCTACATATTTGCTGGTATCNGGTTTGGGATTAAAGGATACGATATGGGCGCTGATCCTGCCNGGNGCNCTNCCGGTTTCNAATATGGTTATCCTNATGAACTTTATCCGNGANNTGCCGGCNGAANTGGAGGAAGCAGCNTCCCTTGACGGGGCAACTCCTTTCCAGACGCTCGTCATGATTATTCTGCCNCTGTTAAAACCGGCGCTTGCCACAGTCGGANTGTTCTGCATGGTAGGTCACTGGAATGAGTGGTTTAACGGTATGCTGTATATGAGTAACCCGTCCAACTATCCTTTGCAGACTTACCTACAGTCTCTGCTTGTGAACTTTGAAAACATGCTGCAAGGAGACTCTACTTATGATATCAAAGCATTGCTGTCCATGATGAATGTCAGGACAGGACGCGCGGCACAGTTATTTTTGGGTGCCATACCGATCATGCTGGTATATCCCTTCCTTCAGAAGTATTTTACAAAGGGACTTGTACTGGGTAGCGTAAAGGGTTAAAATTCAATTGATGAAATTGTTGCAGTAATAAGAGTAGCCACTGGGAAACTGGTGGCTGCTTTGATAAACAATAAATGAAATATATGGAGGATCATGATCATGCCGATTGTAATAGATGCGGAGAAGAGACTTTTTACTTTGCACACGGAAAATACAACCTATCAGATGAAGGCGGACAGACTTGGAACTTTGCTTCATGTATATTATGGGAATCGGACGGATGACAGTGATAAGTCTTACACGATCTGCTATAAAGACAGAGGATTTTCAGGCAATCCTTATGAGATGGGAAAAGAAAACAAAGATTATTCTTTAGATGTTCTTCCGCAGGAATACAGCTGTTATGGTACGGGAGATTACCGTATCAGCGCATTCAAAGTACAAAATGAGGATGGCAGCTTAGCTGCGGCGCTTCGGTATAAAGGGTATCAGGTCAATAAGGGGAAGTATTCCATACAGGGGCTGCCCGCGGTATATGCCGAAGAGAACGAGGCGGACACGCTTGAGATCATTTTGGAAGATTCAGTTTCCAAGGTGGAAGTGCGTTTGATGTACGGGGTACTTGCGGACAATGATATTATCACCCGTGCCGCGAAGATTATCAATCAGGGAACGAACAGGATCGTATTGCAGAAAGCCGCCAGCATGAATCTGGACTGGATAAACGGCGAGTATGAGTGGACGACATTCTATGGCGGTCATGTGACGGAAAGAAGTGTACAGAGAAGCGAGCTTGGTCATGGTATTCATTCCATAGGCAGTGTGAGAGGTACTTCCAGCCATCATTATAATCCGTTTGTCATGGTCAGTGATAAGAATACAGATGAAGAAAAGGGCGGGTGCTATGGCTTTTCTTTCCTTTACAGTGGAGAATTTCTGATGGAGGCTGAAAAGGATCAGGTAGATCAGACACGATTGATCTGCGGCATTCATCCGGAAAATTTTGCATGGAAGCTGCAGCCGGGCGAACAATTTGATACACCGGAAGTCATGATGACTTACAGTGCACAGGGGTTCGGCACTCTGAGCAGGAACATGCATAAGACCATACGGCAGAACATTTGCCGCGGAGAATGGAAAGCAAAACGTCGTCCCGTACTTATTAACAACTGGGAAGCTACCTATTTCAACTTTACAGGGGAACAGTTGGTGACAATAGCAAAGAATGCCGCGGAATTAGGCGTTGAGCTTTTTGTACTGGATGACGGGTGGTTCGGAAAGCGCGATGATGATCATTCGGGGCTTGGCGACTGGTTCCCTAATGAGAAGAAACTGGGGTGTACGCTGAAAGAGCTGGCGGAGAAGATCGTGGAGTGCGGAATGCTGTTCGGGATTTGGTTTGAGCCGGAGTGTATCTCGGAGGACAGTGATCTGTATCGGGAGCATCCCGACTGGGCAGTCGTAATACCGGGGAGAAAGCCTAATCTGAGCAGAGACCAACTGATACTTGACTTTTCCAGAGAGGACGTGCAGGATTATATCATAGGACGGATGTCTTCTATTTTTGCAGAAACGCCGATCAGCTATGTAAAGTGGGATTTTAACAGAAGTATTTGTGATAAATACAGTATGGCGCTTGACGCGCAGAGTCAGGGAGAATTCGCCCATCGGTATGTGTTAGGACTTTACCGTGTGTTAGAGACGCTGACTGCGAAGTTTCCTCATATTTTATTTGAGGGCTGCAGCGGCGGCGGCGGACGTTTTGATGCGGGTATGCTGTACTACACTCCGCAGATATGGTGCAGTGATAATACGGATGCTATAGCGAGACTTAAGATTCAGTATGGGACTTCCTTTGGCTATCCGGTGTCCACTATGGGCTCCCATGTTTCAGCGGTACCCAATCACCAGACCGGACGTATTACTCCTTTTTCCACCAGAAGCTGTGTGGCTATGGCGGGAACCTTCGGCTATGAGCTGGATGCCACGAAATTGTCTGAAGAAGAGAAAGCAAAGGTGCGGCAGCAGATTAGTAAGTTCAAAGAGTATTATGATTTGATTCAGTATGGTGAATATTACCGGTTACANGCTCCTTCGGATAAGCAATGTACCGTATGGGAAACGGCNGACAANAAAGGCAGGGAAGCANTGGTAAGCGCNGTATATCACCATGTGGAAGCAAATGCGGCCCCGGTTATTGTCAAAGTGCAGGGATTAGANGCGGAAGCATATTATCAGATGCATTTGAATTTGGAAGGTATGGCAGATTTGCCGGAGCAGGCAAGGGAATGGTTTGTAAGTCGTTTGCCTTACGGATACAAAGACGGAGAAAAGATTTCCGGAGCGGCATTACAGCAGTGCGGACTGGTAATTCCCGAAGCCTTACAGGAGTTTCAGGCGTGGCAGATTCATCTTATTGCAATCTAAAAAAGGAGATATGACATGAGTGTCATAGTGTGTACATTACTTGCAGCAGCGGTGTTTGCCGCGGATCTGCTGATCAAGAACCATATAGAGAAAAACGGCAGGGAAGGAGCAGAAGAGCCTGTCTGCGGAGGCAGGCTTCTGATCCGTAAGTACCATAACAAGGGAGCATTTCTGGATATAGGACAGCATAGGCGGGGGATCGTGGCAGTTTTATCGCTTATGCTGACGCTTAGTGCGACTGTATTGTTTCTTCTGACGTTTACTTATCGGGGAAACGGGCTGCTGCGGGCAGGGCTGGCACTTTTGTTGGGCGGCGCGTACAGCAATACCTATGACCGCCTCGTCCGTAAATATGTGGTGGATTATGTGAGTTTCCCTGTAAAAAATCAAAAAATCAGAAATATTGTATTCAATATCTCTGATTTTTGTATCATGATCGGTGCGCTTCTCATGGTACTCGGAAGCGTAGAAAAATAAGAGGCGCACCGAGTTTGTGAAGCGTAAGCGAACAAATCTCGCAAAGTTAATCGCGAAGCGATTTACTTTTTTTATGCTGTGATAACCGTGCCGCTTTTTCCTTTGATCGCGCCGGTTACGTCCGTGATGGAGGTGATCAGCACGCTGCCGGAAGGGCATTTTTCCAGATAGTCAATAGAAGCCTCGATCTTGGGAAGCATGGTGCCTTCTTCAAACTCTCCGCGGACGATCAGTTCCTTGGCTTCGGCGGTAGTCAGTGCAGCTAAGGCTTCCTGTTTCGGTGTGCCGAAACTCTTATATACGCAAGGAACGCCGGTTAGGATAATCAGCATGTCGGCATGCAAATCTGCAGCCAGTTTACCTGCGATAGAGTCTTTTTCAATCACGGCGGAGGCACCTTTCAGCGCATGGCTCTGTTCGATTACGGGTATACCGCCGCCGCCGCAGGCGATGACGACCTGACCTGCATCCGCAAGGGTGCGGATGGCATCAATCTCTACAATATCAATAGGCTTGGGAGCAGCGACTACACGGAGAAATCCTTTGCCGGGCTCCTCTTTTACAAAATTCCCTTTCTTGATTTCGATCTCAGCATCTTCGGCGGACATATAACGTCCGATCGTTTTCGTGGGCTCATAGAACGCTTCATCATAAGGATCTACCGTTACCTGCGTCAGAATCGTGCTGACGGCTTTCGAGATGCCGCGGCTGAGCAGTTCCGCCCGCAGAGCATTCTGGATATCATAACCCACATACCCCTGACTCATGGCGGAGCACACACACATGGGAGCGGGTGTGTAATCGATATAGATGCGGCGCAGTTCCGTCATGGCCTTATGGATCATGCTGACCTGCGGACCGTTACTGTGAGTGATGGTAAGCTGATAGTCGGCTTCCACAAGATCTGCCAGTGCTTTGGCGGTAACTTTTACGGCGTCCCATTGTTCCAATATTGTATAACCAAGCGCCTCGTGTCCGAGTGATACGACTGCCCTTTTTCTGCTCATACGATTCTGTTTCCTCCGATTTCATGTTATGAAAACAGTATACCAAAAAGCATAGATTTTGTATAGGAAAGATTTTGTATGCATAGATGATGTATTTGTCAAAAAGAAAACAAATAAACTACTAAAATAAACGAAAAAATTTCAACAAATGTACTGCAAAATGAACGAAAAAGAACGAAAATTTTATGCAAAATTAATAACAAACGTTTGACATTATAAAAGGGGACGAGTATAATAGTATACAACTTGTTCTGAGGGAAGGGCGTGAAAACATGGAGTATGCACAGATATTACAGAATATGTCATTGGAAGAGATTCGTGCGGTAGTCGAAATACTGCAGAAATCGTCGGATTCGTATATTTATATATTTGATTTAGATACGGATACATTTATGATGACGAGCAGAATGCAGGTGCGGTTTCCCTTCGAGGAAGATGTTATCCGGAATGCTACGGCCGCGTTGCAGAAAGTAATATATCCCTCTGACTATAATAAAGTGCGAGAAGATATTGTGCGGTGCACCTCGGGAGAGCAGGAGTTTCATGCCATAGAATACCGCTGGATGGATCGGGATAATCGGATCGTCTGGATTAGCAGCAAAAGCACGGTGATCAGGGGTGCCGGCGGGCACCGGCTGTTGGTCGGAAGGGTGACAGAGCTTGGTAAAGAGGCGAAGGCGGATAATATTACGGGACTGCGCAGAGAGATCAGGTTCCAGTATGATGCGGAGGAGATCCTGCGTGACAGGCCGGAGACGATCAGATACATGATGCGGATCGGCATCGATAATTTTAAAGAGATCAACGAGAAGGAAGGCCCGGAGGCGGGGGATAATGTGCTGCGGGAGCTTGCGGACTGTATCGTGGCGGCAGTAGACCCGAAGGTAGATGTCTATCGCCTGATGGCGGATGAATTTATTATAGTGGATGCTTTTTCGACCGCAGAGGTGGATGTACAGGCAATTTATAATGAAATCAGGAACAACGTGGCGGAGACGGTACGTAATAAGGAATACAGCTGTTTTTATACGGTATCTGCCGGCGTAATGCAGGACGGATTCGAGAGCAGGAGCGCGGAGGAGATCCTGAAATTGACGGAGTTTGCGCTGAATCAGGCGAAGCGTAACGGCAAGAACCAGATGGCGCTGTTTGACCGTGAGGCCTATGACGGATATCTGCGCCGGCTGAATATACGCAGACTGATGAGACAGGATATAAACGACAATTTCAGAGGGTTTCAGGTGTTCTTCCAACCGATTATTTCAACGAAAGACTATACGCTGATCGGAGCGGAGGCATTACTCAGGTGGGGATGCGAGCAGTACGGTAATGTATCTCCTGCAGTGTTCATTCCGATTCTGGAGGAGAGCGGTCTGATCATTCCGGTCGGAAAATATGTTATGTGGCAGGCGGCTCGGACATGCCGGAAATGGAGGGAGATCATCCCGCACTTCCATGTCAATGTGAATCTGTCTTATGTCCAGATGCACAAGAGCGATCTGATCGAGGATGTGGAGAAATGTATCAAAGAAGTAGGTATTCCGCCGGAAAGTCTGGTGCTGGAGCTGACGGAGAGCGGCTATATTGAGACAGACAGCAGGATCAAGAACCTGTTTAAAGATCTGAAGGAGAAAAACATTGATCTGGCGCTGGATGATTTCGGGACAGGTTATTCCAATATGCGTTATCTGAAGGAGATAGAAGCGACTACGGTCAAGATCGACAGAAGTTTTGTCGTGCAGGCACTTAAGAACGATCATGACTATAATATTATCAATCATATTATTGACATGGTGCACAGTCTGGGATTTTCCGTATGTATGGAAGGCATAGAGGAGGAAGATGAACTGAGGAAGATGATGGAGACGAAGCCGGACATGATACAGGGATATTTCTTCGGAAAGCCCTCGCCTGCCGACCAGTTTGAGGAGCAGTTCCTACATACTACAAGTTTTCTTTGATCCGGATATCGATGTCCACATAATCATTGCAGACGGTGGGAAGTTCGCCGGTGGTCAGATAGGTAAACAGAATAGCAAGGGGCTTAGAACCCTGTAAGAAGGGCTGTTGGCAGATAGTAGCTGCGATCAGTCCTTTTTCTATATATTCTCTTGTAGTATCGACAATATCGTTGGTGATGACGGTAATCTCGCTCTGACGTCCTGAGTCGTTCACGGCACGGCAGCCGCCGTAGACGCCGCCGGCGGTAAAATAGAGCGCATTGATCTCGGGATGCCGGGCCAGCAGCGAGGCAGTGAGATCGTAGCTTTCCGATTCATTGTCATTATTATTGACGATATCCACTATGTTGATATTGCCGTAGGTAGCTGTGGCATGGCGAAAGCCTGCGATACGCTCGGTGTGGCACAGGATATTACGGGAACCTGATATGATGCCTACACGGACATCACCCTGAATATGATTACAGGTCATCAGGTGCATGAGACCGCCGGCTGTCTCTCCCGAACGATAGAAATGACAGCCGATATAAGCGATACGCTTGGAGTTCTCGATATCCGTATTCAGAGTAACTACGGGGATACCGAGGGCTTGAAGTTCGTCGATTTTCTCCCGTACTGCGGGATCGTTATAGGGGGAGAGTGCGAGACCGTTGATGCCTTCGGCGACAAGTTCGTCGATGGCATGCAGCTGCTGTTTCAGATTATAGTCAGTCTGACGGGTCAGCACGGAACAGTTATAGTCTATAAGTTCCTCAGCCTTGGCATTGACACCCGCCAGAATGTCATCGTAGAAGACCGTTCCCAGTCCCAGCAGGACGACTCCGAGTTTCAGATTCTTCTTGCGGGCAGCGAGAACAATTCCGGCTTTATTGGGCTTATAGTCCAGTGCCTGTGCGATTTCCAGCACTTTCTGCCGCGTCTGTGCATTGACGGAACCACGGTGGTTCAGTACGCGGTCTACCGTGCCGCGGGATACGCCTGCAAGGGCGGCGATCTCTTTGATGGTTGCCATGGGGAGTTCCTTTCTATAGAGCATTTGTGTGATTTTTTGGCTGCATTTAGAGTAGCATAATGGGGGAGGGAAGTCAAATGCGGGGGTGGGCCAGAACGGACGCACCGCAACTCGGACGCGCAGATGGAAGTTAATATCTACGGAGCCGCGCTCTCGCTCCGTAAAAACCGTAGCGGACACTAAGCTCGTGGAATACCTCGCTAAGTGCCGACGGTTTTTAAGGGGCTCCTTAAGATATTAACTTCCATCTGCGCTGGGGATTGGCGATGTTTGAGGAGTAACGAAATAGACAATACGGAGGGCGGCGTTTTGTATAATGTTACGAAAAAATTTTATGGTCTTGATTTTGTGTCGGGCAAAGACTATCATGAAATTAATAGGTAGCGTGCACGTGCACGGTCAAGGCACGTGGGAATAAATTTGCAGGATGAGTAAGAATGGAGGGTTACCATGTTGTATATTGGCGTAGACTTAGGAACCAGCGCAGTGAAGCTTCTGCTGATGGAGGGAAACGGTAAGATCGTAAATATTGTATCAAAGGAATATCCGCTCTATTTCCCGCATCCGGGGTGGTCGGAGCAGAAGCCGGAGGATTGGTATGAGCAGAGCATGGCAGGAATCAAAGAATTGATTGCCGGTGTGGACAGAAGTCAGATTGCGGGAATCAGTTTCGGCGGACAGATGCATGGGCTTGTCATTCTGGACGAGAATGATGAAGTAATCCGGCCGGCCATCCTGTGGAACGATGGGAGAACTACGGAGGAATGCGATTATCTGAATCAGGTGATCGGCAAGGACAAATTGTCGGCGTATACCGCCAATATATCCTTTACGGGATTTACCGCGCCGAAGGTACTCTGGGTGAAAAATAAGGAGCCGGAGAATTTTGCCAGAATCAGGAAGATCATGCTTCCCAAGGACTACATTGCCTATAAGCTTACGGGAGTCCATTGCACTGATGTGTCCGATGCGTCCGGTATGCTCTTATTCGATGTGAAGAACCGCTGCTGGTCTAAGGAGATGTGCGAGATCTGCGGGGTAAAGGAAGAGCAGCTTGCGAAAGTGTATGAGAGCTATGAGACGGTGGGAACGGTGCTTCCCGAAATTGCGGAAGAACTGGGTATCCCGGCAACAGTAAAAGTGGCGGCCGGAGGCGGTGACAATGCGGCGGCAGCCGTGGGAACCGGTACGGTGGGTGACGGTATGTGTAATATTTCGCTGGGCACCAGCGGTACGATCTTTATCTCTTCCGGAAAGTTCGGTGTGGATAAGTATAATGCGCTTCATGCTTTTGCCCATGCGGACGGACATTATCATCTGATGGGATGTATGTTAAGTGCGGCCTCCTGTAATAAATGGTGGATGGATGAAATCATCGGCACCACGGATTATGCGGCGGAGCAGAAAGCGATAACCGATGATAAGCTGGGAGAGAATCACGTGTATTTTCTGCCTTATCTGATGGGAGAGCGTTCTCCGCACAATGATCCTAATGCACGGGGTACTTTTATCGGTATGACGATGGATACCACCAGAGCGGACATGACGCAGGCGGTACTGGAGGGTGTGGCTTATGCATTGCGGGATTCTCTGGAAGTGGCAAAGTCTCTGGGGATTAAGATAGAACGGACGAAGATCTGCGGCGGCGGCGCGAAAAGTCCTCTGTGGAAAAAGATGATTGCCAACATCATGAACCTGAAGGTGGATGTGATCGAGAGTGAGGAAGGACCTGCTATGGGCGGCGCGATGCTTGCGGCAGTTGCCTGCGGCGAGTATGCAAGCGTGGAAGAAGCGGCGGCGAAGATCGTCAAAGTAGTGGATACGGTAGAACCCACGCCTGAACTTGTGGAGAAGTATGAGGCGCGGTATCAGAAATTCAAGAAGATATATCCGGTGTGTAAGGAACTGTTCGGCGCTATCATGTAAAAGCGTTATAAAAATAGTAACTGTTCAGAAAGGAGCGTATTACCAATGGAGATCAAAAAAATTACAGATTCCGCATTTCGTAAATACGGCAGAGTCGTACAGGGAATCGACTTCAGCGATCTGGTGGAGGCTATTAAGAAGGAAACGCCGCTGCCGGAAGGCGTTGCCTATGAACCTTCGGTTAAGGTATTAGAGGAGACGGCTGCGGCGAAAGAATTACAGAAGAGAACATACGGAGAACTGCCCATTGAGGTGGGATATTGCAACGGCCATAATTATAAGCTGAACGCGGCAGAGTACCATAGAAACTCTGAGATCAATGTGGCGGCTACGGATGCGATTTTAATTGTCGGCATGCAGCAGGATATTACGGATGATTTTTCATATGACACATCCTTAATGGAGGCATTTCTGGTACCGGCGGGCACAGCGGTAGAGATTTATGCCACGACGCTTCACTATGCACCCTGCAGTGCAAACGAGGATGGATTTCAGGTGGGAATCGTACTGCCTGCGGGCACGAACTACCCCTTGGACGAAGCGCACGCAGATTGGGAGGATGCCCTGCTTACGGCGAAGAATAAGTGGCTGATCGGCCATGCGGAAGGCGGACTGGATGCGGGAGCACATATCGGACTGATCGGAAAGAATCTTGATATCAGAGAGTGATGTGAGAAGTGCACAGACAGATGAGACAACAAACCTGAAACGGCAGAAATATTGTAATGAAACCGGGCAACCCGGATGAAGGAGGAAAATAATATGAACAATTTACCCAAAGTAAAAATCGGTATCGTAGCCGTTAGCCGCGACTGCTTTCCGGCATCGCTGGCAGTAGGCAGAAGAAAAGCTCTTGTGGAGGCATACAAGGCAAAATATGATGCGGCGGACATCTATGAGTGTCCTGTCTGCATTATCGAGAGCGAGATTGACATGGTGAACGCTCTCAAGGATATTAAGGATAACGGGTGTAATGCTCTGTGCGTATATCTGGGTAACTTCGGACCGGAGATTTCGGAGACATTGCTGGCGAGGCACTTTGAAGGACCGAAGATGTTTGTGGCAGCTGCGGAGGAATCTCAGGGAGACTTGATTCAGGGACGTGGCGACGCATACTGCGGTATGCTGAATGCAAGCTATAACTTAAAGCTGCGTAATGTGAGAGCGTATATCCCGGAATATCCGGTAGGCGATGCAGAGGATTGTGCGGATATGATCCATGAGTTTATTCCGATTGCACGCGCTGTTGTGGCACTTGCAGGATTGAAAATCATTTCCTTCGGCCCCAGACCGCTTAATTTCCTTGCTTGTAATGCGCCGATCAAGCAGCTCTATAATCTGGGTGTTGAGATTGAGGAAAACTCTGAGCTGGATCTGTTTGAGGCCTTTAATAAACATGAAAATGATCCGCGAATCCCTGACGTGGTAAAAGATATGGAGGCGGAGCTCGGCGATGGCAACAATAAGCCCACCATTCTGCCGAAGCTGGCGCAGTACGAACTGACACTTTTAGACTGGATCGAGGAACACAAGGGATATCGTGAATATGTGGCGATTGCCGGAAAATGCTGGCCTGCATTCCAGACACAGTTCGGATTCGTGCCTTGCTATGTGAACAGCCGCTTGACGGGAAGAGGCATTCCGGTATCCTGTGAGGTAGATATCTACGGCTGCTTAAGTGAGTTTATCGGCGAGGCGGTCAGCGATGATATCGTAACGCTTCTGGATATCAATAACTCCGTACCGAAGGATATGTATAAAGAATCCATTGAAGGAAAGTTTGATTATAAATTCACCGATACTTTCATGGGATTCCACTGTGGTAATACCTGCTCCAAGAAACTGTCCAAGTGCAGCATGGAATATCAGATGATTATGGCGAGAACACTTCCGGAAGAAGTGACACAGGGCACACTGGAGGGCGATATCGTTCCCGGCAATATCACATTCTATCGTCTGCAGAGCACGGCCGACAATATCCTGCGGGCTTATGTGGCAGAAGGTGAGGTTCTGCCGGTAGCTACAAAATCATTTGGCGGTATCGGCGTATTCGCAATTCCGGAGATGGGAAGGTTTTACCGTCACGTGCTGATCGAGAAAAATTATCCTCATCACGGTGCCGTTGCATTCGGTCACTATGGCAAGGCGTTGTTTGAGGTATTCAAGTATATCGGTGTGGACGTGAGTGAGATCGGCTATAATCAGCCGAAGAACATCCCTTACCCGACCGAGAACCCGTTCGCATAATTAACAGGAAATCGTAAAATAAAACTGCCGCTTCACGAAAATGTATTCGTTGAAGCGGTAGTTGTTATTTACAAGAAATTCCTCAGCATATTTCGAGTCCGCAAAGCGGATCTTGCAAAGTTAATTTCTTGGCGTATTTCGAGTTTGCTCGATTTTTTACATAGTCGTATCTAATACAGAACCGGCACTTGCGGCATTATAGCTGCCTTGGCTCGTGTAGGTCTGATTATTCAGGGATTCACCCTGAGTAGCATAGCGGTAGATCTGGTTGATACGGTCTGTCATCTTCTCTGAGAAAGAATACGCGCCGGAGAATAGATTCTTCACATTGCTCATATCGGCTTCCATAAATTTCTCTTCATCAATGGATAATGACTTGTCGGAACCTATCGTGATGCCTAATTTGGACAAAGCGCTCTTGTTGTCGGCTACCAGCTCCTTCAAATAGTCAGTCTGCTTGATGACATTGGAGTTCTCGCTCTCGGAACCCTTCTTAATCAGTTCATTGTAGTCTTTCACGAGACCGGACAGAGCATCAAATATATTGTCTTTATTATCATTATTGATTGTCATGTTGCCCAAGTTCTCTATGGACTTGTAAAGTGCGCTTGCCAGTTTGGCCGAAGCAGCGTCCTTGGCAGTCTTGGAAGTTCCTACGTTGGAAGAAGTGCTGTCCGCTTTGTCACTTGAAGAAACACTACCCATTGTGCCGGCATATTTTGCCTTGGAAGAGGTAACTGCTTCGCCTTCTCCTGCCTCGCGGTAGATCTTGCTCGCTCTGTCAGCCGCCTTATCTGCGAAAGAACCGATGCCTTTAAACAAAGTCGTCAGCGTAGGCACGGTGGTTGCACCCGTCTTCTCGTTTACTTTCTTGAAAGTGTCTTCATCAATTGATAATGTACGGTCTGAATTCATCGTGATTCCGACTTTAGCAAACAATTTATAATTCTGATAAGTATAGTCGTTGAGTGCATCAGCCTGCGCCTGTACTTTAGCGTTCTTGCTATTAGAAGCGCTCTTCATCATAGCGTTGTAATCCTTGACAAATGCGGATACACTGTCATACAGATTGTCGATGTTATCTGCACTGTAGTCGAGACCGCTCATACTTGATGCGGTTTCATAGAATTTCCTTGCTGCGCTGGCAGATGCAGCGTCTGTCTCCTTTGTCTTGGAGCTCTTCTTAGAAGAGGTTTCATCTTCCTCCTCCACCTTAGCATAATAAGATTTCATCATCTTGCCGTAGCTGCCGTTCTTGATGGAAGCGTAGTCTGACAATAAGGAAGACATGTCTGATGAACCTGAACTTGATCCCCCGCCCAGCAGACTGGAATAAGTGTCTGTGAGACCGGAACCTAAACCGTTTAATCCAATACCCATATGATTTCCCTCCATGTTGTGAAATAAAATAGTGACATCCGTGTCCTATTATTACGTTAATGTGTTCTGTTATGCCGATAACGACGGCATGAAGACATAGATAATCTTACATATATTATCTCGGCATTTCTTTGAATTTGTAAAGAGGAAAATCGAAAAAATTTAAGATTTTTATGACAAAAATATGCCGCCTCACAACATTACGTGAAACGGTATATTTTTGCGGGCAGGAAAGAAGATGTCCGTTTATCTAATTTTCTATAGTTAACGACATTAGAAATTGCCTTTTCGGACTTGCAAAAACTTGCGTATATGGATTTTGCAAGAGCCGAAAAGAGCAATTTGTTATGTTGTTTACTATAATTTTAAGTCGTTTTCTTTGATCCAGCCGATCTTGCGCAGGAAATTGCCTACAAATAGAGAGATAAGCGCGGGCAGGATAAAACTGATCATGATCAGACTGATCCAGTCCATGGCAGTGATAGATATTTTATTGCCCAGCGCCATGTCGTTTAGCCATCCCGTGTAGACACCGATCTGCCCTACCAGACCGCAGGTGCCCATACCGGAAGCGACGGGAGTGCCGTTCATCTGCAATTTAAATACACAGGTTGCGAGAGGGCCGGTGGCGGCGGAAGCAATGATCGGCGGAATCCAGATTCTGGGGTTCTTAATGATATTGCCCATCTGGAGCATGGAAGTGCCCAGTCCCTGAGAAACCAGACCGCTCCATTTATTTTCTTTGAAACTCATCACCGCGAAACCTATCATATTAGCGCAGCAGCCGGCCACGGCAGCACCGCCGGCCAGACCGGTGAGAGACAGCGCGGCACAGATCGCGGCGGAGGAGATCGGCAGAGTCAGCGCGATACCGACTACCACGGATACGATGATGCCCATAAGGAAGGGCTGTAAATCCGTCGCCCACATGATCAGACGTCCGAGAGAGCTCGCCACAGTGCCGATGCCCGGGGCCAGCAGGGTGGAAAAAGCCACACCGACGAAAATTGTTACAAAAGGCGTGACGAGAATATCGACCTTGGTCTCCTTGGAGACCAGTTTGCCGCATTCCGCAGCCAGAATCGCTATGATCAGAACCGCGAGAGGGCCGCCCGCACCGCCCAGTTCGTTAGCGGCGCCGCCCACTGCAGCAAGGGAGAAGAGTACAAGCGGCGGAGCCTGCAGGGCGAATCCGATGGAGATCGCCATAGCCGGACCGGCCATATTGGTGGCGTAGGTGCCGATAGTCACCAGATACTCCATATCGGTCTGCTGTCCCAGCGTCTTAATGATCGTACCGATCAGCAGGGAGCAGAACAGACCCTGCGCCATGGCGCCCAGACAATCTACTCCGTATCGCTTCATAGAGAAGATAATGTTCTTGCGTTTGAGAAATTCTTTCATGATGGTTGATTCCTTTCCGGAAAAACATAAATGATTGACGAGACAGATGTAAAGTCTTGTGTCTTGTCAGTTGTATTACATCATATTGTAATGGAATGTGGGGGAATGTCAAGGGGATTTACACAATGTGCAAAATCAGATATACTGAGTATAGACACAGGAAGACATAAGCTATGGAGGTATGCGATGAAGAAAGCGAGAAACGAATTACTGCAGTTCCTGGCGGGGTTGGCAATGCTGATCGCCGGGCTGTTTATTTTTTCACAGAAAGTCATGGTATCTTCCGGGTTCTTCGGATCCGGACTCAGACTTGGCGGTTTTCATATGGGCAACGGTCTGATTATGGTGCCTTTTATCATCGGGGTAGTCTGGATGTTTGCCTCCGAGGGGAGTATCGCGTCGAAGCTGTTTACGGTGGTGGGGGTATTTATCGTTGTCATGGCGGTCATCATGACTACACATATTTCCCTGGTACGTGTTACTCTGTACGAGTGGGTAGTGATCTTGGTGCTAATCTTCGGTGGCGCAGGATTGCTTGCGAGGATTCTTTTCAGGGCAAGGCCCATATCGGACGATAGGCGACAGGATGATCACGGGCGTCAGATCGAGGAGACGAAATCCAGAGTTGACGCGATCGAGGATGAACTGGAGCGTATGAAAAGGGAGAAGAGATAATATAAAATATGATACCCTGCATATACTTGTAATAACAATAGTATGCAGGGTATTATTATGCGTAAAAAGAAGACACATTGGAACGATAAGATTAAACTTGCGATGTGTGAATTAGAGGGAAAAATGCAGAAGGATTTCGCGACAGGCGGGAATGAGCGGGTATGGCCGGCACCGGATCAGGTAGAAGCATGGACAGCACAGCGGCAGAGAGAGAGAAGCAGCGGCCGGTATTGCGGCAGTCAGCACTGTGGCAGCAGTGTACCCTCCGAATATCGGACAAAGGAGGAGCAGAAACGAAAGGGATTTGTGCAGAATGTATTAATGCAGGTGGCGAAGTCGGCGGCATTTGCGCTGGCAACCGTTGCGCTGATACAGGGAGTGGTTAAGGTACTGCCGGATTCCATTACGGTCAGCAGCTCCGTGGGCGGTCGGGAACTGCCGATCTACTGTGTGGAGACGGATAAAAAGCAGGTGGCTCTCAGCTTCGATGCTGCTTGGGGCAATGAGGATACAAGCCGGATTCTGGAGATTCTTAAGAAGCATAATGTGAAAGTGACATTCTTCATGACCGGCGGATGGGTGGAGAGCTACCCCGATGACGTGAAGGCGATTCTGGCGGACGGGCACGACCTGGGCAACCACAGCGAGAATCATAAAAATATGTCCCAGCTTTCCGACGAGCAGTGTCAGGAAGAGCTGATGAAAGTACATACTAAGGTGCAGGAGCTTACCGGCTATGAGATGTGCCTTTTCAGACCGCCTTATGGAGATTATGACAATCATGTCATAACGAATGCGCATAAATGCGGTTATTATCCGATTCAATGGTCGATCGATTCTCTCGATTGGAAGGACTATGGAGTGGACGACATCGTCAAGCGCGTGGTGGAGTCCGATAAGCTGAATAACGGATCGATTATCCTTATGCATAACGGCGCACCATAGTTAGTATACCATTCAAATCAAAAAATTAACATTCTTTATCGTCCCCGTATCAATGTTACATTCAATGCTTTCTATGATTTCACGCCAGAATGCGCGCTTGTTTTCCCTGTCAAGGGATTGGTAGATTTCAATCCAGTCTCCGGACAGGGTGCTTTTTATTTTATCAAATGACTTCTGAGAAGTCGGGAAAGATACTATGCTACTTTCATAATCCTTGATGATATTTGTAATTCTCTCATATTCAGAATCATATTTATCTTCCGCGATGCGGCCTTTTTGATACATATTATTTAATCGATCGAGTTCTTTACGGTATTCATTGATATTCACTGTTTTGGCAGCCTGTTTGGGTTCATGCACATTACGGATCGCCACTTCCTGCTCGGCGATAAGCCGTTCTATGTTGTTCAGCAGATAATCTTCACACACGGCTTCATTCAATACTTTTGAGTAATCACACCGGCTATTCATATAATGATTAATACATCTGTAATATCTATAGTACCGAGGCTGCTTACCTCTGATCCGGCGCGCACATCCAAGTCTACGGCCGCATAGCGGGCATACGAAGAGTCCGGAGAATAAATAGGGATCCTGTTTTGATTGGTTTGCTTTTATTTTAATATTCTTCATATTGATGATCTGCATGGCGTCATATTGTTCCTTCGTGATATATGCGGGACAGTAGTTTTCATTATCACGATATGCCCCGTAATAGAAGGTGCTTCTGCACATAGTCAGCATGGAATTGATTGTAAATACATCGCCATATTTCCGGTTGATATATTTTACTGTCCCCTGCTTGCTTTGATGCGCAAAGTAGTATTCAAAGATTTCATTGACCAGAGCTTCTTTATCAGGATCCTTGACGAGTCTTTTCACCCCGTCAACAGTCTGGACTGTATAACCGAAAGGCAGTGCAGCGTCCCCGAAAATAGCTTTTCCCTGACGGATGGAAGACTCATTCACAAATTTGATACGTTCACTGGTCGTATCTGTTTCGTTCTGGTTGATCGACAGCATGATATTGACATTTAGCCGGCCCTCACGGGTCTCAAGGTTCATGCTGGGCTCGGCGGCAGCAACCCATTTGCAGTGATGAGCGTCAAGGATATCCTGCACCTTGTAGAAGTCGGAGACATTCCTAAACCAGCGGTCCATCTTCCAGAAGAGCACCACATCTATTTCATCATTTTTCACATGTTCCAGAAGCTCTTTGATAGCTTTCCTGCGCTTCAGTTCTTTGCGGGCAGTCTTTCCCTCATCGGCAAAGTGTCCGACCACTTTCCAGCCCTGGCGCTCCGCGTATTCGGTCAAAAAGCTGAGCTGAGCTTCAAGGCTCTTGCCGTGCATAACCTGCTCGGCGGAAGAAACACGGATATAGATTGCACATCGTAATATTTTAGACATTTAAATTCCTCCTTCTATAGCATATCGAAAGCAGGGCATAAAAGTACCGACAACTAGAGCCTTGCACCAACCTTTTGGATCAATGTAACATGTTTAGAATGCGTGTGTCAATGGACGTACATTATAAACTTATATATAGGATTCAACAAATAAAAAGAGAGAAAGCCTTTGCAGCATTCTCTCTAATATCATAAGATAATAATTATAGAATAAATCCTTCTATATCTAAGAGCCAAACAATCAAATCGAGTATGATGCCCACGATTCCGATCAGGTTAAAATAGAATACATAAGGTAATCTATGACGTATCCTTTTTAAAAAATTGCATTTTTTTGAACAACTGAAACAATCAGTTGTAATACATGGCGAATAAATGTTTCGACCAGTGAGCTTGGCAACAAAATACATCATAAGGAAGATTGTGTTAAATAGAGCAATCCCGCAAATGATAGCTACCAGAACAATACTTTCATAATATTTTGCATTGCTTATAGCAGTCAATGAATTACCGAGAAATGTAAAACCTCCGGATAAGGTTATGACAATTGCAGCAAAAATACTTAGAATAGATATCAGTTCTGTTTGCATTGTATTTGCACGTGTAGTTGCATCCTCGATTCTTTGATTAGCATCATTTAATTGGGTAAGAGCATCTTGTAAATCATGGCTCAAATCATTACTTTTCTGAAGCATACTCTGATAATAATTTGTTTGGCGAATTTGAAAATCCAAATGGTCACACAGCTTTGTAAAGGGAATATACATGTCATTAAAGGTAGTGATTCCTTGTTCAGACTGCGCATCCAGAAAAGTGCCCAAAGCATCGAGGTTATTGGATAAATAGTCAATATTATATGAGTTATCTTCTTTAAGAATATTTAGTATAATCGGAAAAAAATCGGAATACTGGTGTTTAAAATTGTCTTGATATAGTGCATTTAGGCGATTCAGATATTGCGCATAGGAATCTTCACTCAACATGGTTTCTGACAATTCTAGTACAATTCGATTTAAACGTTCTTGTCTGCCTCTGCTTTCTTCAGGTAACATATTATTCTCCAAACTCCGTCTGTCTGATTAACCAGAACGGTATTACATTTCGATTTCCTTGACCATTATTATATACCTTGTACCATGCGGTATCAGGCATGTGTGTTCGTTCCACCAATACACTTACCGGAACTAGAAGATATTTTTCGATAATCTCTTTCAAAATAGCCGTATCTTCTGGGGAAATAAATGTTTCGCAGCATAGATTTATGGGCTTACCGCCATATGCACAATATTCATAGTAAACGTCCGGCACAACGGGACCTAACTGCCAAGCCTGCATATTATCTAGGAATATATATCTGCCGGTTTCACGATAAAAATCTACCCACACAAAATAAAGTAGTTTTTGCAATCTTAAATTACTTACGGGATTATGATTTTTTGTACATGTATCAATTATAAAGTTAGCAATTTCCATAGCACTGTAGGTTTGCATAATCAGATCTCCTTTCTTAGGTAATATCTGTATATGTAATAGAATTTGATATATGATTCAATTATTAAAAGAATTACTTTTTCTATCTAAATTATAACATATACTAAAGAGAAATCAATATATAGTATACAAAGAACGACAAAAAAACTAGATATAGTATTCGATGCATAACAGCAGTTATATTTTATGCTTTAGGATAAAGTTTACATTCACCCAATAATATAATACAAGAGTAGGTGAATTGCAATTCCAAAACCTGAAAATAAATTGTAAGGCTTTTCCGAACGTCCGGAAAGAGCAAGACGGTATCAAAAATCATTCGAGTTGCACCGGTACAACCGAACTGGTCAGCAATCGGTTTTGCATTTACATAGAAATACTCATCGTTATTTATTGATTGTGTGTTATCACATCAAGTGCAGATAGAATCTGATGGGCAAGGTTAAAGGCATTTGAATATTCTTTGCTGTTTGTTTTGGTAGATTTCGTTATCAGCGGAATCATTAAACAGGGGCAGTTAAAATTGTTAAGGGTTACTTTAATGATAAGTGATTCAACTTTCTTTTTTGATTTGCGAGTTGCAGTTATGCCGCCAGTAATAGCACCGACTGCACCAAATAGCGCACCACCTACTAGGGCTTGACCAACGCCGCCACTAGTTATAACGCTATCATCTTCAAGCAGATCATAGTTGATCAGATCGCTAAAGTTGCACCACATTTTATTGCCAACCTTTTGCTTATTTCCGCCACCGACCATTTTTTCTGCAGCAACGGACATTCCCATCGTGCTGAGAGCCATCATTCCTTTAAAGACTGTTTTTCCAACGCCATCTTTTTTACCATTGACTGGAATGGAGCCGTTTATTCTAAACATTTTATTGCGCTCATCAATTTGTACAGGCCCGATTTTTCTGGTACAACTAATGGGATAAGCCTGTTTTGGCTCAATATGGGTTGAAAGAGCAATGTTGTCAATAGGACAACCGCATTTAGGACATGCAGAAGCCTTGTCTGAGATTTCTTTTCCACATTCAGGACAGTTGATCAGTGCCATAGTAAATCCTCCTAACAAGTTTGCTTATAGGTGTCAGTTATCGATGCCAAAAATAGCTTTCATAGAATCTTTCCAAGGTTTTATTGAAAACCACCGTTTATCATTTCATTGAGTTTATCCCTGTCCCATAATTTCACGCCCAATGCATCAGCTTCCTCAGCAGCCTGTGGAGTGAAATATCGATTAGTTATCACTACAGCTATATCTCTATGGTATAGGCTCTTTCCAGTATGGGCTTGCTGTATTGCATCATTACCAACGTTGGATGAATAGCATTTGCATTGGATAGCATAAGATACATCATTTTTTGAAGCTAAAATGTCTATTCCATGGTCGCCACTTGGAGGAGTGAGTTTTATTTCACAAAAGCCATTTTGTAGAAGAATATGTGCACAATACTTTTCGAACTCAAGCCCGCTCATATTGTCAAAATCAGCATTGTCATAGTTTGATTCAGAATCATCATATTTTTTGCTTCTAAAAAAGTTGGGAATACATTTGCATATTCGTTCATAATCCGTTTTTTCGGTTAAAATATCATACTCGTTTCTATAGTCATCATATGCTATGATTTTTAGCCGTTCCATAATATTTAAGTAATCAATGACTTCATCAGCAGGAAGACTATTATAGGTGTCTTTTACACCCTTATCAAAAATGATTTCGCCAAGGCACATAAATATTTCTTTATCAAAAACAGAATTGGTACATTCAAATATGCTTGGTTCGTAAATATCAATAAACTTTTCAAATTCATCAACAGTCATAGTTACGTTTTGGCTTGAATCTAAGATCTTAGCCTCTCTAATGTCTGCAATAATTTGATTTACTTCGGATTCTGTAAGATGATACTCGCGCATGAGAGGTATGATATCAAGAGAGTTGTGCTCTACAATTTCCCTAGCTACATCAATGAAGTATATGTGTAGACCTTTGATAATTAATCTTTGTGATCTATAAGGAACATTTTCATCTGTTAAGCTGTCATCATAATTAGCCCTATTGTTATTTACACAATCCATGGATTTTCCCATCCTTTAATAAAATTTGGAATACAACCATAAAAATAATATAGTATAAAAGTAGTTAAACTACAACATAATTCAACTATATTTACCTAAAAATAACAATAAAAGAAATAATTTCCAAAAATTACCGATTAGAAATGCATGTTTGTAGTTTAAAATCATTATAAGAAGTTGATTGACAAAGGGTTATAAATAAGAATTATAAATGTGGTAGAATAACAATTCCAGAGGGCGTGCGGCATAAGGGTTGTTCAAATCACAAAAGAAAGGTGGGTTATACATATGGAATACAAAAGATTGATAATAGCAATGCTCACAGAAATCAGGGAAGATGATGTTATATTCCTCCAGCATATATATACATTAGTGAAGAGGCATAAGGAGAAAGTAGGTGGCGATGGTGATAGCCAGAAGAATGTAGAATAATATTTATTGAAACTACAGTATTAAAAAAGAGAAGAATTAAGTTTCTTCTCTCTTTTCTATATAGCCTTTGATTACGTCATCAGCATATTCGTCGATGACTTTCTTAGATCTGGGATCCAGACGGTCATATTTCAAAAGCAATTCTTTTACCAGCGTATAAATAGAATTTTTGCAGTTGATATCCTCCAATACGTTGGAAATGGCAGCAGCCGTCTCATCTTCAGGAGGAAGCTCTTGAAACATGTCTCCTTTACCAGTACGGAGCCACGTCTCGTTGACAAATTTACCATTCCATGGCTGTAAACAAACTAGTTTAAAAATCTTATCAGTAACGGGTCTTTTAGCGGTCTCAATATTTGTTAAATAGCTTTGTGCAACATCGATTTTAGTACCAAAATCTGTTTGATTCATCTGGACAGCCTTTCGCAATTCACGAATTCTGTAGCATAAATCAATATCGTATTTATCCATCTTAGATTCACCTCCATCATTAAATTAACACAAAAATATTACTCTTGCAATAAAAAATATTGACAAAAAATTTCTATGGAAGTATTATAGTATCACAAAAGCAATATTTGAGTTATACATTAATTTGTTTTGTAGATCAAGAAAGCGACAAGGAGGTGAGGAAAATAAAGAATGCAAAACCGGCATCAATACTTGCCAGTATCGTGGTAGCTGTGATTACCACACTGTTATGTAAATACTTTTTCGGTTAGCCACACAAAAAGTATGTAATCAATGATGTAACCATTGAAACGACAGACGGTATAAAGATATCGCTCATGAAACATTGTAAACAGTATTCTCTGTAAAATCGTCCTTGTGTGGACAATTCATAGGTAAAATGCGAGCAATCAATACTTGCACTTGTTTCTATGAAATAACCTTTTTCTTTTAGTGAGTTCATTGCTAACTGAATATCATTTCCAGAATATGGAGTTAATTGTTCGATTTCCAATATAAACTCAGAGGGTTGCTTTGAAATAATTTTCAAGATTTTTCTTTCAATTTTATGAAGCATAATTTTCTCCTTTGTATTTGATAAGTGAATTGTACCACATGGATAGGATATAGGGAAAGAAAAGAGGTGAACAAAATGTTAGCAAGCAAAGAGAAAGAAGTAAAGAGCCTTGCAGAGAAAGTGGTAAAGATGGAGCCACAGAGCATCCGTACTTTGATATTTGCGGCAGATGTTCTGTTGGCGCGAGATCAGATGGAGCATAAAGAACCCACAGCTGACGTCGTGGTCGGGATCTAGCGTGGGATCATGTACGGGAATGCGAGGGGAGGTGAGAAGGATGGAGAAAGTAGATCAGCTTATTAATGACTTGACAGATCACATCATCAACATTTTAAAGAGTGAAGATGAGTTTCAACATGAGGTCGCAGAAAAGAGTACGGCTTTCGCTAATTTGATATCAGCAAGAGCCGCAATGAACTAATGTTCTTTCGTGACTAATTCAGACAACTTGTCATAGATTGCCTGCATAAAGGCGGCAACATCCTTTCCACCGGCTTCGCTGATGGTGAGATTAGTATTTGCCATTCGTGCGACGGTAATTTCGACGGTTTTTTCAATTACATAAGTATTGCTACTCATATGGAATCTCCTTTCTTTTGTACTTGGCTCTGGCGGGAGCCTGTAAGGAGATTGTACCACATCGATAGGACATAATGAAGATTAGCAAGCAAGTTGTACAACCAGTGCCACATAGATTGTGAATAAAGGAGGTGGCTGCATATATGGATGAAGCAAGTCGTGAACGGTTGACAGATAAGGTGTATCGCAGCCTGATCGATCTTTACGCAAAACAGGAAGGTGTACAAGTAGAGTATATTCTTCGGCCAAAGGAAAAGAAACCTGAAACAGAGGCACCGGCGTAAGCCGGTCAGAGAGGACAAGCCATGGCATACATATCATTTGTTGCGCTTCTGTTCGGTATGGCAGGCGTGGCCGGAGGGATTGAAACGGAAAATATGACGGGACTTGTAGACGCGGCAGTAATTACCATCGGCGGCATTATAGCCATGGCCTTGGCGAAGCGGAGAGAAGAAGCAGAAGACGGTGCAGATTTGTGTGATGAAGATGGACAAGCATCCGGGAGAGGAGGAATAGACCATGCTGACAGCGGAGCAGATTAGGGAAAAGATATTCGCAAGGGCGGAAGATTTTAAGCGGTACTTCCGGGAAAAGAAGTGGCCGCAGGCAAAATATGCATACGACAGCGCCAGCCATATGGCGGTGTTTATGGAGCTTCCGGAATCTGACATGGCGGTGCTTTTTGGCAACAGGCCATACAAAAACGATGAGGAGCCCATAGAGAGGGGACTGTTTGATGAAGAGCTTGTGAGCCGTGCCTACGGTGAGTGTATCCGGGCGAACCAGTCATTTGAAGTACAACCATATCCTGGGAACCCGAACACCACGCAGGATTATGATTCCGATGTCTGGACAAGACAGGACAGGTCGGGCGCGGCACATTCTCCGTATGAGATTTACGGTAATGGAGCGTAGTTGCACCGGTGCAACGGAAAGGAGGAGCCTATGACAGTAGGAGAACTGCAGAGTGTACTGAGCGGGGAAGCGACTCTGTACGAGGAAGTGCCAAACGGAGGCAGGGAAGACATGCTGTCTGTCCAATACCGGGATCTGTACAGCGGAATGAGCAGGCAGATACCGGAAGAATACCTGCGGAGGGAAGTACGGATGATCCGGGACGGAAAGGGAAGTCAGGAGGGCCGTATCGATATCGAACTCCGGCTGGCAGATGCCGGCGGTGGGAAAAAGAAAAAAGTGCATAGAAAAAGCCCTGCATAGCAGAGCGATTTCCGGTTCCGAATGGAACATATTCACCTAAAAATATGATACCATCCGGGACCGCAGAAGTCAAGAAAAAACCGTGATTTTCTGCGGTTTTCAGTGGCAATTAAGATATTAAAGTTAGCCATAATATTACAAATATAAGGAGATGGTATCGATCTATAGACAGACAACATATGACATGGGTGTCATAAGGATAATAAGGAAATGCATTCCGGGTAACTATGGAGCCCCGGGGCAGAAGAGGAACGGCAGGCAGAAGAGGACACCGGAGGATATCAAAAAACAGAACCACAGGAACCGCTGCCGGAAGGTGCAGCTTCTGATCCTCGGCAACTTCCATCTGGGCGACTGGCATCTGATCCTGAAGTACGCAAAGGACAGCCGGCCGGAGACCTACAAAGAAGCAGTGAAGCAGCGGGCGCGGTTTCTGGCCCTAATGAGGGAGGCATACAAAAAGGCAGGGCTCACTTTTAAATGGATCGCCGTTACCGAGCGGGGAAAGAAAAAACAGGTCCTGCACCACCATCTGATCATCGAGGACATAGACCGTAACGGGATCAGGACCACGGAGCTGGTAAAAAAGCTGTGGACCCACGGAGGACAGTTCTTTTCCTCACTGTACGAGGACGGCGAGTATGAAGATCTGGCGGAATACATAGTCAAGGCGGAGACCAAGGATGAATGCGGATGGTGCACCTATTCAAGGAGCCGGGGCAATCTGGTTATGCCGAAGCCAAAGGTGGAGATCAAACATCACAGGCGGTGGCGCAATCCGCCTGTGGCGCCAAAAGGCTGGTACGTGGTCAAGGACAGTATCTGGAACGGCGAGAATCCGGTGACCGGACAGCCCGTACAGCACTACACCCTGAAAAAGCTGATAACTACCGGGCAGGGAGGATTAAAGCATGCATTGGTCGCGACACATATGTCGGGAGCAGGGGTGATGACGGACGGGAAGGAAGGTGACAGCGGATGAATGTGAACATCTACATAGAGACATCTTTTAAAGGACCCGCCACCAGACGCGCGGCAGGCGCGTGGATCGTGGAATATATCATATCCACTGGTAAACCCGTCACAAGGGGCGGCATCATTTATTCGGACTGCACCACTGAGAACGATTTAGCACTGTGCCTGATCGAAAAGGCTTTTTCCATCCTGACGAAAACATGCTGCGCTGTAGTATTTACTGAATGCGGACACGTTCTGCGGACCATGCAGAACCACTGGCTTGCACAGTGGCAGAAGAACGGATGGACCAACGCAAAGGGGAATCCGATCAGGAACGCGGAAGCATGGAACCGGTGTGCCCTGCTTCTGGAACATCACATGGAGGAGTGGACGGACAGGCCGCACGAATACCGGCAGTGCATGCAGGACAGGCTCAGGAAAGAACTGGAGAGGGAACACGGGATGCCGGCAGCAGGCTATGTAGAGATAGAAACACCGGAATGGAATACACAGACATGAAAAGAAAGGAGATCATGATATGTTTGAAAGATTTGGAGAATTTGATTCAGCAGATGAGATAAACAAAAAAGCGAAAGAACTGCTGGAAGCAGCAGACACAGATGGAATCCTCACACTTGCAGCGGAAAACGGTATAGACACAGAGGACGCAGATGCATATATCACAGGCGAGGAGGAATGTCTGGCAACTCCGCTCATGGCGGCAACGGGCAAGCTGCTCGTCGAGGGCAGGGATCTGCAGCTGGAAGGAAAACTTATAGACTGGAAGAACCTGGTACTTTGCCTGTGTGCAGAAGACAGACGGGTTTGCGATGGTGTCAGGAGGAAAGGGAAAAGCCTTTGTGCATGCATAAGCGCCATGATCAGCGATTCGTTCGGAACAAAAACGCAGGTCAGCGATAAGATCGTCAACGTGACCATGGTAAGACATAACGGAAAACTGGAGACGCTGCGCGGACCGCTGTATCTGGACGGGCTCACCAATGCCAGGGCAAAGCAGATCATCCGTAATTATTACACGAAGTAAGGAGGTGCAGGCAATGCTGGCATACAAAGGATTTAACAGTAAGCTGCAGGCGACCATGGGAAACGGCGTTTTCCAGTTTGAGCCGGGGCAGACCTATGAGGAGTCAGAGTGTAAATGCGCCCATAACGGATTCCACTGCGCGGAAAACCCTCTCTGCGCGCTGGGCTATTACTGGGCAATGGATGCGCGGTTTTTTATCGTGGAGGCAGCAGGCGATATCAATCAGGATGGCGAGGGATCGAGGATATCCTGCACAAAGCTGACGCTGCTTCGCGAGATCGATCGGATCAAACTGGCCGCACATGCCTGCCTGTATATGCAGAAATATCCGGAGCGGAAAATGGAGAACTCCGGTTATGCGACAAGGGATAAAGGTGAATGCGGACAGGAGGGAGACTTTGTGATCGTCCGCGGAAAAAATCCGCAGGCAGCAGGCGTAAAAGGATCATGGATCTTCCTGCTGAAAGAAGCAAAAGGATCGGGGGCGATTGAAGCGGTTTACCCGGTATTTATCGACGGTGAGGAATATAAGGCGGGTGCCTGGTACGGGATCAGGGGAGGAAAGATATGCGGAAAGAAGAGCTGAGGAACTTAAAACGGATCTATGCGACTCCCAAGATGGTCCGGATGGCAAAAGAGAATAAACAAGCGGTGGCATATGAGGCAATGCTTGGATGGGAGAGGGGCCATAAAAAAAGGATGAGCAGCCTGTACGACATATTTGTGAGGTGCCAGACCAGAGGCCCGTATCTGATGGTATGCATATTCTTTCCGTGGGACATTGCAAAGGGGGAGAAGACGCCGGCCTACGAGATCTATTGCAATCCGGAAGGAAATGAATACATCACCAGAGTGCTTCGGAAAGGGAAAGAGAAAGGATGGAGCATTGCCATGGCGGACAACCTTGAATTAATGCCTTCGTTCATGAACGACAGACGCTGGTATAAAGGAATGGAAAAACGGGTATGGCAGAACCGGGAAGGGATGGATACCATAAAGCGTTTTCTGGGAACACAGGAGAGAGGTATCTGGGGGCTGGTGGACTGGCAGCGGAATGTGAAGCGGAAAAAGATTGAGGAAAAGGAGAAGCGGGAGCAGGCACCATGGGATGCAGACATGGCGCTGGTACCGGAGATATTCCCGTCATTTGTCAGCTGGATGAAGAAAGAAGCGGCCAGGGAGCACTTTATATTCTACCAGTATGACAGAAACGGAACTGACGAGGGGTATTGTACATACTGTGGCAGGATGGTGCCGGTTACAAAGCCGCGGCACAATAAAGAGGGATTCTGCAGGCGGTGCGGTGTACAGGTCCAATATAAAGCAGAAGGAAAAGCAGGCACAATCAGGACGCGGCCGTATACCGGGCAGGCCATACAGCGGATCTGCGGCGGGATTGTTATCAGAACTTTCAGGCAGCGGAAGGTCTACCGTAAGGGAGATTACAGAAATCCGGAGATACACACGCACGAGCAGGCACGCACACTGACCATGGATGATGGCAGCGTCAGGAGATATGTCTGGCAATTGTATAAAAACAAGTATGAAAGATTCATGCCGGAGCAGGATTACTGGATGCAGGGCGGGACCATATACGAGAGCCTGATGACGAAACTGTATACAAGGAATCTTACAGCGCTCAAAAAGACAATACTTAAAAACAGCGCAGTGGATCTGTGGGAGGATCTTCCGATTTCAACGGAAAGATATCTGTCCATAGAAAGGCACTATCCCGTAATTGAGAAACTTGCAAAGATCGGGATGTTCCGGCTTGCAAAGGATCTGCTTTGCAACATCGGTAAGCTGACCAGATTGAAGAACGATGAGACGGAACTGGCAAAAATACTGGAAATTGACAGGGCGAGACTGCAAAGGCTCCGGGCAGTGGACGGAGGAATCATACATCTCGAATGGTATCAGTTTGAAAAGCGGTCAGACACCATATGGCCGGATGATGTGATTGGAGATTTTGCAGACAGCAGATTCCATACGGCGGAATTTAATTTCCTGCCGCCGCCCGTATATGCATATACAAGCCCGGTAAAAATCAGGAACTATCTGAAAAAACAGTCCGTGATGGCGGACAGAACCATGTTGGAGATGAAAAATACCTGGGCCGACTACATCAACATGGCGGAAAGAGCGAAGATGGATACGCACAATGAAAGAATATGGAAACCGAAGGACCTGACAGCCGCCCATGATGAAGTAGTCATGATCCTGCAGAAAGGCGAAATGGAGAAAGAGGCAAAAAATCTGGAAAAGGAATGGCCGAAGGTAAACGGCAATCTTCCCAAACTTAAAAAATTTGAGTATGAGGATAAGGATTTCGCGATTCTGGCACCGGAAAGCATTTTAGACATTGTGAGGGAAGGAAGGATACTGCAGCATTGTGTACATACCTGCGAGTTTTACTTTGACCGGATCGGGAAGGATGAATCCTATCTGTTCTTCCTGCGGAGGGCAGCCCACAAGGATATCCCGTGGTACACGTTGGAAGTAGAACCTAATGGCAATATCCGCCAGAAGCGCACCACCGGCGACAGACAAAACAGCGATCTCGAAGTGGCAGTGAAGTTTTTAAAGAAATGGCAGAAGGTTTTTGTGAAGCGGCTGACGGCAGAGGAAAAGAAACTCGGGGAAAAGGCAAACCAAGCACGGATCGCGGAATATGCAAAACTGCGTAAGGACGGCAATAAGATATGGCGCGGACCGCTGGCCGGCAAGCTGCTGGCGGATGTGCTGGAAGCTGATTTCATGGCAGCAGCATTCTGAGCAGAAAGGAGAACATATGGAACCATTAACGGGAGAAGTATTAAATATCAACAATGAATACGGCAGTTATCAGGAGTATAAGGCAGCAGTAGACACGGAGCTGCAGAAATCCGCGGAGAGCTTCGTGCGGATCGGGTATCTGCTCAAGGTCGCAAGGGACACGGATATATTAAAAGAATCCGGTTATGGGAGCGTCAATGAGTTTGCAGAAGCGGAGTACGATCTGGACAAGTCACAGGTATCGAGATTCATCCGGATCAATGACGAATACTCCGAGGGCGGGTATTCCGACAGCCTGCAGGAGAAATACAGGAATTTTGGATATGCGAAGCTGGCGATCATGCTTACACTGCCGGCAGCAGTCAATGAGGAACTGACCGCGGATTACAGCAAGTCAGAAATACAGACGATAAGGGCAGAGATCGATGAAGAGCAGAAACGCACGGACATAGAAGTCATGCTGGAGAAGCAGGATGAGCGGCAGCAGGAGTACACGCTGTTCGGAAAAGTCCTCTACCAGATCGGACGCGACCGGCCGGAGCTGTACCTGCAGCTGTACGATGCCGTTGCGAATACGGTATATGACGGATCGAACGCGCCCGTGGTAAATAAACTGGTGGATGCCCTCGCGCCCGCCGGTGAAGGGATGGTCAGCGTGAGGATTCCGGGAGAAGGAAAAATGCTGCTGAGCATTAAAGGCGCCGGCGCTGATCCGACGGTAGTCAATGTAAGGTCGGGAGAAAAAGAAACCTGCACATGGGATGAATTTATCGCTGACATGGAGTCTCTGTGTGAAGGGAATGATGCGAAAGAAAGCTGGAAAATACTATACGGAGAGGAGTTCCCGGAGGAAAAGAAGGAAGTTGCACCGGTGCAACCGGACCGGGAAGCGAAACAGGCACAGAAAAAGCCCGGCCGCGTGACCGTATCGAAGCCGCAAACGCCCGAGAAGACCAAGGAAGACAACAGTCTTACGAAGGTCAACGATAATGTGCAGGCACAGGAAACCACAGAACAGAAGGAAGAGGATCAGAGCCGTGATGAAAATATGGAAGTTGCACCGGTGCAACCGGAAAATAACACAGAAAATCGGCAGGACGGTACGTCTGGCATGGGAAGTGATATTTATGAACCTGACGCCGGCAGCAGGATTCCGGAAGAAACGGACGGCACGGACTGTGTACCGCCTAACATCGACGGCAATGATCCTGAATCGGCAGACGCTGCATCTGGAGCCGGAAGCGGAAACACAGAGGCAGTTATGGGAAGCGCTGCGGGTACTGCAACCGAGCCGCCGGCAGCAGTCCTCATGCAAGACGTTGATGGACAGATAAGCATTGGAGATGTGCCGCAGTGTATGCCGGATAACACGGCGGTAGAACAGAAGCTGGATGCCGTTGGTGGTTACCTCATTGCCTTGAAGGATAATCTGGACAAGGTCTACATTCTGACGGAGCGGGGAGAGTATCAGAACGCGGAGAAGTGGCTGGAAGCTGTTAGAGGCACAATACATAAGATACAGGAATTGGATGTTGCAGACAATCCCGTGGCAGCAGCCATAGACGAAGCACCGGAGGAGTAGCCATGGCAAAGAGACCGCATAAGTACACCAGAAAGCTCCAATTTGATCAGAAGACCCGAAAGCGTATCCACGAAAGGGATCACGGGGAATGTATCTTCTGCGTTATGGGCTACCACATGGAATACATATCAGGCATGATCCCGGAAAAGGATATCATGCATTTCATCCCCAGATCACAGATGGGTCTGGGGATCGAACAGAATGGCGCACTGGGATGCCGGGAACATCATGAACTTCTGGACAATGGAAATAAAGGACTGAGACAGGAGATGCTGGCAATGTTTGAGACATACCTGCGGGCACATTATCCGGAATGGGACCGGGAGAAGCTGGTGTACAGGAAGTATGATTTTTTTTAAACGGAAGGAGAATAACGATGGGAAGAAAACAGACAGATACTACCCTTACGGCATTTAAAACAGTAAAGCCGCCCAGAAAGGAGTGACATTTGTGGAGATCCAGAGACGGGAAACGCAGGACAGGATAGAGAAGATCGCGGTACCAAGAGCAGAAGGCGACCATAAACCTGTCTATATAAAAGTATCAGAGAAGAATGCATTAAAGAATGTGAAAGAGACCACAGGCAGGTAATTAAATTTTGTGGAGGTGAAAGGAATGCTATTTATAAAGAAAATCAAAAGAACGCATAGTGACATAATTGATACTATATGCCGCTATGTTCTTGTGATAGTTGGATGGGAGGTTGGAAAGTGGTTATTTTTTTAGAGTGATTGAGTGCATTTCTGCAATGTGTTGTAATTTTTGCATTAATTCATCATAGTCGTAGCTACATTTAATGGTATGAAAATCTGATTTAAGCTGCTTGTATTCGATGTCAGATATATAAGGCGAAACAATTTCAATATTATTTGTCATTGCTACTATTTTTTCATTGACAAAGACACTTCTGGAATAAACGAAGAATAATACAACTATAAGTAGAATTATCCATATCTTTACAAATATAACCATCAAAGTATCGATGCGTTTCCGGGGGGAGATTAATTCGTCTATTTGACGCTTATTATTTTCTATTTGCATTTTGAGTTTTTCAGCAGCTTTTTCCAGTTGATCTATGGAGGCTGATGTATCATCGACGGATTCATCTAAAAGGTGATCTAATTGGGATATATCTTCCAGAGAATCTGTGTAATGACGTAAAGGTTTAATAGAAGAAAACTGCATAGATAAAAAGTATATACAAGCGACATACGCGATATAAAAAAGTGACATCGATGCTTGTTCTGAAAATCCGTCAGATATTTTTTGATACGTAGAATCAGATATGTACGAAACAAAGGAGCCGCCAAACGTTAGGAAAAATGTATATAGATATTCAAATAATGGATCAAATACTTTTCCAATAATAAATGCCAAAAATGCACCAAACAAGGAAGTAAAAAAAGCCTTTTTGAGTTTGAAGGAATTGGGAAATTTTTTATTCATTATGTAACCCTTTCATTAGTAGTATTGAAAGAATTATAACACAATACAAACTTAAAAAGAAGTTGAATACAAAACTAAAATGATATTTCTCACCAAAGAAGCAGCAGAAGCCGCATTAAAAGAGTTACAAACACAAAAAATGGAAGCAATGGGGCTCGAACCCATGACCTCTCGCGTGTGAGGCGAACGCTCATCCCGGCTGAGCTATGCTTCCATAGCTATTATTATAGCACTATGGACAAGAAAAGCAATAAACATTAGAAATAATGATCTTTAGACTGGAAGGGAGAATATAGGATGCTGACACAAAAGGATAAACAGGGAAACTGGGGCATAAAAGGTCTTCCCTGGAAAGAACTGAGCATAGGACAGACCATTACAGATAAGATATGGGAAAAGCTGTACGGCTGTCTGTTCAGGCTTATGCAATATGAGGACACAGGCATGGAACCGGAGAGGGTATATGATCTGGCCAAGCAGAACGCAAAGTATTGTACACCCAAATATCTCGGCGAAAATACGGCAATCGGGTGTAGTAGCGGGGAATGTAAATGCGGGAACATAGTGCGCAGTTATCAGAAATTCTGCGATGAATGCGGCACAAGACTTGAATGGGGAATGTCGGAAGAGAGGGGTGAAAACAATGGAGAAACTGACAGATTGTGAAGAGCTGGTTATGAAAACAGTATGGGACGCAGGAGAAGAACTGGGCCTTATGGAAATCATGCAGAGAGTGAATGATAAGTACCATAAGGAATGGAAGCCGCAGACAGTATCTACATTTCTGGCGCGTCTCGTAAGCAAAGGATATGTAAAGCATTACCGGCAGGGACGTGTGTTCTTCTATCAGATATTGATTCCACTGGAAGATTACAAGAGCCGGCTGACGGATGAGTTTATCAATTTTTGGCACAAAGAATCTATAGGAAGCATGATCAGTGAACAGATAACAACATTAAGAGAAATCGGAGAAGATCCAGAAGGTTGCTGCTATCCACAAGAGTATTTGCAGGAAGTAATTAACGAAGCTGCCAATACCATAGAATTCCTCTGCGTCAAACTGCAAGTTAGAATCTAGTATTTATACCGCTGTCAATGCAGATACTATACGTCAAGCTTAAATTTATGAATTAAGAAAGAGGTATAAAGGCTGCATGAAAACTACAGGCATATCCCGCAGGATTGACGAAGTCGGAAGAATTGTTATTCCGAGGGAGATTAGAAAAACATTCGGAATAAAAGGAGGAGATCAGATTGAGATTTTCACCCATAACAATGAAATAGTATTGAGAAAATATAATGTTTCTGCTGGGCTGGGTGAGCTTGTAGGAAGACTAAACGAGGAGTTTTCTACAGTTAGAAAAGATCTGGACAGAGAAACGGCTGATAAGATTTACGGGCATATCAATGCTTTGCAGGAGCTTTTTGAAAGTATAGAGACGGGAGAAGGAAGGAGTGGAGCAAATTGAGCAGAGTATTACCAATATTATTTAACATCGAGATGGTACGGGCGATACTGGATGACAGAAAAAGGGTTACAAGAAGAGTTGTAAAACAATCAGTGTGGGAAAATTTCGTATGTGAAGGAGGAAAGGTAATAAATTGTCTGAATAAAAAAACAGATACACTTGAAAGTCCAGTGTATAAAGCACCTTATCATTTGGGAGATATTCTGTATGTACGGGAAACGTGGAGCTGGGAGCCGTGCTGGGATTGTGGAATGGATATGGAAGAGCATAATTGTTGTGACGAAACTGCACATAAGGTTTTTAATCATGACAAAGGAGAATGTGGGTGTTATTTATATAAGGCATCAGTTGAAGATAATGAGTATCCTTCTGTTGGTGTTTGGTATCCATCCATACATATGCCGAAAGAAGCTGCCCGTATCTGGTTAAAGGTTACAGATGTCAGGGTGGAACGTCTGCAAGAGGTCACCAAAGAAAAGATAAAGCGCGAGGGTATATATGATGATGGGACATACCCGACTGACAAAAAAATAAAGATACGACCTGAGATAGCCCATTTGTGCGGTGAATGGACGGATGAGTCATATAAAGAACGTTTTGCGATGATATGGGATTACACCATCAAGAAGCCAGACCTTGCTCAGTATGGGTGGTTAGCTAATCCATGGGTATGGGTAATAGAGTTTGAACGGTGTGAGAAGCCGGAAGGAGAAATGGGGAGTAAAGGATAAGGTAATTAGTATATCACAATAACCATAGACACGGCAGCAGGCGGGGACTGTATCAAGCCAGCGGGCAGCAGTCCTCGCCGGAAAGGAGCGAAAGATGATAGAAAATGAGTACAGACATAACCGGAGATTCCGGGAATACGTTGATAATTACTGTGCGAATCATAAGATCACAGTAGATCAGGCACTTAAGCAGGAACCTATCCGGCAGGCATTTTTGAAACACACGGATGTGTAAATGGAGTCACTTAAAATATTCTAATTTAGAATATCAATATTCTGTACGGAATATTTTAGAGCCTTTAGAGATATCAGAAGGGGGACGGAGCATGTGAACAGACGGCAGAAGAAAAAGCAGTTTAAAAAAGTATACGGGATGAATCCGATTCAATATAAGAAATGGTTGCAGGGGCATCAGGAGGAGATTTATGTCGCAGCAGAGGAGTACCATGAGTGGGTAAAAACAGTAATAGAACGAGTTACAGCGGCAACGGTAGAAGCGGCAAAGGTGCTTAACAATAAAATAAACGAATGGGCAGAGTGTTACCGGGCGGCAGCAGACGTCATTGCAAAATATAATTTGCAAGAGGGAGAGAAACAGGATGGAGAAAATGGAATGGATTCTTAAAATGTTGGGAATGAGTTGTAAGATCGTGTTAGCGGGCATAGCTTTGATAGTATTAGTGGCCATCTTTATAGCAGTGGTCAAGGCGTTGATTAAGAATAAATAAATCAGTAATATTTTTATTTGACACAAGATATAACTTAAACTTATAATAAACCATATAAATATAACAAGAGAGCCCAGAGCCGAATATGAATGTGAATTTCATACGCGGCTCTGTTTTTATTTGTTAGGGAGTGCAGTATGAGAAGGTGGTGACGCGGAGGTGGATGAGAGGAATATAGATGCGGCCGAGAACGACTATATGCTCGGAATGAAGTATAAAGACATCGCAGCGAAGTACGGCGTCACCATCAACACGGTTAAGAGCTGGAAACAGCGGTATGGATGGTCAAGAAAGGATCGCGGGGGTGGAAAAGAGGGGTGCGCACAAAAAGAGAAAAAGTGTGCACACAAAAAGCAAAAAGTGTGCACACAAAATCAGAGAGTTGCACCGGTGCAACCGGATACGGAAATCGAAGAGGTGCCGGGGGTCGAACTAGATGGACAACTATCAGAAAAACAGCGGCTTTTCTGTCTCTACTACATCAAATATCGCAATCAGGTTAAAGCATATCAGAAAGCTTTTCAATGTAGTTATGAAAATGCCTGTAGGAATGCGTACACTCTAGGGAAAAATAGGGAAGTCCAAAAAGAGATAGACCGAGTGCTTGATGAGCTCCATCAGGACATCCGGATAGACATCAAGGATCTGATCCAGCAGCAGATTGATATCGCGAGGGCAGACATCAATGATTTTGTAGATATAAGCAGCGGGAGCGTATGCGTGAGGCAGGACATGGACGGCACACTGGTGAAGGAGATCAAGGAGACGAAGGAGGGAATCAGTATCAAACTGTACGATAAACAGAAAGCGATCGAGTTCCTGAAGAACAACCTTCCGGATGAAACCAGCGGGCAAGCAGCCGACAATATGCAGACATTAGCGGAGATCGTCCTAAACAGTAGGGAGAACCGCAGGCTGGAAGATTATGAATAGAATAGGGGTGATTGCATGAACATGCCCGCTCCGTTCAGCAAACGTCAGGAAGAATATATGTACCGCTGCTTTGATAGCTGGTTCAATGTCGCGGAAGGTGGCAAGCGAGGCGGAAAGAACGTCCTGCAAACTCTTATATTCTGCATGATGATCGAACAGCATAAGAATCGGATATTTCTGATTGGCGGCGTGTCGTCCGCTACGGCAAGACTGAACATTCTGGACTGCGACGGATATGGATTGCTCAATTATTTTGAAGGGCGTTGCCACGAAGGAAAGTATCAAAACAGAGACTGCGTCTATGTAAATACAGGCCGTGAACAGAAGATCGTGTTAATCTCTGGAGGCGGGAAAGACGGCGATGAGAAGCTGATCAAGGGAAATACCTACGGGATGGCGTATATAACAGAGGCAAACGAATGCCATCCCAAGTTTCTGAAAGAGGTATTTGACCGTACGCTTTCCAGCTCAGACCGGAAAGTATTTCATGATCTGAACCCGAAGGAAGAAGAACACTGGTATTATGAGGAGATTCTGAACTTCCATGAACGGCAGCAGGCAGCAGAACCGGAATATGGATATAATTACGGTCATTTCACCATCGTTGACAATTACAGCGTGAGCGATGAAGAACTGCGTGCACGGTTGAAAACATATGATAAGGATACCGTATGGTATAAGCGGGATATCAGGGGAGAAAGAGCAGTGGCGAAAGGAATCATCTTCCGTCGGTTTGCAGATAACAATGATCCTTACCTGTACGACGACGCTGAATTGTTCGAGGAGTATGAAGAGAACGGGATAAAGAAACAACGGCTCCTGCAAAGACCGTATAAGATCGTGATCGGTTCCGATCTGGGCGGCAACGGGTCTATGACGACTTTCGTTGCGACTGCATATTTCAATAAATATCATGATCTGCGTGCACTGGAAGAGGAATGTATACCGCTGTCACCGGATATCGACGCAGATAAGATATGCGAAACGTTTGTAAGATTTTATGCTATGGTCATCAAGAAATATGGCCGGGTGGACTGGGTGTTTCCGGACAGTGCGGCGACGACCATGATCAATAGCATGAAGAGCGCAGCAAAAAAGGTGGGACTGCCGTATAGGAACATAGCGGGCTGCCGTAAGAATGAGGTGGAGGAACGGCCGAAGATGGTTGATCTGCTTTTTAATACCGGACGGCTTAAGATCAACCGGCGCTGCACAAAACTCCGCAAGGCGATAGGGACGCTTAAGTGGGACGAAGATCATCCGGACAGGCCGGAAGATAAGAATATAGGTAACTGCAATGACTGGTGGGACGGATTCTGCTATACAATGCTGGATTTCGTGGAACTGATCGGACTGGACAGATAAGGAGAACAGGATGGAAAGTTATATCAAAAACATGTTACATAAAAAAGGATATACGGTAAATGAGGACGCCTTGGACGTCATCAGGGAATGCGGAGACTGGTACGGGAATCGTCGGATAGATGGATTTCACAACAGGGTAACGGTACAGGGAGCACCGTATGAACTGAACAGATTGAACTTTGCAAAGCGTTGCTGCTCTGATGATGCCAATCTATGTGAGGTACTGGAGATTAATGCGGGCAATTCCCATAAGGAGTCCGATGAAACCAAGCAGGAAGGTCCGGACGAACAGTCAAAATTCATCAATGCAATTCTGCAGGCAAGTGAGTTTAATACCCAGTACAGGAAGCAGCTCGAAAAGACTTCGGCAGAGGGGACAACCGCCTGCTATATCCGGCTGGACAATGCGACGATTCTGACCAATGGTAAAGCCACAAAGGGAGATATCAGACTGAATTATGTGGAAGCGGACAGCTTTATACCGCTGACAGTTGAGAATGACATCGTGACAGAGGCGGCGTTTGCCGGCAGTGCGATGAAGCAGGGGAAGAAGGAAACGACCCTTGTACTGTTCACAAAAAAGGAGAACCAATACACCGCGGAGACACACGTATTTGATGAGCATGGAACAGAGAAAAAGGATCTGGAGACAATAGTGCACCTTGGGGATGTCAAGCCGTTTGCGGTAATGCGCAATGCAGAAGTCAACAATCTGGACAATATGACCGGGTACGGCCTTCCCAAGATACATAATGCCATTCCTATGCTGAAAGCACTCGACCTGTGCTACAACGTCTTGTACGGTGATCTGGACAAGGCGGATAAGCTGCTGATCGTCAATGATCTCATGTGTAAGTTCGATGATAACGGGGAACCCATTACGCCGAATGAACAGGCAAAAAAACTGTTTGTGCTGATCGGGCAGGATAAACTTCCGGACGCGAAGGAGCTGGTAACAGAGTACAATCCGGAAATAAGGATCGAGGGTATCACGAAAGCTTTCGAACTAAATCTATCTCTTCTGTCTATGATGTTCGGATACGGGACAAAGAAGTACAGTTTTGAAAACGGGCAGATCACTACGGCGACAGAATTTGTTTTGAGCAGACAAGACCAGATGCAGGAGTTAAATCGGCAGAGACAGGAGGCTACGCGGTACATACAGGATATTTGTCATGCAGTTATGTGGTTTTCAAACACATTTCACGGAACTTCTTTTAATGTTGATGAAGAGATAAAGGTTGAATTTGACGATAGTCTGATTACGGATAAGGAAGCAGAACTTGAACGTGTACGGAATGACGCGTTGAACTTCGACATTCCGGAATTGTTGCAGTGGTATTTAGAAAGTGCATATAACCTTAAGCCGAAAGAAGCCGAGAATCTTGTATCAAAAAGGAATGAGGAAGAAGAACAGGATTCCGACGAAGAAGAGGATTAAGCTATGTTATCGGAAGAGCAACAGGAGATCATAAGTGAAGCACTGACGCCGCTGTTTCAATATCTGGAATCCGAGGTCATTGCTGATGTGGCGGAGCGTATAGCAGAATCTTTAAGTTATACCAGAACAGCGGAACTGGAAGCGATTGCTATGCGTGAACTGGGCTACAGCCCGGCGAAGATCAGACATGAGGAGATGAAGCTGCTCCGCTCTAATCCTGCGTTCAGAAAGAATGTGGCCAAGAATACGATCGAGCATAAGCGGGAGGTGCGAAAGCTCCTGAACGAGATCAGCCGGGAGGCTTACGAGGGGAGCAATGAGATTCTGAAAAGGGCGGCAGACACTTCGTGGGCGGTAGACCTTGCCATATGGAAAGAGGCCGGGCGGGAGCTTACGGACGATTCCTTCCTGCCGCAACTTGTAGAGGCATTTGCCAGACAGACGCGGGATGAGCTGAAGAATCTGACGCGGACAACAGGTTTTAAGACCATGTCCGGCTATGAGCCTATAGAAAGTCTGTACCAGAAGGAACTCGATAAGGCATTGATCAAGGTCTGCACCGGTACGTTCAGTAAAGACAAGGTAATAGCTGATACTGTACATGAGCTTGCGCAGAGTGGTCTGCGGTCCATTAATTTTGAATCAGGATATTCCATGCAGCTCGACACGGCGGTACGTCTGGCAGTACGGACGGGCTGCCATCAGATATCCGGCCGGATCATGGACAGGAATATGGAAAATACCGGGGAGAACCTGGTATATGTGTCAAGACATCAGGGTGCCCGGAATGTCGGTGAGGGCATCGCTAACCATGAACAGTGGCAGGGAAAGGTATATTATATCAAAGCCGGCACGGATTACTCCGCAGAAGCGGCACGGATCGGACAGGATCAGATCAGGGATCTGTGGGAGGAGACCGGCTACAGTGTGGACGGGGCTCATGAGAACGATCCGAGAGGTCTGTACGGATATAACTGCCGGCACCGGTATTATGTATGGTTTGAAGGCATAGATATTCTGCCGCCTGAGCTGAAAACACCGAAGCCCGTCACAATCGACGGGAAGACATATGATTATTATGCCATGACCCAGAAAATGAGGTCCATGGAGCGTGCTGTGAGGGCTCTGAAGAGGGAGAAAGAAGCACTTGACAGGTTAGGCATGGATACGAAGGAAATAGACACCAGAATAAGGCGGAGAACGGCAGCGTATAAGGAGTTTTGCGAGAGCTACAAGATCAAAGCAAAGACCGAGCGCCTGCGGTATGAGTGTGGAACGTCTGATCTGCGGAAGACCAAGGCGTGGAAGGAGTATGAACGATGCAGTTTCAAAAATGGACTTAAGGAAAAGACACTCGGTGTTTCTGATAAAATAGGTAATGGAAGCGAGCCCGCGAAGGTTGGACGGATTGATGTTGCGAAAAAGGAGGAAGCAGTCAAATATTTTGGAGAGCAGATAAGGGATAGTGATATTGAAAAGCTGGTCGTTATTGATAAATCGGGAAATGTATATTACAATAAAGGTGTAGATGATAATGTAAGTATTGGTTCGCTGGACTTAAGTGACTGCGTAGTTCTGCATAACCATCCAAAAACGAATGATATTGTATCTTTTGGTAAAGATGACTATGAAATGATGCGCAGATATCCGACAGCATCTTTTAGGCTGGTGAATGAGCGGTACGATTATTATGCCGAAGTTATAAAGCCGATAGACAAAGTTACATATAATCAGGCATGGAGATGGTCTATTGATGACTTACTGACTGTGAATGTCAATGAAGATTTGCAGCACAGAATCATGGAGAGTCTGGCAAAGCGAGGATATATAAGATATGGGCGGAAGGCAGTTGACGGAAGAACAGAACAAGAAAATAAATGAGATTATCGATATGTGGAAAAAGGAAATCGAAGAAATAGAAAAAAACCTTCCTCCTGCTGACGGAAAGCATTTTGACGGTCCACAGACGTGGGCAATGGCGGCATTGGATAAAAAGTATACACCCATGATCCAATCGGTCATGAAGTCGTCGGATGAAATTTAAAGATTTTTCTCTTGCACAATATATAAACTAATGTTATGATAAACGCATAACATATAATGTGAAATTATAAAAGCGGTGGTCACATGAAGTTCGAATGGTACAGATGTCCCGTATGCGGTAACGAACATTTCATCAAAATTAGACCGGACACGGTGATCATCAGATATCCTGCATATTGCAAGCGATGTAAAAACGAAATATTGGTAAACATAGAGCCTAGAGCCGAAACAGTGAATCCTTAAATGGATTGATTGTATCGGTTCTTTTTTTTACAGCGGGATATTCCGCAGCATCCAGAGGTTGATTGACCTCGTTAAAAAAATCGTTAAAAGGAGAAGAGAACATGAAGAGAGAAGAACTTGAAAAACTTGGGCTCACCAAGGAGCAGATCGACAAGGTATGTGATCTGAACAATGCAGATGTCCAGCCCTTAAAGAGTGATCTGGAGAAGTTAAAGGCTGATCTGAAGGCGGAACAGGACAAGGTAGCGACCACGGAAGAAGCGCTTAAGAAGTTTGAAGGCGTGGATGCAGAAGCGCTTAAGAAACAGATCGATGATCTGAAGGCTGATCTTAAGAAAAAGGATGAGGAGCATACGGCAGAACTTGCCAACAGAGATTTTGATGCGCTGCTGAAGGATTCCATCACGTCTGCCAAGGGCAGGAATGCGAAAGCGATCGCAGCACTGCTGGACATGGAGACGTTAAAGGCTTCCAAGAACCAGAAAGAAGACATGGCAGCAGCATTGAAACAGCTCGCAGAAGCAGAAGACAGTAAAATGCTGTTCGGCGATCCGGAAGCCGGCCCGGCAGGAACAGGTAATCTGATCGGGACGGTAACAAAGTCTTCCGGAGTTACGGATGACGCTGCGCTGAGAGCGGCAATGGGACTTCCGCCGGTTGCAGAGCAGAAATAAGAAGGAGGAGAACTAAATGCCTAACACGATTGTATTAGCGAAAAATTATGTGCCTCTTCTGGACGAAGTATACCAGAGAGAGTCAGTAACCAGCGATCTCACCGGAGATCCTGCGATGGCAAGAGCGGGAGCCAATGCCAAGGAGATCGTATATCCCCAGATTGCCGTAACCGGTCTTGGGGATTATAGCAGAAACAGCGGTTACACGCAGGGAACGGTTGACTTTAAGTGGGTATCCACGGAGTACAACTATGACCGTGGCGCGAAGCTGTCTGTAGATGCGATGGATAATCAGGAGACTTATAACCTTGCGTTCGGCATGGCAGGTGCGGAGATGATGCGTACCAAGGTGGCGCCGGAGGCGGATGCGTTTACATTTGCAACGTTGGCGGGTATCGAAGGCATCTCTAAGGGAGAGGCGAAGACGTTTGCGGATGCCGCAGCATTCATGAATGCCCTGCTGGAAGCAAAGAATACGATGGACAATGATGAAGTACCGGAGGATGGACGTATCCTTTACGCAACGCCTGTGCTCCTGAACGGACTTATGATGCTGGACACCTATAAGTCTAAGGAAATTTTGTCCCATTTTACCATTAAGAAGCCGGTGCCTCAGAGCAGATTTTATACAGCGATTAATTTGCTTGACGGTAAGAGCGCCGGAGAGGAAGCTGGGCATTACAAAAAAGCGGAAGAAGCGAAAGAAATCAATTTCATGATTATTCATAAACCGGCAGTCATCAAGCATGACAAACACGTGGTTTCGAACGTCATTCCGGCATCGGCGAATCCGAATGCGGATGCCGACATTGTGAAGTACCGCAAATATGGAATTGTGGATATTTATCAGAATAAGAAGGCGGGTATTTACCTGAGTCATAAGGAATAGGAGGCGCGTTATGAGAACAGTAGGAATGGGAACGAGTAAGGACGATAAGACGCCGGATTCTGCATTGAAGAAGGAAAATAAGGAACTGAAGAAGTCCGTAAAAGAACTTACTGCGGAGAATACGGCGCTGAAGAAGACGGTAGAGGATCTTACTGTGGAGAATACGGCGCTGGAGACAGAGCTGGACGCATTGTCAGGAGCGGTGAATGACGGAGTTGCACCGGTGCAACAGGATGGAGCGAAGTAGAAGGGAGGGGGCTGTATGAACTTTATCACATGGGAGTATTACAGCTCCCTTTATTCCGAGATACCGGATGAAGAGACATTTAACAAGCTCATAAAGCAGGCGAAGACAAAAATGGATGCTATTACCCATATGCGGGTATCGCGGTTTGTCGGAAGCCATAGGAAGACTACCGCCACGGATTTTCAGAAGCAGGTGTATGCACAGATTCAGGACACGGCCTGCGAACTGGCTAATTTACTATATGCGCAGGATATGTCGGGCATGGGTACGGGTATTTCTTCCGTATCAAACGACGGGTATTCGGAGAGCTATACGGTCACCACGGCAGCACAGAAAAATGAGCAGCAGAGGGAGATCATCCTGAATGGTTTAAGAGGCACCGGACTGGCAGGTGTGTTATGAATGTATTATTTACGGATGTCATGACCGTGTACAACTATTGCGGAAGCGGTGATACGGAAAGGTGGAGCCGCAGCGTAATACACGGTGTACAGTGGTCCCATAACAAGACAGAAGTGACGGTGTCGGGCGGAGTGCAGACCGAAGCGAAGGTTGAGAAGATCACGGTCGATTTTCAGAGGAATTATGGAAATAAACCATATCTGCCGCCGGATGAATACCGGAAACTGCCGCCGGAACAATGCGGTGAGTTCTGGACGCTGGACGCAAAGAGCGGACAGGACGTGATTGTTCTCGGGGAAATAGCACAGGAGATCGGCCGGGAATACAGGTTATCGGCATTAAAAAAGGATTTCCAGTATGCGGTTACTGTTACGGCGGTATCCGACAACAGGAACAGGATGCGGCTGAAGAATATAAAGGTGGTCGGTAAGTAATGGGTGGTAGGGATTATCAGTGTACGTTTAATCTGAAAGACTGTATTAATGCATTCGGTCTGGAGGAAGGCGGCAGGGTCCAGCAGGCAGTGTCCAACGCAGTACTCAGGCTGTCTGACGATTTTATTCCGTTTGATGAGGGTGCCTTAAGGGATAGCGGACATATTGAAGGGACGGATGTTGTCTGGGGCGGCGGAGCCATTAAGTATGCACACTATGTATGGAACGGGATCGTATACGAAGATCCGCTTCTGCACTGCGCTGGCTTCGAGGTGAAGGACGGCGGATGGCGTTCCAGAAAGGGTGTGCAGAAAGTACCTACGAACAGACTGCTGGAATATCAGGGAGCTCCGGAGAGAGGTCCATACTGGGTACCGAGGATGCTGCAGAACGGAGGACTGGAAAGAATTGAGGCGGCGGCCAGAGAGGAGGCAGGAAAGTGACGGTATCAGGGGCAGTTATTAACTGGCTGAAAACATTTGATCCGCAGGGAAGCGGAGCAATGAAGCGTATTGATACGGATCTGATGCATGGGAATGTGGATTATGCACTCGTGAAAGAGCCGGTACGGAATGTGAAGAAGAGCGTGACTGGGGATCAGACCATCACGGAACACTATACGCTGCAGGCAAGACTTCCAACCATCACCAATACGGACAGCGTGGAAAGCAGTGAATTCATGGAAGCACTGGAACAGTGGGTGGAAGAGTGCGAGGACAGGAAAGAGTACCCGGATATTCCCAATGCTACGGTGACGGCGATTGCGATCACAACCCCGTTTTACGTGGGAAGCACCGAACAGGATAACAGTATATATCAGATGACGATATCAATCGTTTATGAAAAGTAAAGGAGGAAACAAGATGAAATTACCGAGAGCCGTATATGCAACATGGCTGTCATTTGACAAGGAGAAATGGACGCTGATTGGAAAGGATACAGACAATGTATCCTTGGAGTTAAATCCCGAAGTAGAGACCAAACAGAATGTTCTGGGTGAGACCATCGTGGATCACAGCGGATTTAAACCGGAGCTGGCACTGGATAATTATTTCGCCAGAACAGAAGATGCGATTTACGAACATATTAAGGATCTTGCAATGAACAGGAAATCGGATGAGGAGTCCACCGGTGCGTATCTGCTGGAAGCAATCCTGACGGATGAGGTCAAGAAGTCCGATACTGTCACGCTGACAGGTCAGGCATGGATGGAGAATGTGGTAGTGGTACCACAGTCATACGGTGGAGATACGACAGGGTTTGCGATTCCGTTCAATATCAGCATGAACGGCGGAAGAACTGAAGGCAGCGTGTCTGTTACCAAGCGGGTGCCTACGTTTACGGAAGGTGCGGCGGTGGAGACACAGACGATAAACCAGACGGCAGGCACGGCAAACAGCACGGCAAAGAAAGCCGAGAGTTAAGGTATTAAGTAAAAACTTAATATATCCGGAGTGCGTACCTCCTGTTCGCATTCCGGATTACAGGAGGATATTAGGATGGGAAAAAGACTTGTAGAAAAATCAAGCATAGTAGAAAGCAGTATAAGCATTCACAAGATTGAATTGAACGAGGAAGGCGATTACATAGCGATCTCTGGTGATAATGCGGAGACTTACGACAAATTTGTCGCAGGCTATGGACGGATCATGGACGAAGCGGACGCGGTTGCAGGACGGATCAAACAGATCGAGAAGCAATACGAAGGCAAAAAGGATATGCAGTCTGTTAGGGATAAAGTTACTGAGATCTCCAAGGTAAACGTGGAATTTTCAAATCTGGCAGTGCAGACTATTGACAATATGTTCGGGGAAGGAACAGTCCGGAAATACTTCAGCGATGTCTACGACGAGATTCCGGACTTCCTGCCGGACGCGGGATGCATTACTGATTTTTTTGAGAAGATTACCCCGATCATGGAAAAGACATTCGGCAGAAAGTTCAAGAAGGATGAACTGGCGCGGGAACAGCGCATGGGGAAGTATCAGCCGCAGGATCACAAGAAATCGGGCAATAGAAGAAAAGGGAGTAAAAAATGATCGGGCATCTTCCGGAGACGTTGACGGTCGGTGATGCAGAATATCCCATGCGGACGGATTACAGAAACGTTCTTCAGGTATACAAGGCGTTCAATGATCCGGAACTTGAAACCGGCGAGGCATGGATCGTGGCCATATATCTGTTATTTGAGGATTTTACCTGTGCGGACGATGTGTATGCGGCGATAGAGGACGGTTTCGACATACAGGAGGCAGCAGCACAGATCGGCTGGTTCCTGTCCGGAGGCCGGCATCGGGCAAAAGATACTGAAAAACCTGTTTTTAACTGGGAGCAGGATGAACAGATGATATTCGCGGCTGTGAACGCCGTAGCGGGCATGGAAGTGCGTGAGGCGGAATATATCCACTGGTGGACGCTGACGGGCTATATGAGCGAAATCGGGGAAGATACGTGGACATATATAGTCGGTATCCGTGACAAGCTGAACAGAGGAAAGAAACTGACAGACCATGAGAGTGAATATTATAATCGCAACCGTGATCTGGTGGATATACGGAAACCGAAGAGCCGGGAAGAGCTTCGGGAGGAGGAAGCATACAACTCATATCTGGAAGAGCATTTGGGTTGAGTTGGCATTCAGTTCCGCAACAGATTTAATACCGGCACGCAAGAGGAGCGTGTCGCTAACCTGAAAAGCTAAAGGTAGGACTTTTTTTAATGGCAAATTATGATACCACCATAAGAGTCGGAACAAAAATTGATAGAAAAGGTGCAGAAGTTCAGCTTATGGCACTGGAAAACCAGATTGCCAAGAAGGCTGATAAGATCGCGTCTCTGATGTCCAAAATGGGCGAAATGAAGGACGCGAAGCTGCCGACGCAGGAATATCAAGAAATCACAACGCAGATCGAGAAGGCAGAACAGAAACTTAACAAGCTTCTTGAAAAGCAGGAACAGATGCAGCGCGAAGGAAAAGCTAACGGCGTTGCATGGGATAGATTGATTCACCAGATCGAAGAGACAGAGAACGAGATCAAATATGCCAAAGGAGAATTACAGGATCTTGTCGATACCGGTAAGGCTTTTACTCTGGGACAGGATACGGAAGAGTATGCCAAGATGGCGCAGCAGGTGCAGTATCTGCGCAATGAGCTGTCTGTATTGACTGAAAAGCATGATCTTCTTACTGCCAAGCAGAGGAATGCAACCGAGGCGTATAAGAAGTTTGGAGAGAATGGAAGAAATGCATTCAAAAAGATAAATAAGTACGCAGAGAAATCATGCGGACTTTTAAAAAACTTTGGTTCGAGGCTCAAGAGCCTCGCAATTTCATTCTTTATTGTTAGTCAGATAGGCAAAGCTTTCCGCGCGCTTACACAGGGCATAAAGGGTGGATTTGACAATTTTTATAAAGGGAACGAACAGTTCAGAAATTCCATAGACAGCCTTAAGGCAAGCCTGCTGACGCTGAAAAATAGTCTCGCCGCTGCTTTTGCGCCACTGGTACAGATGGTCGTCCCATATATACAGAAGGCAGTAGAATGGTTGACCAGACTTATTGATACCGTAGGACAGTTTATAGCGGCAATTTCCGGACAGAAAACATACAAAAAAGCAGTTAAGCAGACGACTGCGGCAATAAAGGAGCAAAACAAAGAGCAGAACAAGCAGGTTAGCAGTCTTGATAAGTTAAATGTCATAACATCTGATAAGGATTCCGGCAAGGATGATGAGGACACTTCCGGAATGTTTGAGGAAGTTCCGATCAACAGCGGAATCTTAGATTTTATACAGAAGCTGAAGGACTTGCTAAAACCTATCATTGATTATGCAGAGAAATTGAAAGACATCTTTATGCAGGGATTCTGGGACGGATTGGGTGATTGGGAATACCGGTGGCAGTCCATCAAAGACAGCCTTGCATCTATTAAAGAGAGTCTGATTGATATTTTTACTGATCCGGCAGTATTAGCGGCTGCTGATGGCTGGGCGCAGTCAGTAGCATATATGCTCGGCAGCCTTGTCGGCGCTATGGCAAGCATCGGTCTTACGATTGCGACAAACATTCTGGGTGGAATTGCAAAGTATCTCGAAGAGAACAAGGACAGGATAAAAGAACATCTGATATCCATGTTTAATATATGGGCGGAAATAAATCAGATGTTTGCTGAATTGTTTCAGTCGATAGCCTATGTTTTTGAAGCTTTTGCGAGCGAGCAGGGGCAGAAGCTTACAGCAAATATTATTGGCATCTTCGCAGATACCCTCATGGGAATAACAGAGCTTGCGTCAAAGTTCTTCCGCGATATAGCACAGATTATCATAAAGCCTTTTGTAGACAATAAGGAAGCATTCCGTGCGGCATTAGAAGGATTCCTCGGTGTTTTGGCAGAAGTCGCAGGGACTATTAAGCAGGGGATTGATGATACCTTCGATAAGCTCAATGAAGTATACGATGAGCACTTCAAGCCATTTTTTGATTCGGTGGCGCAGGGATTGTCCGATCTGGTTGGTCAATTTTTAGAGTTCTGGAATGGAAACGTGCAGCCCATATTAGATCAGTGGGCGGCAGATTTTGATGAGTTGTGGCAAAGCCATATACAGCCATTGCTTGATAATGCCGCAGAATTTCTTGGGAAGATTGCTGATTTACTTAAGGTGGTCTGGGAAAATTATTTACAGCCGATGATTGCGTGGATCATCGCCAATGTATTACCTAAAATTCTTCCGGTTATTCAAGCGGTATGGAATACGTTGAAAAATCTTGCAGGATATATTGCGGACATGATAAGTGGCGTAATTACGATCCTTGGCGGCCTGATTGATTTCGTTACCGGAGTCCTTTCAGGTGATTGGGAAAAGGCGTTTCAGGGATTGCAAGATATTGTTAGCGGATTTGCAGAAACTATCAGAGGAACTATAGAAGGCGGTTTGCAGTTAATATCAGACATCTTAAAAGTATTTGTCGAAGCAACAAAATCTTCTATAGACGCATTTTTGCAGTCAATAAAGAAAACTGTTGAGATTGTAATTAATTTTGTAAAGCAGAATATTCTTGGAAAATTCAATGAGATAAAAGCCGGATTTTCTAGTTTTAATTCGAACGTTAGACAAATATGGACAAATCTTTGGAACGGTCTCAGAGATAAAGTAAAAACGATTCTAGGGAGTATTAAAAATACTGTCAAGGAAGCCCTCGATTGGATCGCACAAAAAGTAGGCAGTATAGGTGATAAATTTGGCTCTTTCGGAAGCAAGGTTGGTGGATTGTTCGGAGGAACTTCGCAAAAGTCTTCCCGCATGTCAGCACCGTCGGCTTATACAGCCAATGCCGCTATCGCATCGCTGAATAAAGTAGAGATACCGGCATACGCCACCGGGCAGGTGATACCGCGGACAATGAAGCAGCACCTCGCAATCCTCGGGGATAACAATAGAGAGACGGAGATCGTGTCACCGATCTCGACGATCAAACAGGCATTACGGGAAGAGGCAGCAACACTTGGACTTACCGGCGGTAATGCCGGACAGGAGATTAACCTTCACCTGACGGTTGAGTGTGAGGGGTACCGTTTGTTGGAGATCATACAGAAACTGGACAGAGAGTATTATAAGCAGCATGGAAAACACGCACTTGCATAGAGGTTACATATGGCACAGTTTAGATTCGGAAACTACGACTTCCCGGACAGATTAATAAAGAAGGGTTCACCCGATATAAAGCCGAACCAGAGGCAGAGCCTCGATCCTTATACGGATATGTACGGCGTAACCCACGATAACGGAATGCCCCATACCAAGACAGAGATAAAGTTTACGACGCTTTCAATGAGCGGTGCAGAGTTCCGCGGGATTATGTCCGGCATAGTAAGCAACTATATTGATTATAAACTTCGGAATGCGAACTGCACTTATTACGATGACGAGAGCGGAACATTTAAAACCGGGGAGTTTTATCTGGATAAGAGTTTCCAAGCAAAACGGGACGAGGTGGACAAAAACGGAGTGCCGACAAAGTACAATGAGATGGACTGGCTGTTTATTGAATATTAGGAGATGGCATGGAAGTATCAGACAATGTAAAAAATGCGTATAAGCAGGATTCGGTAACAAAACATATTGCCTTATATTTTCCTGAACTGGACAAAGAAATCAGCGGAACTCCGATACATTCAGAGTCCATGAGCCTTTCGGAGAGTCTGGTGGATAAGGAGAGCATAGAATTTGTCGGCTGTATTGCCAGTAAATTCAAGATTAATGTGCAGGACCTGAAGGAAGATGTAAAAGGGAAAAGGATTATTGTAAGAATATGGACGGACGGTACGGAAGAAGAGCCGGTGGCGCTGTTTAATGGAATCGTAGACAGCGCGATGAAGCAGAGCAATAAGCGGATCAAGGAAATCACCGCTTATGATGACCTGTATACCCGTGGCAACACCGAAGTCGCAGCGTGGTATAAATCCCTTACCTTCCCGATCAGCTTGAAAGACCTGCGTGACAGTCTGTTTGATTTCGTCGGTTTGGAACAGGTGGAAACAAGCCTGCCGAACGATGCCATTACGATCAATAAGCAGTACGCCCCAAACACTTTGCAGGCGTTATCTGTAATCAAGGCATTCTGCCAGATCAACGGTGCATTCGGGATCATTAACCGTGAAGGGAAATTTGAATACAGGATACTCAGTGAAATGTATGATAACGGCACATATCCGGGTCCGACGCTTTTTCCCGGACCGGATACATTCCCGGGAGCAAACACAGCGTTAAGAAATCAGGAACTTACACAGACAGGCTTTCCATTTTACAAGGAAGTCAAACATGAGGAATTTGAAGTGCGTCCTGTTGACCGCGTTACGATCCGCCAGTCCGAAGAAGATGAGGGCGTCACTTACGGAACGGGAGAGAACAACTATATTATTCAGGGAAACATGTTCTCTTACGGACTTTCAAAAGATGTTTTATCGGCTATTGCTATGAATGTATACAACAGTGTACAGGGATTTTCCTATTATCCGTATAGATCAGACAACAACGGACTCCCGTTCGTGGAATGTGGCTTAAATGTAGTCAATTACATGATGATTGATTATGAAGCGACTTATTCAGAGGAAAACACGTCCGGAGATATTATCTACATGGAAAAATCATTTCCCGTGCTGAACAGAAACTTAAGCGGCATACAGGCGTTGAGGGATACATACAGCGCGGAGGGGGAAGAGTACCAGACAGAGTTTATCACAGACCTGCAGACACAGATCGACATCCTGAAAAAGAAGCAGTATACCGGCGGTGATGTACCTATGCCGGATCTGGACGACTACTACGATAAGGAAACGATAGACGGGATGTTTGAGAATTTTGAGGGTGGTGGAGGATTAAAGCTGGTGTCTCTTCCGACGATTGATGATTACCCGGCAATACCAGACGAAAATACGTTATATGCAGTGCAAGGAATTGTGGTGGTAGAGTGATGGGAAAGCAAAGTTCAAGATTGATTTATCAAGGAACAGATCATAAGGATTTATTTTATGACGGGAAGTTTCATGACAAATTATATAAAGGCGCAGAACTTGTTTGGGAAAAATTATATCCGGACGAGTTTTTTGTAGAAAAAAGAGATTATTATAGCGGAATTGCGCTTGCGGATGTAAAAGAAAAATATATTGACGAAATTCCTTATTACGGAGGAATACAGTACATAACATTGGTAGGAAAAGCTTTAGTTGCGCAGTTTTCCCCAGAAGGCATGAAATCTGATGGATATCAGATGTACTTCTATGCATATTCAAAGGACGCTGTCAAATGGAAAAAAATAAACCTAGAACCGTTTTCGCAGCCATTTTCTGGCAATCAAATTGTTGTAATTAACGATAATTCGTGCGCTATTACATACGGAAACCAAAGCACAGGAAGCCAGAAGTGGTTTATTTTGAATTTTGACATTAATGGAGATATACAGGAATGCATTGAGACTGAATATGGAATATCGGGAGTGTCTGAACCACGCACGATAGCAAACGGATATGGTAAGAAATATGTTTTTTGGCGTAGTGAAGGCAGTAGTCACTTGAGCATAGATATAGTTAATACAAGCGGCGTTGTCGAAGAATCATTTAAACAGATTGAACATTATGAACTGAATACGCGCGTAAATTTGTTTAACGTCCAAGATGAAATATGGTGTGTCGGCGCAAAAGACCTTCAAGGTTACGTAATGACCGTACAGAAATTCGATCCAGTTCAAGGTAAATTCACTACATTGAAAAGAATGGAAGATATAACTTTATCAGATGTTGTATCGATGAAGGTTTTGTACGCTGATGAAAAGGAAGTTGTGATTTTTATTTATAATTTACGAGACGGTAACGATAAAAGATCGATCGGTATTTATTCGATAACAAGCGCAGGATTTAAGGAAGAAAATTTTATAACATTTAATTCCGCTGTTAGTATAAAAAACGCCAGAACGAATCGTTATGCAGAAATCTATGTAGGTGGCAATGTTCCGTCCCCCACCGATGGCTATTCGGTTGGTTGCAGTATTGCGTATTATTCGGATATATATTTTAAAAACAAAGAATTTGGAGCAAAAAAGATAAACGGATTGTGCGGTTACGGAATGACTCACAGCAACGATGAAGAATATGATGAAAGAGAAGCAATAGTATATTTTGACAATGTATATCTTAAGGAGTCTTCTGGGAATTTTTTTATAATCCGAGGAGAAATAAATGAGCTAGAAAAAGAATAGGAGGGATATCATGGCAACCAGAGATACATACACAAAGGTGCACGAAGACTGGATGGATAAGCCTAATAGCATAACACCGATTCTGGCAGATGACTTGGAGCATATCGAATCCGGAATCAAGGAAGCGAAGGACAACCGTGCTCTGAAAGAGATATACGATGATGATTCGATTAATCTTGGGAGGCAAAACGAGAGTGTAAAAGGAGATCAGAGTATCGCGTGGGGAGATAACGGCATTGCATCCGGTAGAAATGCACGTGCATACGGATTTATGACTAGTGCAAGTGGTGCGAATTCCTGCGCGGAAGGAAGTAGAACAACCGCATCGGGAGACTTTTCTGCCGCGTCAGGAACAGATACGACGGCTTCCGGGAGTCCTTCACATGCTGAAGGTGGTGATACGGTAGCTTCCGGAAATTATAGCCACGCCGAAGGGAGGCTGTCAAAGGCTGAAGGTTATTCTTCTCATGCGGAAGGGTATTCCGCGAATGCGATCGGGAATCAATCTCATGCAGAGGGATACGGTACGAAAGCGATAGGAATTCAGTCTCATGCTGAAGGACATGGCACAGTGGCAGGATTGGAAGAATATCCGGCTGCGACAAATTCTCAACATGCAGAAGGATTTGAAACCTGCGCAGGAGGACATTATTCTCACTCAGAAGGATATAAGACAATTGCCGGCAATTCTCCCAGCACATACGCTGCCCATGCAGAGGGGAATGAGACGACTGCAATCGGCAGTTATTCCCACGCAGAGGGAAATAAAACGAATGCGAGAGGCCAGTCAAGTCACGCAGAAGGGAACGAGACGACTGCAAATGGAGATTATTCCCATGCAGAGGGATACGGTACGGTAGCAAATATGACTTGCGCTCATGCCGAGGGATACAATACCACAGCTGCACCACCATATTCTCACGCAGAGGGGCTGGGAGTAATGGCTGCGGATATGGCACAACATGCTGGAGGCAAGTATAATTCCGCCAAAAGCGGCGCTGTGATTATCGGCGGCGGAACGTCTGATACAGACAGAAAGAATATTGTAGAAATTGACTGGAATGGCAATGCAACAATAGCGGGAGGTGCACAGCTTAAAGGAAATGTATGGATTGAAGGAGATGTACAGACAGCATTTAATAATAGGACGATTTCGCTGTTTGGACTGCAAATGGAAGTGGAAGGTAGATATAACAGTCTACTATCCAGCCTACAGCAACTGCAAGAGCAGATCAATAATCTCACGAAAAGAATGGATGCACTTAAAGGTGCACAGGCGGGGCAGGAGACTACAGAAGATTTGATCGATTCATCTGTTGAATAACAACTTGAAAAAGCGATGTGAAATAATATGGAAGACTATATATCAAAAAAAGAGCATGAGGAGCTATGCCGGAGAACGGAAAGTGGGAATAAAAAGATACTGACAGCAATTTATATTATTTTTATGGCATCAGTTGCTGCAATAGCTGTTGCAACAATGTTTCCGGCGAATGGACCGCCGACGGATCAGATCAGTCAGGTACGACAGCAGATAAAAAGTGAGCAGATGATACAGTAACAGGGAAGGAGGAAAATTATGCCGGAGAATAGTTTCGAGAGGGAAGTCTTAGACCGCCTGATCAAGATCGAATCAAAGATCGAGAGCTGGGACAACAGTAAGAAACAGATCTATGATAACCAGCGGGAAATAATCAAACTGCAGGAGCAGAACGCGCAGCAGGCAGAGGATATTGCGGATCTGCAGGATAGGAACAAATGGCTGAGCAGGACAAGCGCCGGCGCAGCGATCGGCGCGGTCATAAGTGCGGTGATTGCTGCGGTAGTCGCGATCGTGTAGATCATTGCGGGAAAGGACTGAGGACAATGGAAGAGAGCGGACAGACCAGACCACGCCGGTATCATACATACACCAAAAAGATGATGACCCGGATCATCAATGTGGCGCTGGTTGATATGCAGTTTCCGTTTCTGCTCGCGCTGCTGGGGCGGGATCAGATCGCGGAGACGATGGGCGGGCTAATTGTGACGGAGATCGTAGGTGCATTCCTTGTTTACAGTGTAAAATCCTATTTCGAGACAAAGGAAGAGCAGCGGGTGCGGTTAAAGGAGCAGTATATGTATAACGAAACAGAAAGTGAAGAGGTTGCACCGGTGCAACCGGAAAGTGAGGATGAATTATGACAGTAACGATGTTTTTAATCATATTGACAGTGTGTGCGGCGGTGACTTCGCTGCTTACAGAGGGAATCAAGAGACTTCTGGATGAACAGAATGTTTCATACGCGACGAATATCTTAGTGCTGATCGTGGCGATGATCGTAGGATGCGGGGCAACGGCTCTCTACTATGTAAATTATCAGGTACCTTTTAATGCCCTTAACAGCGTATATCTTGCCTTGATGGGAGTGGCCAACTGGCTGGGAAGTATGCTCGGATATGATAAAGTTAAGCAGGCCATCGCACAGATTGGAGGTATCAAGTAATGGGGTTAAAGACAGGACAGGCAGGCATAGACCTGATCAAAAGATATGAAGGCTGCCGGCTGGATGCTTATAAATGTCTGGCTGGAGTCTGGACCATCGGTTACGGACATACGGGAGATGTGAAGTCCGGACAAAAGATCACGCAGGCACAGGCGGAAGCAATCCTGATCGCAGATCTGGAAAAGTTTGAAAAGAAAGTAAATAACTTTTACAGTAGGTACAGATGGACCCAGCATGAGTTCGATGCGCTTGTATCCTTTGCGTTTAACCTTGGGAGCATCGATCAGCTCACCGCCGGAGGCACCAGAAGCAGGGAAGTCATTGCGGAGAAGATGCTGCTGTATAACAAGGCAGCAGGCAAGGGTCTTTCTGGGCTGACACGGCGCCGGCAGGAAGAAAGAGCATTGTTTCTGAGTGCCAATGTTTCTGGGGACAATGAGACGGCAGCAGTATTGTCTAAGGCACACCCGATTCTGAAAAAAGGAAGTGAGGGATCGTCAGTCAAGGAACTGCAGCAGATATTGAAAGCTAAAGGTTATGAAGTTGGTGCTATAGACGGAATCTTCGGATACAAGACACTGGCAGCAGTCAAGGTATTCCAGAAAGCTAATGGCTTAACTGTAGACGCAATTGTCGGAGCTAAGACGTGGGAGAAGTTATCTTCATAATTTCATATACACAATAAATAAGAGAGTGTTACAACTCACGTACAAGAGGAGACATTCAGATTATCAGTCTAGGTTCAGCTATTAGTTTGAGCAATAAGAATCTAATAATCAGTTGATAGTTGGAATGTGTTCTGATATTATAAAAATATGATGGCGGACATACTTCCGAAAGGAGTGGTTCTATGGAAGCCATCATTGGATTAGTCATCTCCATGATTGGGTATGCATGTTATGGCATTGACTTCAGTACGCTGTATACATTTGTCAGTGTTGCAATTACCCTATATAAAAGCTGGATTGTCTGCTTCAATGATAAAGCTACCAGACGGTAGATAATTTACTAAGGATGAACGTTGCTACAACAACGTGATGTACGATGATTTAGAATACTGATTATCCATTAATGTAACTTATCAACTGCCGCCATCTTTTTTAATTATAACATTAGTTGAAAAACTGCATAGCTGTAATCCAATTACAAATAGCAACAGTTTTCGACTACAAATTTCAACTTCTTCTTTATTTCTTAATTTTGTTTTTCTTAATATATCTTTTGTTCCCCGACTTTATAAAAGCTATGGGACTTTGCTTAATATGATCGCAAGTTTGTTAAAGGGAGATTATGCCTACTCTGAATTAATCAAAAATAAATTAATAAAATAATTAAAAAGTATTTACAAATAAACCTCAATATGGTAAAGTTGAAATTAGTAGGAGTGCGAATACAAATGGAGGCGAACACTATGGTAACGAAATTTGGAAAGTTTTGCCGTAACATAAGGATGGATCATGGCGATTTATTATATGATATGGCAGAGAAGTTAGGAGTGTCATCTGCGTTTTTATCTAGGGTTGAAAATGGCAAGGCAAAGCCGCCGATGGAGTGGAAGAAAATCATTATTTCAGAATATCAACTAAATAAGGAGCAGGCACTGGAATTAGAGAAGTATATGAGCGAAGCCAGAGAAAATGTGATAAGAGTAGATTCCTTATCGCAGGGTGATAAGGATATGATGTTTGCCTTTGCAAGGCAATTAAATGGGCTAGGTGATGATGAAAAAGATAAGTGGCGAAAGCTACTGAAAATGTGATATGGAGGGAGAACATTATGGAAAAAATATCTGTAACGCCAATGTCGAGGAAGAATTTAAGAGAATTTGTTCGGAGGTTTAGACAAATGTTTGGCTTGGAAAATGAACTAAATTTCCCAATTGTTAGATTTATTGAATGGATATTGCCAATGCTGGGATTTGACTATGAAATTGTATCAGTGAATGAGATGGGAAATGCCTATGGGGTTACTCATACTGGGATGAGAGTTATGAAAATCAGAGAGGATGTATATGATAAGGCTGTAGAGGGTAACCCCAGACATCGATTTACATTAGCTCATGAATTGGGGCATTTTCTCCTTCATACGCCAGATAGAGTCAGCTTTGCCAGAGGAGAAGTACCAGCATATATGAATCCTGAATGGCAGGCCAATGTTTTTGCGGGCGAGTTATTGGCTCCATGCGAATTAGTGCGCGGCATGACAGTACAGGATATAGCAAATAAATGCGGGATGTCACTTATGGCAGCGCAGATACAGTACAATGAATACCATAAAGCGATGTAAGGGAGTACAACTTCATTACATAGAAAAAACCAAGCACACGAGATGCTTGGCTGTTTGTTGAAAGGCCATACAGCGATTCAACTGGTATGTAATTATTCCTGGCAAGAATAATTATAACATCGCTGTTCGACTTTCGCAAGCAGTAATTGTGAAAGGAGGGCGTGTTTATGTATATTTTTCGCGCATGGATAACGGTTAAAGGCACAAGAATTTACGCAAAAGACTACGGTAAAAAGGCCTTTAAGATTTGGGTAGACAAGAAATAGCATATATTGTTTATGTCACTAAGAATATGAGCGTTCTTGCCAGTTGGTTCGCTCTTTCTATAATTAATTAAAAAATAATTTTAGAAGGAGGTATTGCTATGGAACGTTTAAGACATATGATAAAATGGCAGATATCTGTTAGTATAGCAGTAATATTTGCCATCTCTGCAATAGCATATTTTTACGTTACTGAAAATTTGATAAAGCCTGCTACGACACAAGAGGCAATTCATTTTTTGCTAGAGTATCCGAAAGAGTATTTAGGAGCATTAATTTTTGGAGGTATTGCAAAAATAGCAACATTATTGATGGTTGTAGTGTCGATTGGAGTAACTGTAAGGTTTGTAGTAGATGATTTTTGGGAATATTCTCGAAGGTTTGCATTAGGATACTTGGTAATCAATTGGATAGCCACTGTTTTGATTATAGTACTACAAAGAAATATAATAACGTATTTTTGGGTACTTTTAGAAGTAGTCGCAGTAATACTTTTTCTGGTATGCTTATGGATGAGTAGTGATAAATAGGATTAGGTTAGTTTTATTGAATTTTGAAGGGGCATTTGAGTGCCCCTTCAATTATGAAAAAACAAATTTTATATTTTAATCAGATTGGCGCTTGGTGCGGGACGATAACGGAAAAAGCAGGGGATTAAAAAAAGAACGACAGAGTATTCTGTCGCTCTTCCTTTTTTACATCATACGTCTTAGGGAATCAAAAGAAGTGAAAAAGAGATTCTCCTTTTCATTCTGAAGGGAGAAGAAATCTTCGGAGAGAAGACGCTGGTAGCAGTTAGGGCATTCCGGAAAGCGAAGGCCTAAATTGTAGACGGAATTGTCGGAGCTAAGGCACGGGCAGCGCCCTTGCAGTAATTTTACCTCAAAATATAGGGTATACTAACTAAGGAGCACCCAACGGGGCAAAATATACGGCGGATGCGCTGGAGTCAGTCATTACCGGACTGCAGGATAAAGGGTATGAGCTGGTGCCGATCTCACAGCTGATTTACAAAGACAAATATCACATGAAGGCAGACGGGACGCAGGTGTCAGGGGAGTAAAGGATTGCGAACGACACTCTATGAACGAGGCTGTGCATTAAGCTTGCTTAGTGCGCAGCCTCGCTTCGATTAACGAGATATTATGTGGAAGATATTTTAATCAAATCATGTTATATACAAAATACACATAATTTTTTTGCTGCTCATAAATTTTCTGCATAAATTTAACAATTTTTCTGTAAATATTGTCCAGTATGTTATATAATTTATTTATCATGGTAAATAGGAGGAATCGTATTATGGCAAAAGAAATGATTGCAATGCTTCTTGCCGGCGGACAAGGTTCACGCCTTTATGCACTTACAGAGAAACTTGCAAAACCTGCAGTTCCTTTTGGCGGCAAATATCGTATCATCGACTTCCCGCTTTCTAACTGCGTCAATTCAGGTATTGATACCGTAGGTATCCTGACCCAGTATCAGCCGCTGGAGTTAAACGAATATATCGGCAACGGCCAGCCGTGGGATCTGGATCGTCTCTATGGCGGTGTGCATGTACTGCCGCCTTATCAGAAAGCACATGGGTCAGACTGGTATAAAGGCACGGCAAATGCGATCTATCAGAATATATCGTTTATCGAGCGCTATGACCCGAAATACGTTATCATTCTTTCCGGTGATCAGATCTGTAAACAGGATTACAGTGATTTCCTTGAATTCCACAAAGCGAAAAACGCGGAATTCAGTGTTGCCGTTATGGAGGTTCCGTGGGAGGAGGCATCACGTCTCGGTCTGATGGTAGTGGACGAGAATGACAAGATCACGGAATTTCAGGAAAAGCCGAAAAATCCCAAGTCCAATCTGGCTTCTATGGGTATCTACATTTTCAACTGGGATATCCTGAAAAAATATCTGGAAGAGGACGAGGCTGATCCGGAATCCGACAACGACTTCGGTAAGAACATTATTCCGAATCTGCTCCGTGATAATCGTCAGATGTATGCTTATCATTTCGGCGGATACTGGAAAGATGTAGGGACCATTTCTTCCCTGTGGGAAGCGAACATGGAAGTTCTGGACCCTGAGCACAGCGGTATTAACCTTTTTGACGAGGGTTGGAAGATCTACAGCCGCAATGCAGGTATGACAGGACACAAGATCAGTGCAGGCGCAGTTGTAGAGAATGCCATGATCACCGATGGGTGCCGGGTCAAGGGCACGGTAAAGCATTCCATTCTTTTTGCCGGCGTAAAGGTAGAAGCCGGTGCGGTAGTGGAGGATGCTGTCATCATGGGTGGCACGACGATCAAATCCGGAGCGGTTGTGAAGCACTGTATCGTGGCAGAAAATGTGACGATCGGTGAGAATGCCGTAGTAGGTGCAATGCCCACCGGAGACGAAAAAGGCGTAGCAATCATCGCTTCGGGTGTCATCATAGGCGAAAATGTCGTGGTAGGCCCTAATGCTATGGTGAATAATAATGTAGAAGGTGGTGAAGTACAATGATAAAATCAAGCACAAATGTAATCGGTATTATTTTCCCTAACAGTTATGACGCTCTGGTTCCGGAACTGGTCAGCGTGCGTTTGATGGCTTCTATCCCTTTTGCCAGCCGTTATCGTATCATTGACTTTATCCTGTCCAGTATGACGCATTCCGGTATTGACAATATTTCCGTCATCGTAAACCAGAACTATCATTCATTGATGGATCACCTTGGTTCCGGCCGTGAGTGGGATCTGGTTCGAAAGAATGGCGGTTTGCATATTTTCCCTCCATTTGCAGAGAAAAAAGTAGACGGGCCTTATGTCGGACGTGCCGGCGCGTTGGCGAATCTGCTGAATTTTTTAAAGAATCAGAAAGAAAAATATGTGGTTATGTCAGATACCAATGTCGTGGTCAACTTTGATTTCAATGCTATGCTTCAGGCACATGCAGACAGCGGTGCGGATATCACGATCGCATACAACGAACAGGAACTGCCGAAGGAACTGCTAGATTATCAGACCAGCGACAGAGTCTTCTATTACACCTTTGATGTGGAACAGGGACGTATCCGTAAAGTTTACATTAATCCGAAGACAGACGGTGTGCAGAATACTTCCATGAATATTTTTGTCATGGAGCGTGAATTGCTGATCGAGCTTGTCAGCAGTGCATATATGCAGGGACGATCCTTCTTTATGCGTGATGTTATCATGCCCCAGCTCGGCAAGCTGAATGTACAGGCTTACAAGTATACCGGTTATGTAGCGCGTATCAGCGGTATGAAGAGTTACTTCGAAGAGAATATGAAACTTCTGGATGACTATAATCTGGACGCTTTGTTTTCGGGAGCTCCTATTTATACGAAGATTCGTGGTGATAACCCGACTCATTACAAGGACGGCGCAAAGGTTCAGAACGCGATGATGGCAGACGGCTGTGTGATTGAAGGCGAAGTGGAGAACAGCGTGATCTTCCGTGGCGTTAAGGTCGGCAAAGGCGCTAAGATCAAGAATTGTATCCTGATGCAGGATACAGTGGTGGAGGCCGGTGCGAACGTGGAATACCTCATCACTGACAAGAATGTCACCATCACAGCGGGCAAAGAGATGAAAGGTACTGATACTTTCCCAGTTTATATTGAGAAGTTTAAGACGGTATAGGTGAGCGTGGTTTCATCAGCGTGGCTTTATTTAAAAAGTAAGAGAGCGTTGCTTCATAACTGCATTGGTTAGTTATGAGGCAACGCTCCCTTTGCTGTATAATTATATTACAATTCGCTGGCTGAGGGTAAACTTGTATATATTTCTGCAATATACGCCGCCTTATCGGGGAAGTTATCTTTCAGATACATCAGGTATTGAAGCGAGCTTCCCTCATAAGGGTGTGTATCTCCAAGCAGACCGACTTCATAGCAGCTGCGGATCACGTTAATAATGCAGTCCTCCGTATGATCTTCTTTACAGTCTTTACATTCTTTTAGGATATGCGCGATGGCTGTTTCCAATTCGATTTCATTAAATACGCGGAAATCGGTGGTGGGAATTCCGTCTGTGCCGCCGTCAACTTCCTTTTTTGGTGCTTTCTTATAATCAGAGACACATTGCTTCGCAAAACCTATGAGACATGCGTTTCCCCGACATTGCTGGCACAGGTCTTCGCCCCGGCAGCAGTTTTCCAAATCGTTTTCAATTAAATCTGCATTCATGCCTTTCTTATGTACGTCCCCCATAAGTTACCTCCTCGTATGATTGCTTCAAGAATGATCTTGAAGGCGGTTTGGAGACAGTATAGCATATAGAATGTACATTTTCCATATCAAATTGAAGCATTTGCCGGTTTGAAAAACTGCATTGTTAAAATGCCGATTTTTTTGTATACTTAATGTCAGACAAAGGTAATCTGTACGGGGAGGTTACGTATGAATAAAGAATCCTTTTCGTTTGTTGTGTATATGATTCATGCCTGTGCCGATAAGTGGAATATGATGCCCTCTGAGGTTTATCGGAAATTACAGAGTGTAGGGTGCATTGATGGTTTCCTTGTACCACATTATGATATTCTGCATACACAAGGAACCGGATATATTGTGGATGATATAAAAAAATATCTGAAAGTGCGGGGTGAGGCAGTATGATCGTGTACCATGGCTCAACAGAGAGTGTGAGAAATCCGGATATACGACATTCCTATCGGTCGCTTGATTTTGGCATGGGTTTCTATGTAACTACGGTCAGAGAGCAGGCGGAAAGATGGGCAAGGAGAAAGGCAGATATTCTTGGAAAAGATAAAGCGGTTCTGAATATTTATCGGATGAATGATGTTGCCAGTGAGTTTGTGGTAAAATCTTTTGATGAAGATTTGGTGGAATGGATTGATTTTGTGTGTAAATGTCGGGATGGTGAGAAGGACTATCTGAAGTATGATTTGATATTTGGAAAAGTGGCAAATGATAAGGTGTTTCGGGTAGTAGATATGTATCATACTGGGATCTGGGATAAGGAACGAGCTCTTAAAGAAATCAAGGTTTATCCTTCTTATGACCAGATTGCTTTTATTACTCAAAAAGCGATAGACAGATTATTGATATTTGAATCTTCTGAGGAGGCATGATTGATGGATGGGGAAACGTTAGAAAAAGTATATCAGGAGAATTTGGAAGAGAGAATAATTGCTTACCTAGCTGAGATAAAGAGCATATCATTGGAAAAGGCAATGGATATCTATTATCATAGCGCACTGGCGGATAAGATACACTCTGGAATAGAAGGTGTGCAGTATCTTGATTTTAAGGTGCTCGTTCAGATATTGTGCGAAACGGAGGGAAAACTGTTCGAGAGATAGTAATGTGAAAGTAACATTCTCCATTTTTTGCAGTCTGACGCATATCATAAAACAATAGAGACAGAGGGATTTGGTAATACACTTTTACTGAATCCCTTTTGATTATGTTTTCTACTCTTGGGAACTATTTTTATGTATCGGTTTTGCTGCAACAGTAAATGTAAAATAGAATAATGTAATTTTTAATAGCATTCTGCAATAATAAGAGTGAACTATATGATATGATTTCTAAATCAAATTAAAGGAGAAAATATTTATGAAGAAATGGGTTACAGCTTTTGCTTTACCACAGTATGTAAATGAACCTTGTTATGGTGGTGGAGAGACTACAATGAGATTAATTGTACCGGTCAATGTGTGTGGTGACCGGGTTAGAATCCGAATATCAAATGCTTCTGAATCAAAAACCGGAATTATAGAAGAAATGACAATAGCAAGATGTGATAAAAGTGGGGAAATTTCTAGAGACACCATAAAAACTGTCTCCTTTTTGTCCGAAACTCACACGATTAAGGTTTCTTCCCATAGCAGTCTTGCCAGTGAGGAAATCCCGATTGAGGTACATCCGGGCGACTTTTTGGCTGTTTCTGTTTATTGCAGAGAAGAACCGGTCAGTGTCGGAGGCATAGGAAGTTATGTAATGATGCCGGTGTCGAAGGGAAATTATTGTCGAGAAAGTTTTGCGGATGAAAATGATTACCATTCGATTGAAGAGCAATATCATCAGCCTATGATGTGGCAGGTTCCTTATTTTCATGCGATGGATGTTATGACAGAAAATGAAGTGGCAGTAGTTTCCTGTCTTGGGGACAGTATTACAATGCAGACAAAATGGTTTAAGCCTTTACAGGAGTACCTCTATGCTGCCTATCCGGGACAGATTTGTCTTACGAACTATGGTATTTGCGGAAACAGGTTTCTTTCAGATTCAGAAAAAGATATGCCAATGTTTGGAAAAGCGGCATTAAAAAGAGTGGAATGGGATTGTTTTTCCGACTACGGAGTCACACATATATTGTTTGCAATGGGAGTGAATGATATTGGGAAGGGAAAATGGGAAGAGGGAACTTTTCTTCCGACGAAGGAAGAGTTTGAGAAAGGGTGCATGCATTTAAAGGAACAGGCGCATCAGAGAGGAATTGTTCTGGCAGCATTTTCCATTTATCCGGTAGAACTGGGTGAGGAGCAGGAAGATATAAGGCAGAATTTTAATCAGGTAATAAAAAGTGGGATATTTGATGCCTGCATAGACTTGGATGCTATATTGATGGATACAGAAAAAATCGGATACCTTGAAGGATATTCCGTGGATGGTGTCCATTTGACCGAGTATGGAGGGGAGTGTATGGTCAGGGATTTGGATAAAGAAGAACTAAAAAGGATTATAGATATGAGATATGAGAAAAATATATAGGTGGCAGTTGTTATGGCTAAAAAATATTTCACAATGAGTTTTGATGATGGTTTGGAACAGGATAAACGCATCATAGAAATCTTAAAAAGATATCAATTATCTGCAACTTTTAACTTAAATGCCGGATTGTTTGGTGAAAAAGGGTTGATGGGACGGATAGGTAATTATGGAATAAAGTATGTGAAAGAAGTCCAAAAATCTTTATGGATGAAGTACTGCTATTGTAACGGGATACCGGAAGATGAAGTCAGGCAGGTATATCAGGGATTTGAAATAGCATCTCATGCATACAGACATGAAAATCTGAAAGAATTGGATGCAGATATGCTGGAAGAAGCAATTGGACGGGATATACAGAAATTGACAGAGATTGCAGGATACAAAATTGTAGGGCACGCTTATCCGTCTGGTGCAAATTCAAGTGAAGCGGAAGCCTGCTTGAGGGAGCATCAGATAGAATATGCGCGGTGTGTGACTTCCAGCAAGAGTTTTCAGTTTCCGGAAAATCCATTGCAATATAATCCAACAGTGTGGTTCATTGAGAAAGATTTATTTAATCTTGCAGATAAATTTCTAAGGTCAGAGGCGCAGGAAGACCAGATATTTTATGTCTGGGGGCATGGATATGAGTTGGATTTTGGAACAAAGCAATGCAATTGGTATCAGTTTGAAAGATTTTGCGAACTAATGGCAGGCAGGAACGATATTACATACTGCAATAATCGGGATGCGTTCCGTATGCACAGAAAGGAAGCTGATAAATAGTAACCAATCACAAAAATACTATCAGTTCTTTTGCGTATTTTTCCGATGCTGCATAGGTGTGATTCCATATTGCTTTTTAAAAACATTCTGGAAATAAGACTGGCTGGAAAAACAGAGATAATTGCTGATTTCAGACAGACTTTTTTCACTGTAGGTCAGAAGCGTTTTGGCTTCTTCCAGTTTACATCTTGTTATAAATGCACCGATATGAATCCCTAATTCTTCTTTAAAACGCCGCATCATATGGGAACTGCTCCTATGTACCTGTCTTGCAACATCTTCAATGCTGATGGATTCGTTGGTATGGCTGCGGATATAATTCATGCACTGGTACACCTCAGAAGAAATGCCTTCCGGTATCTGTGTATCACCGGCTCTCTGGCAGAAATCCAGAACCATCATATATTGTAAGTTTGTAATCTCTTCTATCGTCTGAAGCTGTTCGCACTCCTGAATATAAAAATCAACAAGCTGATATGTTTTTTCAACATCCACACCTCCGGGGATAGCGCCCAGAAATCCGGCCTTGGTGGCAGTGGCAATAAAAATATTTTTAGCATGGCGTACCGGGTTATGGGCTAATTTCCCTTCTTTGAGGGGTTTAATGTTTGAATTTAAAAAATCTTTAAGGCGCTGCACATTACCCTCTTTTATATACTGGTATATCTCACGTTCAAAGTGATAGGTATTGTGAAGCATGTCATTTTCCGCATCATCTATACGGCGGTCTACCTGACGCTGGCTTCGGTCTATGGTCTTTATTTCATTTTCAATAAAAAAATCATGCAGATTGACCTCTTTATGGTTCAGGCACTGATATAAAAAAGCAAGGTGTTTGGCAAATTGAAGCTGACTGGTTCGCGGAATGGAAGCAAGGCATTCTACGAGCTGTTCCCGGTAATCGGGAGTAAGCATAAATTCACGCATACATTGATGAACAAGTTGTTCTGTCAAAGGCACACTAAAGGCAGGTCCTACAATTACATCATAGCCCGTACCGTCAACATTTATCCGTCCGTATTCAATGTCAGGGGAAAGGGCGCAAAAAACAGGATTGCGTTCCAGAGGAAAAAGCCCCCATTGTGGAGATGACGGCGGGGTTATGGACAGTATTTCCCCTAAAGCGGAATATACAGGTTTTTCGTTCTTAAGAAGGCTGATTGGAATATTAGTTGCGGCAAAGAAGTTCCTACAAAAAGAAATGTAATCCATTTTGTTTTTCCTCTACAAGAGTTTATCTGAACTTTCATCAATCATCTGGTTTCATTATAAATATGAAAAAAAGAAAAGACAAGATAGAATATTATAAATTTGAATAGTATTTTACAATAACGATAGCGGCTTATGTGATACGATGCAGACATAGAAAAAGCGGGATGATTTACGGTTCTTATGGATATTTGGCAGAAACGGAGGAAATGAAACATGAAACAAAGAATCAGGATTCACAAGGCAGAGCCGAACAAAGGAGTATTAGATTATTCCCATCTACTGGATGCACCGGCGGGAAAACATGGATTTGTGGAGAGCAGAAAAGGGCATTTGTATTTTGAGGACGGAACACGTGCCAGATTCTTAGGATTTAATGTGGCGGCCAGATCCAATACGCCGGATCATGAAACGGCGGATAAAATGGCAGAGCGTTTTGCAAGCATGGGAGTCAATATGATCAGACTTCATGCAGCAGATGCCCCGATCGGAGATGAGCCGGGGAGCTGGAGCAGTTGCAAGGAGGCCCCACTTCTGGATTATGAAAGCGGCAGCAGCAGAAAGTTTCATAAAGAAGGACTGGATCGTTTCGATTACTTTGCGGCGAAACTGAAAGAAAAGGGTATCTACCTGCATATTGACCTGATTGTGGCAAGGGAATTTATGGCGGCGGATGAACCGGATTATCCGGGCGGCGCGCCTTCCTGTATCAAAAGACATGCCATGTACAATGAAAGGCTGATTGAATTGCAGAAGGAATATGCAAAAGAACTTCTGTGTCATGTCAATCCCTATACAGGGCTGGCGTTAATTGATGATCCGGCGGTGGTTACCGTTCAGATCAATAATGAGGATTCTGCAATCAAGTGGCCGATGGGTGCAGATGACGGTGAACAGATGAAGCCTTACCGAGATGAAGTGCAGAGACGTTTTAACAACTATTTGTTAATGAAGTATGATACACGAGACCGGCTGAAAGAAGCATGGACACACGAAGGAATCTGTGCACTGGGAGAAGAGGAAGATCCGGTGCAGGGAACAGTAAGGGGAGTGGATGGAGGTTTTTACCAGCCCGAAAATGACCCGAATGGAGCCTGGGATGGGGCTTGCAGTCCGGCACGTTATGCGGATTTCATGGAGTTTGGCATATACATGAACCGTAAATTCTACCAGATGATGAAGGATTATTTACACACTCTTGGTGTGAAGGTGCCGATCGTTACCAGCAATCTGATAGCGGGCGCGGCAGATGTGTATGGTCATACGGATGGAGATATGATGGAGAATAACAGCTATTTCAACCATCCGCTTCTTCCGGTTCAGGGAAATACGTATATGGTAGTGGGTCCTACAGAGTATGTTTCCGCCAATCCTCTGGTCATGCAAAAGGGGGTAGGCTCCATGGCAACAACGCTCCTTAGTCTGGCGTCTGTTGCAATCGTGGGCGGAAAACCGTTTATGCTCAGTGAATGGAATGAATACGGACTGCACCCTTTCCATTCAACAGCATTTTTGCAGACGATTGCATATGCCTGCCTGAACGATTGGGATGGTCTGATCCTGTATAACCATCATACGTCAGAAAAATGGGATGATCAGCCGGCAGATGAAATCCTGAATGTATTTGATGCATACAATGATCCGGCGGTTGTCTGTCAGTGGGGATTTTTAGCCTCTGTATTTTTAAAAGGGCTGGTGTCTGTAGCAAAAAATAAGGTAGATGTGGTCTACACCCAGAATGATTTGCGTACGTTGCCGAAATTCCATTCAATGCTTTCCACATTCTTCCCTTATATCACGGCAACCCGCAATGTATTCTTAGATGGTGGGGATTCCTATCAGGGGGATGCGGATATTGCGGTGAATGCAGGATTTTTAAATGGCGCTGATTTGTCTGATGCAAAACACGGCGTATATTATGCATGGTCTGCTTACCGGGATGTAATGCGCCGCTATAAGGAAGAAAAACGTCTGGCAAGGGCTGCAAGGGGAACGAATGAAATTCAACCGGGTGTGCATTTGGGCAAACAGGCTCTGGTATTTGATGAGATTGCAAAGATTGCGGAAGAAGGCGATTACCGTACCTTTGCAAAGCTGTCGGACCGGGCGATGAAAGAGTGGGGCGTGATGCCGGAAGGTACAGGATATGTGGATGGAAAACTGGTTTCCGATACCAAGGAAATCGTATTCGATCCGGATCATTCCCGATATATGGTTAATACACCGTATTGCGCCTGCTTCAGCGGCGCGCCGGATGAAAATATTGAGCTTTCTGACAAGATAAGCGTACATTCTGAAAATGAGAGGATTTCCCTTACATTGATCCCGGTAGGGGAAGAACTGCTTAAGGATGCAAAAGAGTTTGTCTTGACGGCGATGGGAACAACGGGAATGGATGAGACTACATATAATCCGGGACCGGAAATGATGGGTATGCCCTTCACCGCAGTAGAGCTAAAAGGAAAATTATTTGCGGAGACTCTGGAAGGTACGCTTCATGTGAAAGCGGAGAAGGCAACGCTTCAGGTTTTGAATCCGGTAGGTGAGGTTCTGGCGGAAATGGATGGAGAAAAAACAGGCGGGGATATCTGCTTTGTCTTGAAAGGGAATGTTCCGGGGGTACAGTATCACTTAAGTATCGGATAACTTTTGAAATTCTTTTGATGCTCTTTATCAAAGGAGTTGAGAGAACATTACACCAGACAGTCTTTATAAAAATAATAATAGTATTTTGCAATTATAAAGAGTATATTGCAATATTGGTTCGAAGAGGAATGGTAAACTTAAATCAATAAAGATGTGGAGGAGGTAATAACATGGCAAAGGATAAAAATGAGATCCGCTATGATGCAGACGGTGCAAGGCGCGTGATGCGCGGCAAAGATTATGCGGCTGATTTCGGTGGTCAGTTAGCCCTTGGATTGATGGGCAACATTGTAGGTCAATTGACTTATTTCTATACCGACAAGGTCGGCTTAGCAGTGGGAAGTGTTGGTATTGTTATGGCAATTGCAAAAGTTCTTGATGCATTTACAGATGTAATCTTCGGAAATGTTATAGACCATTCTAAGGGCGGCAACCGGAAATATTACCAGTGGATGCTTCGTATGGCGATTCCAGCGGCAGTGATCATGGTGATGATGTTCACGGTTCCTATTCAGGCAGGGCAGATTCCGGCGCTTATCTATGCGTTGATAACTAATATTCTTTTGACAGCAGTCATTTACACGATGATCGCAACACCCTTTTCGGCGGTTATGGTCGTTCGGACGAACAGTCAGAGTGAACGCGGCAGTATGGGAATTTTCCGTGCGGTAGGTAACTATGGGGCAGGTATGGTAATTGCCATTGCAACTATCCCGGTAACAAATATGCTGGGTGGAACGCAGAGTGCGTGGATCAAGTATGGCGTTATTTTGGGAGCGGCGGTTCTTCTTTTGTTCCTGATCTGTTATAACAATGGACGAAAAGCAGTTTTTGCATCTGATATAGGGGATGAAATCCATGAGGAAGCAGAAGAAGAGGTAGTGCCTTTCAAAGAAGCAATTGTGATGTTGTTCCATAATAAGTATTGGGTGATCGTATTACTATTCAATCTGATTACAAATATCACAAATACAATAGCTGGCTCCGGCGGAACATATTATTGTAAGTGGATTTTTGGAAATGACGCTTTGGTAGGGCTGATAGGAGCGGCAGGAATGCTTGCAACTGTTATAGGGTTTGCAGTTTCTAAACCGATCATAGCAAAGCTGGGTGTGACCAGAACCATCTATGCAGGAACATTGGGAGCGGCGATTGCGGCGGGGATTCGTTGTTTTGTACCGACAAACTTTGTTTTATTCGTAGTGACCAGTCTGTTGGGAAGCTTTATTCAGATTCCGCTTATGTGCCTGTACGGCGTGCTGCTGGCAATGGCGGTTGATTATAATGAGTGGAAGTATGATAAAACTTTAGTTGCAACTTCCAGCGGTGCGATTGGATTTGGAAGCAAGGTAGGAGGTGGGGCAGGTTCTCTACTACTTAGTCTGTTCCTTGTACTGGGTTCTTATGATGCAACACTGGCAGAAGCAACGACTTCCATGAGATATTCCATTTACGGATTTTCCAATTATCTTCCGGTAGTGATCAATCTGCTGATGTTTGTTATCTTCACCAGATTTGATTTGGAGAAGAAGCTCCCTGCAATGCGTCAGGAAGTGGCAGAGAGAAAAGCGGCAAGGCAGAAATAAATAAATTGATGATGTGATTGAGGTTTGACCGGTGCATGAAAAAGAAAAGCTTTCATGTACCGGTTTTATCGGTAAACCGGCTTGCGAAGTGTGGTAATGTTTGATTGGTATATGGAAAGAATATTATAATCGGAAGCGTTATTTTACAATACGAAAGAAAGAAATAAAGCTACACTTGATATAGTTAGTGATAAACGGTGAAAAGGAGCATGGTTGTAACGATGGGAAATAATAAAAACAGACTTACAGACAACAGTACATATGAATTTTCGCAGGATGGAAACGCCTGTATTATAAAAGAACCAAGAACACCCAGATACTGGTATAATTATTTATGGAACGAAAACCGGTATTGTGCACAGGTTTCCCAGATCGGTCATGGGCGTAGCTATTATCTTAGTGAGAAAGCCGATATGTGCATGATCAACCGGGATGATGCGCGGTATGTATACCTTCGGGATGAGGAAGACTGCTCNTGTTGGAATATTGGATTCGGACCGTTAAATGCCAAGGTAGAAGAGTATCAGTGTACCCATAGTATCGGCTATTCCATGATACAGTCAAAATATCATGAGATACAAAGCTCATGGCGGATTTTTGTGCCGCAGGAAGGTTTTCATGAAGTTTGGAGCCTGAATATTCGAAATATGGGAGAAAGGGAGAGNNCATTAAGTGTCTTCCCGGCGGTAAGCTTTTATCTGGAAGGCTTTTCTTATCCAAGATATTATGAGATGTACCGATGTATGAAAACGGATTTTGACAGAGAACTAAATGGAATCTANTGTGATTCTTCNCATCCCTTTGCACCCCATGNNAGGTATCATGGTTTTCTNGCTTCTTCGGAGCCGGTATATGCTTATGATGGGGATCTGGGCAAGTTTTGCGGCTCCACAAGCACGATCACACAGCTGGATGCTTCCGCCTGTGCGTTGTTTCAGCGTCCGGATGTGGTAATGGAGGGAAGAGACTGTACGAATTCCGAGGCGGCGCTTTTTATTCTGGGCGGTGTATTGCAGCACAANATNACNCTTCAGNCNGGTGAATCAAAAGAAATTCACTTGATATTTGGAATCAGCGANTCNCGNCAGGAGGCNAGAGAGAGCAGCTTCNGGCATTNTAANNGGGGAAGCNGTGGANCAGGAATTTCNGANAGCGCAGGANTATTATTACCANAANTATGNNTCTCTGTCTGTGCAGACNCCGGATGAGAAAATCAACAATATTATGAATAACTGGGTAAAGAAGCAGGTGGATTTNTGTATNGTTGGGAAAAAGGGNGTCAGGGATAATCTNCAGATTGCAGCGGCATTATTGAATTACAGACAGGACAAGGCAAANGAAGAAATACTGGANTGTTTAAGACATCAATTTCAGGANGGTCATGGGGTGNTGACATGGTATCCTTATGACGATACAAGNTATTCNGANCAGCCCTTCTGGATTATNTGGGCNGTATGCCGGCTCATCAAAGAAACCGGNGATTTTTCCCTTCTTGAGGAATGTATTTCATGGCAGGATGGCGGGGAAGCAACCATGCTGGAACATGTAAAGGCGGCTGTGAACAGGTTGATTGCCGATAAAGGGAGAAACGGGCTGGTGCGCATTTATTTTGCGGACTGGAATGANGCNCTGAATATTACCACNGATNCGGAGGCAGAATCNGTGATGCTCTCCCATCAGTTTTGNCTTGCTTTAAAAGAGCTGGAACTGATGATGAAAAAATATGGCGATTATGAATATGCACAGACGNTTGCAGAAGAATACGAGATNTTNAANANCAGTATTAATGAGAAAGCATGGGATGGCGAATGGTATATGCGGGCCTTAAGTCCGGTGGAGAACATCGGTTCAAAGGANAGTGNGGGAAGCAAAATTTACCTGAATGCCCAGACATGGGCGGTGCTNGGNGATGTGGCGGATGAATCNAAACTNCCNCTGGTANTNCAGGCAGTNGACNGCATGGANCATGATTTCGGNTTTCCCTTAAATATGCCNCCATATCCCGAATATTCGCCCAATGTGGGAAGNATGTCGGGTATGCTNNCNGGNCTNTTTGANAANGGAGGCGTGTACTGCCANGCGACGGGCTTTAAGATTTTGATGGACTGTAAGACCGGGAGAGGCAGCAAGGCNGTGGAAACCTTAAAGAANATCATGCCNGACAGTGATCAGAATCCTTCTATGCGGTCCGGGGCGGAACCTTATGTGTTTACCAACTGCTATTCCACCAATCCGGGATATTATGGNAAATCTTATCAGTCATGGACNACCGGTACTTCCGCATGGTGCCTTATGGGNCTNTGTGANGGNATNATGGGNGTAAAGCATGATTATGACGGGCTTCGGATAGAACCCTGTTTTCCTTCCGGTTGGGAATACGCGGAGATGACAAGGCATTTTCGGGGAGCGGATTACCATATAGCCGTCAAGAATCCTNCACATTTGGAGAATGGAATTGCTGAAATNACGGTNGATGGTATNAATGTTTCAGGAACGGTNTTACCGGATTTCAGGGATGGCAGGAAACATGAGGTGGAGGTAATTTTGAAGGAGAGAACAGATAGTTAGCCACGGCATTACATAAGCGTGTATAATGAGATTATCATAGTATAGATTCAGGTGGTAGACAGAAAGGAAATAAGCGATATGGGAGAACAATACTTAGATGAGACGAAAAACCCACAGGATCGTGCGGTAGCTCTTTTGGCAGAAATGAGCCTTGATGAGAAAATGGCTCAGGTCAACTGCGTTTTCCCTTTCGGGGAAATGTATGAGGATATGGAGAAGATTTCGGAAGATACACCCTTTGGAATTGGGGAAGTCAGCACTCTGGAAATGCGCAGGATAGAGACTCTTGAAGAGGCGGCAAAATGGCAGAGGAAAGTCCAGCAGATTGTGATGGATAACAGCCCTCATCATATCCCTGCTATTTTCCACATGGAAGGGCTATGCGGAGCGTTTATTCAGGATACCACCAGCTTTCCGGCCGGGATTGGGAGAGGTTCCGGCTTTGATCCGGAACTGGAAGAGAGGATTGCCGAAATCGTAAGCAGGCAGGAGGCAGCCTGCGGCATTACCCATGTGCTGGCACCGGTACTTGATATATCAAGGGATTCCCGTATGGGGCGGCAGGGAGAGACTTATGGGGAAGATCCTGTGCTGGCTTCGGCAATGGGAGCTGCTTATACAAGAGGGATTCAAAAAGGGAAGACGGCAGGGAGAAAGACCGAGAGTGTGGCAAAGCATTTCCTTGCTTTTCATAATTCGCAGGGCGGAATACATGGCACACACTCTGATACGCCGACACGGCTATTGCAGGAGGTATATGGAAAGCCTTTTCAGGCTGCCATTGCGCAGTCCGGGTTGAAAGGGATCATGCCAAGTTATAATTCCATTAATGGGGAACCGATGTCTGCATCCTATACGCTTTTAAAAACGCTTTTGCGGGATGAGATGGGATTTGAAGGACTGTGTGTCAGTGATTATGGCGCAATCAGCGGCGTGCACCATGTGCAGCACGTTGGAGAAAGTGAAGCGGAGGCCGGGCTTCTTTGTATGGAAGCGGGAATGGATATCGAGTTGCCCGGTACTACCGGCTATGGAGAGGAATTGAAAAGAAAATTTGAAAGTGGCGAAGCGGATATGGCATTGCTTGACAGGGCAGTGCTGCGTGTCCTTACTGCAAAGTTCCGTATGGGGCTTTTTGAACATCCGTATGCCCTTGAAGGGGAAGAACTGAAGGCAGCGGTATGCCGTGAGGAGGACAGAGAGATATCCTTACAGTCAGCAAAAGAATCTCTGGTGCTGCTGAAAAATAATGGGGTTCTTCCGTTAAAGAGGGATAAGAAGAAAATTGCCCTGATCGGACCACATGCCGACTGCGCAAGGAAATTTTTTGGCGGATATACTCATCTGTGCATGATGGAATCTACTTATGCGGTTGCAAATTCCATTGCAGGGGTGAGCGGTGCAGTGCAAGCGGATACGGACAGGATCAAAACGATTCCGGGAACCAACATCCAGTCAGATGAAACAGAAGAATTTGATGCGATACTGCATCGTCAGAAACCGGAATGTAAAAGTCTTCTGGAGGAAATGAGAGGACGAATGCCGGAAACAGAAATTATGTATGCCTACGGTTATCCCATTGCCGGTGCGGATGAATCCCATTTTGCAGAAGCGTTGCAGGCAGTAAAGGAAGCAGATGTGGTCATTTTGACTCTCGGGGGAAAACACGGAACCTGTTCTATGGCATCCATGGGAGAAGGTGTGGACGCAAGTAATATCAATCTTCCGCCCTGTCAGGATGCATTCATCAGAAAAGCATCAGAATTTGGGAAACCTCTGATCGGGGTTCATTTTGACGGACGACCTATATCCAGTGACGCGGCGGATGAATGTCTGGATGCCATATTAGAGGCATGGAGCCCGGCGGAAACCGGGGCGGAGGCGGTAGTCAGTGTACTGTTCGGGGAATATAATCCGGGTGGTAAACTGCCGGTATCCGTGGCATACCATGCAGGGCAGATTCCGATTTATTATAATCATCCCAATGGTTCCGCATGGCATCAGGGGGAGAGCATCGGATTTGTTAATTATGTGGACTTGCCCCATACGCCAAGATACTGCTTCGGGCATGGCCTTTCTTATACGACATTCGCCTATTCGGACTTGAAGATTTCTAAGGAGGAGATTGATGCACAGGGAAACGTCCGAATGGAAGTGACAGTATGCAATACAGGCCAATGCGAGGGTGATGAGGTGGTGCAGCTTTATCTGATTGACAGATATGCAAGCATGACAAGGCCGGTAAAAGAGCTGGCAGGGTTTAAGAGAATATCGTTAAAACCGGGAGAGAAAAAGACAGTTGTATTTGATGTTTCAGCAAGCCAGATGGCATTCCTTGACAAAGATATGCGCTGGAAGATTGAGAAGGGAACTATCGGAGTGGAGATAGGAAGTTCTTCTGAGGATATCCGACTTACAGGGGAATATATAGTAAAAAATGACGGATGGATAGAAGGAAGAAACAGGGCGTTTTATGCCAAAGCCCAGTGTATCGTTGACTAACGACGACGCGGCAGTGATGTGAATAACAGATGATATTTAGTCGATTATCTGTGCAAAGGTGCACTGGCACCAGAAGATAGATAGTATGGAGGTAAACATGGATAACAGAGCAGTAGCAAAGAAAATTGCGGGGGAAGCAATCGTACTATTAAAAAATGATGAACACCTTCTGCCTTTTTCTAAGGGGCAGAAGGCGGCATTTTTCGGAAGAGCACAAATTGATACCGTCTATTCGGGAAACGGGTCGGGTGCCGCCCACAAATCGGGATGTAAGACAATCCTGGAGGAATGTGAAAAAGAGGGAATCTGTGCAGAACCCGGGCTGAAAGAGTATTATGCAGAGCAAATTGCCAGAGATGAGAGTACAAAAGAAAATGAATTTGACTGGGCAAATATAGGAAAAGTGATCGCCAGCGGCGCTATGTATGAAATCTTCGGAAAGTACCATGCACCCATAGAGGAATATGAGATACCGGAAGAACAGATGGAGACTGCCGGGCAATATACGGACACGGCGGTTCTGGTGCTCGGAAGGAATTCCGGCGGTGAGGAATGCGACAGACACCTGCAGGGAGATTATTATTTGACGGACTCGGAAAAACATCTGGCGGAGCAGGTGTGCGGACATTTTGCAAAGGTAGTCCTGATCTTAAATGTCAACGGACTGGTGGATTTATCATGGACGGAGGACTATCCGCAGATTAAGAGTATTCTGTTTGCCGGAATTTTAGGAGAGGAAGGCGCTGCCGCACTAGCGGAGGTTCTGACCGGAACAGTCAATGCTTCGGGGAAGCTGGCTTTTACCATTGCGAAACGATATGAGGACTATCCGGCAGCCGACCACTTTTCATGGGATAAGGAAAATGAAGAAAGTTTGCTTACATATGAAAGTTATGGATTAAGCGCAGAGGAAAACGGAAGCACGGGATATGTCAAAAGTCCGGTTACTGTTTACCATGAAGATATTTATGCAGGATATCGTTATTTTGATACCTTTGCAAAAGAACCGCTGTATGCGTTCGGTTATGGGGTATCTTATACGGAATTTGAAATTAAGAACCTCGGTGTAGTTAAAGGACAAGCGGGTATTGAAGTACGGGTATGCGTAAGGAATATCGGAAATACACCGGGCAAAGAAGTAGTGCAGCTATATCTGGTAAACAGCAGCCATGCTTATGAGCATGCTTTTCAGGAATTAAAAGGGTTTGAAAAGACAGAGCTTATACAACCGGGAGAGGAAGAACAGCTCTGCATTACGGTGCAGTGGAAGGAATGGAGCAGTTATGATGAAGAAAAAGCAGCTTATCTGATCCGACAGGGGGAGTATCGGATTCTGATCGGGAATTCCTCGCGAAATACAAAAGCTGCTACGCTGGTGCGGGTAGATCAGGATATTCTCGTGGAGCAGTGTACAAACCGCCTCGGTATTAAGGAATGCAATCGTGGGAAGTTGGAATTTCTGAGTTGCTTAGGGAAGAGGGGAGAAAGCAATGTTCCGGAGAAGATGATAGAAGGAAACGCGCTGGGGAAGACGGCAGAGGGAAATTCTCAGGAGAAGATGATAGAAGAGAATGCTCGGGCTAAAATGTCAGATGGAAATTTGCCGGAGCAGGTGCCGGGCGGAAATACATCGGAAGGAGATTGGTGTGTACCGGAAATTAGTGTAAATCCTGAAGACGTTAAAGTAATGGAACATATGAATGTTCCGGAAGCCTGTGATCATATAAGGGAAAAGGTTACGAACCTGTCCGTCGAACAGCTTGCAGCGCTCTGTGTGGGGTATGGGCCGGGTACGCCTTTTGCTGCTTTTCGAGAGGAAAACGATCCGGAAACAATTTACGACCGTAACGGGAAAACGCTTACAACCAACAGCCATCCCACCGGCTATAATGGTTATGTTTCGCCGGCAATTGAGGACGCAGGAATATATTCTGTTTTTTACAAGGATGGACCGGCGGGAATCGGTGAGATGGCATGGCCGTCGGAAATGCTGATGGCTTGTGCGTTTAATAAGAAGATTTGGTATGAATTCGGGGATGCCGTAGGAGCGGAGTGCGAAAAGCAGCAGGTAGATGTCTGGCTGGCACCGGCGGTAAATCTGCATCGACACCCTTTGGGCGGGAGAAACTTTGAGTATTTTTCGGAAGATCCTTACTTAACCGGAATCTGTGCCTGTGAGGTGACGAAGGGAGTTCAGAGAAATCACCCGGTTCTGGTCTGCCCCAAGCATTTTGCGGTAAATGAGCAGGAAACATTCCGCCGGGGAAGCAGCAATAAACATTATGACGCGGCGGATTCCATTTTAAGCGAGCGGGCGGCAAGGGAGATTTATCTGAAACCTTTTGAAATGCTGGTAAGAGAGGCGGATGTTGCCTGCCTGATGACATCTTTTAATAAGATCAATGGCGTGTTTGCGGCCGGAAATGCAGATCTATGCACCCATATCTTAAAGGAGGAATGGGGATACCGAGGTGTGGTCGTCACGGACTGGGGTGATATGGATGTGGTAGTGGACGGTGCGGATGCCGTTGCGGCGGGCAACGATGTGGTTATGCCCGGAGGCCCTCCGGTAATTACGCAGATTCTGCGGGGATATCAGGAAGGCAGGGTATCCCGGGGTAATCTGGAGGACGCGGTCAGGCATTTATTGTATATGACAGAGAAAATATCCGATTCAGCGGTCCACTAACTCTTCCGCTTTCGGTTTTCGAAGCATCAGTATGCCGGTTACCAGCAACACGGGGAAGATGATCGCTGTCAGAATACCCATTTTCAGATCATCTGAAGCGAGGCTTGAAATATATCCTACCAGTGTGGGACCGCCGGAGCACCCCAGATCGCCGGCCAGCGCCAGCAGTGCAAACAGGGCGGTTCCGCCGTTTCGGATCGATGCGGCAGCTTTGCTGAAACTGCCGGGCCACATGATGCCTACCGACAGCCCGCAGATGCCGCAGCCCACGAGCGACAGGACAGGGTAGGGCGACAGGGAAATCATTAAGTAGGAAAGGATACAGAGGATTCCGCTTCCGATCATGAATCCGTCCAGATCGATCCGATCCCCGAATTTTCCGTAGAAGGCTCTGGCGCTTCCCATCAGGACGGCAAAGGTCATGGGACCTGCCAGATCGCCCAGCGACTTACTCACACCAAGTCCTCTCTCGGCAAAGGTAGACGCCCATTGGCTTACGGACTGCTCGCTTGCGCCTGCGCACATCATCATGAGCATGAGCAGCCAGAAAACCCGGTTTCGGCATAGATCCCGCATGGACATGCCGGTTTCGTCCTCGTCTACCAGCGGCGCGATAGGCGCTTGGGCGAAGATAAAAGTGTTTACGATGGGAATGATGATCCAGATACAAGTCAGTACCTTCCAATTTTCAATTCCGAATATTCTAAAGAAGAGCGTGGAGAGAAGTACGACTCCCACATGACCCCAGCAATAGAAAGAATGAAGCAGGCTCATCGCCTGTTCCTTATTATCCGTAGGGCAGCTCTCCATGATCGGGCTGACCAGTACTTCCAGCAGCCCACCTCCGAGGGCATAGATCATGACGGAGATCAGAAGTCCGGCGTAAGCGCTGGGGAGCAGTTCCGGCAGNACNGCGAGNCCCAGAAGTCCTGCNGCGGACAGAATATGGGCGAGCAGGATGGAAGCCCGGTAGCCGATTTTATCCACGAAGCTTGCGGACAGCAGGTCCACCAGTAGCTGGATGCCGAAGTTGAAGGTGATCAGTATGGTGATCTGACTGAGGGGGATGCCGTATGTACNCTCGAAGGTTAAAAACAGCAGTGGGATGAAGTTATTGACGATCGCCTGTACGATATATCCTACGAAACATGCGTAGATTGTCTTTTGATANTTGGGATTCATGGGACTGCTCCTTGTGGTTGTTTTCTTTTTTCTATAAATATAGTCGTATGCCGNAATGTTCCATTTCGTTAAGTCCACGCCTATTATACTATCAGGACTGTCTCTTGCACAGATTATATTTCTTTTTCTTTCGCAGAATACATTTTTTATTATGTAAAATAAAAAAATGTATAGAATNAATATTTTTTGTGATATAATATAAAAAATTCAATAAAAGAGGCGTGATATCATGGTACAGCGAAAACAATATCTGGAAAAATTGATCAAATTAAAGGATAAGCANGTGATCAAAGTCGTGACCGGTGTGCGCAGATGCGGGAAATCCACCCTGTTGCAGCAATTCCAGTCGTATTTGAAAGAACAAGGTACAGATGAGGAGCAGATCGTTTTCCTTAATTTTGAAAAGCTGGANAACGAACCGNTGCTTGANTATCATGCCNTATACGATTATATGAAAGAACGCTTGACGCCGGGACGGATGACGTACATTTTTNTGGATGAGATTCAGAATGTACCTGAGTTCCAGAAAGTNGTGGATTCCCTGTTTGCCATGGAACNGACGGACNTCTATATAACCGGCTCCAATGCGCATATNNTATCCGGTGAGCTGGCGACGCTTCTGTCCGGANGATATATGGAAATACAGATNCTGCCGTTTTCTTTTGCNGANTATTATGCGCTTNNCGGCGGCGATCGGAGAGAGGCGTGGAATACGTATTTNNTGAANGGCGGGTTTCCGTATNCGGCATACATTGAGGAAGAGGATATCAGAAGAGATTATNTGCAGGGCATCTATCATACNGTTNTGCTCAAGGATATTGTGGAGCGNAAGCGGATTCAGGACGTAACTTTACTGGAAAGTGTTGTGCGCTTTCTGTTTGATAATGTGGGAAATATTGTGTCGGCTAAGAAAATAGCGGACAGCCTTANTTCTTATGGGAGNAAGACGACNTCCGCTACCGTAGAGAATTACATNCGTGCTCTTGAGGAATCGTTTATTCTATATAGGGCNGGACGGTATGACATCAAGGGGAAGCAGCATTTGAAATCTTTGGAGAAATATTATCTNGTAGANCANGGGCTCCGGGGACTGCTGTTTGGCAATAGCGGCAGGGATATNGGGCANATCTTGGAGAACATTGTCTATCTGGAACTGCTGCGGCGNGGATATCAGGTCTCTGTCGGNAAGGTGGGGAGTCATGAAATAGATTTTNTTGCCGGAAAAGGTNATGACAGGATTTATTATCAGGTGGCGGCCAGTATTCTGGANGAGNAGACGTATGAANGGGAAATNACGCCGCTCAAGATGGTGAAGAACCATTATCCCAAATATATTGTTACCATGGANGAAGTGCCTATGGGNGAAGANGGGATCAGGCAGATNAATGTGATTGATTTTCTNCTGNNGGATGGGAATACGATTNTGTAAAACAAATTTNCAATGCAAATATNTGGTCTTTTTGNGTAAANANTGTCNNAAAGAGTTTATTNTGGTGCGTNAGTTCNTCATNCTTGTTTTTTCCNATTCCCTAGAGTAGAATAGTTGTANNAAAGGGGAGGAATAATTGGTTATGANAAAAAGAACGATTGCAGCANTTATGACGANNGCGCTGTNTNNNNGTACGCTGAGCGCGTGCAGCGCGGGACAAACNNCNGGTGAAGCTATAACGGAAGAGACGCAGGAAGNGACTTCTGANGGGCAGCAGGCACAGGATCAGGAATCCGAAAGCGGGGAANNNGCNGAAACGNCNGCAGGCGATACACAGTTNGGTCAGAGCNCNGCGACGATTCGNGAGATCGGGATCACGCCCTGCGTNGAGCCCTATACGGTGGAACCTGANCTGAGCAACATTGATAANTNGTGGCAGTTCTGGTATGACGATGATNNCAGNGANAAGCTGGTNNAGAACGGNTTTNTNGTGCGNGNNGGNGGCNGNAGNCGAGTTCTTTGAGGAATATGAGCAGAATCGGTATCTGCAGCAGGCCAGCTTCGTGACGGTGGATTCTCTGATGCATACCTATCATTTGTATTTCGGACATCTTCTGAAAAACGTGGAGCGGGACTATCTGTCGGATCGGCTGGGACAGTTGAGCCGGCTAATGCTGACGGACAGCAAGGAGGCCTATGACCGGCTGAAAGGCAGTGAGTGGGAGAGTGCGGCAAAGCGCAATGTCGCTTTTTTCACCATAGGAGCGAAACTGCTTGATGACAACACGGAGGTAGAAGATTATGTGAAAGACTCCGTGCAGTATGAATTGGGGCGTATCGACGAGAGGGAGGATATCTTCGAGTCATCGATCACCGGTGAGATGGAGGATTATACGCAGTACATACCGAGAGGCTATTATGAGGGCGATGAGACGCTGGAGCGGTATTTTAAGGCGATGATGTGGTATGGCAGGGTTCATTTTGAGCAGGATAAGGAGGATCTGGACAGAAGTGCACTGTTGATTTCACAGGCGCTTTCGGAGGATACGCAGGCTTATGAGCTCTGGCAGTCGATCTATGATGTGACGGCCTTTTTCACAGGAGAGAGTGATGATGCGGACGTGGCGGATTATCTTCCGATCATACGGGAGGCATACGGAGAAAATGCTACAACTGACACGCTTGTCGGAAATGAAAAGGCGTTTGAACAATTTCATTCCCTGACGGCTATGCTGCAGATCCCGCAGATCAATTCCGTGCCCATCGGGGACGGGGAGGACAATGTGATTCCGGGTTTCCGGTTTATGGGGCAGCGGTTCAGTGTGGATGCCGCAATCATGCAGAAGCTGATCTACAGCGATGTGAGGGAGAATAGTGCAGGGGATAAGCGTATGCTTCCGGACGTGCTTGACGTACCGGCGGCGCTCGGCAGTGATACGGCGCTTGCGATTCTGGAGGAGAACGGTGCGACGGAGTATCGCGGATATTCCGAGAATATGGAGCGTCTCAGGAGTGTTCTGGGAGAGGAAGATCAGGACAGGTGGTCGGCAAGTCTGTATGCCGGCTGGCTCAATACGCTCCGTCCTTTATTGGAGGTAAAAGGTGAGGGATATCCGATGTTTATGCAAGGGGAAGAGTGGGCGAAGAAGAATCTGGAGTGTTTTGCGGGCAGTTTCACGGAGTTAAAGCACGATACCATACTGTATACGAAACAGGTTATGGCTGAGATGGGCGGCGGTTATGAAGAGGAACCGGACGATAGAGGATATGTGGAGCCGGAACCGTTAGTGTATGTCAGATTTGCCGAGTTATCGGACCGGACAGCGGAGGGACTGAAGAAATACGGAATGCTCAGTGCCGCGGAGGAGGAGAATCTTTCGCGTTTGTCACAAATCGCGGATCAGCTGTTGACGATCTCGAAGAAAGAACTTCTGGATGAAGTGCCCACGGAGGAAGAATTTGAATTTATCAGAAGTTACGGCGGTAATATCGAGCATTTCTGGTATGAGGCAGTGAAAGATCAGGCAGACGATCCCGATCAGATATTCAGTGAGGAGTATCAGGCGGCGATTGTGGTGGATATCGCAACAGACCCTAACGGCACCGTGCTGGAAGCGGCGACGGGAAGCCCTTCCTTTATGGACGTGATCGTGAAAGTAGACGGTAAGCTGAAGATCGCCAGAGGAAGCGTCTATACCTTCTATCAGTTTGACTGGCCGATGAACGATCGGCTGACAGATGCGAAGTGGCAGACGATGATGGGCATGCGGCCTGACGAAGAAGGAGTCTATCATTATGAGAACAAGCCGGTAAAGCAGCCGGCGTGGACGGACAGTTATCGGTATCGGTATGAATGGGAATAGAGCGCGAATGAGAAAAATACTAGTGTGCATAATGGCGTTGGTGGGAACCGGCGCCGTTTTGTATATGCTGTGGATGAACGGAACCTTTTTGCCTCGCTGGATCAGGTGGGAAAGTGGAATAAGCTATGACTCGTCAGAAAAATATGAAATCATTCTGGCGCAGAAAAAGGTTTCTGTTGAATGTGACAATGGTGTCATATGGGCTTCTCCGAAGGGAGTCAAAGTGCAGAGTGTGTTATCTGCGGATATAGACGGCGATAAGACGGAGGAAATGATTCTGCTTTGCTGGAAAATCGGACGGTATGGCAGGAGCAAACCGTTCTGGGTGGAGAAGGATGAGAAGAAGTGGTCCCAGCATATCTTCGTATACGGACTGCATGAGGGGGAAGTCAGACCGAAGTGGATGTCTTCGTATATTGGGCAGGATGTGTCGAAGATGGCGGTGAAGGAGCAGGGACAGGCAGCACAAACTGCGCAAGGCGTTGCGGAGCCGGCGGTGAAAGAACAGGGTCAGCAGGCGGAACATATCATGCGGGTTCCTCGAAATCGTCTGCTGCTGACTGCTCCTGATGGAAGAGTGAGCAGCTGGATCTGGGATTCGTGGGGATTTGCAAAAGAAACGACAGAGGTGTCATTTGTTGCATTTGGTGACAACTTGATTCATGAACCAATATACCGATATGGTTTACATAATAGTGAGAATTTTGGGTTTTTATTTGAAAATTTGAAAGAAACCATTGCCGGGAGCGATATCGCCGTGATCAATCAGGAGACGCCGCTTACCGATGATCCTGCCATGTACGGTGATTATCCGCGGTTCGGCACGCCGGCACAGGTGGGGGATGCAATAGCGGATGCCGGGTTTGATGTGGTGACATGTGCCACTAACCATGCCCTTGACCGGGGAATGGTGGGGATTGATTTTACGAAGAAGTTTTTCGAGGAGCGTGATATCATTTGTCTCGGGATACAGTCGGTCGAAGAGAAAGAATATAAAGCATATGACATAATTGTCAGAAATGGAATCCGGTTTGCCCTGCTTAACTATACGTACGGAACCAACGGAATCGGGATTCCTGATGAGGCTCCTGATTCGGTGCATCTGCTTGCCGACGAAGACAGGGTCAGAGAGGATATCGGAGATGCAAAAACACAAAGCGATGTCGTAATCGTTTTCGCGCATTGGGGGACGGAATATGAGGAGGAACCCGATGATTTTCAGAAGAAGTGGGCGGAAATTTTCCTGGGGAGCGGGGTGGATGTAGTCGTCGGCACCCATCCCCATGCGTTGCAGCCTTATGAAGTCCTGCGGGATGACAGCGGACATGAGATGTTAGTCTATTATTCCATCGGAAACTATATCAGCGCCCAGCCGGAGCAGTCCTGTGTGAAGGGCGGCATGGCGGAGTTTACCGTATCACTTACGGCTGACGGGTATGCAGTTACCGAATATAACCTCAGGCCGCTTGCGATTACATGGCAGGAGGGCGGGAAGTGTACGGTGGATTTTGCGGACGGGGTGCGGCCGTAAGAGTTAGCTTGCATATTTCCACAAAATATAGTATATATAGATAGACCGTAGTGCAACAGAATAACAGGGGCGCTGGACACAAGTCCGGCTGAGATGCAGAGGCGTAATGTCGCTTCCGGTCCCTTGAACCTGATCCGGGTAATGCCGGCGTAGGAAGAATATTCGACGTAACAGTCTGACTTGTGGGTCGGACTGTGACTATTTGAGCAACAGAATAGTAGTCGTTTTTTTCGTACCGCGTTATGCCTGAATGCACGCGGTACATTTTATCAGGAGGAAACGACTATGACACAAAAAACAAACAAAATCCGTGCGCTGACTGAAGGCGCTATCATGATCGCTGCGGCGACTGTACTGGGATATTTTAGGATATTCCGCTTCCCGTTCGGCGGTTCCGTTGATCTGGCACTGGTACCGATTCTGGTGTATTGTTTACGCTGGGGACCGCGATATTCGCTACTGTGCTGTTTTGTCAACGGAGTGCTGCAATATTTTCTGGGCGGAGGCATTGCGATCTCATGGCAGTCCATGCTGCTTGATTATGTGGTAGCTTATACGTTAGTATTCTTATGCGGATTCGCCGCCGGTAAGAAATTGGGATGGCTGTGGGGCACCGTTCTGGGGTCTTTCGGACGATGGGTATCACTGACCCTATCGGGGGGACTGCTGTGGTATATGTATATGCCAGAGACTTTTCTGGGGATGCCGATGGTGAACCCGTGGGTATATTCCATATTGTTAAACGGCGTGCTTGTACTTGCCGTGATGGCGGTTGATCTTGTTGTGCTGGGCGCCATGCAGAGTGTTCCGGCACTTCGGCGGCTGGTTTTAGCCTGTCAGACGGAAAAGAAGTGCAAGTCTGAAACAGAGTAATAGGGCAATAGCTTCGGTTGCGTTCACGTTCTGAGCAGGTGAAATGAACGGGAGATATTCTGTCCAACAGTGTACAAAAGAGACGGCGGAGGGGCGTATTATGTTCAAGAAATATAAGAAGGCAGACTTTTTATCCGGAGATATTTTTCTGCCGATGATACAGTTTGCGATTCCGCTTCTTTTTTCTACATTGTTTCAGCAATTATATAATACGATCGACATGCTGATTGTCGGGCGTACATTAGGAGAGGCGGCGCTGGCGGCGATCGGTGCCTCCTCGCCGATTTATGATATGTTGATAGGGTTTGCGCTGGGCTTCGGCAACGGTCTTGCCATTGTGACGGCCCGGTGTTTCGGGTCCCGCGATGAGAAGATGCTTAAGGATTCCGCTGCCGCTGCTATGGTGATCGGTGTGGCCGTCGTGGCAATGATTACCTTGCTGTCGCAGGTTGTTTTGATGCCCCTATTGCAGATATTACATACGCCGGAGGAAGTGATAGGTGAGGCGTACCGGTATATCTCTATCATCACGAGATATACGCTGGTTATGTTTGCTTATAATTTATGTGCGGGATTGTTGCGGGCGATTGGCAACAGCCTTATGCCGCTCATCTTCCTGATTATCTCGTCCTTTGTCAATATTGTGCTGGATTATGTATTCATTGTAGTCATGGGCAGAGGGCTTGGCGGGACCGCCGAGGCGACAGCGATTGCACAGGGCATTTCCGTGCTGCTCTGCCTGATTTATATCGCGAAAGCAGTCCCCATTCTGATACCGAAAAAGGAAAACTTCAAGGTCGATATGCCCTTATATAAAGAAATGACTGCGCAAGGGTTTTCCACGGCATTTATGATGTGCTTTGTTTCGATCGGAAGCGTAATTCTGCAATCGGGAATTAACGGATTGGGGTATCTGACCATTGCGGCGCATACGGCGGCGAGAAAATTGTATTCTTTCTGCATGATGCCTTTTACGGCGATGAATCAGACCGTCAACACGTTTGTCTCCCAGAATTACGGGGCGGGACAGCCCGGGCGCATTCGCAAAGCCATGAAATACTCGTATTTATATAATGCGGCTGTGACAGTAATAATAACAATTGTTATATGGAGCTTTGCGCCGACTATGATCCGCTGGCTCTCCGGGTCTGATGAAGAAGTTCTTTTGCAGAACGGGACATGGTATCTGCGAGTGGTTGCTCCCTGCTATTTTATTCTCGGCGTACTCAATAATACGAGAAGAGCTTTGCAGGCGATCGGTCAGAAAATTCTTCCGGTTTTTTCGAGCGTGATCGAGCTGGTTGGGAAAATAGTATTTACGGCGTATTTCATTCCTAAGATGCAGTACACGGCAGTTATTATATGTGAGCCCGTCATATGGTGCTTTATGGTCGTGGAACTGCTGGTGGTCTTTTGGAGAGATCCTTTTATAAGGGAAGGAAAGGCGAAAAATCAAACTTAAAAACACGGACGGAGGAACGGAAAGTGGAACGAGAGAAACTGGGTTCGCGGATGGGATTTATCTTATTGTCTGCCGGATGTGCGATCGGAATTGGAAATGTGTGGAGATTTCCTTATATAACGGGACTGTACGGGGGAGGCGTGTTCGTGCTCTTCTATTTGTTTTTCCTGATTACTATGGGCGTGCCGGTGATGACCATGGAATTTGCGGTGGGGCGTGCCAGCCGGAAAAGTATCATCAGGAGCTATACCGAACTGGAGAAGCCGGGACAGAAGTGGCATCTGCACGGATATCTGGGTATGGCAGGTAATTATCTTCTTATGATGTTCTACACCACGGTAGCGGGGTGGATGCTGTACTATTTCTATCAGATGCTGACAGGCAGATTTGCAGGGAAGGACGCTGCGCAGGTGGGAGCCATGTTTCAGGAAATGCTGGAGAGTCCCACAGTGCTTATGACAGTGATGATAGTGATTGTCGTGGCAGGAATCCTGATCTGTTCTATGGGATTACAGAATGGCGTAGAGCGCATTACGAAAGTCATGATGAGTCTTCTGCTCATTATAATCGTTGTTCTGGCAGTGCACAGTCTGACGCTGGAAGGCGGCATGGAGGGATTGAAATTCTATCTTCTTCCCGATTTTGCGAGAATGAAGGAAGTGGGAATATGGGAAACGATAACGTCTGCTATGAATCAAGCGTTTTTCACGTTGAGTCTGGGAATCGGAGCCATGGCGATCTTCGGCAGTTATATTGACAAGAAGCGCACGCTGCTCGGAGAATCGGTGAATATAGCGCTCCTGGATACTTTCGTGGCAATTGTATCAGGGCTTATTATTTTTCCGAGCTGTTTCGCTTTTCGGATCAGTCCGGATATGGGACCAAGTCTTATTTTCATCACGCTGCCCAATGTGTTTAACAGCATGGCGGGCGGGCGTGTCTGGGGAACGCTGTTCTTTGTCTTTATGACATTCGCGGCATTTTCCACGATTCTGGCGGTATTCGAGAATATTATTTCCTGTTGTATGGATCTGTTTCATTGGAGCCGGAAGAAATCCTGCGTGTTCAATCTGTTCGCTCTGATTCTGTTATCTACGCCCTGCGCGCTGGGATATAACTTGTGGTCCGCATTCCAGCCGTTGGGAGAGGGAAGCACGGTTTTGGATTTGGAAGATTTTGCAGTCAGCAATGTGATCCTGCCGATCGGATCACTCTGCTATCTGCTGTTCTGTGTGACACGGTTTGGATGGGGATTTGACAAATACAGGGAGGAAGCCAATATCGGCGAGGGTATGAAGATCCCGAAGTGGATTCGAGGGTATGTGACATATGTGCTGCCGGTGCTGTTGCTGCTTCTGATTATTATGGGATTAGTCGGATAATAGGTTGTCTGGGCCGTCCGCTCAGCAATTATCTTCCGTCTGTGCCGGATATGGGTTTGACTTGAACAGTGCCGCTATGGTTAAAATGTTACAGACATAAATGCAGATTTTACTATAAGTAATGCTTCCGATATGGTAAAATAAATATATATAGTACAATTCGGAGGAAGCTTTGGCGCTGTACATGCGGCAGAGCGGCAGAGGATTGTTGCGTATACCTTATAACGGATAAGGAGGGCAAGACATATGGAGAATTATGTGATTACGATTGCACGTGGATTCGGGAGCGGTGGTAAGGCGATTGGCAGTCAGCTTGCGGAGGAGCTGGGAATACCATGTTATGCGAAACAGCTGATCGATATGGCATCGGAGTACAGCGGTATTAACAAGCAGCTATTTGCGGAAGTGGACGAGAAACTGCGCGGCAGTTACGCCATGAAGCATCTGATGAAGATTCCTTATACTTATGTTGTAGAGCCCAGCGATAAGGAATTCACATCCGATATTAACCTGTTTAATATTCAATCGGAGATCATTCGGGAGCTGGCGAAGACAGAGTCTTTTGTAGTGATCGGTAAGTGCGCGGATTATGTTCTGCGAGATATGCCGAATGTGATCAGCGTCTATGTAGAAGCACCGGAGAAAGATTGTATCACTACTGTTATGGATAGAATGCAGGTGTCGGAGAGCAGGGCGAAAGATCTGGTGCACAAGACAGACAAATATCGGGCGGATTATTACAAGTATTATACACGTGGAAAGAATTGGAGAGATCCATTAAATTATGATTTAACGTTTAACAGCTCTAAGGTTGGTTGGGATAACTGTGTGAAGCTGATTAAAGAGTATTTGAATATGAAACAAAAGACACAGAGCGAATGATTGGTTTGTCCACGGCGGCAACGGTCTGTGACGGAAGTGAATGAGTGAAAATCCCTTGGAATTTATATTCCAAGGGATTTGATATCGTACGGACAAATAGCAGAAGAACGCATAAATACTGGGGAATTTAGCGATGGTATAAATATAACAGCAGATATTATATGAAAAGATGATGATGGGAGAAAGTTAAGATTTCACGCGTTATGAAAAACGAATCGGATGTTATTTAAATGTGGATTAAGGGATGAAAGCAAACGTATATTTCGCGGAATGTCTGTTTGAATTGATGAGCAAATCGGAACGGATGTTTACCCCAAAAGACAACAAGCTAATTGGGTAAATCATGATTTAACACAAAACATTTATCGAATTGAAACGAAAAGATAAGAAAAAACAATAGTTATGAAACATGCGTTTTTATTATATGAGAAACTGCTTGGCAAACTGCGAGTTCGCGGAACGAATCTCGAAGTTGAGCGTAGCGCAATCTGATGCGCGACTACGCGCATGGAAAATAATATAATAACACTATATATTTTAGGAAAGGGATAATGAGTATGGAAGATAAAAGATTTGCGATATTGATCGATACGGATAACATTTCATCGAAATATATATCCGCGATTATGGACGAGATGACGAAGCACGGAATCGTAACATACCGGAGAGCGTACGGCGATTGGACAAGCACACAGGCGAAAGGGTGGAAGAAGAACTTGATGGAGAATTCCATCACACCGGTGCAGCAGTTTTCCAATACGGTAGGTAAGAATGCGACGGATTCCACGTTAATCATTGATGCGATGGATATTTTGTATACAGGAAATGTGGACGGCTTCTGTATCGTCTCCAGTGACGGTGATTTCACCAGACTTGCAAGCAGACTGCGCGAGTCTGGCATGATGGTGGTGGGAATGGGAGAGGAGAAGACGCCTCGTTCTTTCCGCACGGCATGTTCACAGTTCACGGTTCTGGAAAATCTGATTGATGAGGATGAGGAAGATTTGCAGGAAGAGGAGACACAGGAATCCTCGAAGGGAGCCGCGCAGGAGTCAGCCGCGGCCTCCGGTAAGAATGGTAAAAATAAGAAAAAAGCGGCGAAGGCAAACGGCGATACGAAGGAATCGACTTCGATCAGTAAGGAAGTGATCGAGAGCGCCATCATCAATATCATTACGGAGAACGAAAACAGAGACAAGGAAACCGGTCTGGGGGAGATCGGCAGCAGGCTTCTCAACAAATATCCGGATTTCGACGTGAGAAACTATGGGTACAGCCTGTTGTCACGCTTTTTAGAGGAGATTCCCAGTCTGCAGCTGGTGAAGAATAACACGAGAGTCAATGTGGAGATCAGGGAAAATAGGGAGACGGAAGAGGAGATTACCGATTATATCAAGGCAGTTGTGGGAGAACAGGGCAAAAAAGGCATGCGTGTGAGTGAGTTGAGCAACATCGTGCACGGTAAATATAAACGCTTTAAACCGAAGAATTATGGTTATTCCCAGTTCACGAAGTTCCTGCAGGCGATACCGGAGTTGGAGATCTACGGGGATATCAATGCGCGGAAAGTAAGAATTGCCGGGCAGCAGGATAATGTTGCGGAGACGGTATAGTCGGAAGAGAATAACGGCGCGGCGGAGTAAATGACGGCAGGCAGCAAATGGCGGAGAGGACGATAGAATTTGGATATACAGGACAGGAAAAGCAATATTCTGGTGATAGATGATGACGTTGATATTGGCAATATGCTGGAAGAGCTGCTGACGCGAGAGGGGTATGGTGTTATGCGCGCCTATTCCGGGACGGAGGCAGTGCTTTTGATGGAGCATGCCAAGCGGTATGACAGGCCGTCATCCCAAGACGGTATGGAAGCAAACGCGGTGCTGCCGGATTTGATCCTGCTCGACTTAATGCTGCCGGGAATTTCCGGAGAGCAATTGCTGTCGAAATGGGAAGGAATTCCGGTGATTGTGGTCAGCGCCAAGGCGGGAGTCGATGATAAAGTACAGCTTCTTCTCGGTGGCGCGGCGGATTATATCACGAAACCTTTTGAGGGAAAGGAGCTTCTGGCGCGAATTGCGGTACAGCTTCGTAAAAATGAAAATAACATAAGTTATGAAAGGGACGCGTTGCAGTTCGGCGATATCCGGCTGTCATTAGCCATGCGCACCGCTGTGATCGGGGAGCAGACTGTCAGGCTGACGAAGACGGAGTACGCGATTCTAAAGACATTGATGCAGAATCCGACGCAGGTCATAACCAAGTCGGCGCTTTTAGACCGGATCAGTGAGGACACGCCGGATTGTATGGAGAGTTCGTTGAAGGTACATGTCAGTAATCTGAGAAAAAAGCTGCGGGAAGCGGGCGGACACGGCAACGACGGAGAGTATATAGAGTCGGTCTGGGGAATCGGCTTTCGGATGAAGGTATGATAAGCCGGAGACAGTATTCGAGAGACTCAGATATTTACCATTCTAAATCAAATCTTAACTCTTTTCTTAACCGCTTTCTTAACTTTTCCATGCTATAGTCCATACATGGCAACACAGGATTAAAGCGGAATGACAGGAGGAAATGGTTATGGAGTATTGTCTGACAACAGAGGCTCTATGCAAACAGTACCGGCACACGAAAGCATTAGACGGTCTGTCCATGCATGTACCCAAGGGATCAATCTACGGATTTGTGGGCAAAAACGGTGCGGGAAAGACGACGTTGATCCGGATGATCTGCGGATTGCAGAAGGTGTCTTCGGGTGAGTATACCCTATACGGAGTAAAGAATACCGACAAAGGGATTGAAAAAGCCCGGGGAAGGATAGGCGCCATCGTGGAAGCGCCGTCTGTCTATATGGATATGACGGCGGAAGATAATCTGAAGCTGCAGTACCGGGTACTGGGGCTGCCGTCTTATGAGGGAATCAAAGATTTGCTGAAGCTGGTCGGTCTTGCGGATACAGGGAAAAAGAAGGCCAAAAATTTTTCGCTGGGAATGCGGCAGCGTCTCGGAATCGCCGTTGCACTGGCGGGTGACCCGGATTTTCTCATATTGGATGAGCCGATCAACGGGCTAGACCCGCAGGGAATCATAGAAATCAGGGAGCTTATTTTGAAGCTGAACCGGGAACGGCAGATCACGGTGTTGATTTCCAGTCATATTTTGGAAGAGTTATCTAAACTGGCCACCCATTACGGCTTTATCGACAAGGGGCTCATTGTCCGGGAGATCAGCGCGCAGGAGATGGAGGCAGCATGCAGGAAGTGTGTCCGTGTAGAAGTAGATAACGCAGGGGCGCTGGCGCGCGTGCTTCATCAAATGCAGATACAATACCACATGTTATCAAATGTGGAAGCGGAAATCTATGCGGACATGAGTGTGACGAAGCTGGTGCTTGCCTTGGAAAAGGAACACTGTGAGGTGCTTTCTTACAGGGAATATGACGAAAGTCTGGAAAGTTACTATGTCAATCTGGTGGGAGGTGAAGTGTATGAATAGGTTACTTGCCGCCAATTTTGCGAGACTTTGGAGAAGCAGGATATTTTATGTGTTGGAAATTTTTATGATCGGTTACAGTGTGATGATATATACTGACACTTACATTACCGTTCATAAGAATCATAAAGAATATGAGAATTGGAATTTATTTTTCTTTAATGAGATGTTGTTCATCGGTGTTGCGCTGGCGATTTTTATTTCTCTATATATCGGGGTGGAGTACAGCAACGGGACGATCGGGAATAAGCTGTCTGCGGGGCATTCAAGGCTTCATATTTATATAGCGAACCTGCTTGCCTGTTATGCTACCGGCATCATAGCGTGCATTACTTATAGTGTGACATCGGCGATTCTGGGACTTGCTTTGATCGGAAAAGAAACGGTAGCAGGTTTGTGGAAGCCCGCGCAGGGCATGATCGTTGCGCTTTTTATTCTGCTGGCGTATGCGGCGATTTTCGTGTTGGTTTCCATGTCAGATATGAATACTGTACGGGCAGCAGTAGCCAGTCTTATACTTTCCTTCGTTATTCTGTTTGCCGGATTGTATGTATGTCAGTATCTGTCGATGACCGCGACAATAGAGAGGGTTACTGAGGTGGAAGATGAATCCGGCGAGATCAAGACAGTGGTGGAGACTGAGTATAATGCGAGATATCTGAGTGGTACGAAGCGGAAAATATATGAGTGGGCGGAGATGTTATTGCCTTCCGGACAGGTAATGTATGTTGCGGACCATGGCATAGATTACTCGGTGAAACAACCGGTATGTATGGTTGGAGTTGCGGCAGTCTGCACTGGATTTGGAATTTGGATATTTCGGAGAAAAGATATCAAGTAACGGCATTGAATAATGGATATCTGTAGTTATTTTTTTGTAGAATTTGAGTGTCAGAAGGTGCTTATGAAAGGCTGAGAGGGCAGATTGTACAAAATGTTCTCTCGTGTCGGGCTACGTCATATGGATTTTCTAAAATATTCCGGCAAGGCTGTACAAACGGACGAAACCGCCCTCTATTCGCCATCCGGGCTCATTACGGGCTTTCCGGGACATCCGTGTCCCGGAATTTCTGAATATGGAACGGAATATTAAGAAAATCTCATATTCCTACGCAGGACAGCTTCGAGAACATTTTGTACAATCTGCTATCTCAGTTAACGGAGAGTACCTTTTGACACCCGAGTCTATGCAGAAAATTTCTCGGTAAGTTCCGAAATTTGCGGAAAGGAGGAGCATACAGAAGTGCGGATGTGGATTATATGTGGCGTACTGCTTTGTATTATCCTTCTTTTGATATGGAAAATAGGAGCGATGCGGCAAGCGGCGCGGGAGATCAGGGAAGGGCTTACAGAAAAACTTGACACAGAGACGAATACGCTGATCACGATCGACAGTCAGGATCGGGCAATGAGGGGGCTTGCAGACGCGATCAATACGCAGCTGCGTCGTCTGCGCGCACAGAGGCAGAGGTATGAACAGGGAAACATGGCATTACAGGAGACGATCACGAATGTTTCCCATGATATCAGAACGCCGCTGGCTGCGATATACGGTTATCTGGAGCTGCTTGAAAAGGAAGAGAAGTCCGAGGCGGCAGAGAAATATCTGGCGATTATCAAAAACCGGACGGAAGCGTTAAAAGATCTGACGGAGGAACTGTTTGTGTATGCAGCGGCGGTTCCGGCGGAGGAAAGATCATATGGACGAAAAGTGACAGAAGTGTCATTTCGTGAAAAGGCATGGGAAGATGTAGATTTGAATCGGGTTTTGGAAGAGAGTATTGCGGCTTATTACGGCGCGCTTAAGGTGCGGCAGATCACACCGCAGATCACAATGCCGGAAAAGAAAGTAGTCCGCAGACTGAACGCTGCCGCGCTCTCCCGCATTTTTGAAAATGTGTTGAATAATGCGGTCAAGTACAGTGACGGGGATTTGAAAATCATGATGTCCGAGGATGGTGAGATAGAGTTCTCCAATCATGCCGCAGCGCTGGGCGAGGTGCAGGTGGGCAGGCTGTTCGAAAGGTTCTATACGGTGGAGAACGGGGAACATGCAACGGGCTTGGGATTGTCGATCGCACGCCTTTTGACAGAGCAGATGGGCGGCAGTATTAAGGCGCAGTATGCGGACGGGGTGCTTATAATTCGCGTGAATTTCTGCGAGTAAGGAGAAGTTGGAAGATTGCCTTTGTCGATTAGCGAATCGCGGACGAAAGTTGGTTTTTAGGAAAAACGGGATAGCAGGGAAACGTTAAATGATGCCGGTTCGGGGCTGCAAGAGTCTACCGATTAGTATACCGTTTCCACATTTACAAGTTCATTATTCTCTATCTGGAACCGCCACACGGAATGACCGGGCAGGCGGTGTTCTGTTAAATAATACGCGTTATCTAATTGCGTGATATAGTAGGGCGTACCTCCGCCGATAAAATATTCATAGATGTCTTCATATTTGCCGTCTGCCAGATTCGACAGATCACGGGTGCGCAGGATGGTGGCATAATCCTGGCTGCCGGCAATGTCCGTGGAGACGGTAATATAGTAATAATCCTGAATACGGGTGAGCTGGATCATGCCGGCGATGGTGTCGGGAACAGGGTACGTTTCCCGAATCTTGAAACTCGCAAGGTCGGCCCGGATAATGGAAGAGTTTCCCGAAACAAAATAAATGTCATTGCCGATGATCGTAAAGGAACGTACATAGACGTTATCGAGGGATTCGATACGGCGGATCTCCGTCAGGTACATGCGTGTATCATCAGGATTGTGGCGAAACAGATACATTTCACCGCTCATGGAGCTCCATGCATAGAANGTATCNGTGGGCTCGTGATAGATGATNTAATGGGGTCTGTTGCCGATCTCNTNAAAAGTCTGNGTGTGCGCATAGGCACNGCCTNTTTTCTCAAAAATAAGGATGCGGTGCCGTTCCGTATCATCGATCAGATATACGGAACCGTCACTTGCCAGCGTGTGGCCCTTGTCGATTTGATTCGTCATAACTTTCCACTGTGAGAGCGGCGAAGTAAGATTGTCGTTATANATTACCTGATTATGATAGCAGTCCACCAGAAAATAGGTGTCGTTCACCTTTGTAATATAGGTAGGGACACTTAAGTCGGAGTAAGGATTGGTTTTGATACTTGCGGCAGATGTGACAAATGTGTCATTTGTGCTGGCTACATCGACTGTCGCCGATATGTCGGAAATATTGCCGGAGTCAGCTTCGGTGACAAGCTCGGACGCACGGATGTATTCTGTGATCAAACCGGGTGTCCGGAAATGCCGATAGAGTCCAAAACAAAGCACNGCGAGAAGAAGCGCCACCACGGCAGATGTACAGTAAATAAGTTTTCGGGAGTTTCTTTGCGTTTTTTTCATCTTACGTTTTCCTGTNATATTATGNCATNNATCAGTTNCTTTTCACACATTGGNCAANNCGGTCGCTCNGAGNGAAGTTAGGCTGTGGAAAGTAATCATACATCAGTTGGTGTTCTCTTTCATTACTATAATCATAACATGATTATTAAAAATATGATATAATAGCCGCAAAAGAAAAACAAGTGGGTAAAAACATGACGCAGACATTACATACACAGGAANANCAATACAATTTGACGTTTTGCATTCTGTCGGCGCTTACGATCATTATGGTGGTGGCGGGGCATTGCGGGTATCATATTCTGACGGTGGGGGAGTTGTTCCCGTACTATTCTTTTCATGTACCGCTTTTCATGTTTATTTCCGGCTATTTTTATAAAGATTCGGAGGAGGAGAANCCTCTTAATTATGTAAAAAANAAGCTGNGCAGANTGATTGTGCCNTATATGATNTGGAANCTGNTCTATGNACTGATNGCGTGGGCGATGCGTGCCGCAGGGTTTGCCATGGGTGAGGGAATCAGCTTCCGGACACTTTTCATAGCGCCTTTTTTGCANGGGTATCAGTTCATCTACAATTATGCGGCGTGGTTTGTNCCGGTCTTGTTTGTCGTAGAGATGATGAACCTGCTTGCGAGNNTTATTTTGCGAAACNTGATACGCGGCGTATGNCNTTTTTATAAGAAGGTNTCCGGCAGAACCGNTGAAGAGAGTGATTTGTCTAAAGAAAAAGAGGAAAATATTACTGAGTGGGTCATGCTGACAGGAAGCTTACTGGTCGGCATTACGGTTGTATGGCTTGCCATCGGCGGACATGTGTGGGGTTATTATAAGATGCCGGGAAAGATTTTACTGCTTTTTCCCTGCTTTCAGATGGGGCGGTTCTATCTGAAGAAGCTGGAAAAACATGACACATTGGGNAATGTGCCGTATTTTGCTGTTTTGATCGGGATTCAGGTGATCNTNAATGTGTTTTTCAANGGGNTGGCGTTTAGCGCTGTGTGGTGTACCGGTTTTGCAAATGGCCCTGTNATGCCATATATCACGATCATATCCGGAATTGCCTTCTGGCTGCGGATTGCCAAACTCATTACCCCGGCTGTAGGAAAGAGCCGGACAGTGCAGTATCTGGGGCGTAATACTTATGCGGTGATGATGCACCATGTAATGGCTTTTATGATAGTAAAGATAGTCATTGCGGCGGTGGCGGCGCATACNGGAGCGTGCGCAGACTTTGATTTTGAACAGTTTTACNCCAATATCGATTACTATTATCTGGTAAGAGGAGCAGANCAGTTNGAAATGGTCTATCTGGCGGCGGGAGTGATCGTGCCNCTCGGAATNCAGGCCGGNCTGGATCGGATGAAGAGCAGGATTGCGTTTGCAATCCGCAGGTGAGTATGCTACTCTTAGGATGTTGGTAAGACAGAA
>JAAUZM010000027.1:0-15786 GCA_014804605.1 Lachnospiraceae bacterium | reverse complement strand
AGNNATGCTTATTACACATAGTAAAGAAAGAGAAGAGGAGAAAAATAATTTGTATCAGGAATATTTGATTGGAATGACAATGCTGTCAGTTTTGCTGTTGATTGTGCTGTATGGCATCCGGTGCTGCACGGTGCGTATTTATAATTGGAACGGAAAGCGTTACTGTTATCTGGGACGAGCCGGGCTTTATAGGAGCGGTGACGGATATTTAGTGCATATGGGGGAGCGGATGGCTGACCTGTCGTACACGACACTGTACCAGATCTGTCCGTCCAAAGGCTTTGTGCGCAGGAACAGATACAAGGATATGGTGTTTACCGCGGGCAAGGCACGGTGTCTGCTGCATGTGGACAGGTGTATGAGGGGGTCTGTGTACTATAGGTAGGCGCGAAATAGGAAATCCCGGATTATCCTATTGGTGAACCTGAGGAAGGATATAGCGTTAAATATTGGGTGTAATGCAGCTTTTGGTTTGGCGGAAGGTTGAACAAGAAATTCAAAAAGCTATATAGCAGGAAAGGCACAAATTATGATTACAGTCAGCCTATGCATGATCGTGAAAAACGAAGAACGCATCTTAGCAAGATGTCTGGACAGTATCGCGGATTTGATGGATGAGATCATCATCGTAGACACGGGCTCTACCGATGCAACCAAGCAGATTGCGGCAAAATATACGGACAAGATCTATGATTTTACATGGATCGGAGATTTTTCGGCGGCGCGGAATTTCGCTTTTTCCAAGGCGGGCATGGAGTACATCTATTCTGCTGATGCGGATGAAGTCCTGGATGAGAAGAACCGTGCTGCATTCCGACAACTGAAAGCGACACTGCTGTCAGAAATAGATATTGTGCAGATGTATTATGCCAATCAGCTTTCGCATGGGACGATCTATAATTTCGATAAGGAGCTTCGGCCAAAACTTTTTAAGAGACTCCGCACGTTTCAGTGGCAGGGAGCGATCCATGAGCAGGTAGGCTTGGAGCCGGTGATCTATGACAGCGACATCGAAATACAGCACATGCCGGAGAACAACCATAAGGACAGGGATCTGGCGGCATTCGTGCGGCGGACGCAGGCGGGAGACCGGCTGGACAAGAGGCTTCACAATATTTATGCGAAAGAGCTCTTTATCTCCGGTGACGATCAGGATTTTACAGCGGCGAGAGAATTTTTCCGACAGTCGTGTCATGATATGGAGCGCAGTGAGGATGAGATCAAAGAAGCTGCCTGTGTAGCGGCAAGAGCGGCACGGATCTGCGGTGATGCGGAGGATTTCTTTAAGTATGCATTGAAAGTGATCGCCTGTGACGGTTGTGCGGAAATCTGCTGTGAATTAGGAGAATATTATCTGCAGAAACAGGATATAGACGAGGCGGTCATATGGTTCTATAATGGAGCCTATGAGACAGAAAGTATATTGAATATTCACTGTGGCGGTGATCTGCCGCTCTTCGGACTTGCACGCTGTTACCGTGCGGCGGGTAATGAGGAGCAGGCTGCAGAGTATGAGCAGCTTGCGCGAGCGTGGAAGGTGCCGCAGCCTGAATGAGAAGTCATATGAGTCATAAAGTTCAAGTGATATAGGACAGAATAAGAAAGGCATAATAACATGAAATGGGAAGAAAACGTGCGCAAGGTGGTTCCCTACATACCGGGCGAACAGCCGAGTCAGGCACAAGTGATCAAACTGAATACCAATGAGAATCCATATCCGCCGGCGCCGGGGGTGCAGAAGTGTGTCGCTGCGCTGAAGCAGGATAAGATGCGGCTGTATCCGGAATTCCCGGAGCAGACCGAATTAGCGGAAGCACTGGCTTCCTATTATCAGATCGACAAAGACCAGCTCTTTATCGGTGTCGGGTCGGACGATGTGCTTTCACTGGCGTTCATGACCTTTTTTCAATCGGAGAAACCGGTCTTTTTCCCGGATATTACTTATTCCTTCTATGATGTGTGGGCGGATCTGTATAAGATACCATATGAGACGAAGGCACTGGATGAGCAGTTCTGTATCAGACCGGAGGATTACAGGCAGCCGAATGGCGGAGTGATATTCCCGAACCCCAATGCGCCTACAGGTGTCCTGATGGATGTCGGACAGGTGGAGGAGATTATCGAGGCAAACCGTGACGTGGTGGTGATCGTGGATGAAGCATATATTGATTTCGGCGGCACAAGCTGCCTGCCACTGATCCGTAAGTTTGATAATCTGCTGGTGGTGCAGACGTTCTCGAAGTCCCGGTCGATGGCGGGGATGCGGATCGGGTATGCCATGGGGAATCCGAAACTGATCAAGTACTTAAGCGATGTGAAATATTCGGTGAATTCCTACACGTTAAATTATACGTCGCTGCAGCTTGGAGTGGAATCCGTGAAGGATGTGGCATATTATCGGGACACATGTGAGAAGATTATGAAGACCCGTGACCGTGCGGAGGAAGAGCTTAGTAAGCTGGGATTTACTTTTCCGAAGCCCTATGGTAATTTTATCTTTGCGAGCCATGAGAAGGTTCCGGCGAAAGAGATATTCGAGCGGCTGAAGAATAATGACATATATGTCAGATTCTGGGATAAAGAGCGAATCAGGAATTATCTGCGCATTACGATCGGGACAGATGAGCAGATGGGGGCTTTATACCGTGCGCTTCGAGAAATCGTGAAGGCCTGATTTGCGGGAAAGAATCAAGTTTTATGGTGGATAGACATATACTTGTAGAGGAAAAGCATTAGAAAAAATATGTGCTGCGGAATACGGAGATATTGGTCGATTGATTTGCGGATTCCGACAGTACGGCCGGCAGGAAAATAGCAGTTTAACTGACCGGCAGATATATTAACGAAACGGACAGGGAGTAAGAGAGTATGGAAAAATTAGCGGCAGCATTTGCAGTCACGTTGGGGAAATATGTTTCAAAAGAAGTGGTGGTTTTCATCATATCGATGATTCCGATTCTGGAACTGCGGGGAGGGCTGATCGTATCCCAGCTATTGCAGATTCCTATTACCACGGCGATTCCGCTGTGTATCATCGGCAATATTATTCCGATTCCGTTTATTCTTCTTTTTATTAAGCAGATTTTTAAATGGATGAAGAAGATCAAGTTTTTCCGAGGACTGATTGAGAAGCTGGAAAATCGTGCCATGAGCAAGAGTGACAATATCAAGAAGTATGAGTTCTGGGGGCTGGTGCTGTTCGTAGGTATTCCGCTGCCGGGCACGGGAGCNTGGACGGGGTCTCTGATCGCCGCGCTTCTGGATGTGGACTTTAANAAGGCAATATTGGCGGAGTTATTGGGAATTGCGATTGCGACAGTTATCATGTCGTTCTTNTCNTACGGACTGCTGGGAGCNCTGCTNGGTTAGAAATAAGGTAACATAAGGGTGTATGAAGCATACAGGCTAAAAGTTGTATCAAACTGGGTTATGAGAATGAAGCAGAANAAAAAGANATATATCGNCGTAATCTGCTTATGTGTGCTGGCAGCAGTTTCTGTTGTTGGAGCGGCATGGCTGCTTCACATTCGCGGAGACCAAAGTGCAAACTTAGCGCGNAGGAGGGGCGTGATTGNCACCTGCGACAGCACGGAGAGCGAGGAACTGTCGGCATATAAGGCAATCGACGGGAATGCGGAGGATNTGNCTTCGCGCTGGTCGAGNGAGAATGACAGGGAGNATGCGTCNCACTATATAGAACTGGAATTTCCGGAAGAAATTTCAGTTTCTTTTGTTATTCTCAGATGGGAGCGGCGCAATGTGATTTCTTATGCGCTGGAAGGCTCTGTGGACGGCGAAGCGTGGGACGTATTGGAAGCATTTGATGACGCGCCGGAGATTAGGGATCAGGAGATNGTGCTGGAAGANCCTGTGCGGGTGAAATTCCTGCGGCTTAGCACCTANGCAGTATCCGCAAGAGAAGAGGATTTTTCCAATTTTTATCAGAACGTGTCTCTCTATGAGTTTGAGGTTTATGCGGACAAGCCGGCTGCTTACAGTCTGGGAGAGCCGGCGGTCGGATACGGTGAAGACGGNAGCAGATTTCTGGTGATGCCCGNGGCNCCGGAGGGATATGAAGTTACTTATCTGGGAGCNGACTATGAGCAGGTCATAGGTGCGGACGGCAGGATCTATGATACGATTCAGGATAAAAAAGTGACGGTCGGATTCCTGCTGACAAGCAGCGAGGATTCTTCCGATACGCAGGAGGTTGCCCGTACGTTGACGGTTCCGGCATATGACAATAAAGACGACGGCGTGGGTAAGGACGTGTGGGAGGCGGAGAATCNGGAGAGGCGTTATAACGATTGCCCCGAAGTGATTCCGGCGCTGGCAGAATGGCGTGGCGGAGAGGGTACTTTTGAGCCGGGAGACAGTTTCCGTGTGATCGTGGAAGAAGGCTCTGATTTGCAGGATGTGGCGGAGCTTTTTGCGAGCAGGTATCGCNAGATGGTNCGCTGTACGGTGGANGTCGTAANCGGNAGNNNGNNNGANGCCGNANCNGGGGATNTCTATCTGGGATATGCAGAGGAATCNGAAGGGTTGGGNGCGGAAGGATATANGTGNGANATAAGTGACATATGTGTCATNAAAGCGGANACGAGTANCGGCGTGCGGTGGGGAACGGTGACGATCCTGCAGATCTTGNCAGGGGATGTCTCNCTGCCCAGAGGACAGATCAGAGATTATCCGCTCTATCAGGTGCGGGGATTCGGCATAGANGTGGCGCGTAAGGCAGTGTCGATGGACATGCTGTATGCNATGATGGAGCATATGTCATATTATAAGATGAACGATCTGGCGATTCACTTAAACGACAATATAATCTTGAGCACCAGCGGATTGACNGATTCGGTGGAANAGGCCATGACNGCGGACAGTGCATTTCGGCTGGAGTCGGATATTAAGAATGATGCCGGCGCAGAGCTTACGTCGGGNNAGTATTCTTATACGAANCAGGAGTTTGCACAGTTTATCGAGACGGCGAAAACCTACGGTGTGACGGTGGTTCCGGAGATCGATACACCGGCNCATTCCCTGTCTATTACAAAGCTGTATCCGGAATATGCGCTTGCCGCAAATCCGGAATCGGTTGACCAGATCGANCTGGATCAAAAGGAGGCGGTCGCGCTGGTCAAAAGAATCTGGCAGGAAGCGCTGGGCGGAGAGGATGCGGCGTTTCGGGAGGCCGAGATCGTCAACATCGGTATGGATGAGTATTACGGGGACGGGGAGCGGTATCGGGTGTATGCAAAGGAAATGGCGGAGCTGGTACGCGCGGAAGGGAAAAAAGTGCGCATGTGGGGAAGCCTGAGCAATATGGCCGGAAAGACTATGCCCGATCCTGAGAATTTGCAGATGAATCTGTGGAGTACCTTGTGGGCTGATCCNAAACAGATGTATGAGGCGGGATATGCCTTGATCAATATGCAGAATAACCACCAGTATGTGATTCCGGGCGGCGGATATGATTATCTGGATAGCAAAGAATTGCATGCGCAGTGGGAGGCAAACAAGTTCTATGATAATGATACGGTGGTGTTTCTGCCGGGCTATTCTCCGCAAATGCTGGGAGCAGCTTACATGATCTGGAATGATATGAGCGGCAATCTGGATCTGGGAATCAGCGAATATGACCTATATATGCGGTTTGCGCAGCCTCTTCCGGTGTTTAGCGCCAAGCTGTGGGGCATGGGTGATTCCCGGNANGATACGGGAGACACAGGTGCAGGGAAGTCTAAGCAGGGTGTGGGTGAATCGGAAGAAACCTATGAGGATTTTTGTGAGCGCGCCCGGTTCATGGAGCGTCGTCAGTATGGCATAGAAGGAGAAATGAACCGGGTCTACGAGGAAGTAGTCGGAATAGAGCCGTCCTATGAAGTGGAGATACAGGTANATCTGGAGGAGGCAGGTCTGCGGACAGCAGCAGATACAGACGTACAGGTAGCAACGACGGAAACGGATATTTCGACAGTAGCAGCGGAAATAGGGGAACAATCCGAGGAGCGGACCCGAATGCAGGTGATCGCGGAGAGTGACTACGCATACGGCACATGGGCGTTCTATGCAGCGGAGCCGGAGACCGGAAAGGTAGGATTTGCCAGAGAAGGCAGAACCTATACATGGGATTATGTATTGCCCCGCGGACGGCAGGTGGAGCTGCGGGTGGTCGGAGAACTAGGGCAGACTACTTTGTATGCGGATGGCGTTAAGGTCGGAACACTGGGCAGCGCGGAGCCATTTGAGGAATATGCGACTTTTGTGTTCCCGATACAGAGAATCGGGGAAGAGACAGGAAGCTTTGTGGGTGAAGTCGAGGTTAAGAGACTGCGCTGAAGCTGTTAAGAGGTGACAGGGATTGAAGACGAGAGAAGAGGCATTGGCATATGGGCTGTCATTTGCCGATACATATCAGGATGCACCGTTTCATGACGATAACTGGCAGCTTGTGAGGGTGAAGGGAAGCCGGAAGGCTTTCCTTTGGACTTATGAAAGAAACGGGTATATTAATCTGAATGTGAAGGTTGATCCGGAATGGAGGGACTTCTGGCGCGGCACATATCAGTCGGTGATTGCGGGGTATCATCAGAATAAGGAACATTGGAATACGATTATTCTGGATGGGACGGTTCCGGAGGAGGATATCAGGCGGATGATTGGGGAGAGTTATGATTTGGTGAGGCGCGGGGAGCGGAAATGTGCGAATCGGCAAGGAACCCAGGGTAATTAGTTAGTGAAAACGGACGCGCCGGACGGTATGTAGTAGTCTTAAGGACGCGCTTTCGCTCGGTTCCAAACGCAGCGGTACTAAGCTCGAAAGTTGCTTTGCAACTTTGGACCTCGCTAAGTGCCGGCGTTTTTCAACGGTCCTTATGACTACTACATACCGTCCGGCGCTGTGTGTTGGAAATAATTTTTGTTTTGATGATATTGATAGTGAGTAGAATGGAGTGACACAAAAATGGAGGCATATACGGGATTTGCGCAGGTATATGATACGTTTATGGACGATACGCCATATGAGGAGTGGTGTGCGTATTTGGTGGAATTATTGGTAAAGTATCGGGATGATATGAAAAATGACATAGATGTCATTATGAACTGTGACGAGGAACATACGCGGGAAAATGGAGAATGTGACGATNGTGTCATAAATGCGGATGACTATTACAGGAATATACAGCAGGAGCGTAACTCGATCCTGGACTTGGGCTGTGGTACGGGAACGCTGACGGAGTTGCTTGCAGGGCGGGGNTATGACATGATCGGCATTGATAACTCAGAGGAAATGCTGCAGATTGCTATGGACAAACGCGACGATGCGGGGTTAGAGATCTTGTATCTGCTTCAGGATATGCGATCTTTCGAGTTGTACGGAACGGTGGGAGCAGTAATAAGTGTCTGCGACTCGGTCAATTATTTGTTAGAGGAAGAGGATGTGGTGCAGACGTTCCGGTTGGTGAACAATTATCTCTATCCGGGNGGGCTGTTTATCTTTGATTTCAATACGGTATATAAATACGAGGTCGTTATAGGTGATACTACGATTGCGGAAAACAGGGAGAAATGCAGTTTTATCTGGGATAATTATTATCACGAAGAGGAAGAGATCAATGAGTATGATCTGACCATTTTCGTACAGGAAGGGGAAGAGGCGGACACATACCGGAGATTTCAGGAAACGCACTACCAGCGCGGATACCGTCTGGAGCAGATGCAGGATTATCTGCGCCGGGCAGGACTTGCGTTTGTGGAGGCGATCGACGCGGATACGCACGGAGCGGTCACGGATACCAGCGAACGGATTTATGTGGTGGCGAGAGAATGTGTTAAAGCACGGATTGCTTAACCAACCCGTCGTCGGCAATCTTTTTTAACCGGGCATTCAATTCATCAATATGTTTGTCAAACCAGACAAGCATGTTTTTGCATAACTTAGCCTGTTTAAGATAAATGAAACGATTTTTTGTAAGAGACTGATAGTATTGACCGTAAAAATCACATACGGCCAGGAAATAGAAAAACAGTCTTCCGGCATTTTCAATATCATAGGTATTTAGTTTGCCCTTATGCATATATATTTTCAAATAGTGTTCAAAATGATCGATATTAAGCCTGCCATGGCCGCATTCCGGAGCCATAAATATATAAGAACGCACCACTTCCCAGATAAGAGGGTGTCTGCAGGCGGTCGTCCAATCAATAATGCCTTTAATCGAACCGTCAGCGCAAATTAGTTGGGAGATCATATAATCCCCATGTGTATTGCCGTATGTAAATGCAGATACATCAAACGCATAATTGGGAAAATGGTTTAAAATGTCCATAATATCTCGAATCTCATCTGCATTTTCGTTATCGCCATTGCGGGTAGCAATTTCTAAGGAACTCTGAAAAGACTTTATCATATTTTCCGGTCTGCGATACCGAAAGAAATTTTCTCCGATCCCTTCCGGCAGTTCTTTGAAATCTTCGAGTACTTCATGAATTTTGGCCAGAAGCTCAGGAGCTTTCTCNAGCAGAAAATCCGGCGCTTCATTGTAAGAATANACAACACCTTCTATAAAGTCCTGAATATGGAATCTTCGTCCGTTTTCATCAATCGATAGAGTGNTNCCTTGAATATTTTTGACAAAATGGCTTGCCGGTATTCCGCGTTTGCGCAGATATTCGCAGAGTTCAGGCTCCAGTTCGGGATGGTTTATCTCATTGTCGCTCGCATATTTCACTACGTATTTTTGCTTATTTGCCGTTACGAAATATACNAGCGAACCGGCACCGTTATTTGACATTTCCACACTGTCGATTTCAAACCCATAAAGCCTGTAAATCCGAAATCTAAGTTGTTCATATTCGAGCTGTTTCATCAATTCCAATCTGGACAGATCTAATTTATGCAATAACTCCGTAACAGGCAGGTATTCTCCGGCAAGGAGTTCATTGATTGTAATGCCGAGTATTTCGCAGAGTGGTTCCATATATACTACTTCAGGCAATCCGTTGCCGCATTCCCATTTTGATACTGTTTTTTCTGAAATGGCAAGTTTTTCGGCAACTTGTTTCTGGGTAAGATTTCTTTCTTTTCGTAGTTTGGCTATAAATTTGCCCATTTTTTTCTGATCCATATTTTTCCTCACTTATTTCTGTCATGTTCAAATCCATATATGGATTACGAGTTTGTGGCAAGCAATGCATGGATACAAATCCCGCAATTGAAAATTCTTAATCTTTATTCTCCGTGTTATTCCTACAAGGAAGTTTATATGTATAATAATATCCCGGATAAAGAAATAATAAAACCCACGCTCCGTAGAGTTGAAAAAATTTACGCAGTCAACCCATACTATGTTATAATTTGCTATGTGATTTTAGGATAAGCGGATGAAAATAGAAAGGTAAGATAATATGGCAGACTATATTGTGAGAGCAACGGCGGCAAATGCGCAGATTCGCGCTTTTGCGATTACATCGAGGGAATTGGTGGAGCATGCCAGAAGTGCCCATGGCTTAAGCCCCGTGGTGACGGCGGCATTGGGACGGTTGATGACAGGCGGTGTGATGATGGGCAGTATGTTAAAAGGCGAGAAGGACATGCTGACGCTTCAGATAAACGGCGCGGGTCCCGTGCATGGATTGACGGTGACAGCGGATTCACAGGGAAATGTGAAAGGGTATGCGGACAACCCGCAGGCGATGATGCCGCCGAACAGTGTGGGAAAGCTGGACGTGGGCGGAGTGATCGGCTTAGGAGTGCTCACGGTCATTAAAGATATGGGGCTGAAAGAGCCGTATTCTTCGACGATTGAGTTGAAGACGGGAGAGATCGGGGATGATTTGACGTATTATTTTGCGGCTTCCGAGCAGATCCCTTCCAGTGTGGCGCTGGGCGTTCTGATGGAGAAAAATAATACGGTAAAGCAGGCGGGCGGGTTTATCATACAGCTTATGCCTTTTACCGACGAGGAAGTGATCGGGAAGTTGGAGCAGAAACTGGCGGCGCTTCCGCCTGTGACTACGATGCTTGAAGAGGGTAACACGCCGGAGCAGATTCTGGAGATCGTGCTGGGTGATCTGGGCGTGGAGATCACGGACACGCTTCCGGTGCGGTTTTATTGTAACTGCAATAAGAAGCGGGTGGAGAAGGTGCTGATCAGTCTTGGAAAGAAGGAGCTGCAGGAACTCATTGATGAGGGGAAAGATGTGGAGCTGAACTGCCATTTCTGCAATACGAATTATGTGTTCACGGTGGAGGAACTTAAGAAAATACGAGTGTAAATAGAATGCCATGAGGGGAAAACATGTGGAAGGAAAATGTGCTTGATCTTTTTGATAGAGAAACCGCGGAGTGGTTTGAAAGTACCTTGGGAGAGCCTACTCCTGTGCAGTGTGAGGCGTGGCCGATTATTGCCAAGGGAAAACACGCGCTCATATCTGCGCCTACCGGAACGGGTAAAACACTCTCGGCTTTTCTGATCTTTCTGGACCGGATGAAGCGGCAGGCACAGGCGGGAACGTTACAGCAGGAACTGCAGCTGATCTATGTATCTCCGCTGAAGTCTCTGGCGGCGGATATCCGCGAGAACTTAAGGCGGCCGCTAAACGGGATCGGTGCGGAAGAACTCATTTCGGTCGGAATCCGAACCGGGGACACTACGCAGAGAGAACGCCAGCAGATGGTCAAAAAACCGCCCCATATTCTGATTATTACACCGGAATCCCTGTATTTAATGCTTACAAGCAAAACGGGACAGAACGTTCTGGCAACGGCAAAGGCGGTGATCATAGATGAACTTCATGCCTTAATTGATACCAAAAGAGGCGCGCATCTGATGTTGTCTTTAGCACGGCTCGACTATTTATGCGGTCAGCCGCTGCAGCGCATCGGTCTGTCCGCCACCATTGAACCGTTAGAGACGGCGGCGGAGTATCTGGCGCCGGAGGAGGTTGGTATTGCCGCGCCTGCCATGGCGAAACAGGTTCGGCTGGATATCCTAAGCCCTTATGCGGATACCACGAAAGGTCCGAGAAAGGACCCGGTGTGGGAAGAACTGGGAAAGCTGGTGTATCAATATTGTCAGAACAGCCGCAGTGTGATTGCTTTTGTGGAAGGANGNCGGTATGCGGAGAANNTAGCNTATTATGTAAACCAATTAGGCGGAGAAGGGTTTGCCAGAGTNCANCACGGAAGTCTGTCNAAAGANCAGAGGANGGAGACGGAGCTAAATCTGCGGGACGGNACGCTCAGACTGTTGTGCGCTACNTCCTCNATGGAATTGGGAATNGANNTGGGCGAGATCGATCANGTGNTGCAGGTNGGGTGTCCCCGCACGATTTCNGGAACNATGCAGCGANTGGGGCGGGCAGGNCATAATCCGGGACGCGTCAGCGTAATGTATCTTTTNCCCAGNACAGCGGCGGAATGCGTGTCCTGNGGGATGACGGCNCAGCTTGCGAGGCNGGGCGGCGTAGAACANGTGAAGCCGCCNNCGGAGTGTCTGGATGTGCTGGCACAGCATTTGGTTTCCATGGCNGCCTTCAGAAGTTATGAGATTTCAGAGGTGATGGAGATTCTGCCCAGAGCATGGTCTTTTCGCAATATCACCAAAGANGACGTGCAATCCGTGCTTGCCATGCTGGCAGGAGATTATGAACATGAGAAGGATATTCCGGTGCGNCCGCGGATCTTGTACGACCGGATTCATGAAAGAGTGGAGGGAGACGGTTACAGCCGGATGTTAGCGGTCTCAGCAGGAGGTACGATTCCCGATAAAGGGTACTATGCCGTGAAAACGCAGGAGGGTGTGAAGCTGGGGGAAGTGGATGAGGAATTNGTCTATGAATCCCAGAANGGNGACCGNTTTATCCTTGGNTCNTTTGCGTGGAAGGTTGTGAATATCAGNCGTGATACCGTGACGGTGACACAGACTCANACGGAAGGCGCNAGGCTTCCTTTTTGGCATGGAGAGATTAAGGGAAGGGATAAACGGACGGGAGAGGCGTTCGGCAGAATCTTCCATTCTCTGCANCAGGCTTATGAGGACGGAAAACTGGCAGANGCATTGGNAGANCTGGGNCTGAATGAAGCNGCCTCCAAATTGGCATGCGGTTATCTGGANCGTCAGATCAAGTCGACAGGAAGCCTGCCGGATCATAAAACGATTCTGGTGGANCATTTTAAAGATTCGGCGGGAAACAGTCAGGTGATGGTGCACTCGNTNTTCGGCAGNCGGATCAATGCNCCGTTNTCACTTCTTGCGGCGCAGACGGNGAGGGAGCAGATGGAAATGGAGATCGGNAGCGTGGANGAGGAGGACGGATTNCTGCTGTATTCCTATGGNAATCANAATCTNCCGGAAGGNCTTTTGCANCAGATCGATGCGGATTCCTGTATNCGGAAGTTGGAGATCATGCTGCCNGCAACACCACTTTTCAATATGGCNTTNCGGTATAACAGCGGGCGNGCTCTGCTGATGGGGGTTCGNAAGAACGGCCGNCAGCCGCTCTGGATGCAGCGGCTGAAAAGCGCGGAAATGTTNGAGCAGGTGGTGCGCAGNCAGGAGCACCCTNTGATTCGNGAGACNAGGCGGGAATGNATGCAGGANNTGTGGGATGCCAAGGGCGTGCAGGAGCTTNTGTATGATATNCGCNGNGGNGCNGTTGNNNTNAGNGAAATCTATACGGATATTCCNTCNCCCATGTCGCTTCCNCTGCAATGGAGTCAGGAAGCGGCGGTAATGTATGACTATNCGCCCACGCCGCGCGGCATTCACGGGGCAGTGGAAGAGGCTNTAAAGAAAGAAAANCATCTGATTCAGCCGGGCAGTCAGGAACTGATGGAGGTGCAGGAGCGAAGCAGGCTTCCGCAGGATGAGAAACAGCTGCATTCTCTGCTTATGACAGAAGGTGATCTGGCGGCGGGAGAATTGGATATTCCGGTGGAGTGGCTGGAAAGTCTGGCACAGGAAGGCAGAGTCCTGTATCTGGAGCAGGGATTGTGGATCGCAGCGGAGCAGGAGGAAGAGTATGCTGTGGCGCTGGGGGAAGAGGAGCGGGCAGCCGGGCAGGAAGAACGGCTTCATATCGTAAGGCGTATGCTTCGCTATAGGGGTGGCGCAGATGCGGCACAGACAGCGGCGCGCTACGGATGGACTATGGGCACGGCGGAGGATATTTTGGAAGAATTATGCCGCAGGGACGAAGCCATCAGACAGGACAGCAGATATTATCATGCCAAATTATACAACCGTGCCAGAGTCCGCACGCTGAAAAACAGACGGGAAGAGATACAGACCTGCCCGGGTGAGAATTATGCGGCGCTTATGCTTTTCCGGACAGAGTCAGGTGCGCCGGCTGAGGAATGCCTGCGCAATACGCTGCGGCAATATACCGGTATGACACTTCCCGCAGTCTATTGGGAAAAGATCGTATTGCCGAGACGGGTCAGAAATTACAGGGAGTCCATGTTAGACGCTTTTCTGGCGCAGGGAGAATTGTTCTGGCATATGGAAGAAAAGGGTGGACTGCGGTTTGATTATCAGGCGGATATTGATTGGGATGCGGACATAAGCGGAAGTGTGGGCAGTAAGATGGAAAAAGAGAGAATCATTTATGATGCAATCATAAAGCGCGGTGCCTGTTTCATGCAGTCTCTGAATGGTCTGCTTCCCGGCGAATCGCCCCATGATACGCTATTATCTCTTATGGAAAAAGGGTTGGTCTATGCGGACAGTTATCTTCCTGTGCGGCAATGGCTGGATCAGGAAAAGACCAAAAAAGCCACCGCAAGGCAGCGGGTAAGTACGCGGGTCAAGGCATTAAGTGCAGGAAGATGGGATATCGTGAGACCCATTCAGGAGAAAACCATTGAAGAGAAGCTGGACGCTTGTTTTGACTATAGTCCGATTCTGTGTAAAGAGACCGCTTCGGCTTGCGGTCTGTCATGGCAGGAAGCTTTATCAGTGCTGCGGATTTGGGAGTATACCGGTCAGGCGCGAAGAGGATATTTTGTGAAAGATTTATCAGGTGCACAGTTTATCCGCGGAAAAGATTACGAGGGTGTAATTCGGCAGCTGCATAATCCGGAGAAAAAGCTTGTCTGGGTAAGTGCAGTCGATCCGGCGCAGTGCTGGGGGAAGATACTGCCCCATCAAGAAGGTAAAAATTTTATTAATGTGCCGGGAACTGCGGTTGCATGTCTGGGTGGCAAGCCCGTTGCGGTGATGGAGAGACAGGGAAAAGTGCTGCGGATATTGGAGACAGATTTGCCGGAAAAAACGCTGGAGGAATGTTTCAAACTTTTTGCGGAGGAATTTAAGCGGGGCAGTATTTTTCCGGCGGTGAAACGGATCGTTGTGAAGGAGTATGATGATACGGTGGCGGAGGCTCTGGGGAAGGCCGGGTTTATGAAAGAAATGCAGGATTATGTTTTGTATCGGTAGAGGAGTATAACGAAATGGTTACTTTTCACACATCGGCCAACCCGATCGCTCAAAGGGGAGTTAATATCTGCGTCACCGCGCTCTCGCTCCGCAAAAAGCGTAGCGGACACTAGACTCGTGAGATACCTCGTCAAGTGCCGACGCTTTTTGAGGGGTTCCTTCAGATTTTAACTCCCCTCTGAGCTTAGGCTGTGGCGTGGGTATGAAAAGTAACACGAAATGATAAAATTCATGATTATCAGAAAAAATATATTTACAATTCCGTCAAGTGTATGCTATAGTAATAAAAAGCATATTTTCTATCAAACAGATCGATAATTTCTATCTATATTCTAGGTTTCAGAAAATCCATGCTTTAAACCCAACTAACATTTACAAAAGCAGGAGGATCTGGAGCGGTTCTCCTGTGACGGACAGCCATTTTTCACATATGGTTCGGGAAATGGTCAGCCAAGTATCAGGGAGGACATTAGATGAATGAAACAAATGTACAACGTAACTACAAAGACACCGTATTCCGTATGCTATTTAAAGAGAGAGAAAATCTGTTAAGTCTGTACAATGCGCTGAACGGAACGGCTTACACGGATGTGGACAGCTTGGAGATTACCACGCTGGAAAATGCAGTTTATATGAATTATAAGAATGACATTTCTTTTGTATTCGATTTCGAGCTACTGCTCTATGAACACCAGTCCACGATTAATCCCAACATGCCGTTAAGGGATTTGCTTTACGTGACTAGAGTGCTACAGGGTATAATTAGGGGTGAAAACTTGTACAGCAAAATGATTGTAAACATTCCAACGCCCAAATTTGTGGTATTCTATAACGGAACAGATTTTCAGCCTGAACAGCAGGTGTTGCGGCTGTCGGATGCTTTTGAAAAGAAGCAGGAGCAGCTTGCATTGGAACTGATTGTAGTAGTCTATAATATCAATTTAGGTCACAATCAGAAATTATTGGATGCATGTCGGCTGTTGAAGGAATATGCACAGTATGTGGAACAGGTCAGAATATTTGCAAAGAGAATGTCTTTTCCAGAAGCAGTTGAGAAGGCAGTAGATTATTGTATCGGAAACGGAATACTTTCGGACTTTTTATCTAAGAATCGTGCGGAGGCGATAGCGATGAGTATCTTTGAATATGATGAAGAGAAGCATATGAAGAGTGAGCGGGAGGAATGGCGTGAAATAGGACGCGAAGAAGGTCGCGATGACTTGGCACGATTAAAATGTACCCTATAGAGTGGACACGATAGGAAGAAGGGAACCCCAGAAATAGACACTAAACGAGGGTGTAAAATCCCAATAAGTGGACAGCAGAAAAAGGGATTTCTTTCAGTAGA
>JAAUZM010000026.1 GCA_014804605.1 Lachnospiraceae bacterium | reverse complement strand
TTCCATCCGCCGGATTCTTCCTCCATGGACATTTTGATGATCAATTCTCCGTATTTCTTTCGTTCCGGCTTATCAAGGTTTTGAACCAGAATGGCATCGCAGCTCTGTTCGCAGTAAATAGACAGGACATAAAGGTATAGATATAAAAGTATAAACAGCATACCGCATGTCCAGACAGCCCAGATTGTAATGATATATGCCTGAAAATTTAAATGAAACCTCCCACTTTCTTCTATCCCAATGATGTTTTTAGTCGCAAAGTCTATGCCATTCCACTGTCGGGATATGCCTATTATGTCAGACACAATATGTTTATACTCGCTGTTGTAGATGGGCAATGGAAGGCAGAAGAAAACCAGATCGATCCTGAGCATATTATATACCCAGGCAGATGACAGAACTCTTTTTCCAAGAATGGCACTCAACAATATCGCTGCAAACACGGCACTTCCACTAAGAGACATTGCCAGTATAAGCATTATGTATCCTTCAGGTACTTTCTCAGTTCATCCGCTTCTTCAGCGCTTAGCTTCTCTCCCCCATTTAACGCCACCATGAACTGATTCAGAGATCCGTTAAAATAGGAGTTTAAAAGATGCCTCGCCTTTTTCTGTTCATATTGCTGCCGGCTTAGCACTGCCGTAAAATACCGCTTTTTCCTAAAGCGTTCTTCTCCCTCGTATCTTACGGATATTGCACCCTTTTGCTCCATCCGTGTCAGGAAAGTGGACAATGTCTGTTTTTTCCAGCCTTTTTCCGAATTCTCTCCAAACTTTAAAGTGATGTCTTTGAAAGAATATTCTTTGTCTTCTTCCCACATCCACTCTATTATTTCTTTTTCAGAATCCGAGAGTATAATTTCATTCATAGTTCAATCCTCCTGTGTATCATAGTACTACACAATCGTAGCCCTGTCAATATGGTGCGTCTCAGATACAGAAAAGTGTAGTGTCTATCCCCCTATGAGCACATACTAATTCCCGTTCCATCCTCTGTAGAAGCGCACCTTAACATCTGATGGCTCGCTTCTACATCACGATAACTCCACTACTCTTCACTCAGCTTCTGAAATACCTGCATCATTTCTATCTCTTCTCCCCCGCTATGCAGAGTTCTGGTCTTGCCGTCCTGCTCCTGATAATTGGCGAGATCGACCTCCTCATAAGTATGCAATACGCCGTCCCATCTGTAAGTCACACCGTAGGCGCTTTGATCCGGCATCTCAAACACGAATCTTACACCGTCGCGATACGCTACTGCGCTGTCCATATGTTCCAGATAGTAGGCATAGACATTCACATAGTCAGCCTCCGCCTTCTTCTCCATAAACTCTTCCGCATATTCTCTCAATACACCGATCTTCTCCTTCGCCTCCTCGATCGTAAGATCAGGTGCATCCAATCTATCGGGATCTGTCTGAGCCGCCCATACCACACGCCCGTCCTGTGCGCCGAGTTCTATATAATAACATTTGTGCGTGACAGGGTGAGCCCATGTGACAACATAGCACGCTTCCCCCGTCATCCCGTTACCACTCTCGGTGTAGTAGCTGTTTAATTCCAGTCCCTCACCGTTATTTTCAAAGAAAGTAAAAAGTTTCTCCGTAGCGATCTCGACCGCCCTCTGCTGCGTAATGCCGCCGTTTTCCACATTATCGGCAATCTGCTTCTCCTCAAGCGCTTCCTTCTGCGCAAGCTCCTGTGCATACTCTTTCTCATAATTCTGCCTAAGTGCATAATCTCTCTTCACGCTAAAGTCAATGATCTCCAGAATCTCCTCATCTGTCAGTTCCCGGTTCGGCAGATGAAAAGTACTGCGCAGCACGATAAAGCAAAGTTCGTCCGCTTTCACCTCCTCCTCGCTGTCCGCCTGCGGGATCTCATCTTCCGGAAACGTACCGGACATATATTTCTCTGCAAGCTCCTGATACCTTATCTTCTCGCTGTCCGTATATGCTCTGGAAAATCCGTCCGCTTCTTCCTGACTGCGCGACGCGGTATCGTAGACTGCTTCTACTTCCTCCTTCGGCATCTCTTCCAGACGCTCCTGCACAAGAGAATTGACAAACGCCCGGACAGGAAAGGCAACGACTCCCGATACCACGATGAGAACCACCGCTGCTGCCGCCGCTCTATGCCAGGCCATGGCTTTTCTGTCCGCCACGCCACTTTCCGCATTCTTCTCCGTTCTCTCTCTGACGGCTCCGATGACTTCCCGGCGCATCTCTTCCTTCATATGAATTCCCTCTACGGAATCTCTTAAATCCTCAACCCTCATTTTCACCCGACTCCTTTCCTTTGATTTTGCCTGCGGCAAAATCGGCAAGAATCTTGCTTCGCGTCGATTCTTGCTGACAACGTATTATTTACTGCAATAAAAGAATCTTGCTTCGCATTGATTCTTGCTGACAACGCATTATTTACTGCAATAAAAGAATCTTGCTTCGCGGCAATTCTTGCTGATAACGCGCTATTTACTGTAGCAATAACTGCAGGCTCTTTCGTCCTCTCTGCAGCCTTTTCTTCACGGCATTCACGGTGATTCCCAGCATCCCGGCGATCTCCTCTGTCTTATAGCCTTCTATGTAGTGCAGATATATGACCGTTTTCAGCTTATCCGGCAGTTTCATCAATGCCGTCAGCACTTCGCTTTGCTCCGGCAGTTCACAGTAGGCCGAAACCTCCTCCAGACTCACTGTGGGGTGCCGCATTCTTCCTCTGTGAACATCCCGGCACCGATTGGCCGCAACCTTGATCAGCCACGCTTTCTCATGTTCCGCACCGCGAAACTCCGACGTATGCTCCATATATCTGCATAAGGTATCCTGCACCGCATCCTGCGCGTCCTGCTCATCGCACAGCATTACCAGACAGATCCGAAATAACATATCTCCATATTCCGCGACAATCTCTTCCACCGACATATCTTCTTGTCACCTCCTACATTAATAACACGCACACGCGGGCGTAATGGTGCCATATGATTATTAAAAAATGTAACTGTTCTGAACACTTCTGAACACTTCCAAAAAATTATCTTGCTAAACCCTCCCCATCTATGCTATAATACAAGTCGGCGGTTTCAAATACCTGCTGCAATACATAGGGGCATAGTTCAAAGGTAGAACAGTGGTCTCCAAAACCATCGATGTGGGTTCGATTCCTACTGCCCCTGCTATCACCCGTGAGTTACCGCTCACGGGATTTTTTGTTTCGGGTGAACAATTTCCTATATTCAATGAGCTGAGAAAGGATTCCATGTCATGAAGAAAACTGTCACACTGCTCGCATCCATCGGTCTGACTTTCAGCCTGCTCACAGGCTGCGGTGAAAGTACGCCTTTGCTCTCCGCAGTGGATTATGAATTGGATTTAGAGACGAATACGACAAATCGAGGGGTATCTGTCGGAGACACCCCTGAGTCTTTTCTTGCCGCTTACGGCGAATATAGAATTTTTACCTCTGTGGACGGCGGTGCATATCAGGCTCTTCCCACAGAAGAGATTCCCTTTGATTCCGCTGTCGTTACCTTGCTGCCATCTTTTTTCATTGACGGACTGTCTGTTGACCCTGACGCCTTCTGTGAAGAAAATGAGATCGAAAAGGCCGATCTTCTCACTGTCCTGACTTCCGAGGAGTATCTTAAGTCCCATACGGTAGTCTACTACTATCTGGCTTTTACATGGGAAAACGGCGTCATATCCGACATCGCTTCCCAATTTATGGATTTCAACGCGGATGCTTCTTATTATACGGCAAACTGACTCTGATACAGCGTCGCATAGAATCCGTTCTGCGCAAGCAGTGTCTCATGATTACCCTGTTCTATGATATTTCCGTCCTTCATCACAAGGATCACATCCGCCTCGCGGATCGTGGACAGTCTGTGCGCCACGATGAAACTGGTTCTGCCCTGCATCATGGTTGCAAAGGCCTTCTGTATTCTGATCTCCGTTCTCGTATCAATGGAAGATGTCGCCTCATCCAAAATCAACATGGGCGGCAGACACAGCATAACTCTCGTAATGCACAGAAGCTGTTTCTGTCCCTGCGAAAGGCTGCCGCCATCTTCGCCGATCACTGTATCATACCCCTGCGGCAGACGCTTGATAAAGCTGTGGGCGTGGGACGCTTTCGCAGCGGCAACGATCTCTTCCTGCGTCGCCTCCGGTTTACCCATCACAATATTGTCTCTGATCGTCCCTGATTTCAGCCATGTCTCCTGCAGCACCATGCCGTAGTTATCCCGCAGACTGCTTCTGGTCACCTCGCGGATATCCCGATCATCCACGCAGATCCTGCCGGACTGCACATCGTAGAATCGCATCAGCAGATTAATGACCGTGGTCTTGCCGCAGCCCGTGGGCCCGACGATCGCCACTCGCTGTCCCGCCCGCACCGACAGATTGAAGTCCGTAATCAGTTTCTTATCCGGCACGTAGGAGAAATCAACATGCTGCAGATCCACTCTGCCCTCCACATTCTCTAAAACAACCGCACCCTCACTGTCCGGAACCTGCGGCTCCTCCTCGATCAGCTCGAAGATCCTCGCCGCACAGGCAAGGGCGTTCTGCAGCTCCGTTACCACACCTGATATCTCGTTAAAAGGCTTGGTGTACTGATTCGCATAAGTTAAGAAGCAGGACAACTGTCCCACACTGATTCCGCCTTTAATCGCATAAACCGCACCCGTCACCGCCACACCGGCATAGACCAGATTGTTGACNAATCTCGTGGANGGGTTGGTGATCGACGAATAGAAGATCGCNTTTAAGGAGCATTTTCCTAATCTGTCGTTAATCTCATCAAATTCTTCCAGCGCCTCATCCTCATGNGANAANGCCTGCACCACCTTCTGNTTGCCGATCATCTCCTCGATCAGCGCAGTCTGCTCTCCCCGNGTCTGGGANTGNACATGGAACATGGTGTAAGTTTTCTTCGCNATAAANGCCGCCACNAGGAAAGANAACGGCGTAATAAGCACCACCACGCCCGTGATNCCCACATTGACACTGAGCATGAATCCCAGCGTACCGAGGATCGTNATGACTCCCGTGAAGAACTGGGTAAATCCCATCAGCAGACCGTCCGANAACTGATCCACATCGGCNATGACCCGGCTCACNACTTCGCCGTAAGAATGTCCGTCGATATANTTAAGCGGCAGAATCTCGATCTTNCGAAAAGCCTCGTNCCTGATATCCTGNACGATGCGNTANGCCATCTTATTATTGCAGACATTCATGATCCACTGAGCCGCCGCCGTAACGGCNATCACCACTGCCATCTTCTGCAGNATCTGAAATACNCCCGNAAAATCCACCATTCCCTTATCCAGAATCAGNTCNATGACCTTACCGGTCAATATCGGTAAATAGAGGGTCAACGTCACGGTAACTGCCGCCATCACAATGGACAGCGCCAGATAGATCCAATATTTCCTGATATAATGTAACACTTTCACAAGAGTCGCCTTCTGACTGCCCTTTCCTTCTCCCGCTGCCATATCTACGCCTCCTTCTCCTTAGAATACTGTGAATAGTATATCTCCTGATAAACGCTGCACCTCGNAAGCAGCTCGTCATGCGTGCCGATATCCGCTACTTCCCCGTCCTCCAGCACAATGATCTGATCCGCATGGCGGATGGAGGAGGCCCGCTGCGACACGATAAAGACCGTCATATCTCCTTCCATGTTCCGGATCGACTGCCGAAGCGCCGCATCCGTAGCATAGTCCAGCGCCGACGCACTGTCGTCCAGAATCAGAATGTCGGGTCTTCCCACAAGTGCCCTTGCTATGGTCAGACGCTGTCTCTGTCCGCCTGACAGATTCCTTCCCGACTGTGCCACGGGTGCATCCAGCTTTCCTTCCTTCTGCTCCACGAACTCCTTAGCCTGTGCGGTTTCTACCGCCTGCCACAACTCTTCCTCCGTGGCATCCTGCTTGCCCCACTGCAGGTTGTCCCTGATCGTCCCTTGGAACAGAACCGCCTTCTGAGGTACGATACCCACTTTCTGACGCAGTTCTTCCATTGTGTATTCCCGCACATCCCTGCCTTCTACTCTGACGCACCCCTGTGTGGCGTCATAGAATCGCGGAATCATATGCACGAGGGACGACTTGCCCGATCCCGTACCGCCGATGATGCCTACCGTCTCTCCTTTTTTCACACGGAAATCCAGATCTGACAGGGATTCCGCACCTGCTCCGGCATACATTAAGTGCACATGGTCAAATTCTACTATATAATCTGCCGCCTGCTGCCTCGCCGCCGCTTTGCCGTCCTCTGCCGGCATACTGCTTCCAGCCTGAACCGTATCGGTCAATTTCTGTGCCCACTCCATACTGGACTGTATCTCGAACACGCCCTGTATCCGGTTGGCACAGGCAAGCGCCTTTGTGATGGTGATGATCAGATTCGCCAGCTTGACCAGTTCGATCAGAATCTGCGACATATAATTGACTAACGCCACCACCTGCCCCTGTGTGATCGTTCCCTCGTCTACCCGCACCGCTCCGGTATACAGCAATATAATAGTTGCGGCATTGATGATAATATATGTGACCGGATTAGTCAATGCAGACAATTTGCCGACGAAAAGCTGCATATGCGCTAACGCGCTGTTCTTTTCCTCGAAAGCGTCGATCTCCTCCTGCTCCTTGTTAAAAGCACGTATCACACGCGCTCCCGTAAGATTCTCTCTGGTAGCTCCCAGCACGCTGTCCAGACCCGCCTGTACCTTCTTATACATAGGCATGGTCANCATCATAATACCGAAGACTACCACGGATAACAACGGAATCGTTACGACAAAAATAAACGCCGCCTTCACATCTATGGTAAACGCCATGATCATGGCGCCGAAGACAATAAACGGCGACCGCAGGAAGAGACGCAGTACCATATTGACACCATTCTGCGCCTGATTCACATCGGAGGTCATACGTGTGATCATCGTGGAGGTTCCCAGCGTATCGATCTCCGTAAAGGAAAGACCCTGAATATGCTCAAATAACGCATGTTTCAGTTTCGTGGAGAATCCCACCGCCGCCTTGGCCGCATAATACTGCGCCGTAATGGAACAGACCAGTCCGATCACGCCAAGCGCGATGAGCAGCCCNCCCATACGCAGCACATAAGGAATATTGCCGCCGCCGATACCCTGATCAATGATCGCCGCCATAACAAGCGGTACAAACAGCTCAAATGTCGCCTCCANCATTTTNAAAAGNGGCGCNAAGACTGTCTCCTTCTTNTAATCNTTTAAATAAACCAATAGCTTCTTCATGTCGTNATGACCTCTCTGTNATCAATTACTGTGCCCAGTCACTCCGGGCTGTTATTCNCNGATACAAAAAATNAGGCACATATTCTGCNTACGCGCACAGACAGCAGTCGGGCTTTTNCCCCCGGCTGCTGTCTTAAGTTTCCTNTTTTTATCTGTATTCCGCCGTCAGCGACTCAATCTCATCGCTGATACCGNTCACNCGCTTCGACGGTTTATAGTCTGCCTCNGGATATAAGATACNGTGCAGTTCTATCACATTCTCCTCCAAATCAATGGGAACGACACAGCTTCCTTTGCTGCCCACATTGACACCGACTCTGCTATCGGCAAAAGGAAATCCGTCGCTGGTGACCACATCATANCCCGCCACGCCGCCTAATACGCTCAGGATATCATTCACGCCGAGNGAAGTCTCCACCTCCGGCAGTATTGCATTAACCATATCAGTCAATTCACCTACGGAAGCGCTTTTTGCTTTCTCCATCATGGCCGTCAGCACGTCTCTCTGCCGCTCTGCACGTCTGAAATCATCGCCCTTCGTATAGCGTATTCTGCAATAAGCCGTGGCCTGCATGCCGTTCAAGAGCTGTTTGCCGCTGTGTTCCACCGGTATATAATCCACGTTCAGCTCCTCCGCCATGGTCAGCTGATAATTATTCAGATGTGAGATCTCCGCATTCGTGACCTCCATCTCGATGCCGCCCAGTGCATTGACCGAATCGATCAATCCGCCGAATCCTACGGTCACATAATCGGTAATATCCAGATCCAGATTGGCATTCAACATACTGATCGCCTGCTCCGGCCCGCCCTGCGCATATGCCGCATTACATTTGTTGTAAGAATCATTGCCCAGATTCAGGAAAGTATCACGGAATACGGATATCAGCTTGATCTCCTTCGTATCCTGATTAATACTCGCAATGATGATCGTGTCGCTTCTGTTTCCCTTACCAAGNTCTCCGTTTCTGGAATCCACGCCGAACAGGGCGATATTATAATATCCTTTGACAGTCTGCTCTGTCTCCTCTGTCTGCTTGATCTCCGCAATCTCTTCGTTGATCGTAATCTTTTCCTTATCGATCGTCTTGCGCTCGACCTCATCCGTCGTAGTTACCACTACATACATGACTCCGACTGCAATAAGGAGCAGACAGACCTCCACGATCAGAAGCGGAATATTCTTGATTCTGCGCGACTTTTTATCTGCCGGATTCTCATTCTGCTGCTCTTCCTGAGAATCCTGTACCTGCTTGTCCATAAGTGACTCCTTCGTCCGGGTTCACGGTAACACCCCTGTTTATCCCATAAGAACCCATAATTTGTTATCACATATCTATAGCACTATAACATATTTTATATATCCTATCACAAAAATNCGTATTTGGGTATANAAAAANCATAAAATATTAAATTTATTCATATTTTTGTTACATTTCTGTTACATTTNTCCTGAAAATTTCCCGCGAAGGCTCTCATNCTCTTNCCTAATTTCTATCTTGTCANATCAGATCNATCGCATCCCGCACGGACCTCACTCCGATCANCTTCACNCCCGCTATGGGCTTCACCTGTTCGATACCGGACTCCGGGATAATACAGGTGGTAAATCCCAGNTTGGCAGCTTCCGCTACCCTCTGTCCCACCATGGAAACACCGCGCACCTCGCCGCTTAATCCGATCTCTCCGAAGGCAATGGTCCTATCGTCGATCACNCGATTCTTGAANCTGGATACAATCGCCATGGCTATTCCCAGATCGATGGCCGGCTCTACGATACGGATTCCGCCGGTCAGATTCACATAGGCGTCGCAGTCGGACATCTGAAGATTCAGCCTTTTCTCCAATACCGCCATCAGAAGATTTACCCTGTTAAAATCCGTGCCGATGGCCTGTCTCCTCGGAATGCCGAAATTACTGTGGCATACCAGNGCCTGAATCTCTAAAAGAATCGGTCTTGTCCCTTCCATGGAACATGACACGACGGAGCCGCTTGCNCCCTCCGGTCTGCCGCTCAACATAAACTCCGAAGGATTTTTGACCTCAATCAGTCCTTCCTCCTTCATCTCAAACACACCGATCTCATTGGTGGACCCGAAACGGTTCTTCACNCCNCGCAGAATGCGGTAGGANGCATGTCNGTCTCCCTCGAAATAGAGCACCGTATCCACCATATGCTCCAGCACTCTCGGACCCGCTACCGTTCCCTCTTTCGTCACATGTCCCACAATAAAGACGGATACGTTAAGTCCTTTGGCAAGCTGTAACAGAATATTTGTGGATTCCCGCACCTGAGACACACTTCCGGGTGCGGACGATATTTCCTCATGATACATTGTCTGGATGGAATCNATAATCGTGATGTCGGGCATGACACTGCGGATCGTCTGCTCCACAACTTCAAGACTCGTCTCGCACAGCAGGAGCAGATTGTCNGAGAAATCTCCCAGCCTGTTGGCCCTTANCTTGATCTGCCGCAGGGACTCCTCCCCGGAAATATACAGAACCTTCCTTCCGTCAGCTGCCATCAGTCGGCATACCTGCAATAGCAGCGTGGATTTACCGATACCGGGATCACCTCCCACCAACGTAAGCGAGCCGGGCACGATACCGCCGCCCAGCACTCTGTCCAGTTCCGCTATGCGGGTTTGCATACGTTCTTCTTCCTGTATGCTCACCTCCGACAGATTAGAAGGCTCCGCCGCCTTTACGCCACGCCCCGCACCACCTCCGATGCCGCGGGATGCGCCGCCGGCTCTTACCGGTACCTTCTCCTCCACCATACTGTTCCACTCTTTGCAGGCGGGACACTGTCCCACCCACTTAGAAGATTCATGTCCGCAATTCTGACAGTAAAACACTGTCCCTGTCTTGCTCTTAGCCATTCTTCACAATCTTAACCGCGATCTCNCCTGCATGCTCCAGCTCCACGCTGATGCTCAGCTTGCCGCTCAAGTTCGTCTTCATCTTACCGATATTCGTATCCCCTACGGTAACGCTGTACTCCGTATCCTCTTCCAGTCCGACGGTGATCTGTGTATCCTCGTCCGCCTCCACGGTAAAAGTAACACCGTCCTCCGTCTCCTTAAAATCAATTACGCTCGTTCCGGGCTGTGACTCATAGGCGAACATNCCGTTCTTCTCCAGTTTNGTCAGTTCCTTATAAGTCTTAACCTTATATAAGTCACCGCCGTGTTCGTAATTCTCCAACTTTGCTTTCGTCTCCAGCTTATAATTGCCGAAACTGATCGCTCCGTTCTCCTCTGTTCGCAGTAATTCCTCTACTACAGCCATTGTCTTCTCCTCCTAAGTCCTTGCCTTTTATTTATCATCGCGTACGGTAAATACGATTTTCTTATTCTTAAGCCCGGCCGAAACCCGNTCGCCCTGTTTGACNCTGCCCCGAAGTATCTCTTCCGCCAGCGCGTCCTCGATCTCCGACTGAATGGCACGCTTCATGGGTCTTGCGCCCATCTTGGCATCCATATGCTTCTCGATCAGCCANTCCTTGACGGACGGTGTNATNACAAGCTCGATNTCCATCTGNTCTCTGCACCGTTTCACCAGATTCTGCGCAAGCANTGTGACGATCTTCTTCATATCCTCTCTTTGCAGCGGATGGAATACCATGATCTCATCAATACGATTGATGAATTCCGGTTTGAANAGNCGCTTCACCTCTTCCATCACACCCGACTTCATCTTATCGTAATCCTGCTCTTTCGTCGTCTGTGCACCAAAACCGAGATTCTTNGGATCAATNATCCTCTGTGCNCCCGCATTGGAAGTCATGATCAGGATNGTGTTCTTGAAGCTGACCTTCCTNCCCTTGGAATCGGTGATATGTCCGTCNTCCAATACCTGCAAAAGNACNTTNAACACATCCGGATGCGCCTTNTCNATNTCATCNAAAAGTACNACGGAATACGGATTNCTCCGCACCTTCTCCGACAACTGNCCGCCATCCTCGAAGCCCACGTANCCCGGCGGCGANCCGATCATCTTGGACACNGANTGCCCTTCCATATATTCCGACATATCTACACGGATCAACGCATTTTCCGAACCGAACATCGCTTCCGCCAGCGCCTTGCTTAACTCCGTCTTGCCTACGCCGGTAGGCCCCAGAAACAGGAATGAACCGATGGGGCGGTTGGGATCCTGCAGCCCTACCCGTCCTCTTCTCATCGCCTTGGCGACAGCTGTCACTGCTTCCTCCTGCCCGATCACACGCTTGTGCAGGATAGACTCCAGCTTTAACAGACGCTCACTCTCTTTCTCGGCCAGCTTCTTTACCGGAATCTTCGTCCAGAGCGCCACTACCTCCGCGATCTCATTCTCACCCACCACATAGGTGCGCTTCGCTTCTTCCTTCTCCATTCGCTTGATGATCCGGTCATACTTTTTGATACAATCACTCTGCTTCTTCTTCAGCTCCGCCGCCTGCGTGAAGGCCTCCATGCGGATGGAACGCTCGATCTGCAGATCGATCTTCTTGATCTCCTCCGAAAGTTCCCGCAGCTTATCCGGTTGTCCGGTCACGTTAAGACGCACCGCGGCAGCCGCCTCATCGATCAGATCGATGGCTTTATCCGGCAGATTCCGGTCATTAATATATCTGTTGGAAAGCGCTACCGCCGCGCTGATCGCCTCCCCGGTGATCGTGACACGGTGGTGCTCCTCATATTTATGTGCGACACCCCGAAGTATGTTTTCAGCCTCCTCCACGGTAGGCTCCTCCACCGTCACAGGCTGGAATCTCCGTTCCAATGCCGCATCTTTCTCCACATATTTACGATACTCCGCGATCGTGGTAGCTCCGATCAACTGAATCTCTCCCCTNGCCAGAGAAGGCTTCAGTATATTAGAGGCATCGATAGCGCCCTCCGCGCCGCCCGCGCCGATGATCGTATGCATCTCATCCAGGAAAAGAACCACATTGCCATCCTCGATCACTTCCCGGATGACCTTCTTGATCCTCTCCTCAAATTCTCCCCTGTATTTACTTCCGGCTACCATACCGGACAAATCCAGCGTCAGTACCCTTTTATTCTGTACGGTAAAAGGCACGTCGCCTGTAACGATCCGTGCCGCCAATCCTTCTACCACGGCAGTCTTTCCTACGCCCGGCTCTCCGATCAGACAAGGATTGTTCTTGGTTCTGCGGCTTAAGATCTGGATCACCCGGGTAATCTCCTCTTCCCTGCCGATCACGGGGTCCAGCTTACCTTCTCTCGCCAGCGCCGTCAGATCACGGCTGTACTGATCCAGCGTAGAAGTCGATCCCTTCTTTTTGCCCTGCTTCTTCCCCAGATCTTCCTTATACAAGGCGCCGTCCTCACCCATTGCCACCAGCACATCCACATACAGCTTCTGCACGGAGATGCCCATGGTGTTAAGCAGTCTGACCGCCACGTTCTCTCCCTCTTTTAACAGTGCCAGCAGAATATGCTCTGTGCCCGTCTTATCGCTGTGAAAACGCTCCGCCTGCCTATGGGCTTCGTCCAGAATACTCTGCGCCCGCGGAGAATAGCCGTCCCGCTCCGCAATCAGAACCGAACTCTCCGGCGCAATCAGATCCTTGATCATCTCTTTTAACTGCACGACATCCACGCCGTTATTTTGTAAAACCGTGGCTGCAACCCCCGTATTCTCTCGCAGCAGACCTAACAGGATATGTTCGCTTCCCACATAACTCTGCCTCAGACTTCTGGCTGCTCTCTCCGCCAGCATTAAAGCGGCTTTCGCCTTATCTGTAAATTGTGGCTGCATCAGTAATCCATTCCTTTCCCATAGTCTTCATATATTTCATCTATAAGAGCATGTACTTCTTCTCTGGAAATATTCTTACAACTTGCTTTCGCCAGCGTCACCTGCAATTCCCTGCGCACCTCGTCAAGCGCCTGCATCCTGTTGATGTCGATCGCGATCATGGCGCCTCTCCTGCGGTCTACCTTCACATATCCCTCCTGCTTCAACACGGTATACGCTTTGTTGACCGTATGCATATTGATACCGATGGTATCCGCCAGTTGTCTGACGGAAGGGAGCATATCCCCTTCCTGAAACCGCGCCGTAGCGATCCCTAAGATGATCTGGTTGCGCAGCTGCATATATATAGCTTCATCACTGTTAAAATCTATCTCAATGAACATTCATTCTCCTACCNTCATTCCCTGTCGTCCATACTTAAGAANTCAAACTCNAATTCATCATCATCCANCAGAAAATTNTTCGTCTTACGCTTGGGNNCNTTTNNNGNCGNANCNTCTTCCTCTCTCTCNTCGCGCANCTGNCGTCTGCGNNCCTGNCGTTGTTCTGNCTCANCNTCCTCCTCNTNCTCCGNACGCCNTCTGCGNCTGCCGGACGNCTCTTCCGCTTCCTGCGNACGCCGTCTGCGNGGTGNCTCTTCATCTTCNNTCGCNTCCCGTNTTCCGCTACGNGCCGTNCTTGCNTCCGNCTGAGAGTCACGCCTTCTCTCCTGCGNCGCTTCATCTTCCTNNGCACGCTGTCTGCGTCTGGACGCTCCTTCCGTCTCCNGTTCTTCCTCGTCCTCTTCGTCGTCCTCATAATCCTCGTAATACACATCCCGCAGCTTCANNGCCATAATGATCACNGCNATAATCAACANNACNGCCAGAACCACCAGCGCNACGATCGCGATCCNCTGCTTTACAAGCGTCTTCGCTTCCTCCTCCGTNTCNTCCGGCTGCATATTCGCCGCTGCCAATATCTGATCTACTCTCTTCTTATCACTGCCACCCTGTGTGTGATCATACAAATACCACGCATAGGAACCGTCCGGCTCCGATTCATAGATCAGCTCGTAGTCATTATTCACGGGGCGCTGTGTTTCCTGCGGCTGTTCCGGTTCCTGCGGCTGCTCCACTTCTTCGGATACGGGAACCATATCTCCCAATGTCAGAAGATCCGAGCGGATAAACCCTGTCTTCTCCACGTTTCCGGTTCCGGTAAAAGTAACGTAATACCAATCTTTACCGTCACTTCCCTCGGACTTTCCGCTGATAACTACCTGTGCATTTTCAGTCAGTCTGTCTACTACCGTATCGTTTGTGGACGGCGCCGATCTCACCTTGATCGCCTCCACGTGAACTGTTGCATACTGTGCATCCATGGGCTCATGTGGCTGTGCTGTCGCGCCCGACGGTGCCTGCCCGTCACCGGACGCTGTGCCTGCATCACCAGTGTCAGTGGAAGCTGCGTTCTGAGACGAACTGTCACCTTCCTCCTTGTCAATCATATCCGCCCGAATATATCCTGTCTTATTTGCATCAATGGCTACCTGATACCACAGTGCGCCGGCGGCGTCCTGTGCTTCCTCCCGGATCGAAACCTTCGCGCCTCTGGATGCGCTGCCGATGACTTCGCTTGTCGCGTCCGCTTTCTCACGTATCTTAACGGAATCCACTTTAACCGTACCCGTGGAATCTGCCAGACTGATCAGCGGATGGCACCATAATACGGAGACAATGCCGGCTGCCGCCACCATCCCCCGCAGGATGCGCCCACAGATCGCTCTGATATCTCTTCTGTTCTGTGCCATATTTTTTCTCCCTTTGTCTGTCTTACTGCTATTCTCTTGTAAACCGCTTAGAGCCTTCCTCACCTGTAGGTTTCGCTGCGCTGAAACCGGACAGATTAATATTTCTGGAAGCTCTCGTTTTCTCCTCTATGGATCTGTGATATGCCGTCTCACACTTAGCGCAGTATTTTCCGAAACGAATCGCCGACCCGCAGATCTCACAAGTCAGAAATACATTGGAATTAGGCGCAATCTCCAGTCTTTCTTCCTTAAGCATATCCCTGATTGCCTTCTGCGACACTCCCGTAGCATCAGATGCCTGCGCGGCCGTAGCGCCAGCATGCTTCTCTATATAATTGCGCACTTTACCATAATCGTCATACTCCAAATAATTGCAATCCTCGCACCGGAACTCTCCGCACCCTTTATAAACCATGACCCCGCCGCATTCCTGACATATCGTGGGTCTGTTATAATTCTGCAGATCCAGCAGCTCCCTTCTGAGATTTTCCGTCTTTTCCTCCCTGCTGCTCATGGAAATACTCCTCTCCCTTCTTTTACACCCCTTATACTTCATCAATGGCTTTGCCGATATCATTCCTCATATATTTGTTATCGAAGCTGATCCATTTGGTTGCTTCATAGGCATTGGCACGCGCTTCTTTCAGATCCTTCCCCTTCGCAGTAACTCCCAGCACACGCCCGCCGTTAGTCACGATTCCCTGTTCTGTCTGTTTCGTTCCCGCGTGGAAACAGTAATAATCGTCACTGCCATCAAACCGCTCCAGCCCATTGATTAAAAATCCTTTTTCATAGGAAACCGGATATCCCTCGGATGCCAGCACAACGCAGACCGCTGCATTATCCTCGAACTGCAGGTCGATCTGATCCAGCGTACCGTCAATACACGCTTCAGCGACTTCAATAATATCATTTTTCATGCGCGGCAGCACCACTTGTGCCTCGGGATCTCCGAATCTGGCATTATACTCCAGCACACGGGGACCGTCCTGCGTCAGCATCAGCCCGAAAAAGATTACCCCGTGGAAAGGCCGTCCTTCCGCTGCCATGGCATCCACCGTAGCCTGATAAATATGCTCTTTGCAGAAGGAATCCACTTCTTCCGTATAGAAAGGACTGGGGGAGAACGTACCCATACCACCCGTATTGAGTCCNCTGTCACCGTCCTGCGCCCGCTTGTGATCCTGCGCCGAGGACATGATCCTGATTGTCCTGCCGTCNACAAAAGAAAGTACGGAAACTTCGCGACCCGTCATGAATTCCTCTATGACCATGCGGTTGCCCGCCGCGCCGAACTTCTTATCCTCCATGATCGTTCTGACGCCTTCCTTTGCNTCTTCTAAAGTCTGGCAGATCAGTACGCCCTTACCCAGAGCCAGACCNTCGGCTTTCAGCACCACAGGCATCTTCGCGGTCTCCAGATATGCCAGAGCCGCCTGCGGATCGTCAAAATTCTCATATGCCGCCGTAGGAATATTGTATTTTTTCATTAAATCCTTGGAAAACGCCTTACTTCCCTCTAAGATCGCCGCATTCTTCCTCGGTCCGAAAACNCGCAGTCCCGCCGCCTCCATCTCATCCACCAGACCGCCTACTAACGGGTCATCCATGCCGACGATGGTCAGATCGATGGCCTGCTCCTTAGCGAAATTCACGATCTTATCAAATTCCATGGCACCGATGGGCACACACTCCGCAATCTGTCCGATGCCCGCATTNCCCGGTGCACAGTAGATCTTATCCACTTTCGGACTCTTCGTCACGCTGGCAGCTATCGCATGTTCCCTGCCGCCGCTTCCTACGATCAATACTTTCATCTTGATATCCTATGCCTTTCCGATTTATCTGTATTNTACGCGGGCANATCATTCCGCGATCTGTACCCGCCCATCAACCACCGTCACCGCACCAGCGGCAATCAGCGCCAGACTCCATGGCAGAATCACCCACTCCGCCTCTTCCATCACGCGCTGCTGCAACGTCTCCGGCGTGTCTCTCTGTAAGACCTGCACCGCTTTCTGCATGATGATCGGTCCCGTGTCCGTGCCCTCATCCACGAAATGNACGGTGGCCCCNGTGACTTTCACGCCCCGCTCCAACACCGCTTCATGTACTTTCAGTCCGTAATACCCCTTACCGCAGAAGGACGGGATAAGAGACGGATGAATGTTAATGATCTTGTTCTCGTATTCTTTAATCAACTGCGGCGGGAGCACTACCAGAAATCCTGCCAGCACAATCAGATCCGGGCTGACCTCGTCTACCGCCTTAAGAAGCGCTTCATTGAACTGATCCCGATCCGGATAATCGCGGGGAGAGACGCAGATTCCTTCGATTCCCGCCTGCTTTGCGCGTTCCAGCGCATGAGCATTCCTGTTATTGCTGATTACACGCAGAATCTCTACGTTAGGAATTGATCCTGCATGCACACCGTCAATGATTGCTTGTAAATTCGTGCCGCCGCCGGACACGCATACCACTATCTTGAGCATCGNTTTTGCCTCTTTTCCCTATTTAATAATAACTTCTCTGCTTCCGGCTTCCGTCTCGCCGACGATATACGCCGTCTCGCCNGCTTCCTTCAGCGCGGTAAGGGTTCTGTCCGCATCCGCGGAATCTACCGCAAGAACCATGCCGAGCCCCATGTTGTAAGTATTGTACATCATCTTTTCATCCAGATTGCCGGTCTTTTGTAATAACCGGAAGATGGGAAGTACCGGATAGCTGTCTTTATGTACCACAGCTGTCACGCCCTCCGGCAGCATTCTCGGAATGTTCTCATAGAAGCCGCCGCCGGTAATATGGCTGCACCCCTTGATGGTCACGCCTGCACTGCGTACGGACTGCAGCGCCTTCACATAGATTCTGGTGGGCGTAAGAAGCGCCTCCCCCAGCGTCATATTAAGCTCCTCATAATAGGTATCCAGACTCTCTTTCGTCATCTCAAATACTTTGCGCACCAGTGAGAAGCCGTTGCTGTGTACACCGGAAGACGCAATACCGATCAGCGTATCCCCCGGTCCGATCTGCTCGCCTGTGATCAGATCCTTCTCATCCACCACGCCCACTGCAAAACCGGCCAGATCATACTCGTCCTCCGGCATCAGTCCCGGGTGTTCCGCCGTCTCGCCGCCGATTAATGCCGCGCCCGCCTGCTTACACCCCTCGGCAACACCACTGACTATGGACGCGATCTTCTCCGGATAATTCTTGCCGCATGCGATATAGTCTAAGAAAAACAGCGGTTCTCCTCCCGCGCATACCACATCGTTGACGCACATCGCCACACAGTCGATTCCCACCGTATCATGCCGATCCATAAGAAAAGCCAGCTTGATCTTCGTGCCGACGCCGTCCGTCCCCGANAAGAGCACAGGATGCTCCATCTGCTTGATCTTGTCCATGGAGAATGCACCCGAAAAGCCGCCCAGTCCGCCTAATACTTCCGGTCTCATTGTTTCCTTTACGTGTTTCTTCATTAATTCTACCGACCGATAACCGGCTTCGATATCGACACCCGCTGTCTTGTAATCCATGCCTTACCTCCATTGTATTTCTATTATTTAGTCCGCCATATAATTTCTGTATCCCACTTCCTGCAGCTTCGCGTCTTTCTTCTGCACGCTCGCCTTCAGGCTCTGGGTATAATCTTTCAGTCTCTGCAATAGCGCAGGATCGGATGTGGCGAGTATCTTCGCCGCCAGAATACCCGCATTCTGCCCGCCGCCGATGGCCACCGTGGCTACCGGTATGCCGGAAGGCATCTGCACGATGGAATACAGGGAATCCACCCCGCCCAGATCGGAAGTCTTCATGGGTACGCCGATNACCGGCATCGGAAAGATCGCAGCGCACATACCGGGCAGGTGTGCCGCCTTACCGGCGCCTGCGATGATCACCTTGAAACCTTTACTCTCCGCNCTCTTCGCGTACTCGTAGAACACATCCGGTTCTCTGTGTGCCGAAATAATCGACATCTCGTAAGATATACCGAGATCTTCCAGCAAATCTGCCGCCTTAGCCATAACGGGCATATCGGAATCGCTGCCCATCACAATACCTACCTGTGCCATCTGTCATTTCCTCCTTAGCTTCTCTACCACAACATCTTGTGGCAACGCGGATTAATACCCATAATTAGTGTACTATTTTTTCCGTCAGAGCGCAACTATCTTTTATATCATATTCTCTNCGAAAGCATGGTTCAGCTCCTCGCACCCCTCCAGAACAAATTGACCGTTCCGGATAATCGAAATTGTCTCTCCCGATTCGGTCAACACCGACAACTCTCCCAGCTCATCATACGGTATCGTAATATCCGTGTGACACTGGAAATATGCCCTGTTGACATCCGTGTCACGTAAAACTGACACTTCGTTATCCTTCGCAATGATCTCCTTGCCGTCCGGATTATATACCCGCACATTCTCCGCATGGGAATAACATGTATCCCCCACTGCAAAATGCGGTCCCGTCTTCTCGGCGATCAGAATCGGCATCTTATCCTCTATCCCGTACTTACGCGCCACCACATAGGCGGTAGTATTGGTACCGATGGCAAACTCACCCAGTGGAAGCGTGTCATGGTGAAACAGCACGTTATCCTTGATATATTTGCGATTTTCATCCTCCGTCGGGAAATTGGCGCAGCCGTAATCCGTCACCATACCGTCCGTGAACTTCAACCATATATCCTTATATTCCAGTCCGTTCAGGAAGACTCTTGTCACGTGCAGAGTACCGTCCGTTCCGGTCAACATCGGGGAAGTGAAGACCTCGCCCACCGGAATATTCACATCCGCCACACAATTCTCGAAATTTGTCTCCTTGTCGGGATCTGCCAGTCTGTGCAGACGGATCGTCATATCCGTCCTATTATCTCCGCTGCCAATGACTCTCACAGTCAATCCAAGATCCAGTGCATCTATGATCTTCTGCTGGATTCCCTGATACAATTTATAATCCAATGTGTTGATGCGCACGATGTCATCGAATATCTCCTCATATCGTTCGCCGATGTCCGGCACGGGAAAGGCGATGATCGTAAAGCTTCTCTCCTCGCCGGGAATATATTCATTCTGCAATGCCCCTGCCTTGACCGCATACTCTACGGAAAGTTTTTGCTGCTTCGGCGTCAGTCTGTATGCCGTCTTCTTCGTCTGCGGCACGAAAGGCTTCTCACCGAAGATCTCCGCCACCGCGGGACCGCCGAACACTGCCGCCTGTGCCCGATACTGCTCATAGGCATTCTTCATGCAATTAAGCTTCCGCTCCGCCAGCTGCTTATCCAGCACAAGCGCCTGATCTTCCTTGTGGTCATAATCAAACTGTTTATTCGGGTTCGCGCCGAAGAATCCGTTCTTATCTACGCTTCTGCCTTGGAAAATATTTGTGCCTGCGCGATAGATCGTGGTTCGTAGACCGATTTGGTCAAAATTAAGAACNGCCTCCCGGATCATCCGCTCAAATCCAAGCGCATAGCGGATATTCACCGTTTTCTTGATGGAGATATCCTTATTGCCGACCTGAAATCCGATACGATATCCTTCCGTGTATGTGTCGGCTAACAGCTTCACTCTCCCGGCCGGCATCTCATTCAGATGCGTAGCAGTTTTCAATTCATTGTCCGTGACATATTCCCCGTAATAATAGAGATATCGCAGATCAGACAGATCGCTCTCCATCACAATTCGATATGCGAAATCCTTGTCCGGACACAGCATTCCCGCCGTCCGTTCCAGCGATGCCGGTTCATAATAATCACTCACATACCAGTACAGAATCTGCTGTAGTGCTTCCTCCTTCGGCATTCCGTCCTGTTCCAGCGCCTCACCCGCAAACGCCTGATAGACTTCCAGAAGCAGCTCCGCCCGTATCACCATATCGAACCGGTTCTGCTCAAACGCAGCCGGAATCATCCCCCGCAGTTCCGCATAGAGAAAGGAAAACATTTTCCCCATTGACTCACCCAGACAATCCACCGCATAATCAGGATTGCCGTAGCTTGCGTCATAATGCTCCGGTAAAATATCGGCATACAGTTCCCGGTTGAACTCCTGCAGTTCTTCCAGACTCATCTGCCGCAGTTTGCCGCTCTCCACAATATTCCATGCACGATCCGCCAACAATACAAACTCAGCCATACGACCAAAATATGCCTGTTCTTCTGCCTCACAGATTGACTCATCCGGTATTTCCCTGATCCGCTCCATTGCAAGCGCATACCGCTCCCTTTCCAGATCGTCTCTGTCCGCTTCNGAAATATAAATGTCTTCCATTATATCATCCTCTTTTCTTTATCATAAATACGCGCCGGCATACAGAATCACACTGATCACGACAAGCACAAGCACATTGAGCGTGATACCCAGATAAGCAAAAAGATAGAATTTATCTTTTTCCGTCTTGGCAAGCACTCCCAGCAAGATNCCCACAAAGGCNAANATCATGACTAACATCGCCGCCGCGCCNTACTGTCTGGGAATATTCCCTGCCTTAAGATANCTCATGANGATGGCATAAGCCAGCGTCACAAGCGNGATCACNCNNAGAATCGTGGACATGATNNCCTTCTGTGTATGCTGTTTATTTGTAAACATGTAACTGTTTTTCTTNGACATAATNACCCCTTACATCCATCTGCACAGCTGCTCTTATAGTCAGCGCTTAGAAAGATGGAAATGGGTATCTTCGTCCGTCCCGAAAACACCCATTTGTCCTTAGTNCTTCTTTTCAGAATAAGATCTTGCTTCGTCCTGCCAAAAGCTTGGCTCCGCTGATGATCAGGAGTACTCCGCTTGCCACGCCGACCACCAATGAAACTACACCGACTGCAATGTTGAGCGCGCCGGAACCGCCCATCGTCTTATAGGTTCTCTCTTCCATATTTTCCTCCATTTCGAGACGCTGCACTAGGAAATTGCTCCATACTGTTCATAGTATGCGTCGATTGCACCTTTTAATGTATCGTCAATATATACGCTGCCTTTGTAAGGCTTATTGTAGAGGAACTCTACCACCTCTTCCATCGTCACGATCGCGTCNGCGTCGAATCCGTACTTCTCACGAATCTCCGCCAGTGCGCTCTTCTCACTGTCCAGCCCGCGCTCCATGCGGTTTAAGGAAACCATGAGTCCCTTGATCTCTACCTTCGCCTGACTTGTCAGAATCGGAAAAGTCTCCTCGATAGATTTACCGGAGGTCGTTACATCCTCGATAATCACCACCCGGTCACCGTCCTGCAGCTTGCTTCCCAGAAGTATGCCGGTGTCACCGTGATCCTTCACNTCTTTGCGGTTGGAGCAGTAACGGATCTCCTTACCGTACAGCTCGCTGATTGCCATCGTNGTCGCTACNGACANCGGAATNCCCTTATACGCCGGTCCGAACAGTACATCGAAATCCAGCCCGTACCGGTCATGAATCGCCCGCGCNTAATATTCCCCCAGCCTGCGAAGCTGTGTACCCGTCACATAGGCGCCNGCATTCATGAAAAANGGGGACTTCCTACCNCTTTTCAACGTAAAATCTCCGAATTTCAACACCTGNCTGTCCACCATAAATCCAATAAATTCCTGCTTATACTGCTCCATTNTTACCCCCGTTCNTACGCTCTGNCTGCCAGTGCCTGAGCGATATCCTCTTTCATNGCGAGCACNGCCGCTCTGGACGCNTCNGCAAAGTTCTCCGCACCGTACTTTGCATACTGCTCCTGCTGATATGCCGCGATAATGCCGCGGGAAGANTTGACGATAGCTCCCAGCCCGTCCNGNTCAAAGAAATGCACCAGATCCGCGCCNTTNCCGCCCTGTGCACCGTATCCCGGCACAAGAATATAGGCTTTCGGCATGATATNCCGCAGAATCCTGCCCTGCTCCGGATANGTNGCTCCCACNACGGCNCCGATGTAACTGTAGGATTCNCCCATACATTCCGCGCCCCATGCAGCNACCTGCTCTCCCACGATCTCATAGATNGGTCTGTCNGNNCCNTGTCCNCCGTCTTCTGNCGCTTCGGTCCGCACCACTNTGTCCTGNAGTTCTCCGCTGCTGGGGTTGGATGTCTTGACCAGAACGAAGANGCCTTTCTTTTCCTCCTGACATACCTTGATAAAAGGTCTGACCCCNTCNGAACCCAGATAGGGATTCACNGTCACAAANTCCTCATCAAATCCCCTGCACATGGTGCTGCCTACCTTAANCTGTCCNAANTGTCCTACCGCGTATGCTTCCGAGGTAGAACCGATATCGCCGCGCTTGATATCGCCGATCACCACCAGATCCTTCTGCTTACAGTAATCCACCGTCTTCTGAAAAGCGATCAATCCCTCGATACCGAACTGCTCATACATGGCAATCTGCGGTTTCACNGCCGGAATCANGTCATATATGCTGTCAANGATCGCTTTATTGTACTGCCAGATCGCCTCCGCGGCACCTTTCATCGTCTCACCGTACTCCGCATACGCNTTCTTCTGTATATGTTCCGGCACAAACTTCATGGTAGGGTCCAGCCCTACCACGATCGGTGCCTCTGTCTTTTTGATTTTATCNACTAATTTATTGATCATAAAGTTTTTCCTTCCAGATCCTGCAATACATACTGATTCTCNATATAGAGCGGNAACTCTTCNTTNGTCACCCATGTCCANTCGCCATAATCTTCGGTAAGTATGATATTGGCTTCATCTTCCTCTTTGATNGAGCACAGATATGCTATGCCCACACACTGNGTATCNCCCAGCATACTCGACCATGTATACTCTATCCTTTCAATCGTNCCTTCCACCGATAAAAGTTCTTTGACCGCACGNATTACCGTATCATCCGGCGCCTCTCCGTGCTGTACCTCCGCATCGATAAATTCCCAGACAAANGGCTCGGGGATNCGGTCATCCACCCATCTCTTAATCAAAAGATACCTGTTATCCTTCTTNATAATTCCTTTCACACGTACGAAAGTATTCCTATTCTCCATNCAGTCACCATACCTTCCTAATTTNTTACNCNGCTTCTNNATTCTCTNCCAAATAGTACCATTGCCCTTATTGCCTTGTCAATCTTATCTCGTCTGCAAAAACTCATATTCCCGTTTTGCTGTTGTATCGTCAGGATATGACCTCAGATAACTGTTCATAAGCGCCGCCGCCGTCTTATAATCCCGCATGTATTCGTAGGTGACGATCTCATTGAACTTAAGTGTCTGCATCATACCATTATCTTCGATATTCATCGCCGCCTGAAAAGCCTCAAGCGCCGCTTCATATTCGCCCATCTGCATTCTGCACAGCCCAAGCTGATTATAGATCTCCGCCTTACTCTGGTCATTCTCCGTATAACCGGCATAAATACTGGAGGCATAATTATAATCCCCAAGCGCCTCATAGGTTCTGCCCAGATAAAGCGCCGCACCGTAATCCGTCTCCGTCTTCAGATTCGTCAGCCGGTTGCGTGCATTCTCATAATCCCCCATATAATAGCAGATACGCCCCATATCGTAATCGGAGATCGACTTCTCATTCTCCGACAGAGCGTTTTGCAGATAAGTAAGTCCCGCGTCTTTATACCCGTACTCCTCAAGCGCCATGTAGATGCGGATCATCTGGTCATAGTTCTTGCCGTCCAGAGCAACCGCCTCGTCAAAATCCGCCTGTGCTCCCTCGAAATCATCCATCGACAGCTTCACGCAGCCCCGCAGATAATACGCATCCTTTTCTCTGGGACGCAGCGCTAAGATCGCACTGTAAGCGTCGATCGCGTCCTGCGCCTGCCCGTTCTTGTAATAGGCCGTGGCAAGATAATAATTGATGTCGAAATCCACATCCCCTACCATACCGCTGCCGGCATGAAGCGCCGCCTCCAAATAGATAATGGCATCCTCATACTGCGTCAGCCCCATATAGGCAAGCCCCATGCCGCGGTATATAAGCCGCTCGTCCTCACCCTGTTCCTGTCCGTTCTTAAAACAGTTCAGCGCCTCGTTATATTCCAGCGCCTCCACCGCCTCCATACCCTGCTTCGTATAGCTGACCTGCTCCTCGCCGCACGCGCTAAGCAGTATACCCGCCAGCACACACACCGGTATTAATCGTATTCTTCGTAACAATCCGGCCCCCGGCCGTCCCGCCACGCCATTGTTTATCCCATCTCTATCATTCGTTCTCATGTTCACCGTATCTGTCTGTATCCCTATTCTCTCTGTAATCTGCCCGTTTCATATATTATGATATCACACCGCCCGCCTAAATCCAAGTAAAGATTCCCATGACAAACTCTGCTATAGCTCTCTATAGCAAGTTACTATTCCCTTTCAGACAGCATCGATACCCAGCGCAGAGAGAAGTTAATATCTTAAGGAGCCCCTCAAAAAGCGTCAGTGCTTAACGAGGTTCTGAGTTGCAACGCAACTCACGAGTTTAGCATCTGCTACGCTTTTTGCGGAGCGGAAGCGCGGCTCCGTAGATATTAACTTCCCTCTGCGCGTCCGTGCGCCCGCCTTCAATTCTGTGCACGAATCTCCCCCGCTACCGCAGATTCCCGCACACCAAATCCTTCATAACCCCAAAGAACTCCCGCACCATATTATTCAGCTGAAAATACACATTAGAGCGTGCCGATATACCGCATACATCCTGAAATCCTGCCGCCTTTGCCAGATGTACTCCCCGGAATACATGGAAATTGTTCGTGACGATACCCACGCTTACATCCGTCCGCCCGATCAACGCCTTGCTGTATGCGATATTTTCCGAAGTATCCGTGGAACGGTCTTCCATCAAGATGCGCTCCGGCGCGATCCCCTTGTCCGTGAGATACCGGTACATTCCCTCCGCTTCGGTACATGGCTCATTGCTGCCCTGTCCGCCCGACACAACACAGATCGTTCTTTCATTCTCCGTCAGATAATCATAGGCCGCGTCCAGCCGGAACTTAAGCACCGCACTCGGTCCCGCCGGCTTCATCTGCGCGCCCAGCACGATAATATAGTCCAGATCCGCCTTGCCCTTATCATGAAATCTGCTTATAATACATCCCTCTACGATGATGAACAGCACAGCGCCAATAAGCACTGCTGCCAGAAATATCCGCCTGAATATAAGCGGAATCTTGTCCCANANATTAAAATGCAGCAAAAGCGCAATTCCAAGCAGACACACACCGCCAAGCGCCCATATCAGATAAAAATTGCTGCCCGACCTGATCCGAAAGACGACCACACAGTACCCCAGACAAAACAACGCCGCCACAACACACGCAATACTCATGATTTTCTTACCCATCCTCTACCCCATTCCGTTTCGTATATTCCCGTAAAGTTCCTTAGTCACCGCATCCCATCATACTGAACAAATCTTAAATCCCCCAACGTTAATTCTTAAGATTTCATTATCTTAAAAAAGGAGCCCGCCTCCGGCAGACCCCTCACACCACAACATTTTCTTTCCATTTTACAACGACTGAATCACTTCCACCGTCTTGTCATACGCCTTAGTCGCATGTCTCATATGGTGCATAATGCTCTCCTCATCATAAGGCCCATTCCGCAGTTCTTCCGTCAGCGGACCCACATAATCCAAGATTCCGCCCAGACCGAGATTGCCGCACAGACCCTTGACCGTGTGCGCATATGTAAACGCTTCCTTCCAGTTTTTGTCGGCAACCGCCTGCTGCAAACCGCCGTAGTTCTTATCGTCCACAAATTTCTTCAACATTCTCAGATAAAAATCTTCTTTACCCATAAAGCGCTTAAGCACCTCATCGTACTCTACCCCGACTGCCATTAATTTTTCTTTCATTATGCATTCTCCCTTATTCAGAATTCAACAAAAAAATCCTATATTTAGCTTACGTTGTTTTGAGACAAATAGCAAGTGTTTTCTTAAAAAAACAATCTCAAGACCGGCTCAAACGTTTAAATTGTTACAATTATAAATATCTATCATAAATATACACAAAATCACTTTAACTATTTTGTCACAATTAGTAAATTATGTTTTTTCACATCAAAAAAAGCTATTATTCCCGCGAATAATATGGTACTATAACTAAAACGATTAAGTAACGCGATAGGACAATCAACCAGGAGGTTATATTATGAAAAAGCTNTCTTCCATCAAAGCAAAGATCTCATTCGTCATGATCCTGTTTATCACTGCAGCGGTCATCATTGCCATCATCGTCAATTACAAATCTCTGACTAATATGGCTCACGATACACTGACTGACTACATAAGCGATTCTCTTCTGGAAATCGTCAAAGCGCACGGCGCCGGTATCGATGAATCCATCGAGAAATACAACTCCACCATGAAATATCTGGACAGTTCGGAGAATTTCTTTGTCTTCCACCTCAACAACGGCAACAAATTTTCCAAAGAAGTACATGCGTCGCTTAAAAAATATATGGAATCCAATCCTACCCATGAGAGCATAAACTACGTGTGCGGCGATGACCTGCTGCTCCTTGCAAGCTCCATCGAATCAACAGAAGGCGTTTCCTACGCTGATCGGGGATTTGTGAAATATATCATGGAGAACAACCTCCCGGCACAGAGCAATATCTTCTTCGATGAGGAAACAGGCGAACCAATGATCTCTATCGGCGTACCCCAGACAAGCAACTATGATGACACTACCCTCGGCGGCGTTCTGTTTACCAATATCAAAGTGTCCCTCCTCGCAGATGAGCTCACCGACATCAGCGTATTTGATTCAGACACCAGTTATGCCTGCCTGTTAGACAGCAACGGTGTCTTCATCTACCATCCGAACGAGTCCCTGGTAGGTACGAAATCCGATAACCCGACCATCACTGCGGTGGTGGATCAGATCGCTGCCGGCAGCGCGCCTGCCGCCGGTCTNGTCACCAATGAAAGTACCGGACAATATCTGGCTTACAATGTGTCTGATTTAAATAACTGGATTTTCTGTCTNCTGATGGATCAGGATGTNATTCTGNATCCGCTGGNAGAAATGCGGCAAAGCGCCGTCTCTACCAGCATCGCTACCTGCCTGATCATTATCGCGGTCTTTACCGTGCTGGGCTTCATTTTCGCAAGCACCATCACCACGCCGATCAAAACCGTAACTAATGTCATCAGCAGGACTGCCGATCTGGACATCTCTCTGGACACCTCCTATCATTCTCTGCTTAAGCATAAGGATGAAACCGGTGAAATGAGCCGTGCCCTCCAGAAGATGCGGAGTTCCTTCCGCCGTATGATGACAGATATTTCCTCGGCTTCGGAATACATCAGCAGCAGCGCGGATCAGCTTCACCAGATCGCAACCACGGTAAACGACAATGCCAACGACAATTCCACCACTGCCCAGCAGGTATCCGCCAGCATGGAACATACCGCCCAGAACACGGAATCCATCAGCAATGAAATGCTGGAAGTGGAGCAGAACACCTCTGACATTACCGCAAAAGCACGGGAAGGTGTAAGTCTGTCCGAAGAAATCATGAAGCGCGCCGAGAAACTCAAGGAAGACACCATACAGGCAAGCACGCGGACACGGGATATATACCAGACTGTAAAGGAGACCTCCACAGTCGCCATAGAAGATTCCAAGTCCGTATCGAAGATCAACGAACTGGCGAAGAATATCCAGGAAATTGCCAGTCAGACCTCTCTGTTGTCCTTAAATGCATCCATTGAAGCTGCAAGGGCGGGCGAGCAGGGCCGCGGCTTCGCCGTAGTGGCCGATGAGATCGGCAAACTTGCGGAGCAGTCCTCCCAGACGGTAAGCGGCATCACCCAGATTGTCACGGAGGTAAATGCNGCTGTGGAGCGTATGGCTGACAGCCTGAATGCCGCTCTGGACTTCTTAGACAGCACCGTTTTAGCCGATTACGGCAATTTCATGAAAGTCAGTGAGCAATACTCCGATGATGCTGGATTTGTCAACCGCACCATGGCTGAGATCGATGCNTCTATCGGTGAAATGAACCATACCATGGCAAGAATCACGGAAGCGATAAACCGGATCAACGGCTCCATCTCCGAAACGTCCTCCGGCGTAGTCAGTGTGGTGGATAACAATGCCAACATCGTCTCTCTGGCAACAGACACCTACAATATGGTGCAGGAGACTATGACCCACGCCGATACTCTGCGCGAGATCGTAAACAGTTTTACGCTAAACAGATGATATACCGCTTTCCGATTGTCTTAGTACACGCACTATGGTAAAATAACAGTAAATTTGCTTCGCAATTTAACTGTGCGAAAAGACTTACGGAGGAATCTCATGGTAAAGGAAATCAAATGGAATGATCGGTTTAATATCGGCGTAGACAGTATTGACTCGGCACACAGGAAACTTTTTTCCATCGTCGGGAAACTGATCGCTCTTAACGAAGATCCGGCCAGACAGCAGCATGCATGCAGAGAAGGGATTAAATATTTCAAGAGCTATACCATCAAGCACTTCGCGGATGAGGAAGCCTATATGCAGTCCATTGACTACCCCGGCTACTCCATACATAAGAGTCTGCATGACAATATGCGNGATAAGACNCTCCCTGTTCTGGAGGCCGAACTGGAGGATCAGGAGTATTCCCCCGAATCCGTACAGCATTTCCTCGGCATCTGCACGGGCTGGCTAAACGGCCATATCATGATCGAAGATCGTGCCATCACCGGCAAGAATGCTCATAAATGGGTTCATCAGCCATCGGACGATGAAGTCAAAGATTTGGAGAAGGCAACCCTGCAGGGACTGCAGGCTCTGTGCCAGTCCAAGGCACAGGTCATAAGCCGTCATTACGGCGGCGAACAGTTTTCCACGGGAAAGACTCTCTGCTACCGCCTGACCTATTGTTCCAAGAAAGATACNCCCATCCGGCTCTATCTCGTCTATGAAGAAAANCTGGCTCTTAAGACGCTCAGCGACATCCTGGACAAAGAGATCAAGAAAGTCGATCTGACCGTGGTCTCTGCCATGAAGATCCTGTCGGAACAGTTTATCGCTCACCTCAAGTCACATTTTATATTTGACAAAGGCTACCGGCTGGAGCGAAATGATATGATGTCCTTCGAACAGTTTGTACGGACATTCGACAAGCAGTTCCCGCCTTTCAGCCTTCTGTGCAGCGCAGATGGCATGGGATATTTCGCATTTTGTGCGCAGTTATGAGCATGAGGCCGCCGGTCCCGGCACAAAGGGTCTGGAGCAGAGATGCACCAGATAAGTCTCTCCGTTTGGCAAGTCCACATAGCTTGCATGACCGGATTTCTGCAGAACAGAGTCCGGATTAAAATATTTCGGTTTCAAGTGATCCGGATCATGTCTTTCATAAGACTCTCCCGGCTGGCTTGTCACAATAGGGTTCATCGGATCTTTCTCATATGGACCCCATACGTTTTTGGAGCGCCCCATTGTCACAAGCTCTCGTAGGTACGGCTTCCCAGCCCAATCTCTTCTGCATGCTCCAAGGTATGCAGGCCATTGCGCGATTCAATTCGATTTACCAGTGAAGCGCCGTCACCNTCCTGCTGTGCATAGATCAGATCAATACAGGCCTGATCTAATGCCACCGGATCAGCGGATGCAAGAATACCAATATCGTGCATATCCGGCTCAGCCGGATTGCCGTCACAATCACAGTCTACGGAAAGACGGTTCATCACATTGATATAAACGATGTATTCACCATTACCAAGATAATCCGATACAGATTTCCCAGCTTCTGCCATGGACTCCAAAAATGCATCCTGCTCACCGCCCCATGGACTGGTAAGACTGGTGCCGCCGCTGTGTATCCAGCTCTTCCCTTCGCTGGAGCCAAGACCGATAGAGATATTCTTAATCGCTCNTCCAAACCCGGCCATTGAATGACCCTTAAAATGAGAAAGAATCAGGTAAGAATCATAGTCTGCAAATGCTGCTCCCACATAGTTTTCTGTCAGATGNTTTCCCCCTTCTACAGAAAGCGTCATGGAGCCGTCTTCATCCTGAATCTTAAAATCAGCAATAGCGGTAAACCCATGATCCTCCGCCACCTGATAATGCATAGCTGTTTCAGCGCGGGAACCACCATAAGCAGTGTTACACTCCACAATTGTACCATCAACAGACTGTACCAAATCTGCAATCAGTTCCGGTCTCAAATAATTGCTTGCAGGCGGCTCACCGGTACTTAATTTTACTGCCACATTACCAAAGGGCACCCAGCCCAGCGCCTCATAAACCGACAGCAGCCCTTCCGGCGAAATGTCAGAAGTCATATAGACAACAGAACCTGCCGTATCGGAAACCGGCACACCTTCACTTGCTTCATCGCTTCCGTTCTCTGAAGCTTCTACCAGTTCACTATCCTCTCTCTCTTGGATTTCCGTCTGTTCACCGCCCACATTTTCCTGTACTGTCGATTCGCTGTTTTGAACTGTCCCATCTCCAGTGTTATCTGAGGCTGCGCTGCCACACGCAGCCAACATAAAAATCATAGTAAATATGAGTAAAATGTTTAATAATTTTTTCATAAATATCCTCCAAAGGTCTTTTTATTACTTCCCAAATGTCATTGCGCAATCCTTTAGCCTGTCAATAACCGGAATCTGCTGGGGACAAGCCCTTTCGCACTGCCCGCAGGCAATACAATCAGATGCCGTGCCGACATCTGCAACGGCCCTGGCATATTCAGTTCTCCCTTGTTCCAACTGTCCCCACACAAGCTGTTTGTTGCGTGCCTCAAAAATCTCNGGAATCGGGATCTGTTTCGGACATCCCGCNGTACANTAATGNCACCCTGTACANGGNATNGATTTTATNCCATTGATCACTTCCTGGGCCNGCCGGATNGCATNCTGCTCCTCNGCATCTAATGCTTTAAACTGCTTCATGTAGGAGAGATTATCTTCCATCTGCGCTACATCAGACATACCGGACAACACTGTAATGATGCCTTCCAGGGAAGCCACATACCGGATCGCCCACGAGGCAAAGGATGCCTCCGGGTTTGCTTTGCGGAAAATGTCCTGTACTGCCTTCGGCGGATTTGCCAGTGCGCCGCCCTTAATCGGCTCCATAACTACGATAGACTTTCCATGCTTTCTGGCAACCTCATAGTTTGCCCTCGCGGTCACATCCGGGTTCTCCCAATCCGCATAATTCAGCTGTAGCTGGACAAACTCTGCATCAGGATGTTTCGTCAGGATTTCATCCAGAATATCGGGGCCGGCATGGAAAGAAAAGCCCCAGTGCTTGATCAGACCTTTTTCCTTCTGTTCTTTTACAAAATCCCAGATATGATATTCATCATACTTCTTATAATTCCCTGCCTGCAGCGCGTGGAGCAGGTAATAGTCAAAGTATCCTGCCCCTGTTCGTTCCAGGCTGGTATAGAACTGCTGCTTGGCAGTTTTTTCACTGTTCGCACCCATCCATGCACAGAGTTTTGTGGCCAGTGTGAAACTTTCACGGGGATACCGATCCACCAGTGCTTCCTTCGCGGCACGCTCTGAATCTCCGCCGTCATATACATACGCCGTGTCGAAATAATTTAACCCGGCCTCCATGAACAGATCCACCATTTTCTTTGTCTGCTCAATATCGATTTTCCCCATGCCTTTCTTCGGCAGCCTCATCAGGCCAAATCCCAGTTTCGGTGTTGATTCTCCAAAATACTTGTCCATTTCATTCCTCCTAGTTCTATTTACAAAATCCTATGATATACTCTACAATCTCCGGATCGTAATGTGAAAAAAATGCGCTCTCCTTCTCATCCACTCCGGCCAGTTTCTGCATATCCCCATCATCCAGCACAAAATCAAAAACATCAAAATTCTCCTGCATCTGTTCTTTCCTTGCCGATTTAGGAATCACGATGATGCCCCTCTGAATCAGGAAACGCAGGGCAACCTGCGCGACAGTCTTTTTATGCCTGCCGGCAATCTCTGCCATAACAGGATTATCAAAAAAGCCTTTCTTCCCTTCCGCAAATAGGCTCCAAGCGGAACACCGCACTCCAAGACAGCTTCTCCCACCTGCTCCTCAGAGAAGTATTGTCAAATGTGTTTGTAATCTTTTAGGACAAAATGACTCTCCCTAAATGTCTGTTGCCCTGCATCCCCCGGCGCTTCTTTCTGCTCACGAATTTTTTGTGCCTACAACTGGAACTGCGAGGTAATGTCCGACAGCTGCCGTGCGAAAACCTTCTCGCTTGACGTTTTACGAAAGGCTTCAGCCGTGAGGTCAACAACATCCGTTGTCTTTTTGGCAATATCGGAGATGCCTGCGGAACAATCGCTGATATTGTTATTGATGTCCGACATCGTGCCGGTAATCTCATCAATAAAATGTTTCAGCTCCAGAACCTCATCGTTCGCCTGATTCATAAATTCCTCAATGGATTCGGCTACCGTACTATAGTCATTGCTAGACTGCATGAAATCGTTGTAATCATTCATCACCTTATGCTCAAGAAAATCCAAGGCATCCATCAGGCATCCCTTCAAAGTCTCCACGGACGAATTGACATCATTTACGATTGCAGAGATATTTGCCCCAGCCTTTGTGGACTGTGCTGCAAGTGTGGCAATTTCGCTGGCAACAATGCCAAAGCCTTTTCCCTCCTCCCCGGCTCTTGCCGCCTCGATCGAGGCATTCAGGGAGAGTAGGTTCGTCTGATCCGCGATATCCTGGATGGTATTTGCAAGTTCGTTAATCTGAGCTGCCTTCTGCGCTTTTATAATTGCATCCTGTGAGGTTTTCTGTATTTTATCATACACCTGGAAAGTCTCTTCCCTGGAAGTGCCAGTTCTCTCATGAATGAGCGCACTCTTTTTGCGCGCATCCGCAGAAAGCTGCGTCCCTGCAAGGATGTGCTCGGCAACAGCTGCTGCATTTCTGTTCATGCCCTTAACATGGTCTGTGACGGATTCCATGGATGCGGATGTCTCCTCCATGACAACTGCCATTTTCTGGTTAATGGCGGAATTGTTGGCAGAGGCCTCATTCACTCCCTCTGAAATCTCATAGAGGGAGTCCGAATCCTCCACCAGCTTGTCTGAAATGTGGTTCAGCTCCGAAACGATGCCCAGCAATCGGTTCTTCATGTGAATGACTGCACTTCCCATCGTGCCGACCTCATCATGCGTGACCGGAATCGCGCAGTCATCCTGCATATTCAGCTCCGAGATGGAATTGATGACAGATGTCAACGCCCTGATCGGCCGCGTAATCATCTGCGTGACCAGGATCGCAACGCCAAGAGCCGCCAAAAGTAGCGCCAACCCTATAATCACACATATAGCCGCAATATCATTGACAGGTTTCATGACATCCGCTTTATCTGCCTGCACGAATATGACCCAGTCATTGACCGTGCACATAAAGGCAATATAAATTTCTTTGCCGTTCACCGTACATTCCCTGACATCCGCAGTCGTAATCATACCTGTCTGCAGTGTAGCCAGGACATCCCGGATTACAGCATTTCCCTCAATCTGCTGACCGATCATCGCAGGATCATCATGGTACAGGTACGTCCCCTGTGTATCCACCAGATAAGCCTTGCTTGACTGCATGGTATTAATTCCTACATTATTCAGAACATAATCTAATCTCTTAAGTCCCACATCCATGTTGCTTCTCTCGGTATCGCTGTAAAAACATTCATACAGCGTGTCCGAGGCGCTGACGCAGGTATCGTACAAATAGCTCTCGCACAGCTCCGTGATATTCTTTTTATTTACCATATAGGATACCGTTAAAATCCCAACGATCAGAATAATAGAAGTAAATGTAATTAGTATCGCAATCTTGCTGCGTATGGACTTCATTTGTTCTCTCCTTTAAACATTGCTTTTTCATGCTGCCAGTGCAGAAGGCGTGACAATCTGCCAAACGATTACTCCGACGCCTTCCCAGATGCCCAGTTTTCCTTTGTGGATTGTACCACCTGATCCCAGCTTACTTTCCCGATACAGTACTCATGGAGCATTTTTGCCAGTTCATTCTTAAAGCTCTCATTTGGAAATGCCGTAAAATCCCAGTTCACCGATTTTTGGGAGGTATCGGAGATATTGGAGACCACCTGCCTTGCCAGCGGGTCGCTAGGGCTTTCCTCATAGGAAAAGGTGCTAAATGGGGAAATAAAACCTAAGGAATCCGTAACATATTTCTTCCCTTCCTCGGAGCCATACAGCCATTCCAGGAAATCAATGGACGCCTGCTGGTCCGCCTCGCTTGCAAGGCTGCTCACGCAGATATAACTCTCCGTGCCAATGCACAGTCCCTGTTTCTCCTCGCCGTCTGCACCTATATAAATCGGCAGGAATTTCACATCCGTCTCCTTCACCTGGTTGCCGTCGATCTGTGAAATCTGCCCCCATGCCCAGTTGCCGTTCTGCACCATCGCCGCCTTTTCCAGCGCGAACTCCTCCATAGAGTTATCCACGGTCTTTGAGGCAAGCTCCTCGGGAGCAGCACAGGAATTATTAACGTACAGGTCGAAAATGTTTTTAAAGTTCTCTTCATAGCTGAAATCTAATTCCGGCTCATCCGCAATCCCTTTCTCGGTAAACTCATAGTAAACCGGGAGATTCATCAGGTGCGTTTTCCAGCGCCATTCCTCCCCTTCGCTGAACGAGGTTGACGCAAACACCCCTTCAATGCCAAGCTCGTCCAGATGCTCTGACATATCTTCCACCAGTGCCTTGAGCTTACTGAAATTATTGACTTCCTCCATGCCCATAAAATCTGTCTTTCTGGATGTCAGCGAAAAATACTTCTGCATCACGCTATCGTTGTAGATGATGCCGTATCCCTCCACTACATAAGGAATCCCATAGACACCGTTTTCTCCCGTGACTGCCATATCCGGCTCGATCAACCAGGAATATAATTCGGTATCGCTCAAATCCCTGCAGTAATTCTTCCATTTCGCATAATCGACAGGACCGTTAATCTGAAACAGCGTGGGCGCACCCTGCTTTGCGATCTCCGATTTCAGCGTCTGCTCATAGCTGCCGCTCGCCGCTGTCAGGATTCTGACCTCTACGCCTGTCTTTTCTTCATAAACCTCAGCGATCTCTTTCCAAGCATTCGTCGATTCCGGCTTGTAATTCAAATAGTATATTCTGGCAGTATCCTCCTCCTTCTGTCCACATCCTGCTAAGCTTCCCAACGCCAAACAGGCGGACAACCCCGCCACAGTCAATATCTTCCGTTTCATCTGCTCTCCCTCCATAATTTAGCTATTATTTTCCCTAAAATATCACGCCGACAGGCAATATAAGCCCTCCCGATACAACCCGCACTGTTTGTGGTACGGTTCACAATCCTTGACATTTCTATTTATGGCTTATATAATTATGCAATATTATTTAAATTCTAACATAACCACCCATGAACAACTCAAGTGGTTTTGATATTCTATTCTTTTCTACAAAATAATTTATACTAGGAGTTTATACTATGGACAGCACTACAAACGAGAGTGACTACAGCTTGTTTTCTATCCGTCAGGCTGCCCGTGCCTGCAATCTTTCCCGTTCCAGTCTGATCCGATTGGAAGAAAAGGGATTGCTCACGCCAGCCCGTACCGATAAAAAGAGCGGATACCGTTACTATGATAATAACAACATCAGCCGCATCCTTCAGATTCAGAAATTTCAGGGGATGGGCTTTAGTTCGGAAGAAATCATCTACTACTATGAAAGTGGCGGAAAAGCAGACGAACTTCTCGCCATTTTGGAACAGAAACTGTCCGTATTGCAGCAGCAGATTGCAGAAATGCGTCTGCGTTCCCATAATGTGCCGGATATGTCCCTATCCATAATAGAGATTCCTGAAACCGTATGCTGTGTCCGCAAGTATCAAGGTGCTCTGATTCAGGATAAATACCATGCCTCATATGATTTTTTTCATGAATGTGTGGAAAAAGGAATTGCACTTGCACCAAAACCGTTTTTCATAATCAATGAGCGCACGGATTATCTGGAGGGAAAGCTTTCTTCCGCACCATATGATTTTTATGTCTGTATGCCCATTTTACCGGAACAGGCGCCGGAAAATGCGATTACTATTCCCGCCTGCACTGCCCTTTCTCTGCTGGGTTATGGCAACTATAGCAGAATCAATGAGGCTTATCTTTATCTGGGAGAACAGGTGCGTGAGCGTGGGCTTACCCCTGCCGGATATGTCCGGGCAATCGCTCTGGTCGCTCCTTATGTTGGGAAGGAGATTGATCAAGAGAGGTATTGTTCGCAGTTGGTACTGCCTATAAAAGACAATATGTAGACGGCTTTTCCCACGCTTACCTCGCCCCTTATTTTTCTGCCTCTTCTGATGCTCTCTTTTGGCTGCTTTCATATTTGAAATTTGGGTATCAATCCCGTCAATCGGACAACCACTAAAAAATGCTTGCGGCACTTTGGAGATTGTGGTAAATTGAACACAAAGAAGGACATCTGCGCTAACAGATGCCTAACAGGAGCTACCGATAGACGGTTAGCCCGATTAGTGAATTACGAAATAGCCGTATCCTTTGGTCGGGAGGGCGGCTATTTTTGTGTCTTGTTATTGTCTTTGCTTTACATTTTTTAGTACCAGTCATGTTTCTCGCCACGGTCGAGAGCATTGATCCGCTCCATTTCCTCCTCCGTCAGTTCAAAATCAAACAATTCCGTATTTTCCTGAATATGATCAGGATTGCTGGAACCGGGAATGACTACGACACCCTTTTGCAGATTCCACCTGAGTATGACCTGCGCCGATGACTTCCCATACGCCGTTGCAATTTCCGAAATCACTTCATTGCCGAGCAGTTCCGTCGTATACCCTCTGCCTCCAAGCGGATACCACCCCTGCACCACGATCCCAAGGTTATGAATGTATGGAATCACATCATTTTCCTGATAATATGGGTGTATCTCATTCTGAACCAAGGCGGGCATAATGTTTATCTGCGGTAAAAACTCCTCCAGTTCTTTCACATACCAGTTTGATAAGCCAAGTGAGCGGATCTTACCGTCTGCAACCGCCTTTTCCATTGCGTGGTAAGCCTCCACGTCTCCTGCTCCCGGGTGGTGAAGCAGCATCATATCAATATAGCCAATATCTAATTTGGCAAGTGCCTCCTCAATCGCCGCTTCCGGATCAGAGAACTGATTCGGGTATAACTTAGTGATCACAAAGATTTCTTCCCTCGGTATGCCGGAATTTCTGACAGCTTCTCCCACACTTCTTTCAGAGAAGTATTGTCAAGTGTGTTTGTAAAACTTTTCTCATATAATGAATAAAAGATGTGGCACTAATTAAATTGAAAATCGTATCTATGCCAGCACTACCTATACCCACAATGCTCTCTATTCCAAAAAACAGACGCTACAGAAAACCTATTATTTTTGTTTAGTAATTAACTTGCTAACCCCATATGTAAAATAGATAAACAAGCATAAAATAGCAAAATAATCAATTATTATAAAAATAAGGGACTCCTCATAATCGAAAAAAACATACTCGGATAGAAAAAACATCCGTTGTAACAATCCCCGTGATATGAAGGCATACACCCCATAACCTGACAGAAGAATAACCATTATCCAAAATAGGTATTGTACTCCTTGAGACTGTTTTTTTATTGCACCAATTCTCCTACTCCAATGAAGTCCCACATGAACTGACATCAATATAAAACTCCATGTTGTAAAAATCATGTGCATCCTTCGCCCTAATAGTGCTAATTTCAAATTAAACAAGGTCGATAACGTTGTCGAAAGAAAAACAGCACTTACAGTAACACACAAAAACGAGGCAAGTAAGAGCATATTAATAGCTGTGTGAAAAAATCGAATCTGCGTATACTTGCCTTTGAATAATCCCGAATACCATTTTCGGTCTAAAATGTTGTGCAGGATAAGTAAAACAAACAACATTATCCCTAACCACTCATGCAATGAATCGCCAATTAGGTGGTATGCCATTTGTAAAAGAACCAGAATAATCATTCCGGCATCTATTACAATTTTAATTTTTGCTCTCATTTCATCAACCTACTTAATCAATCCAAGTCCTTGTAACCATTCAGAAACTTCTGAGGACGCATCCTGCAGTTCGTGTTCCTGAATTGCAAGTCCGTCTAAAATAGTGACATCTGGCAATGTAGTCCGGATTGAATCAACGCTTTTCCCCCACACACCATTGCCATAAGTAGTAAAGGGAATTACCGTTTTTCCTGAGAAATCATATTCCTCTAAAAACGTAAATACTGGCATGGGCATATTATTCCACCAATTAGGAAAACCGACGAAAATCACGTCATACTGGCTCATATCTGGGGCGGCGCTGCTAAGAGCCGGACGGATGTTATCACGCTGTTCCTGCAAAGAGATACCAGACAGTTCGTTAATATCATCGGTATATGGTGTTTCCGGTTCAATCTCAAACAATTCGCCACCCATCTGTTCCTGAATCATTTCAGCAAGCTGCTTTGTGTTCCCCGACCATGAAAAATAAGCAATTAAAACTGCTGATTCAGAATCGGCATCTGCTTTTTCGCTATTACTATCACTGTTTTCATTTTCTTGGGTTTTAGATGCAGAATCTGTGCTATTTTCCACTGACGAATCTGTATTCAGATTTCTCTCTACTGGTAAATTACTATTTCCACACGCTCCAAGTGTAAATATCATAAAAGCTGAAATTCCTACCATTAGCATCTTTTTTAACATAAATAAAACACACCTTTCCTTTTTTACTTAAATTCTGATTTCCTCTAAAATATCCGAAACAATCTGCTCCGGTGTTAGGCGGTATCTAAAATATTGTTCCTCCACTGCTACATGGTTGACAAATTCCTTTTTTGCTCCGAAGTTTAACACCTTAATAGATGAAGTTCCATAGAACCTTGCAATCTTTTCACCAAAACCTCCATCTATTACGCCGTCCTCCAGCGTGACAACCATTTCATGGCCATACCCCGGCAATGCGTTAAGCATCTCCTTATCCACGGCAGAAGCATAGCGGGGATTGATAAGCGTTGCATGGATTCCATGATCCTCCTCCAGTTTTTCTCTCACCTTTTCGCCCAGCTCAAAAAATTTTCCAAGTGCCAGAATCGCCACTGCCTCCCCATGTTCCACAATTTCATATTTTGCAGGATATCCATAATCAGACAGCAAAGCCGCATCTCTGGATACGGTTTCCACTCCCGGCACACGGATAATCACCGGATGTTCTTGCTGGTTCAGCCCCCATTCCAGCATACTGAAATATTCTTCCTTACAGGTTGGTGCCAGATAAATAATGCCTGGAATATTCGCAGCAAGTGAAATATCAAAAACTCCCATATGCGTCTGACTGCCACCACTGATCCCCGCAAAAAACACAAGAATAACTGCCGGACTTTTGTTAAGCGCCAAATCGGAAGAAAGCTGATCGTAGGTTCTCTGCAAAAAGGAACTGCTGACCCCAAATACAGGTTTTGCTCCCGCCTTTGCAATACCAGAAGCAAAAGCCACAGCATGACCTTCCGCAATTCCTACATCCAGAAATTGCTTTGGAAATTGTTTTCTCAGTTCCTCCTCAAAGCCTAAGACCTTCGGAGTTCCTGCAGTAATTGCAGTAACCGTGGGGTCTTTCCTCATTTTATCCGCCAAATATACAGCAGTCAGGGCCTCATAGGTTTCCACAGGTGCAGCCTCACATTTCAGTTTCCCTGTGTCTATATCAAACGGCCCCATATAATGCCAGTTTTCACGGTCAAGTTCTGCTGAAAGATAACCCTTTCCTTTTACTGTACACATATGAATAATAACTGGGTGGTCTGTATCTTTGACATTTTCCAGTACATCTGCAATCTCATTAAGATCATTTCCATCACGGACAAAAAAGTAATCAAAGCCCAGCGCCCGAAAAAGATTACAGGGAGCCTTTCCGTCCGTCTCCCGTAACATCCGGAGGTTCTGATACAAGCCTCCATGATTTTCTGCAATGCTCATATCATTATCGTTCACTATAAGGATAATATTGCTCCCAAGAGCGGCAGCATTATTCAATCCTTCAAAAGCCTCCCCGCCGCTTAACGCCCCGTCACCAACCACAGCGATCACATTATGGGATTCTCCTTTCACATCCCGGCCTTTCGCCATCCCGCAGGCGAGACTGATTGCTGTAGAAGTGTGACCGATAGAAAAAATATCATACTCACTCTCCACCGGATTAGTAAAACCGCTGACAGAAGCAAATTCCGCAGGATCAGTATAAGCCGCCTTCCTTCCGGTCAACAGCTTATGGGTATAGCATTGATGGGACACATCAAAAATAATTTTGTCAACCGGAGAATTAAAAACATAATGTAATGCAACAGTAGCCTCAATAACTGCTAAGTTAGAACCCACATGACCACCTGTCATACTAAGACGCAAGAGCATCTGCTGCCTAATTTCTCCACATAACTGTACAAGCTCATTTCGTGATAAGATTTTCAAATCTTTTGGGGTATTGGTTTTATCTAAGACTTTGCTCATTGCCCTGCTTTCCTTTCTTAAAAGGTCTTTATCATTAATAGCCGTCGTAGGCATAAGTTGTACCAGTCGCCTCCGGCACAGAAGATTCATCCCACCGATGGATGCTGCCACTGCGAAGATAGTCGCTGGTCACATTGAAATAGGTATGACAGGGACTTCCTCCGATTGGATCGTCCCAGGCACAATCCACCTGGTACCATTCTCCGTCCAGCTTTACCATATTCCATGAATGTTCTACTCCATTGCCGCTGGGAGTACCAAAGACAGTCATACATTCGATATCCAGCATATCCATGAATAATTGGAAAGTAGAAGAATAGCCGTGGCACATGGCCGACCTGTTTATCAACACACCATAGGGAGTATCACTCCCGTCTGTAAATCCATCTGAACCAGAACGTCCAAAGACTCCATAGTCAAATCTCGACCAGCCAGTAATATAGTCGTGTATTGCAAGTTCCTTTTCATAATCACTCATATCATCGGTAATTTCTGATGCGATCACATCTTTCGCCGCATCTAAGATACTGCGGTTGATTTCTGATAAAGTTGAATCATCCCCTGACCGAAAGGC
>JAAUZM010000025.1 GCA_014804605.1 Lachnospiraceae bacterium | reverse complement strand
TGACCAATATCCTCACAGAAATGTATACATGGTCAAGCACAAAAAAGGCGATTTCTGAGTACCGGAACTCCGATTTCCAAATTTCCGGATTTGTGATTTCGAGTCGCAAGAATATTCAGCTACTTTACTCGTGCCTGCAGGAACAATAAAATTCCTATCCCACAATCCCCTTCTCAATTCTACCCCAGCAGACTCTTCTCCACACACAGCGCCCCATACCCCGATTGAGTCAAGTTATTTCTACCATATTAAAATACCTAAAATATATAACTGCCATATAATAAAATCAGGAAAACAGCACAAAAACAAGCCATTTCCCTGATTCATAACCTTTATGAAAATATCTATAATTCCTTTTTTACACCGTCTGAAGCCTTACAAGTAACTCTACTTCTGCAATATCAATCACTGAATATTTCGCAACTTTATCAATCGGCAATTCGCCATCCTGCATCATTCTGAGTGTGGTTTCCTTTCCACACTCACCAGATTACTTTTTAGATACTACAAGATCCAAGCTTTTCCTGTATATGGATGGCCGTCGGCATAGGTGGATGCCTTTGCTGCAAACTCTCCGGATTTTAATTTATCAAAATATTCCCGCTGCCACACTGTATAATCAAAATCATCCCTTTTAATAAGGGAAATAAAATACTCCGCCTCCATTCTTCTAATAAACTCTCCCAGCGTGACCAGCTCAATCTTTTCAGACTGATATTTCTATAATCTGTCATCTGTAGTCACAAAATAATTACATTCAGCTATAATAGCACAAGCCACGTGATATGCATCTTTCTCCTTTATACCTGTTTCCATGATGACATCTGCTATTTTCGCAATATCTTTTTCTTTCTTATTGCTGACATACAATGTGGCAAACTCATTCATAAATTTTTCAATAGCCAGTTTCTTTTGTATTGACCTATTATTACTATTTTCAAAATCAAGAACATATGATATTACAAGCTCAACCTGTTTTTTTTCTTATCATATCCTGAATATGAAGCTTTGCCTGCGTTTCCAAATGAATGCGTATCTGTGACTGATCATCATAAGGACGGTTATAACTGCAATTATCCAAATATACTCTCACTTTTGTATTTTGTCCTCCCCTACCAGATACTTTTATTGTCTTTATCTTAACATATCTAATTAAAATAAACTATCGACAAACAGTATCTTATCAAAATTATTATATTATATTCATTAAATTAAGAACCACTCAAAAGGTCACTTTTTTGACGGATCCTACGTATGATCCGTATCTGTCTGTTTAAATGCGATGGCATAGGCAGAGAACATATCCGTGCTGATGGTAACGGTATCCGGAGCGTTATCCGGTACTGGGCAAGGCCGCTTTTCTTCCGATTCCCACAGGCTCTCATTACACAGAAAACTCTTTAATCAACACTTAAATTCCACCACAACACTGTATCTTTGGTCTATAGCCTTAATAACCGGTTCATAAACTTCTCTGACCATCCTCAGCGCAAGATGATCGGCTACCTGTCCGTTTTCGGCAGTATTGAACTTCGTCTCCAGCCGACTTCTCAATTCCTTTTCAATTATTCTATAGTCTTTCACAGTCAGCTCAATATCTCCACGCGCCAATAATCCCTCTCTAACTTCATCAACAATTACTTTGTCAGGGTCGATCTCGATGGCCTGAAGATACGCGTGTCCGATTTTAATGGTAATTATCCTTTTTTCTTTATCCTCAATGATATCTTCCCCCGTCAGATTGTCGAGATCCACAACAAAATAACCTTTCCCCGTATAGCTGACTTTCTGCGTCTTCTTTAAAAAATCAAAATCAAGTTTTTGAATCAATCTGTCCGAAAGCTCGGTCGATACCGTTGCCTCCTGCGCACTGACAATAAGCTTCCTTGTCTCTTCCTGTTTTCCCAAAAGAATCTCTGAAAAATTAACTTCCACGCCGCTATCTTCCAGATAGATGGTATCCAAATCAATCTGCTCTACCCCATCGTCATAAACTTCACGAAATACCGGAATCTTATTGTTCCTGCCCCAGACCAGAACGCCGACAATCAAAGCGAACAGGACAACACAGGAACTATTTAAGAGTACTCTCTTCATCGCTTTTCCTCCTCTTTCTCCTGATCTGTTCCTATTACCTTTTTGTCATTCTTTTCTTTTGGCAGCACGATGTTCACCCGGGGCGCCGACAGGCTCAAACTGAATAACTCCTTAAGCAGCCACCGAAAAAGCAGCAAAACAATCATTGGCAGAACAAATGTCGTCACGATCATAATTGCAATGGAATTAACACATCTTTTTAAGACATTTTCAAAATATGTCAGCAAATCTGATATTCCCTGAACAGCAGTTTTAAATGCATCGGTAAGTTTTTCAAAAACGGTTGTTCCCTCATCACCTGAAGTCATGACTTCATTAACCTTTTCGGCTCCGTCATTAGCCTCCGATATTGTCTCATCCACATAAACCAGATAATCTTCACATACTTTTTCCGTAAAATGTGTACTAAGCGGTATAACAAGTACAACTGCCAAACCAAGAATCATCAGCTTTGATGCAAAAATCTTAAATATAACCTTCTCAGCCAACACCGATAGTATATAAAGACCGCATGCAAACGGTATGATATAGACAAATGAAAGTATCATTCCTTCAACAACAATTAATTTTTCCACATATAAAACTGCAAAAATAAATATAAAATATTTGTTCATATCCGCTAAAGTGTTAGCTAACGGACTGCCAAAATCATCCGGAAGTGCTGTAATTGCCAGAGAAACAGCTATTGTTGCACCGGAAAATTCCATAACGGTTGTTTTGCTTTCTTCCAAGCTTTCAAGGGTCTCCTGTACAAACCTGCGCTCGGGGATTTTATATGCCAAAACAAAGATGGAAAGCACCATAATAAATATTGCCAGCAAAATCTTCGCCAGATTTTTACTATGTATTTCGGTAAAGTTTGTTGTCAGCCATTCTTTTAGATTCACCTTTTGTAACCTCCACATTTGTTATTATCATTACTTTAAATTTTACACTCGCATGACTGATCTAAAAATGAAAAAATTTCAATCTCACAAATAAACTGCAAAAATTCCCCCGTTTGAAGCAGTACGTGTTATGTAATTGTCATGTTCTGGTCCATTTAATGTTACACTACTGCACATAATGCGTCAGGCAGCTTTTGTAGAAAATTCCATATTTAACTCCAAAAAGAGTCTATTAGATATTCTTTAATAGGCTCTTGGTTATATTTATTGAAGATATTTACCGATTCTCCTGCGTATTGTCAATCATCTCAATCCATGCCGCTGGCGCGATGACTGGCAACAGGGCATCTTCATAATCTTTATGATTCACTGTAATAATATAATCTATCCTGTTATTTTTCCCTGTCGTATACTGCACACAGTCCTCAAAATCCTTCCACTTCTTTCCAAATGCCTCTTTGATATCCTGCTCCGTTACGGAAAGAACAGACACTAAACGAAAAATATTATCCATAACAACATAAGTCCGACTTATGTCATGTATTTCCTTACGGGTGATATAAAAAATATCTGTCACAGAAGAGGCTGTTATATATGCGCAAGCTCCAACCTCTTTTACCTTTCTGAACAGCTCCATGGAAATATTACATCCGCTGCGATTGAGAACCATATCCAGAATCACGTTGGTATCAATTAGCAGCTTCATATCTTTCCCTTATCCTTTCCTCCCTATATTCTTTCAGCGTTTTTCCTGTATCAGGCACCGCCCCTACAATATTCCCAAAAATCTCATCCAGAGATTCTGTATCGGAAGGTTTTTCTACTGTCTGCTGTGAACTGAGAAATTGCACAAAACTATATATCATTTCTATCTGACTTTCTGGCAGGACATTTAACAGATTTATCGTTTTCTCTAATGTTGACATAGTCTTTCTCCCTCCTAGAATCTACATATTTTCTTACTTGTTTATATATTGTACCATTCTCTATGTGAATTAACCATCACTATTTTCAATACGCTTCAAATAAAAAATATCTAATCTATTCTCCACACCCGGCCACAAAATCATTACTTACTTGATTTTTCCCAACACTCCATATAAAGTAAGAATAAAAGATATTATACGAGGAGGATCTGAACATGGAACTGAAACTGCGTAAAGACGTCCCTGTGGAATTAACATGGGATTTATCATCTATTTATACAAAGGAAGACGAACTTCAAAAGGACATGGAAAACCTGAAGGTTCTTTGCAGCCGCATGGTGCAGGATTATAAAGGGAAACTGGATTCGCCCCAGATGATTAACAGTTGTCTTGATGATTTTCGGGAAGTAACCCGCCTGCTTACATTGGCCGGAACTTACTGTAGTCTGGCAGTTTCCGTGGACTATTACAATACACATAATCAGGAACAGGATGAAGCTATCTCCCGTCTGGCTTCGGAGATCTCCAGTCAGCTCAGCTTTATTGATACCGAGATCGCTTCCCAGAAAGAGTCTGTCCTGGAAGAAGCCATTGCTATTGCTACCGACAACAAATGTTATCTACAGGATATTCTGCGTCGTAAACCTCATCAACTCCATCCGGAGGCGGAACGGGCTGTAGCTGCACTTTCCCAGACCATTGGGGCTCCTTACCAGATCTATAATATGGCTAAATTGGCGGATATGAAATTTGATTCCTTTGTGGTTGATGGAACAGAATATCCTCTTGGTTATTCTCTGTTTGAGGACAATTACGAATATGAGGAAAATCCTTCCATACGACGGAAGGCCTTTGCTGCATTTTCCGCCAGGATTCGTGAATACGAGAATGTAACTGCGGCTGCCTACAACACACATGTACAGACTGAAAAAACAATTGCCACTATGCGGGGTTTTGATTCTGTCATTGACAGTCTGCTTTTTCCTCAAAAAGTGACACAGGAAATGTATCACCGTCAAATCGATCTAATCATGGAAAAGCTCTCCCCACACATGCGCCGGTTTGCCCGCCTTCTACAGAAGATTCACAAGCTGGATCGTATGACCTTTGCGGATCTGAAAATTGCCGTTGACCCGAAATTTGATCCGAAGGTAACCATTGAAGAATCTAAAACCTATATTGAAAAAGGACTTTCCATTCTGGGAGACGATTACGTGGAAATGATTCGTGAAGCCTACCGTGACAGATGGGTCGATTTTGCCCAGAACCAGGGAAAATCAACCGGCGGTTTCTGTGCCAGCCCTTACGGAGTCAATTCCTTTATCCTGCTGTCCTGGAATGATCGTATGTCCGATGTCTTTACACTGGCTCACGAACTGGGGCATGCCGGCCACTTCAAAGCCTGCAACAAAAACCAGTCCATTTTTGATACGGATGTTTCCACCTACTTTGTGGAAGCGCCCTCAACCATGAATGAACTGCTGATGGCACACTACTTATTAAAAAATAATCCGGATCCCCGTTTCCGCCGTTGGGTGCTGTCCTGTATGATCAGCAATACTTATTATCATAACTTTGTTACACACCTGCTGGAAGCCGACTATCAGCGGAAAGTCTACCAAATCGTTGACAACGGCGGAAGCGTCAATGCCCCTGTTCTATCCCGGCTTATGAAGGAAACTCTTCAAAACTTCTGGGGTGAAGATGTGGAAATTTCCGATGATGCGGCGCTTACCTGGATGCGCCAGCCTCACTATTACATGGGTCTGTATTCCTATACCTATAGTGCCGGCCTCACCGTTGCCACACAGGTCTGCAAACGGATTGAACAGGAAGGAGCGCAGGCTGTTGATGACTGGAAAAAGGTTCTTGCAGCAGGCAGTACGCTGGATCCGGTGGGACTGGCTAAGCTTGCCGGAATCGACATCACTACAGACACCCCTCTCCTTGATACGATTGCTTATATCGGAGAAATCATTGATGAGATTGAAAAACTGACAGAAGAACTTCATTCCGACACCAATACCTCATCATAAACATGCGTATAATAATCATGGCTGAGCACAGACTTAGAGAATGTCATTCTATTTCTCACTATACTGGATATCTGGTTTACATAATCTTCCGGAATGACGGCGCCCTCATCTGTCGGCGTGAAAATTCCCCTGGATGAACTATAATACCCTAAGTCAGTCTTCCAGTCATAATTTCCAAAAAAAACAAGCGGGAGAGCATCTGAAAGCACATCCCTTCCCACATAAAGCCTGGAATCCCATTCCACGCCAAAGAGATTGCACAATGTCGGAAGTATATCTAAGGAAGAGGTAGGCGTATCCACAATAATCGGCTCACTATCTTCAAGTGCTCCGCACCAGATAATAGCACGGCTTCTGTCCCGCTCCTCATAGGTGTTTACCGGATAACCGTATAATTCAGATAAATACGGCATATTTCCCAAGGCGGCATCCGAATCCAGCCCATAGGGAAAATGATCCGGCGCAATGCAGATGACCGTGTCATCTGCTATACCTTTTTCTTCAAGGGTTTTCACAAGATAATCCATTGCCCTTTCAAGCTCAAGGTTCGCCGCTATATAAGCACGTACAGGCTCCGTGTAGGAAAGACTTTTCTTCGCGCACCATGCGTCTACGGCAGCTTTATTTTCCCTTGACATGGCATTTCTATCAAAAGTGTATAAACTGTGACCGCTTACCGTCATGTAATAAACATTAAAAGGCTGTTTGTCAATGTACATCGGCAGAGTTTCCTGCATCAATTCCAGATCGCTTGCCGGCCATACAGGGCTGATAAGATCCTCAAGACCATTTCCCACTCCCATATATCCCCCACTGTAGCCCAGTTTTGTATGGGTCTCATGCCGGTCATAAAAAGTGTAGTCACTGTTGTGGAAAGCCATGCCGAAATATCCCTTGTCATTTAAAAGCGCACCAATATTGGTATATGTTCCGTTCTGCGTGATCTCCTTAATAGAGCTTCCGCCGGAAGTCGGAATCAAACCAAATAAAAGCTGATATTCACCTCCGGTTGTTCCGGCAATTGACTGTTGGTAATAATCATTAAAGTTAATTCCATTTGTGGAAAGCCTGTAAAGTGTCGGTGTGAGCTCCGGGTCAATGAGAAAGCCGGAAAATGCTTCCGCACAGATCAAAATCAGATTTTTACCCTCAAAAGAGCCTGTATAGACATTTTGGCTTGACGGTGTGAGCGTGGAAACATAAGCATCAATATCGGCACAGTTCCCACCTGCCCCGGCAAGCGCAGCAAAATCAAAAGATGCTACACTCTGACCGTATACAACCGGAGATACCGATTCGTCCGCCTGTGCAGTTTCCGTGCTTTGGGAGGAAGTCTTCTCTTGAAGCATAACCACCTCATGAGAACCGGCAGCCTCCTTTGCCTGTACGACGACCTTACCACCGGATACGGTTTCCTCCCTGCTGCTTACAAGGGTGTCTTCCGGAGATGTGCCGACTGTGCCCTGCACGAATTCCACCCCCGGGCTTTCAAAGACAGGGGCGGACGATTTGGATAAAACAAGGTTCCGGATATCCAGACACAACCCCTCACTCAGCCCAAACTGCATTACTGCCGACTCAAAATTATATTGATTTGTATAAATGTCCTTATGCAGACCGCAGTATAAGATAAGGAACAAAGCCGCTCCATAACAGGCTGCTCCCCCGGCCAAATGTGCCATCGAAAAATAAACAACCTGCCCTGTACGTTCCCGCCAAATGCCCTTCCCCGGTAACTGCCCTATTATCTTTTCTCTTAGTATAAACCACAAGATAAGCGGCAGCAAAAAGAGCGCAATATGACTGATTCCATCAAAGCAGAAGATCAGCCGCCTGATGTCAGCACCAAATCCACCCAGTGCGTCAGTTGCAGCATTCAATATGGTATTTAAGTCATATGCCACCTTAAACTGTCTATATACCAGAAATTCCACAACGAAAATGAGAAATAAAAACCCCAGATAGAATGGTATCAGAATCTGCACTGCTTTTTTCGGCAACAGCAAAATAATGCCTGAAACCACCATTCCTACGCTGAGCGAGAATAATGTCAGAAATACAAATGAACTTCCGGTGTGCAATGTTTCGACTGACAGCTTGAAAACAATCTCCGTGTAAAAACACGAAAGAGACAAAAAAACAGCCAGCCGTGCTGTGGGTGACAGTACGGATTGTACCGCCAGATTCCGTTGTTGCTTCTTTTTTCTTTTCTTCTTTTGTATACTCATAATGTCTTGTCATCGCAAACGCTTTAATTTGCGTTCTCCTTTTATACTGCCATTATACATGCCCTATGCATCATTCTTGCATCATCATTGCATCATTTTTGCATCATTTTTCTTTTCGGTGTCAGTTCGTAAATGTGTTGGCAGCTACATGGATATCTCATGCACTTCAAATCAAATTTACAACGGCAGACTATTCTCCACGCACAGCGCCCCATACCCCACCCTAGCGTTCGGATACTCCGTCTCTCCCCTGATCGGCTTCGCCCCTCTCCGCAGATACGCCTTCACCTTCTCTCCATACAGATACGGGTCATTCCCGTTCACAATCCCCCACTGCATCAGCAGTGCAGCCGCCCCTGTCACGAAAGGCGTGGCAAAGGATGTCCCCGTAACCGGAGAATACCCTCCATCCCGATCAGGCGCCGTCACATTCACCCCCGGCGCCACCAGATCAGGTTTTACGAAGGAATCCGATGTACGGCTGTTGACCTGCTCCTGATACAGATAGCCTCTGCCGGAGAAATCCGCATAGGCTTCATAGACAGGATCATACGCTCCCACCGTAATTACTTTAGACGCGGTGGAGGGAATCGTCAGTGTCACATCCGGAGTCGGCCGGACAAAGCGGGTCTGCGCATTCCTCACCGTCCCTGACGGCAGATAAAAGGTATAATTACCCGTAACGGTCTTGATCGGCTCCAACAGGAAAGTCCATACACCACTGTTCAGATACCTGCTGCCCGCCACCGGTAACAGGTCAAAATAAATCTCCTGACTGGTCAGATAGGGTGCCGGCTCACCGTTATACAGCAGAATCTGTGTCTGTTCCAGCCGATAAGTCTGTTTACCCGGTTGGTCAGTGTCCACAATCAGATACTCTCCTGCCGGTGATAATAGAATGACTGCATATCGGTCAGTATATTCCTTCCAAAGCTGTATATTTACGCCGGTTTCATAGTTCCCCACTACTAATTCCACACGTGTCATATTCTGCATGACATCATCGTCAATTCCACCGACTAAACTGGTCAACGCTCTTCCAGACTGACCGCCACGGCTTCCCGCACTCGATCCACTTCCTGTACCTGCCTCGGCTCTTCCTGTACCGGTCTGACCGGTCACAGCCACACTGCCGCCCACATGCCCGCCGGACGCTCCTTCGTTTCCGCTGCCTACGCAGATCACACTGCGTCCGATCTCGGACACGTTATCCAGAAACCGCTCCAGCAAAGATGTCCCGTTATGCGCGCCGTAAGTATTCCCGAAACTCAGATTGATTGCCACCGGCATCTGCAGCTCTATCGCCTTGTCGACTGTGTAGGTCAGTGCCCGCATCAGCTCTGTTGTCCTCGGAAAAGATTCCGCCCGTGGCGTCCCAAGCCGTACAATCAACAAATCACTCTCCCTCGCGACACCCGCATAGGCTATGCCCCCTGTTCCGCCTCCGCCCGCAGCAATTCCTGCTACCGCCGTTCCGTGCCCTGTCGTATCAACGCTGGGAACGATCTGCTGCGCCTGCTCTCTGCTGCCTGTGGCAAGCGCCTCATTGATCTGTCTGCTGTCGAACTCTCTGTCTAACACCTGATCCCACAGATACAGGATTCTGGTCGTCCCGTCCGCCCTGCGAAAATCCTGATTCCAGTAGCTGATACCCGAATCGATAATAGAAACCAGCACGCCTTTACCGGTAAGATTCCCGAACAACGGACTGTTCGGCGTATAGCAGGCGGCCGTATTCCCTGCTAAATCAGAGAAAAAGAGCCTCTTCGGTTTCTCCACATACTCGATCTGCTCTGTCTCAGTAAGGATATCCATCTCCGATTCCGGCACTGTCAGAATCGCGTAGCCCGCAATCAACTCCTCCACCACAATGCGCCTTAGTGTCAGCTCATGAAGCGAACCATGATACTTGACGATCACTTCCCACGTCTTTTCCATCCGGTCAAACCCTACATTCAATTCCAATGACCGCTCCCTCTCCGCTTCCGGCGTATCCAATGCCAGATTTAACAGGTTTTCATTCTTCTGAGAGTCCATACGAATCCTCCACACTCTATTTCACACCATTACTACTGTTATCATATGCGGCGGCGGCTTCTGCCTTGCCCCGCTCACACAAAAATACCCCGCAAAACGCTATAACCATAAATAATAACCCCAAATTAGCAAAAGCCGGGGATTAACGAAAGACCATAAAACATGCTTTGACTCTCTTATCAGTTCATGCTAAGATAATTTATACCCCCATAACGGTTGGTTCCGAAATCACTTAAGAGAAGGAGGCACGGCATGCAGACACCCGCAGAAACAGACATCAACGTAATACATACTGTACCACATGAGGGATTGACTGATACCGCAGCTACCTCTGACAGTTCCTCCCGTGCACTCTCTTCCGATGATCCGATCAAGACCTATGACAATCTCTATGAGAAGAAGGAATTCGGCACGCTGGATTACCCTGTGGGTGTCTATTATCTGGATCTGAGTCGGTCTTATATGAACCGAATCCGCTGGCACTGGCATGATGAGATGGAGATTCTGATTATTAATGACGGTCTTGCCGAAGTCTCCACCGACGATGCCTCCTACACTCTGGAACCCGGACAGGGAATTATCATTAACCAGAGCGTCCTGCACTCCATTCAGTCCATGGACCAGAATAACTGCACCTTCTATTCGATTGTATTTCATCCGGATTTCCTTTTCGGACACAAAAGCAGCTACCTGCATACGCAGTTCCTGCTTCCGATTCAGAATTTTCGACTGTTTAAGATGCTTCCATTAGATGAAAAAAAAGCATGGCATGAGCGGATACTGGATGCCATTAACGATGCCATCGCCGTCAACATAGCAAAACCCTTCGGCTACGAGATCGCAGCCAAAGGGCATCTGTGTCGTTTCTGGTCAGAGCTGGTCGGACAACTTCCGAATATAGGAACCGCACCGCCACCCCACGTTTCCTTAGATGAGCAGCGTGTCAAACAGGCTATGCTTTATATTCGAACCCATCACGCCGAGTCGATCTCCTTAGACGAGATCGCCGGTAGCGTACATATCAGTAAGAGCGAGTGCTGCCGCTGTTTTGCACGTACATTACAGATGACGCCTTTTGAATACCTGATGAGATATCGTATTCTCGAGGCGACTAAAAAGATGGCTGAGCACTCGGATGCTCCTATGTCAATTGCCGACCTTGCGCTTTCCGTAGGTTTTAATAACACCAGCTATTTTAATAAATTATTCAAGAAATTTCTGGGCTGCACGCCCACCTATTACCGGACACACAGGGTTTTATCCGGAGAAGGCAAAAACAGCGACTCCATCAATGACATTACCGGTCTCGAACCGCTCCATGAAAATTAAGAAACACCTCGTTTCTTACAGATATCCTGAAGGCAGCATTTGTCACAATAGGGTTTCGTCCTCGCGGTACAGACTTCTCTGCCGTGCCAGACCAGCCTGTGACAGAAATCGCTCCCTTCTTCCGGAGGAATAATCTTCCACAGTGCCATCTCCACCTTCTTCGGCTCCTTAATATCATCCACCAGCCCAATCCGGTTGCAGAGGCGGATACAGTGAGTATCTGTCACGATGGCAGGCTTGCCGAACACATCTCCCATAATGAGATTGGCACTTTTCCTGCCCACACCCGGCAGTTTCAGAAGCGCATCGAAATCATCCGGCACCTTCCCGCCGTATTCCTCCTGCAGCATCTTCATGCAGGCGCTGATATCCCGCGCCTTACTGTTCCCCAGTCCGCAAGGGTGCACGATCTTCTCGATCTCCTCCACCGGAGCCGCCGCAAGCGCCGCCACATCCGGAAACTTTTCATATAATTTTTCCACCACCACATTAACTCTCGCATCCGTACACTGCGCCGCCAGCCGCACACTGACAAGCAACTTCCAAGCCTGATCATAATCCAGCGAACATGCCGCGTCCGGATATTCCCTTTTTAACCGCTCTACGACCTCAAGCGCTAATTCCTTTTTTCTCATAGTTCATCAAACTCCTGTCTTATGTATTTATTATCATATTATTTATCACAATTTCGCTTAGCAGAATCTAAAACTCCAAACATTTAGTAACTCTTAGACTACGTTCTTTACTGCTTAACAGTTGCCTAACAATTTTATTATTTTTCACACTAATTACTCTATAGCTGTACGCCGTCAGATTGCATAAAATACTCTCGAAGCTGTCCTGCGCAGTCATGTGAGATTTTCTTAATATTCCGTTCAATCTCCAGCAATTTCATGGGACCATGCTTATTACCCTAACGGGTAAAAAGCTGATGTCCCGAAAAGTCCGAAATGCGCACGGACGCGCATAGAGGACGGTTGCGTCCGTCTCCTCAGCCTCCCCGGAATATTTTAGAAAATCCACATGACGGAGCCCGACGCGAGAGAGTATTTTATGCAATCTGACATCTCAGCCTACCTCCCCTGCCTACACAGAAAACACCCATCCTCATGCGAATATATAACCCCCACCGCCTGCAAATAAGAGTAAACAATCGTCGTCCCCACAAAAGTCATTCCCCGCTTCTTAAGATCCTTCGAAATCTTATCCGACACCGGCGAACTCACCTTATCATTCTCATAGACAACCTGTCCATTCGTATAACCCCACAGATAATCCGAGAAACTGCCATACTCCGTTGCAATATCCCGAAATATCTTCGCATTCCTCACTGCCGCCTTGATCTTCAAACGATTACGGATAATGCCCTCATCCTGCCTAAGCGCTTCCATCTTCTCCTCATCATAAGCGCATACTTTATCCAAATCAAACCCGTCAAAAGCCCGCCGAAACGCCTCTCGCTTATTCAGAACGCACTCCCATGACAACCCTGCCTGAAAAGATTCCAGAATCAGCATCTCAAACAGCCGGTGATCATCATGCACCGGCTGTCCCCACTCTTCATCATGATATTTTATATACAATTCATTCTTCGGATTCGCCCATACGCAGCGCCTCTTATGATCCGCATATTCCATCGCAGTCCGCCTCCCCAGCAATATATCAGAATCGTGTCGTTTTCTTCTCTGTTACGGGTTCCACAATGTGAACCTGCGTTCATTATACTGGTTTTTTCTGTTGCAGGCAACTCATTTCACGGCATATTAGCCGACATATCACATCCTGCCAAAAAATGGGGAAATTTATCTTTGCATTTTCACAAAAAGCGGATTATTACATTTACATTACAAAAAAAGGAGCGAATTATTATCCTTACACTACAAAAAAATGAGCGAATTATCATGCCACAGTTACAGAAAGATGAGCGAATCACTATATCCATACCCTAAAACATAATGCAGCCTACACTTACCACTACTCACGATAAAGGTACAACACAAACTCCGTCCGCCCGTCATTGGTTCTCCCTGCCTTGATATATCCTTTCTCTTCCTCCAATATCTTCCTCACAATATACAGCCCCAATCCGGAGCCTTCCGTCTCTCCGCTCCCCTTTCCTCTGTAAAAACGCTTAAAAAGATTATGATACTCATCCCCGTCAATCTCCATTCCGCTGTTTCTCACCGCCACTCCGGTATAGTTTGTCAGCCGCGTCACCTCGATCTCGATCACGCTGCCTTTATCCCCGTATTTCACCGCATTGTCCAGCACGTTAAACACTGCTTCCGCCGTCCACTTTGCATCGACTACCGCCTCCAACTGCACATCGCCTTTCAGCGCAATCTCCATACCCCGGCGCTGTGCCTTTTCCATAATCTGTCCCACCGCACGCAGAATAATGGGCTGTAAGTCCTGCCGTTCCGGTTTTAGGCGAATAATCCCCGTTTCCAGACGGGATATCTTGGAAAAGCTCTCCCCCAGCCACGACAGCTTCTGTGCCTGTTCTTCCAAACATCCTAAGAAGCACTCCCGCTCCTTCACCGACAGGTCATTCCTTTTTAAAAATTCCGCATACAGCCTGATATTCGTGATCGGCGTGTTAAGCTGGTGCACCAGATCCCCGATATTCTCGTCAAGCTGCCTGCGCATTTTTTGCTCCCGTTCCTCATAAGAACGCAGAATATCATACAGCCGCATAAGCTGCCCCTGAAGCTGTGACAAGATCGTATCCTCCGCCACGGGAAACACCGCCTCAGGACATCCCTCCGTCAGACATTCGATCATACCGCCCAGCTCATACAGTACGTCACTCACACGCCGTACGATCGCAAAATATAAGCCGGCAAATACCGCCAGACATGCCACACCGTACACTGCCACGAGCTTCATACACTGATCCGTTCTGACGAAAAAATCCTCTTCCTGTACTACCTGCCGCATGAGCCCCATGCATAGTAAAAGCAGTATAAGCACTGCGCCCATACCGCCTTTCCATATCATATCCGTATCTTTNCGCAGCCGATATAGAAATTTCTGTTTCATGNCTGTCCGTCCTCCCATTTATAACCCAAACCNAACACGGTCTTGATATATGCNGGCTGTTCCGGATTATCCTCCACTTTCATGCGCAGCCTGCGGATCGTNACATTGAGNGTCTTATCCTCCACAAACCGCTCATCCGCATCCCATATTTTCTCAAGCAGCCGCTCNCTNGTCAGCACAATNCCCCTNTTATGCAGGAATAATTCCAACAGCCTGCATTCCAANGCCGTCAACTCCACAGCCTCTCCCTGCCGCGTCAGCNNCTTCCCCTCAAAATCATACACCAGTCCNCCGCNTGCGTAAATCTGCCTCGACGCTCCCTCNCTNCGCTTTAACACCGCCGCAATCTTCGCAATCAGCACCGGCATGGAAAAAGGCTTCGTAATATAGTCGTCNCANCCNGCCTGAAATCCCTTAAGCATATCCTCCTCCGAATCCCTTGCCGTCAGGAGNAGCACCGGCACCGGCTGCCCCGCAAGAACACCCCGCANAAACTCCCTTCCGTCCCCNTCAGGCAGGTTGATATCCAGAAGNATCAGATTCATCTTCTGCTTCAGACTCTTCTCCGCCTCCGCAAGNGTATACGCGCTGTGAACCGCATANCCTTCACGCTCCAGCGCAAAGACAATCCCGCCGTTTAATGCCCTGTCNTCTTCTATNACTANTATATGCTTATCCATATTTNCACCAATCCTNTTTGATAACNCANGNTATTNNATCGCTGTATTCGNGAAGATTCAGGCAGATTACACAACNTCNCNNAACCTCTCCACAATCGACTTCCTATTCATCACCTTCGTAAGCACCCTAGCCATCACCACGCACAACANCACCGAGAAGCACANGAAAATCANAACCGCCTGAACCAATGCCGGCCATGAAAAGTTAAACATAACGCTTGAACCGATCATATANGAAAGCGNCGTNCCCGNCACTGNCGCCAGCCCCAGAGCAGTGAATATATAGACTGCNTATTTACGGAAAATATCACTCTGCATCTGTGTTCCGGTCATACCNATCGACTGCATGGCGGCATANTCCACCTTCCTCGCTATCACATCNGTAGTCACGGTATTNATGATATTGGCAATACCGATCAATCCNACGAGCACACTCAGAAACATTCCGAATACGGTGATNGTTCGNTTCATCTCTGTAAANTGTANTCTATCCTGATAGACNGAATCAAGCATCAACTGTAAATTTCCNTCTTCTTGCAATACCTGNTCCACGANCTCCTGCTTTTCCCGTTCGGAAAGCNCNCTGCCGTCTTTCGCATANTCCGCTCCGTTAAAGGTAATTGCACCCACAAGATTCTCATAGTCGGAATAAATNCTCTTAAAGGCNTCCTGNGTCAGCCAGATATTCGACTTGTTCACATTTCCTGCNCCGTACGTATCCTGATTCATGATGACTGCCATGANCGTAAATTNTTTGTCCACATAGCGGTCCGCCACATCATCGTAGAAAGTCACCGACACCTCATCNCCGGCATGAACCGCATACTCCATNCCCTTANCCTGATCTTCGTTCCGGTCGTTAAAGCTTCGAAGATAGATCATATAACNGCCATCCTCAAACTTCTTCTCATCTATGCTGCCCTCCAANACNCTATTATAACGNANCTCNTCTTTCAGGCTNCCNGCTTCCATTCCCACCACATTAANTGACAGATTNCCCCTTTCATTGAGCCTGACNGCACGGNCTTCGTCTGCAGTATCCGGAAGNTGACTTTTAACATATGCAATCTGATCCCCGGCAATCTCCCCNTCTGCAGTAATCTCCGCCGATGTGGTATACCAATACAACCCNTCCATTTCAAAATAGTCNGGCTTAGTTCTCCCNATATAATAAANCTTTAAGTCCTCCGCAAACTCTAAATCCTGCAGCCGTTCTACCAGCCCGNTNCNNATTGGTTCAAAAGGCTCGTTCTGTGACCATANGATTCCTTTATGNCGGATCTGAAAGTCCGTATTACGCCNCCTGTCGATCTGAGCCTCCACCGAAAAACCNATNGCAANAGTATATACGATCAGAAACAACATGCCGCTTAATGCAAAAGACAGGACGGAAAACACCCCTTTTTTCCTCTTCGCGCGGTATCTCGCCGCTTCCACGGGAGAGATCNTACATGCAACCCGAAAAGGCTTTAATGTGCTGATNAGCANTGTAATCCATGCAAACACGCCGCCTAACAGAAATGTCTGCACAGCGCCCGCCGGCTGATAATACATCGCAATATTCTCCGCAAACGTACTCACGATCTGCCCGGAAGCCGTCTGTCCGATAATGCTGCCTGCTAATCCGCCAATTACAATCCCGTAAAAAGCAATCCTGTTCATCTGCCATAACAGCATACGCCGGAGCTGTCTGGAAGACATGCCGATCGTTTTAAGCTCTCCGTAGAACCGTATGTCATTGACGATGGAGATATCAAATATATTATAGATAAAGAAATATCCGCATAACATAATGCATGCAACGATCAGGATTACCGGAATGATCACCGTAAGCGTCATATCGCTCATCTTATAACTTGTTCCGTTAGCTTCCACGATCTCATTCAGCTCGGATAGCTTTTTCTCCGTATCATGCCCGAATTTCAGCGGATTCAAATTGTTTAGCTTTACATAGATCGTATCGTATCCACCGGGCAGTTCCGGATTATGCGTATCAATAAACTTGTCGCTCGTGTAGATTTCCTCATAGATGTCCGCACAATTTCTGATGGGATTGCGATAATATCCGCACACCGTCATGGGAAACTCCTGCTCAACCTGTTCTCCTTCTCTTTCTACCACCACCTTAAGGGAATATGATATCCCGACCTGCTGTTCCAGTCCGAGACGCTCGGATATCGTATCGGATAGAAGAATCTCATTCGCTTGTTCCGGATATCTTCCGACAATCAAATCCACCATATTCTTGTCATAATGCACCTCATCCGCCGCCAGAAGGTATACGTCCAACGGGTTGAATTCCCGATTATGAAGGCGCGTGCTGCTGCATCTTCTCACATATGCCGCCCACTCCACCTGCGGCTGCTCCCTGACTCTGCCAAGTATCTCCTCATCTCCGCATAAAGACGCGCTGTCTGCACCCGGTCCCGGCGATGCGCCCATAGAACGAGAATACGTCTGCGCCAAACCGATTCCCACCGAAAAAGTAATAATGATCAGTACCGCGCTCAGTGCCACGGCAAGGATTGCCAGCCTGTTTCTGACCGGATGCGCCCTGTAGTCCTCTACTGNCAGCTCTTTTTCCAATGCTGCGTTGGAATTTCTGAACATAATACTCATGACTGCACCTCCNCNCCGGANNNACNTCTATGNGCNGCCNGNCCNNCGCCTACGATNNTNCCGTCTTCTAANTGAATNACNCNGTCTGCAAGCTGNGCAATCGCCTCATTATGGGTGATCATAATAATCGTCTGATGAAATTCNNTGGAAGTCATCTTGAGAAGCCCCATAACTTCCGCGCTGGTCTTAGAATCCAGATTGCCGGTAGGTTCATCCGCAAGGAGNACNGCCGGTTTCGCCGCGATCGCCCTTGCGATGGAAACTCTCTGCTGCTGCCCGCCGGAGAGCTGGTTGGGATATCTGTCCATTTTATCCTCGATTCCCAGTTCCTTACATATATGTTCGATGTATTTCTTATCCGGCTGTCTGCCGTCCAGCCTGATGGGAAGCACNATGTTCTTGTATACATTCTGCACCGAGATCAGGTTATAGTTCTGGAACACGAAACCGATATTCCTGCGGCGGAACACCGTCAGCTCCTCCTCCGACATCTTCATGATCGAATGGCCGTCTATAATGACCTCTCCCTCGTCCGCGTAGTCTAATCCGCCGANTAGATTAAGAAGCGTCGTCTTGCCGCTGCCGGATGTGCCCACGATAGCCGTGAAACTGCCCTTTTCTATGGCAAGGCTNACGNTATCCACTGCTTTTACGGTGTTTTCNCCGCTGTGATAATATTTCTTTAGGTTTACTGTCTGTAAAATTTCCATAACAGGTGTCACTCCTTGTTTATATGATTTGTACAAGGATCAATGAGCAGGCTGTTTTCCGGGCTCGCANCAAGTGGAAGTCGAAGATCCCGCCGCAATCAGTCACATAGCTCGCTGTCCACGGAAATAAACCGCCTGTATCTTGATCGCTAAATACATCATAGATGAAGGATATTACATCCAGGTTACAACGTAACATAATTTTACCATAATACAGAAATAACACAGCCCTATTTTATGCCTGTGTTATTTCTTCCATACATCTTCTGTTTTAAGTTTTTTAATTCAACATTTTAAAACACAATTTCCTTTCCATACAATGCACGCTCTTCCAGAATCTCCTTAAAGTCTGCATCATTCCGATGCCCCTTAATATCATCCATATATTCCACAAAATCGCAGACATACACATACACTCTGGACACATCCCTGCCGTTAATAGCGTAAGTGTCCGCAAAGGAACTGCCTCCGTGGGGAAGAAGCTTACCGTCCGCATCGAGTACGACCAGAAATACTCCGCTTGCAGTGCGCTCCTCGCTGCATTTCTCTTCCACCGTAATCTCAAACTTCGTTTTCACTACCTGATAAAGCCCCGCACCGGTATCATTCATCTCATCTACCGTGACCACCTGCGCATTGTCACTGTCCATCTTAATATGAAGATGAAAGGTAAAAGGCCCGTCAAACCACCAGTTCTCATATTGATTAGGGAATTGATTCCTGTCGGACGGCGTGATCTCATTCATAAAGGCTCTCCATTCTTCATCCGACATCGCCTCCAGATCTTCCTTCGTTTTGCCGCGGTAGTCAAGCGGCTCCGGGTCCGCCCTGTCCCCGACGATCTGGTCAATCGTATAGTCCATATCAAAGGCGTCAAGCGTCCGATATGTTTCCTTCAATTCCGTGTCATTTCCGAAAATATCCAGCGCGTCAATACGATAGATTCCCGCGTAAGTATACTCATCCAGAAATTTTCCTTCCACAGAACCCGTACCGCCGTTCGCATACCCCTGCGCCTCGCCCCTTTCTTCCGATATAAAAGAATAATCGGCTCTCCCTTTCAGATAAATGATCGGCTGCTCCTCCATATTCATCATCGTGTCCGCAAAAGGCTCCTCACTCGTAATCATAAGTGACAGATAAATCGCTTCCACGGAGCAGTACGCCTCGGAAATTGATACCGTGACACCGTCCACAGTCTTGGTATAGGCGGAATCGACTGCTGAACCGCCCTTTACTTTCGCATTGTCCTTTTGTCCCGACGGACTGCCGTTCTGTCCCGTTCCCTCACCGCTTCCGCTGTGGTTATTCCCTGTATCCTGTCTGCCGTCTGCTTCTTCCGGCCCCTCAAACTTCTGCGCAACAGAATCCAAGTCACCCTGATAGGAATAATCCTTCTGCAACAGCTTGAAAATATTCCTGATCACCGGCACCTTCGCGGCAATCGCCGGCTGTGAAGCAAAAGCAACCATACAGACAAGCAATGCCGCCGCGGCCGTTGCAATCCTTAATATCGTTTTCCTCCGCTTGTTACGCATATATATTTTTTCCCCCTGCCGTATCCCATTCCGCACACACTGCGACAGGGTTTCGGGTATCACAATCGTGTCAAATCTTTCATTTTTCATTCTATATACCATTTTCCTTTCTTTATGTGGCCATATGTCATATCAAACTTCTACTTATTTTGCGGTTTTAGGCTACTTTGTACTTTCACTCCGGACAGCACTGTATAGTTGAGTAACTATTGTTATTTATAATACATCCGCGTCTCACATGCCAAACCTGTTACCTTATTCTACTACTCAGCTCTTTCGGCTGCTTCATCTTCGTCTTCGAGCTGCCGCCTCAGCATTTCTCTGGCTCGATACAGGTACGCCTTCACGCTGCCCACCGGGATCGCCATAACTTCCGCAATATCCTTGATCTTCATTCCTTGGAAATACTGTAATATCACTACTGTCTTATAGTTCGGCGGGAGCAAATCGATCGCATCGTAGAGATCAGCCTTTTCCTCAAACGATATTTCCTCTTCCGGTGCTGCCGCCGTATAATCCTCCAGCAGAATATCATTCCTATGTTTCTTGCCGTCCCGGTAAATGCTGTTGATCAGTATGCGTGTAATCCATGTCTTAAAATATCTCGGCTCCCGAAGCTTGTCCATGGAGATCATTGCGCGCATGACGCATTCCTGCACTGCATCCAAGGCATCCTGCTCATTTTTCGTATACATATACGCCANTTTATACAGGTACTCCTGATGCATGATAATCAGCTCTCCAAAAGCCTCTCTGTTTCCTTTTNCCGCCTTTTCGACCAGTTTCAGGCTCACTGTNCTCTTCATTTTTCCATGTATGATGTTTCCGATCGCCAAAGCATCATGTTTTCCTTTCTATATAGTCANTCATTTCTNACATTCGTGCCNCTGCATGCAGTATAACCTTACAGNNCNTTTATTTTCACATGTGTTATACTCATTAGATTATNCAAATGCGCAAAAGGATACANTTTTTTAGAAAAAANTAAATNTGTACGNCATAGTATCGCAGTGCCATCGNNTATTTGCTCCAAAAATAAAAGTGCCTTATGTGAAACAAGGCACTTTTATATCGTGTGTTATTTTATTGACTCTATATTAAAGATTTTCCGTTTTATATGTCGAATAACCTTCGTAATAATAACTGCGGTCTACACCTTTCATATATATTTCACGGTCATTTACTTGATCCGTTAATGCTTCCCTTAATAAACATTTTATCTCCGTATCTTTAATCGGGCTTCTTTCCATTGCGAGCAAGTAATCATCCTTATCAATCTTACTCCAGTCTACCACCATGTTAAGTTCCTGTCTCAAAATCAAATCCAGCCAAATTCTTGTGCTTCTGCCATTCCCTTCCCGGAACGGATGCGCTACATTCATTTCAACATATTTTTCAACGATTTCATCAAATGTCGATTGAGGCATTTTCTCGATATTTCTAAGAGCATCGGCTAAATACATAACCGGCACAAATCTGAAATTCCCCTTTGACATATTGACTTTTCTTACCTCACCGGCAAAACCATAGATGTCTTCAAAAAGAAACTTGTGTATTTTAAAAAGGCTGTCTAATGTGCCAGCTCTCAAGGTATATAAATGTCCGCTTTCAAAAAGCTGAACTGCCTTCTTCTTACTGATTTTCTCTTCTGCACGGACAAGCTCTGCCGAATCGGTTATATTGAGTTTGTTCTCAAGCGACATAAATATCCTGCCTTTCCCCTTGCTGAGTGATTGGCTTCCATCTCACATTTATTGTCTGTCTTTCACATTAAAACTGAATCACTTCCGGCTCATGTGTGAAGGAACTGATCGTTGCCGTAGCATTCTTGAAACAGAACACCTGCGTGTTACCATCGTCTGCGGCGTACATCTTTTGGAGGGAAGGGTAAGCGTCCAGCATGGACTGTCTCGCCTCCATCCGGTCATCTTCAATCAATTCTCCGGCAATGCGGATCCATTCACCATTTTTGAATGCGCAAATCTCTGCCTTCGGATTCGCCATCAACTGTTTCGATACGTCTTTCACCCTTCCGGTCTGTATATAAAGTCTGCCCTCAAAAATATGCGCCGTTCCAAACGGACGTACTCTTGGCTGGTCCCCCTCCACGGTTGCCAGATAATAAACCGCTGCGTCCTTCAAGAATTTTACAACTCGTTCCATCTCAGTTTTCCCCCATCTTAAGTAATTTCGCGCTCTGATCCGCCGCAATGCACGCATCAATTATCTCCTGAATATCGCCGTTCATCACCTTATCCAGCTTATATATGGTAAGGTTGATCCTGTGATCTGTAACACGTCCCTGCGGGAAGTTATAGGTTCTGATCTTCTCCGAACGGTCCCCCGTACCGATCTGGCTGCGGCGCATCTCCGCTTCCGCGTCATGACGCTGCTGCTGTTCAATATCGTAGAGCTTTGCTTTCAACAGTGCAAAAGCTTTCGCCTTATTCTGAATCTGGGACTTCTCCGTCTGGCTGTACACCACGATACCCGTGGGATAGTGGGTCAGACGAACCGCGGAATCCGTCGTATTGACACACTGTCCGCCGTTTCCGGAAGCTCTCATAACGTCTATTCGTATATCCTTGTCTTCAATCACGATGTCAATATCTTCATCTACCTCCGGCATCACCGCTACACTGATGGTCGAAGTATGGATACGTCCGCCACTTTCCGTCTCTGGCACACGCTGTACGCGATGCACGCCGCTCTCGTATTTTAACACGGAATATGCGCCCTGTCCGGTCACCATGAAGGTAACGCTCTTCATACCGCCGATTCCGATCTCTTCCACTTCCATGGTCTCCACTTTCCACCGTCTGCCTTCAGCATAATGCACATACATACGATAGATTTCCGCCGCGAAAAGCGCTGCCTCGTCACCGCCCGCACCTGCACGGATCTCCACGATGACATTCTTCTCGTCATTAGGGTCTTTGGGCAAAAGAAGTATCTTCAATTCATGCTCCAGTTCCTCCACACGCTTCTTCGCTCCGGACAGTTCCTCTTTGAGCATTTCACGCATATCTTCGTCAGACTCGCTTTCCAACATGGCAAGTGAGTCCTCGATATCCTGATTGCACTTTTTATACTCTTTATAAGCATTCACAATGGGAGTCAGATCGCTCTGCTCCTTCATCAGTGCACGGAACCGCTCCTGATTATCCGCAACGGTGGGCTCACTCAGCTCATTCATTATTTCCTCAAATTTTCTCAGTAAGTCTTCTAATTTATCAAACATAACTACCTCCATGATTCCGCTCTGCGGAATCTCAAATCCATGCGTGAGACTTAGCACTTCTTAGCGAAACATCCCTTACTGTGATCATTACTTGTTGTGCAAGTTCAGAAGTTCTTCTCACGCCATTACACTATATACGCCATACACCACCCGGTCAAGTCCAGCGAAGTCTTTGACAACCTCTACCTCTGTATATCCCGCGTTCTCCATGAGCCGCCGGACTTCCTCGCCCTGATCGTATCCGATTTCAAAGAAAAGCATTCCTTCCCGATTCAGATATGCGCCTGCCTGCGCTATGATCTCACGATAAAAGTGTAGGCCGTCCTCCCGCCCGTCCAGTGCCAGATGAGGCTCATATATTTTCACTTCGGGCATTAACGTTTCAATAACATCCGCTCTTATATATGGCGGATTGGAAACAATGATATCGAATTTATCGCGGGAATCCAGTTGTTCAAACAAATCACTCAGTATCAACAACACCTTCTGATCTGTCTCTGCCGACTCTCCCGACTCATCATCCGGCACCGCTTCCCGATTCACTATACTGTCCGCACATTCCTGCCCATTCCTCTCTATCCCAAGTATCTTTCGGGCATTCATCCTCGCAGCCTGCAAGGCCTCTTCCGAAATGTCAACGCCTACTCCCGTACAGTCATTGGAATAATGCAGCAGACTCAGCAGAATACATCCCGAACCGGTACACATGTCCAGTATTCTCATCCCGTCATGAAGATGGCGCATGACTTCTTCTACCAACACTTCCGTATCCTGCCTTGGAATAAGAACATTTTCATACACATCAAAGGTCAATCCCATAAAATCCTGTTCACCAGTGATCTGTTGAAGCGGCACATGCTCTTTTCTGCGTGCAATACAATCTGCATAGTTCTCATATTCCTGCGCCGATATGCTCCTCTCCCCATGGACAAGCAACGTATTTCGATCCGTTCCACAGCAATATTCCAGCAACAATCTGGCATCAAGCCGAGACTCAGAGATTCCCGCATCCGTAAGTTGCCCACATCCCCATTTATATAATTCTTTATATGTCAATCCATTATAATATAACATATGTTATTTTCCGCTGTTATTTGTAATGCTCATATCCTTACTTTCGATGTCCTTCCAGGCTCCGTCAAGTATCCGGTATCATCTTCTGTTCAGTGGATATCGCTGTCTTCTTCCGGCGTTTCATCATCCTTCAGCCACGAATCATCCACTTCGTACCCGAACGCCTCATACAAGTACGCTTTCCAGTCAAAAACCGCCTCCACCGCTGCAATCGCAACCTCTACCATGCTCTCGTCCGGCTCTCTGGTCGTCAGTCTCTGCAGCCACATGCCCGGCGCGGAGATAATTCTGACCAGAATATTGTTGCTTCTGCCCGCCAGCCGGATAATCTCATAAGATATGCCCGCAATCACCGGAATCAGCGCGATTCGAACCAGCACGCGGTACACAGGACTCTCCACTCTGATAAAGAAGAACAGAACCACGCTTACAAACATAACAAACAACATAAAGCTCGTTCCGCACCGCTTATGCTGCTTGGAGCTTCTCATGACATTGTTTACCGTCAGAGGCCGTCCCTTCTCAATACAGTTGATACACTTGTGCTCCGCGCCATGATACATATATACGCGTCTGATATCCTTCATCAGGGAAATACTGAGCACATATCCAACAAAGATCGCGATGCGCAGCACACCTTCTATAATTGCCATAAAAGAGTCGCTTCTGACATATTCCTCAAAAAGCGAGGTCACGTAATAGGGAAGCACCATAAATATACCGATGGCAATCGCAACGGAAAATACCATGACGATGGCGCTGAACACCTTATCCGCCTTGTCCTTGAAGATTCTGTTAAAAGCCTTATCCGCCGCCGTCTCTTTTTCCTCGGCTTCCTCATAGAATCCGGCAGAAAAATTCAGGCTCCTCATTCCGAGGATCAGTGAATCTATAAACTGAAAAATGCCGCGGACAAAGGGTATATTCAACAGTTTGCTCCCGTGAACAATACTGTTATAATGCTCGATCTCAACCTCGATCTCTCCGTCCGGCTTCCTTACCGCCACGGCATACTGCTCCTTATTCTTCATCATAATACCCTCTAAAACCGCCTGTCCGCCGATCCCGGAGTATTTCATATTTCTTTTCTTGGCCATTGCATTGTTCCTCATTATTTATCTATCTTCTCAGCCCGGAAGAATGCTAAGCTGAAAGCGGCATTCTTCCAGACGAAACTTAGTAACGCTTAGTATGCGTTCTTTGCATGCTTAGCGTTANNNCTTCATGTCTTTTTACTAGAAAAGGTTGAGATATGCACCTCAACCTTTTTGTACAAAACTTATTTGCTTTCCACACCGTATTTCTTATTGAACTTATCAATACGTCCGCGAGCCTGTGCTGCTTTCTGCTGCCCTGTGTAGAATGAATGGCATTTGGAACAAACTTCCACGTGAATCTCAGGTTTTGTAGAACCTGTCACGAATGTGTTACCGCAGTTACATGTTACTGTCGCCTGATAATACTCAGGATGGATTCCTTCTTTCATTTTACAACCATACTCCTTTCCCTGTTTGCTTCTAAATGTAAACAGACGTTTCCGCCGTTATTTTCTCATCCCATGCCGCCGCAAATCGACAGCTTTTATATTGTAGCATAGGAATTTCGGCTATGCAAGNCTTTTATTAAAGAAATTTCATCTTCTTGACCATATTGACGAACTCAAAATTATTCTTGGTTCTGGCGAACATATCCAGAATCTTCTCCACTGCCTCATCCGCCTTCATGCCGTTTAANGCNTTACGGATGATGTTGATTGCCTCAAGCTCGTCCGGTGTCAGCANCAGATCCTCNCGTCTNGTACTGGATTTCGGAATATCGATGGCAGGAAATACTCTNTTCTCGGACAATTTACGATCCAGCACCATCTCCATGTTACCGGTTCCCTTGAATTCCTCATAAATNACGTCNTCCATCTTACTNCCNGTCTCTACCAGCGCCGTAGCCAGAATCGTCAGGCTTCCGCCCTCTCTCATATTACGCGCCGCACCGAAGATCCTCTTGGGCATATGTAACGCCGCCGGATCAAGACCGCCGGACAGCGTACGTCCGCTGGGCGGTACTACCAGATTGTATGCTCTGGTCAGACGGGTNATACTGTCTAAGAGAATCACCACNTCNCTGCCGTGCTCNACAAGGCGNTTTGCACGCTCAATCACCATCTCGGANACCCTCTTGTGNTGTTCCGGTAATTCATCAAANGTGGAGTAGATAACTTCCACGTTAGGNCCTTCGATCGCTTCCTTAATATCCGTNACTTCCTCCGGGCGNTCGTCNATCAGCAGAATGATCAGATGGGCNTCGGGNGCAGTTCTGGTGAGAGACTTTGCTACCGCTTTTAATAAAGTAGTCTTACCGGCCTTAGGCGGCGATACGATCATACCTCTNTGTCCCTTGCCGACNGGGCTGATCAGATCCATGATACGCATGGCANNAGACGCTCCCGGTGTCTCCAGCTTCANTCTCTCATTCGGGAAAATAGGNGTCAGATTCTCGAAATTCGGTCTGCGCATAGCGATTTCCGGCGGATAGCCATTGATCGACTTCACATATAAAAGNGCGCTGAATTTCTCATTCTGTGTCTTTACTCTCGTATTGCCCTCTAAAATATCACCTGTTTTTAAACCAAAACGNCGAATNTGGCTGGGTGCCACATANACATCATTCTCACCGGGCAGATAATTCTCNCACCNGATAAAGCCAAAGCCNTCACTCATAACTTCGAGAATACCGCTGGCCGTAATACCNCTGTCCAGCTCAGAAGGAAACTTCTCTTCCTCAGCGCCTTCNTTCTTCGGCGGAACCACGGATTTCACTGCCACTTCCTTACCCGCCGCCTTGTCTTTCTCATCCTCCGCCAGCATGGCTTCCACGATCTCGGCTTTCTTCATAGTGGAAGTACCCTTGATTCCTCTTCCCTTAGCGATCGCCTTCAAATCGGCAAGTGCCAACGATTCATACTTTTCTCTCATACATGCCTCCTGTATTTTAATAAATCATCTATTATATACATTCTTCCGTATACGNTCTTTCGTCTAGGGATTTATAACCTGATGTGTTATCCGAAATGATCTATCACTGTCAATGCGAATATTATACACTACATTTTATAAAATAGGAAGTATTTTTTTATAANCTTCGAAAAATTCGGCGATTTGNNGTTGCTCTTCNNACTTTTGNNAAAAGCCTCGTGCCNGTTACTNTTNATANGNAATCTAANTCGNACGCGCATATGGNNGTTAATATCTACGGAGCCGCGCTCTCGCTCCGCAAAAAGCGTAGCNGCACTAAGTTCGTGAAATACCTCACTAAGTGCNGACGCTTTTTGAGGGGCTCCTTAAGAAATTAACNTCCATATNCGCTNGGTATTGGTGAGNTTTGAACAAGATTTGNGACNCTTNGNTNNCATAACANNNGTCNNNTAACTNNNACNACAAAAAACATTGCAGTTAAAGTNNAAATATTATATGATATAACANTGAGCAGTGCGAGANNCAGCGAAGCGGAATCGAGCTGTCACTGCGGACTATGGAGAACACTNTAATGATNGTTGAAAATGCTACNANTGCAGATATTGATCNACTGACGGAACTGAGATTNGCATATTTGAAAGAGGATCTCGGAAAGTTAAATGANGATGATATCNTGAAAATNCGACGGNATCTGCCNGATTATTTCAAAAGAAANCTCAATCAAAGATATCTTCTGTTATTTAATAAGAGAGNACGAAAANATCGNCGCCTGCGCATTNTTACTGGTANNTGAAAAGCCAATGAGNCCGGCGTTTATAACCGGNAAAACGGGAACGATATTGAATGTCTATACGGATCCGCTATACCGGCACAGAGGGTATGCGAAAAAGATNATNAACAGAATNCTGTCAGANGCNGTTNTAAAAAAACTAAGTGTTATTGAANTNAAATCCACNGANGCCGGNNACCANCTNTATCAATCTGTNGGCTTTACGGATGANATATCGCAGTATCATTGCATGAAATGGNATAATCAGCANGTGCTAAATCACGATTTAACCTGATTGCATACNNATNTNTACGCATTAAATCATANTTTAAGAAATGAGGAAATCACTATGACAACTAANGAAAAAGCCCTTGCATTACACGAAAANTGGCGCGGAAAGCTGGAGACAGTGTCCAAGACNCCNGTCAAAACAAGAGAGGATCTTTCCCTCGCCTACACTCCCGGCGTTGCCGAGCCCTGTAAGGTCATCGCACAGGACAAAGAGGCCGCTTACACTTACACATGGAAGTCAAACACCGTGGCGGTAGTATCCGACGGCAGCGCTGTATTAGGACTCGGCAATATCGGTCCCTACGCCGCTATGCCCGTTATGGAAGGTAAAGCCGTACTCTTCAAAGAATTCGGCGGTGTCAACGCGGTACCGATCTGTCTGGACACACAGGACACGGAAGAGATTATCAAGGCAGTTACCTATCTTGCGCCGGGGTTCGGCGGCATTAATCTGGAAGATATCAGCGCCCCCCGCTGTTTTGAAATTGAGGAGCGCCTGAAAGAGATTCTGGACATTCCCGTCTTCCACGACGATCAGCACGGAACTGCCATCGTTGTGCTGGCAGGTATCATCAATGCCCTGAAAGTCGTAAAGAAGCAGAAAGAAAACTGCAAAGTAGTGGTCAACGGCGCCGGAAGCGCCGGTATTGCGATCACAAAGCTTTTGTTAAATTACGGTTTTACCAACGTGATCCTCTGCGATAAGGTAGGAATCATCGGTAAATCCACTGACGGATTAAATGATATGCAGAAGAAGATGTCTGAAGTGACCAATCCGAACAACGAGTCCGGTTCACTCGCCGATGCTTTAAAAGGTGCCGATATCTTCATCGGTGTCTCCGCACCCAATATCGTAACACCCGATATGGTATCTTCCATGAATCAAGATTCCATTCTTTTCGCCATGGCGAATCCTGTTCCGGAGATCATGCCTGATGTTGCGAAAGCGGCAGGTGCACGCGTTGTCGGCACAGGACGCTCCGATTTTCCGAATCAGGTGAACAATGTGGTAGCTTTCCCGGGTATCTTCAAGGGCGCTCTCGAGGGACGCGCCGTACAGATCACGGAAGAGATGAAGCTGGCTGCAGCCCACGCCATCGCGGGACTGGTGCCGGAATCGGAATTGAATGAAGATAATATCATGCCTGAGGCTTTCGACCCCAAGGTTGCGGATGTGGTCGCAGAGGCCGTAAAATCACATATCAAACGATAACTTGACGATACGGGAAACGACTCATGAATATAACCAACCGGACCATTGACTGGCACGGCAAACCATACTACTCTCTGGATGCCTATCTGAAAAATACCTACGGAGAGAAATTATATAAGATCGCGATCGATGCCGGATTCACCTGTCCCAACCGGGACGGTACTTTGGGATATGGCGGCTGCCTCTTCTGCAGCGCCGGCGGCAGCGGTGATTATGCCGTCAAGACCACAGAACATATCTCCGTCGGTGAACAACTGGCTACCGGCAGGGCGCTTTTTCACCACAAACGGATCGGTCTTCGGTTTATCGCCTATTTTCAGGCATACACCAACACCTACGGTCCTCTGCCGCACCTATATACTCTCTATAAAGAGGCGCTGCAGGAGCCCACTGTTGCCGGCATTTCCATAGCCACCAGGCCGGACTGTATGTCCACCGGCATTGTAACTATGCTGACGGAGCTTCTCGCGGAATTTCCCGATAAGTTCATCTGGATCGAGCTGGGGCTGCAGACGATTCACGAAGAAACGGCCGTTCTCATCCGACGAGGCTATCCTCTGTCCGTCTATGACGACTGCGTTTCCATGCTGAGTCAGGCCCACATACCGGTCGTCACCCACATAATTTTGGGTCTGCCGGGAGAAATAAAAGAACACATGTTATGCACTATAGACCATCTGAACCGAAGCGGTACATGGGGTGTGAAGCTGCAGCTTCTTCATGTGCTGCAAGGCACCGATCTGGCAGCGCTCTATACGCAGGGCAGATATCATCCTCTCTCACAGGACGCTTACACCGATCTGGTAATAAACTGTCTGGAGCATTTAAATCCGGACATCGTCATACACCGTCTGACCGGCGACGGACCGCGGGATCTGTTGCTTGCACCCCGATGGAGTCTGGATAAACGTGGTGTCCTCAACACACTGCACCACACCATGAAACTAGGGGCTGCTTATCAGGGGCGCTTATATAACCATTCACTGTAAAAACGGAAAGGCTTATCCTATGACACAAGATCCGCTTACTCTCTATAAACTAATCGTACTCTACATGCTTAACCGGGTCACTTTTCCTCTGACCAAAGCGCAGGTGGGAGACTTTATTCTGGAAAGAGAATACACGAACTTCCTGACGCTCCAGCAGGTTTTTGCCGAACTGACCGAAGCGGACCTCATATCCGCCAAGGCCAGCCGCAACCGCACCCAGCTGATCCTTACCGATGAGGGGCGGGAGACCCTTTCTTTCTTTGAAAACAGGATCAACAACTCGATCAAGGAAGAGATCGACCATTTTTTTGACGCAAACGAGCTGGAAATGCGCAACGAAGTATCTGTCCTGTCCGACTATTACAAGTCCATCTCCGGCGAATACGAGGCTCATCTGCGGGCAAAAGAAAAGGACGTCACAATGGTGGAGATCACCCTATCCGTCCCTGATGAAGACACTGCTTCCGCGATCTGCGCCAACTGGCAGACCCGGAATCAGGATATCTATCAATATCTGATTGAAAAACTGTTCTGATCATCTTTGTACTGCGCCCGGCGAATCAGTGCCGCTGAATCACTTCGCTCCAATCGCTGATTCCGATCACGCGCAGCGCAAAATCCGTGTATTTGGCGGATTCCGCCGTATCCACATACTTGAATGCCGTATAGATAGACTTACGCCCGCCGCCCAGCGTGTTGATGCCCAGCGCCAGCCCCTGCGCCACTTCCGACGACGCATCGGTCTGTCTGGAGAAAAGCATGTTGTCGATATATTGGTTCGCCTCGATGACCTTATAGGCATATACAAAAGAAGCCGCCTGCAGATCCTGTCCTGCAGATGATGTATACCCCATTTCACTCAAAGTCACATGTCTCACTTCCCCGGAATCCGTCAAAAACTCTTCTTTTTGCAAATAATCCGTCAATACATGGATATTCTTGATCGTGATCACGGGCGATGTCTCCGAATCCAGAACGTAAGAACCTGCCTTACCGCTGGTGCTCCATGCCTTGGCGCTGGTCAGCGGATAATTGTACGGATGATATGCCACACCCCAGTCAATATTGCCTCCTGCCTTGATATTCCTGTTAAATTCATCCAGAATCTCCTTGGAACTGTAACCGTTATTGGAATAAAGGCTCTTCCCCCACTGCTGATCCAGCGAGATATAGACTCTGGCATTGCCGTTAACACTGACTATGGAGTTGTAGAAGATGCGGAACGCCTTGGCATACTCATTCACATAATTTTCCGTATCCATATATTCTATGTAGTTCCACTCTTTTCTGGCATTGATCTCATTGCCGATCACCCAGTTCATGACTTTACCGTGTCCGCTGCCGGAATAACGGTTGGCCAGAAATGAACCGATCGCCGCGATATACTCCGTTCCGTCCTCATCCGTGGCATTGAAGGCATAGTAGGGCGCATGACCGCCGGAGCGCGCCTTCGGATGGATCAGCTCCATATAACCGGGGTGAATATCATTCAGAATGATCGCCGTCGTCGTGATACCCTTGTTCGTCAACGTGGAAAAGACATAGTCATACTCTGCCATAATCTGCCCGTTAAAAGCATAACTCCTGCCATTATATGTATAGTAGACAGTCGGATAATAGGCATTGCTCGTGTTGCCGAGAATCCTGCTGAGCGGAATATTATACGCCGCATGTTTCACACCCAGATCGTCTAACTCCATCGTCCGCAGTTTCTCCGGATCTACCAGCAGCCCTTTCTTAGATGTCGTATTGCCGAAAGACGGACTGTACTTCGCAATCGCCTCCGGATTCGTGATATATCCCGGCTGACTGATGGGCATATACTCGCCGTCTTTTTTCACTGCTACGACAAATTTAGAACAAAGTCTTGAATTAGCCTTATTATAGTTTAGGTTGACCGAAAAGGTCAATTTTACATCTTTTTCCTGCTCAATAATATATTCATCGCTACGAAGCGCCGTATCGTACGTCTTTTCCTCGAAAAGATAATAGTAACCGTCATCGCTGACCGCAAGCCCTTCCGCCGACATCGTTACATCCACCTTACCCGTCTCGGCGTTGATCAGGCAGTTCTCTATCTTAATAAAATCAGAGGAATTGACATCCGTCAGTTCGATCTCCGGCGGTCTGTTATGCACGCCGCCGATCAAAAAACGGGTCGCATCAAGAAGCGCCTCGGATGCGTCCTTACCCGCGTTCTGCTTCACATGATCCTTCCTGTGCTGCCGCAAGCTGTACTCGGCCAGCTCCACCGCCTCCGTATGTACCATTGCTTCCACAGCGGCACTCTCCTTGGCCTGCTCCGTCAGATAATACCGGATACCGAAGAAGCTGCCTGTCCCTGCAAGAATCATAAGTGCCGCGACAGCGCCTGCAATCGCCAGAATTTTCCTCTTTTTCTTCCGGCGAATCTCCTTCGGTTCCTCGGGTTTCTCCGCTATGGTATAAGTCTCCTCCACCGTGATGGTGCGTTCCACGGTTCCCTCTTCGGTCACCGTTACGGACTCTCCCATCTTGACGGCTTCTTCCAGAACCTTACCTTTTCGCTTCTCCGCCCTGATCCGAGCCTTTTCTTCCTTTAACTGCTTTTTCAGACGCTGCTTTTTGGCCTTGGCTTTCTTCTTGTTTGCCGCAACTTTTTCTTTATCTATGACGCGTCTTCGCTTTTTTTTCTTATCTGGCATCATGTACAGCCTCTTCCTTGATTCGTTTCATATGCTCCCTGATCTTGGCCTCATAGCCGTTACCGGTAGGCTTATAAAACTCTTTTCCGTTTAATTCATAGGGCAGATACTGTTGCTCTACATAATTATTGGGATAATCATGCGCGTATTTATAGCCTGTTCCGTGTCCCAGCTTCGCCGCCCCCTTATAATGGGCGTCCTGCAAATGCGTGGGGATCGGCAGATTCCCGGTCTGCTGCACCGTTTCCATCGCCTGAAAGACCGCTTCGCAGCTCGCATTGCTCTTAGGTGCACAGGCCACATAGGACGCCGCCTGCGCCAGAATGATCTGCGCCTCCGGCATACCGACCCGTTCCACCGCCAGCGATGCGCTGACCGCTACATTTAACGCCATTGGATCCGCATTGCCTACGTCCTCCGACGCACAGATCATGATACGTCTCGCAATAAAAGTCACACTCTCGCCCGCGTAAAGCATCCGGCTCAGATAATAGACTGCCGCATCAGGATCGGACCCTCGCATACTCTTAATAAATGCAGAGATCGTGTCATAATGGTTGTCCCCTGTCTTATCATAGCGTAACACGCGTTTCTGAATACATTCCTGCGCCACCTCCAGCGTTACATGAATCTTGCCGTCCTCACTGCGGTTCGTCGTCATAACGCCGAGTTCTACCGCATTCAGCGCATGTCTGGCATCTCCGCCCGACAGCTCGGCTAGAAACGATACGGCCTCCTCATCAATCACCGCGTCATAAGCGCCCATCCCCTTATCCTTGTCATACACCGCACGTGTAATTAATTCTCTGATATCCTCCATGGATAACGGATGCAATTCGAAAATGACAGACCGGGAAATCAACGCGCTGTTCACCTCGAAGTACGGATTCTCCGTAGTCGCACCGATCAGGATCACCGTGCCGTCCTCCACGAACGGAAGCAGATAATCCTGCTGTCCCTTATTAAAACGATGAATCTCGTCAATAAAAAGTATGGTTTTCTTTCCATACATTCCCTGCAGATCTTTGGCCTTCTTCACTACTTCTTCCATATCTTTCTTGCCGGCGACCGTAGCGTTGATCTGCGTAAACTCGGCGCTTGTCGTATTCGCAATGACTCTGGCAAGCGTCGTCTTCCCTGTTCCGGGCGGGCCGTAGAATATGATGGAGCTCAACTTATCCGCCTTAATGGCACGGTAAAGCAGCTTGTCCTTGCCGATAATATGCTGCTGCCCCACCACTTCATCCAAAGTAGTCGGACGAAGTCTGGCCGCTAACGGTGACTCTTTCTCCTGATTTGTACTTCGCATATATTCAAACAGATCCATTTTCTATCCTCTGTACTCGCTTATTAGACTAATCTTCTATATTCTAACATTTTGCGCCCGTAAGCGCAAACATAATTGATGTTACCGACCGCGATTCTGCGATGGCAATTCGACCGCGATTCCCGGCTTTCGCGGTCGATGATTTATCCTATACGTCCGCAGCCCGCTTAATCAAAAAGAATTTCATCTACTGTCACGAATTCATAGCCCTCNTTNTGCAGTGCNTCAATGATCTGCAATGCCGCCGTCACCGTGCTNTTGTANTCNTCNTGCATTAGGATAATGGAGTTTTCNTTCGCCTTGGAGGTNACNTTCTGCACGATNCACGCTACGTTATCGCTGCACCAGTCAAGCGGATCGATATTCCACANCACCGGAAACATGTTCAGCTCTTTCTCAAACTTCTTATCCCACGAACCATAAGGAGGNCNCACATACTGCACCTCCTGCCCTGTCAATTCNTCGATCAGCTCATTGGTTTTAANCAGTTCTTCTTTAAAANCCTCCCCGTTGTTCCGGTTTAATTGGAGATGACTGTAAGTGTGATTNCCGATCAGATGTCCTTCCTCATGCATCCGTTCGATCAGTTCCGGATACTGCTCCACATGCTTTCCCGTCACGAAAAANGTTGCTTTCACTTCCCNCTCTTTCAGTCCNTCNANAAGCTGNTCNGTGTAATATGGGTGTGGTCCGTCATCAAAAGTAATGGCGATCTTCTTACTGTCCNCCATGCCGTTTGCCGCNGCCGCTCTGNCNTTATAGCCTACAANCAACGGCACATAGAGNATCAACGCCGCNGCCGCAAGGATCAACNCCCTCACAATTCCGNTTCTTCCGNCATGNACNCTTNTCCGTACCTGTCTCTGTTCCTTTCTGCCCATTACGCACCAATCCTGTNTCTTCCGGGTGTAANTTCCTGTCATGTATGTACATTTTTCGATCAATTACACCCGATATTTATACTATATATGCGCGNANCGGCACATTCAGAAGTAAGAATTCGAGTAACTGTTCAGAACCCTGCTCTTTACAGTTACGAACCACCTCCTGAACAGTTATGAATTTGATTCTATTCCCAAATAAAGACATACAGCCGCTCAAATAGCGGTATTTCTCAGTATAATCTGGAATGCCTTCGTATACCCATTCCCGTAATCACAGTCCAGTTTCAGCTCTCCTCCGTGCATTTCCACAATCTTGGAAGCGATACTGAGTCCCAGCCCGCTGCCGCCTTTCGTGCTTCTCGCCTTATCCGCTCTGGAGAAAGGCTCGAAGATATGCGCTGCAAACTCCCGATCGATCTCCATACCGTCATCCGCCACCGTAATCGTATATGCCTCCAGCCGTACCAATGTCCTGCCGCCGTCTCTACCGTACCGGACCGCATTGGTCAGGAGATTNGTAATGGCTCTCGTCATCTGTATCTTATCCGCCCTGTAAGGAATCTGATGTTCCGGAATCTCCACCTGAAGCGTGATCCGCCGCCCTTCAAAGTCCGTATACAGCATAGCCACAGCTTCCCGCAGAATTTCTCCCAGATCACAATCTTCTTTATGCAGTTCATATCCGCTGCTGTCCATCTTCACNTATTCAAAGAGCAGGGTAATCAGTTCGCTCATCCGCATGGATTTGCTGTATATGGCNTCCAGATANTCCTGCCGTTTCTCCCCCTGCACGATATCGTCCGACAATGCCTTNCTGTAACTGCACAGNGTCGTAATCGGTGTCTTAATGTCATGGGCTATATCCGACAGAAGCAGATTCCTTTGTCTGTCATAGGCAAGCTGCTGTTCCTTCTCCGCTTCTATCAGCTCATTGACTTTCTTAGTCACTACGCGGTAATAGTANAATGCNCCNATCAGATAGGGCAGTAAACTCACGAAGATCAACAGCAGAAATGCTACGATGATTACCACCCGCAGTAAGATTCCCATACGTCCATCAAAGGGCGCAACGTCCGTAGCAATCTGCAGCGAATGATCCATATGACTGCCGATCATACGCTGNACATAACCTGATATCCCNTCCGGAAGAAAAGACGNAAGTATATATAATAACATCTGTAATATCCAAGTGATCGGACTCCCGCCCGACGTAATGGATATGTGCTGGCTCTTCAANATGAGAAACACCCACGGGATGACGACATTATCATAGAGTATACCGATCAGTTCCTCGCTGACAAGAATAAAGAGCATAACAACAAGGAATCNTTTGATCAGAAACCATTTGAGGGACTTTTTATCCTCTGCTCTGTTTCCATTTTCCACTGCTCTTATGCTCCCTTCATCTGGCATTTAACGCTTTTCCAGCCGGTATCCCAGCCCTCTGACTGTCTTGATGTATTCCCTGCCGTCATGATCCAGCTTGGCCCGCAGCTTGGAAATGCACACCATAATATTATTATCGGACACNACATATTCATCNTCCCAGCCNGTTTCATAAATCTGCTGCTTCGTAAACACTTTGCCCGGTTCTTCCATAAAAAGNCTCATAATCCGAAACTCCACCGAGGTCAGTTCGATCGTCTCTTCGCCGCGGTACAATAGACACGCCTCCAGATCAAGCCGCAGGTCCTGCACTGCCAGCTCCTTCACCGNTTTCTGCGCATTTTCTCCCGCTCCCAGCGAGTAGAATCTGCGTATGTTGGAATTGACTCTGGCAACTGCTTCCAGCGGGCCGAAGGGCTTCGTNATATAATCGTCCGCCCCCAGATCAAGCCCCAATATTTTATCCGCATCCGAATCCTTAGCCGATAACATAATNACCGGTATATTATTNTNCTCTCTNATNTTTCGNAANACCCNNTATCCGTCNANTGCCGGCATCATGATATCGAGAATNNCCAGATCNGGTTTCTCNTTCTGTATCTTATCCATAGCCTCCACGCCATCCGCCGCTTCCACTACCTCATAACCATCTTTTTCAAGGTACAGGCGAAGTACATCACGAATCTCCGCCTCATCGTCCGCTATCATAATTTTATATCCCATGTTCATCACCATTTCTTACACTTCATGATCATATGCGTAATTACTGTCCGGTAAAGCCGCCTGTCCTGTGCCATCACGCAATTCGCATAATTTACGGTATAATGCTGCATCCGCCAGCTGCACATAAGGATTCACATAGAAAATCTCTACCATACCACATGTTATCATTCCCAGCATATGCCACAGGATAAAGGAAAGATCCAGCACAAAAGCATGCCATTTCTCGCCATTCATCATGTCGCTACTCATCTGCAGCACCTCTTTATAGTCCAGATCCGGATGTTCCGCCAGAATATAGGATACCATGCGGTACTGATACTTCTTATAGATACCCGGGATGACAAACAGCAGCGCCCACAGGAACACTCGCAGATCCACATGGAACATCGTCTTTACCACATTGATATAGGAATGGTCAAAAGCATAGGCCATCTCTTTGATCTCCCCTGTGTCATCCACACTTTTCAGCATGAAACGCTTTACCCCCACGCAAAGCGGGTTATACAAAAATGCACTAACCGCGCCGGCAATAATCATGCCTGTCAATACAATAATACAGACAACAATTATGATTGTAATAATATATACCGCCGTCGCCGTCTCATTCATGTCTTCGGTAGCTTCAATAAGCGCGTCCGTCGTACTGTCAAGATAAATCTCTGCTTCATCCAGTATAACAAACTCTCCCGCTTCCGTTACCCCTGCTGCTCCGCTCTCGTCTTCATCCGGTGCATCCCCCGACGATGTATCAACCACCGCAACACTGTTGACCCCGTTTGATCCGAAGGCACCGGAAGAATAACTGAGCCCGCCCCCAAGAACCATCATCAAAAGCGACACCAGCATAATCTTCCAATAATTTCTTTTCAGGGCTTCCTTCGCCCTCAGCTTTATTTCTTTTCTCGTCCACATAGGTGTATCTCCTTTTCTCCCAATCAGGTCTCTTACCACCTGTTTGTTTCGTTGTTAGGGCTATAATAACACCCATTTCTTAAACGAAAAGCGGAGAAAACTTAACGTAATCTTAAAGTTCTTATGTTAAAATAGTACCATTTTACGGGGTTTGTGGCAATGGGTTGTCACTAGCTTGTCACTAGTAGAGTACACATGCTTCTATGTTATAAGATATATTTACAATAAACTCTCCTATGAAAAGGCGATCTTACCACCATTTTGTTTCTTGTACTCTCGTGCGTATTTTTCCATAATTCTGAAAAATACCTGTCCATCTACGGAAAACTCATAAACGTTATTACCGCTGCCACTATTATTGCCGCCAGTCAATCCAAGCTCTGAAAGCACTTCTAAAAGCGACTCTTTTTGCGCTTGCTTTATAGTACTTACGGGTGCTTCAATGTTCGTTCCGTGCTTCTGATCTCCGAGCACTGCCAGAAACTCTCTGTTTGCCGGAATAACTGCGCCTGTGGCAAGTCTGGGGATTTCTGCGGTTTGCAAGGCGGCAAAGGCTGGGTTTGTGGCGTAAGTTGTAGGTACAGACATCCGACCAGACGCGCCGGAAGTTCCAGAACTGCTACCACCAAAAAACCCTTTAATACTGCTAAATATACCTTGCAGAGAGTTTAACTTTCCACTAATCCATTCTATGACAGATCCCACTGTGGACTTTATAGAAGCGATAACGCTGGAGATTCCAGCTTTAATGTTATTCCAAGTTTGCAACCACTTATTTTTTAAAGAATTTAACCACTCTGCCTGTCTTTGCCCTAAAGTCACAAATGCGCTATAGATATCATTTCCCCACAAACTCATTGCTTCTTTCCATGTACCGTCTGTAAAGGATACAAGCACCCCTCCGAGAATTGAATTTTCAAAGTCCTCTTTTACATATCCCCATATTTCAGTCCATGCCGCTTTTATGTCCTCGCCCCACAGGTTGAGTGCTTCTTTCCAACTTCCGTCTGTAAATGAACTTTTTATTCCGCTCATTATTTCAAAGAATGACGGTGTATCGACTCCAAGAAGATTTTCATTTATCCATTCTCCGATTTTCCAACCAATAACCGCTCCGGCTATAGCCGCCAAAACTGTTGTTATCACAGCAAACGCGCCTCCCAATGCAGATACTAATGAACCTATTGCTGAAATTATCGCTTTGATTCCAGTAACTATAAAAGTAGCCGCGCTAGAAACTGCGCTACCAATGGCGCTTATACCGGAAAGAAAAGTTGTAATAGTGGTGAATATTCCAGCTATTGCGCTGATTGCGCTAAAACCAAGCAGTGCCACTTTCAATGCAATTAAACCTTTTGCGATCATCTCTAAAGCGTCTGCAACATCTTCTGGGCTTACGGAGTCCATCCAATTTTCTAACATAACAAGAAAATCCTTAAACTCCTGACTGTTTAAAAAGTCAGCGAGTGCGTCAGAAACTCGCTCAATAAATATAATCAATCCCTCACCAATCGTTTCAGCAAAAGGCTCTAAATGTTCCCAAAACTCGGCAAGATTGTCTCTCAATGCCTGCCAGTCCACTTTTTCATTGAACGCCGTAAATACATCGAGTAGTTCTGGCAGTCCTTTTTCTATTGTCCATTTCGCAAGCGGCAAAAGAACTTTCGTATAAAAATCTGATAGTACTCCACTCAATGCGTCCGCAAGAGGGATAAGAGATTTTGTGAACCGTTCAAATGCTTCAAGAATCGGTTTAAAATTCAGCTTGTCAGCCCATTCGACCGTTTGATCTGCGGCGAGCCTTATATTATGGACAATAACCCCTATGATATCCCGAATGTTTTCGAGAATACGCAATCCTGTCTGATTCTCGTTCCACGCGTCACGGAAATTGCGCGCCAGATGTCCGACCACAAGACCGATATCCCCGATGATATGTAGTAAATCCTCAAAGATTTTAATGGTGGCTTCTTGCTGCCATACCGTAAGGAAATCTCTGCCAATGTCCTTAATCAGCTTCCATACTTCATCAAGGGCGTATTTCCATGAATCCATGACAAATTTACCCTCGCGCTCCCATGCTTCCTTTAACGGTGCAAACAACTTAGATAAAACATCTTTTATCTTTTCAGCCATATCAAGAATGCTGTTGTCAATCGGAACTTCCTCAAACATCGTTCCAGCGCCTATTCCTGCGTCTGCACTGTTTTCTTTTGCATTTTCGGATGTAAGGTTGTTCAGATCGTCCAGAGGGCTAAGCTGTTTATTTATAGCCTTTGTTTCATCTTCTGTAGCTTTTGCCGCGTCTTCTGCGGCGGCGGCTGATTGTTTTATTGCCTTTGTATATGTTTTTCTTCCAGTAAGCGCGGCAATAAGCTGTCCGATCAAATTTACCGCTTCTGTAAGCCATCCGATCAGTTTTTGTATATATGGAATTGCAACGTCAACAATCGGCTTAAAAGCGCCTGCAAGAGCATTCTTAAGGGTTAGCAAACTAGCCCTTACATTCTCAATTGAGTTTTTAAATTTTCCATTTTCGTTGTATAAATTTTCAAACCCTTCTTTTATTCCACCGGTTGCACTTCTTATGAGTTTGCTGATCTGGTTAAAAATCATTAAAGATAAGGCGAGATTTTTTAACCTTGCTCCAAAACCAGACAGAGAACTTTTTGCTTTCTCTGTCTCTTTTCTAAAAAGCGGGAAATGTTTCTGCGCTATCTCCCTGATTCTTTTCCCGAAGGAATTAACATGAGAATTGGCTTTTTTCAGAACTTTTCCTATAGAATCAAGTGCTTTTTTTGCTATATCGCCAAGTTTTTTATAGTTTTCTTTTAGCCGGCCTATGCTATCGTTATAATCCTTAACTTCCTGCTTTAAAGCGGAAAGTTCTCTAATCCGGCTATCATAATCCACATATCCTTCTGTTCTCTCAACAGCCTTTAAATCAGCAATTTCCTGCTCAAGCTGTTTTATACGCTCCACAGTTCTAATAATGCGTTGGTTGCCAACAACAGCATTCTCACGGATTTGCGCCAGCCTCTGTTCTTCTGCGGCTTCTGCTTCGATCCCCGCTTGCCGTTTTGCCTCCGCGGCTTGCGCCTTTGCTTCTGCCTCGGCTTCCTTCTGGATTCTGGCATTTTCTTTCTGCAATGCCCTTTCAGCTTGTTCCTCTGCTTTGCGCTGAGCGGCTTCTCTGCGCTCTGCCGCTTTTGCCTCTTGCTCCGCGATCTTCGCCTGCCCCGATTCCGTCTGTTTGTTCAGCTCCGCTTGATATGCCTTTACTGCGTCGGTGGCATTTTTCCACGCAAGATATATTTTGTCGTAGTCTTCATCTCCAAAGAATTTTCCCTGATCCTGCAACTCTTTCAGAGATTTTGCATATTCTTCTACATCTATTTTTAGCTGATTATAATGCCCATCTTTTTTACCAGATGGAACTTCTATCTGCTTTTCTTCTGTCTTTTTTAAAGATTTGAGCGCCAGCTGTGCACTTTTGATCGATTTTTCATAATCTTTATAAACAGGAGAGGCTTTTGTTCCCCCTGCTTCTAAAAAACTTTTTTGAGCGTCCGCCAGATCCTTAAGTTCTTTTTCTAATTGCTTAATATCTTTCTTAATACCAGACGTGTCAATTTTGGTATTTATCCTTATACTTCCGTCATACTGCGCCATAAAAAAGACACCTCCACATAAGCAGAGATGCCTTTTCTCTGCCCGTAACTTTTTTCAGGTTAGCGACTGAAACCAATGATCAGCCGGTTAGTTTGGTTTTCTAATCTTCTTTTATATCTCCATTAATATCAGATTCTGGAACCTGCTCTTGCACAATGGAGAAAATGAGCTTCTTAAGTTGCCTTTCATCTGCTGCCTCAAACACTCCGGCAGTAAGCAGTATTTCCAGAATAATCTTAGCAGATATTTCTGCGGCAACCTCCATTGAATTGATAACCATTCTGGCATATATTTTTTCCGCACTATCTGCTTCGCTGCATCCACATAATAATCCTCTCTCAATTTCGCTAATAGCGGCATTCTGCGCATTCCATGTTACAAACTGCTTATGAATCATCGAATGTAATGCCTTTTCCATCAAATTATCCATATTATCTCCAATCTATATATTTATTCCTGTGCAAAAACTTACATTTCGTTTCCCTTATGCAGTTCTTTCAATGCACAGTCCAAATAGTGGAAGAACAACCGCCTTGCACCATAAAAATCTGTCCTTCCCAGCGGACACCGACCTAACTTATCGTGGTACTCCAGACGCTCATAGGAAAGATTTTTCTTCACAGACAAGATAATATGCTCTGCTGCCTTTTCATCCGCCATATGAGCCGCAGAGCGCACCACATCATCATACTCACCTGATCTGACAATTTCCACCAACTCATCTACTCTTTCCTGCGTGATACCGTAATCCTTCCATGAAGCCCTGATGTTACCGGCTTTCCCCGCCTTACGCTCCCAATACTGTGCCTGATACTCCTTTACCTTGTCCGGATTTTTCTTTCTCCACATTCTCTGTTGTAAGTTGATCTTCTCCCGATTTCTAATCCGATACCGCCTTTTGTAATCCCGTCTGGCCTCCTGCGCCTGTGCTGACAATTCATTCATTCCCCATCCCTCCAATCCCTTTGTTCCTTTCCTCATCTCTATTATCTGATATTTGAGAGGGAGTGTTGTACCATTTTTAACGGGCATTTTGCTCTGGATAATATGGCAGACAATATAAAAACAGTGCAGTCACCATTGCTGATTTCTGCACCGCTTTGCACTATGTTTATTCTGCTGTATACGTCTGTGTTGCTTCTGGCTTCACCCAGAATGCACCCATAGCCCCTATCTGCTGGTCGCTAAGCCGCTTGAAATGGGATTCCTCCTTTGACCATATGCTTGAAGTCGTCTCATTCTCGCTAACTGCCTTTTCGACCATATCCGCGATTACCTTAAAGGCTTCTCTTTCATCTGAACCAGCTTTTCTCGCAAGAACACCATAAGTCCTTGTCATATCGTTTCCTATTCCCTGTTTATCACAGTGGTCAGATATCAGACGGAGCATTGTTGGATTACTCTTATTCTGATTTACCATATCTTTAATCTCCGCATCGGTCAGCTTGATGCCGGAATTCAAAAGGCGTACTGTCGCATCATCCAATCTGTTTCCATTAGCTGTATAGAAATCTGTCACGTGCTTCTCATATTCTGCCTGTACCGCCTGAATCTCTTCTTGTGTTCTTCTCTGCAATTCCTTTACGCTATTCTTATACTCTTCCTGCGCATCAAGAAACTTCACCTTTTCCCTTGCAAGGAAATGTTCATCATTTTTGAATTCTCTTTGATTTTCCTCCCACCTTTTCTTTGCCAGATCCATCTTTTCTTTCAATGCTGTTCTCTCCGGCGCTACCTTGGCATGAATTTCCTGCAAATCTGCCAAGTACTCACCAAATGTATCGTGTTTCATAGCCACATACTCCTTCCTGCCGTCCTTGGCTGCATAATATTCTCTAATCTCTTTTTGTATCTGCGCCGCTATCTTCTTTGCATCCGCCACCATTTCTGGATAAAAAACTTTACAGTTTTCTGCCGTCGAATAAAACTCCACTATATCAAGAGAACGCTCCTGTCCTCCAAGTGTATACTTTCTTCGCATGCCTGTTTGTTTGTCCCAGTTGTATTTGTCGTAGATATCTTCATCTACCACCATGCCGCACACAAGCTTATTCATACCCGTTTATTCCTCCATATTAATATTTTCCCTTGGAACATAATGCACCTTTAACTCCGCCTGAAACAATGCCGTTCCCCGGTCTTCATGGCTGCCGATAAAATTTTTGTTTACATCATGGAATGTCAGATAAGCATTTACCAAATCACCCCACTGCTTCTGCGTCATTTGCACCTGACAATGTGGACAGCGTGGCGGCCTTTCCTCATGCTGCATAGAATGATTATATAATTCAAATTTTCCACCGCACCTGTGGCAGTGTATTTTTAAATAGTCCATACTTTTTAATTCTCCTTTCCGTTATGCTTTGGTATCACTTGAGAATATAATTCTGTTTAGCGCATATCTGAGGGAATCGATACAATGATTGTTCTTGTCTGGATAACCTGACAAAAAATTTCCGTCCTTGTCCCGGTCATATTCGTATTCTATGATTTCTTTGTATGCACAGGGCGTTCTTGCCGGGTCAATGACGATTGTCCTCCTCTGCAGCCATTTCATGCCATACTCCACAGAACCCGGTTTCTTACTGACCGAATGCGCCGGGACACCCGCCCGTATCAGGTCAGATACCGACTTTGGTTCAGCAGAATCACAAAAGACATAGTAATCATTATACCGCCGCCGCTTAATCTCTTTTGCCAGATCCTCATTGCTGATCTTCCGTCCTACATATTCATCCAGCAGATACACCTTTTCATGATTTGGCCTGAATGAACATCTGATAAATGCCATCGGGTCAGGCATCCAGCCGAAATCTATTCCTTGATAAATACGGTCAAACTGCATCATCTCTTCATCTGTAATCGTCCGAATTTCCAAAAATTCAAATACCTGCCCACCAGTACCAACCGGGTCCCCTAAATATTCGTGCTGGTATGCTCTCTCATTAACCGCTTTCAGATGTTCCGCGTCGTCTATGAATTGTTGTCCTAACCATTCTGGTGGCGCGTCCAAATAACTGCTCTTATGTCGATAACTGTCACTACGAGGCTCATTTACATACTGATTCGCCCAATTACTGATACTGATCGGCGGGTTGAAACTCTTAAATACAACGAATTTCTCACCACCGCGGAGCACCGACTGCTGAACAGTTCGGATTTCTTCTGGTCCCTGAAATTCGTCAAGTTCTTCAAACCAGAGGTACTTGAAATATCCATGGCTGGCTTTCAGGGATTTCGTTTTCTTTGCCTTATCAAGCCCTCGAAAGATAATCTTTTGTCCTGTAGGTCTATAAGTGCACTGCATGGGACTCACTCCCACCTCCCACAGATGGGAAACACCTAATACATCGATCGCCCAAAGTATCTGTTCATAGACTGATTCCCTTAAAGTCACTGCATATTTGCGAAATATGGCAGCGTTTGCCTGTTCATCCTTCATCATCCCGAGAATGATCTCTAACGATATAAACGAGGACTTTAAGCCACCTCTGCCACCATACAGGTCATAATATGTATGCCCGCCCTTCACAATGTCCCTATGGACTGGATAGAACGCCGGAACTATCAATTTCCCGAAATCAATCACTGTCTCCGATACTGTCAACGATCTTCACCGCCTCCGTTAAATCTACCTTCTGCTCCTGCTTGTCTCTCCACTGCTCCGGTTTCCGGTTCTTAAGCCAGAATATCTGCGCCGTAGTATCCGGCGGGTAATACTTTTCTACTTCAGTCACAACCGGCTCTGTAACTTCTCTTACCCGTTTGCCATTCTCATATTCAACTGTTTTACGTGTAGAAACTGTCTGCTCCGTTTCACGAAATCCAAGAGCTTTCTTGCGTAGGGCATTCTCTACTTCTATATCTGCAACCTCTTTCCCGATTTTTAGGGACTGAAAAATCGGAATGCTCTTTCTTTTCCAGTTATAGAGTGATCTGACAGTAATGCCCATGTTTCCGGCAATTTGTTCGTCTGTCAGCCCATCCCTCGCCCATGCTTCCAAAAGCAGGAGTTTATCCGGTTCTTCCCATTCTGCTATTGTACTCTTTGCCATCAGTACCACCCCGCAAGTCCTTTTCTTTCTCTCCTATATACCATTATCTGATATTTTAAGAGATAAGTTGTACCATTTTTAACGGCATAAAAGCCATAATGAGAAAAGGGCAGCAGACATTGCCGCCGCCCGTCTGGCTTACTACTGTTTATTTTTCTTTGAATAGACTACCGCTACCACTACGAGAGCGACCATCCCCAGCACAACAGCAACCAGTGCCCCGTCAATAAATCCGTGTATGTACATCTCTGTTCACCTCCTATCTTCCGGCCGTACCCATAAAGTAAATAATCATGTACACTGCAACAAATACCATGACCATAGCGACCATACCGGCTACAAAGTAGCATAAGAATTTCAGCCTTTCAAAAGACATAGGCTCCTTAATCGGTTTAGACCTTAGAATTACCTCATTAATATCTGGATTCATGCTGATACCTCCCTTTCTTCTGCGTAATCCCTGACTGATATATAAATAGCCCTCAAAAATCTTTCATCATCGATCTTGTCCAGATACTCATCAATCAGTTCTTTATAGTTCATACTGCACCGGCTTTCCCGCACTACTCTCTTCGAAACCGCTCAAAACAAAACCATAAATCAGTTTAATTATCTGCTGATCCATCTCACTTTCAGTTCCGATAGCGTCTATAAATTCTTTTGCCTTCGCTTTTAACCGCTCGGCACGTTCTTTATTCTGTTTCTTGCTCATACCGCATCACCCCCATTTCTCCAAAAACAACTCTATAAACCTATGTAAATACTGTAAAGTTCCTTCGTTATCGATGTTGCTGATCATTTCAATAATTCCTTTCTTATAATCCATCTTTCGCGCCCTCCTGCAGTTTTCCGGCTCCCATTAGATAGCCAAGATAGAAAAGATAAACACTGCTAAAGCTGCATATATTTTTAGATGTCTGCCCTTTTCTGTTAAGTCCTGCGGAATAAACCTCATGCAAAAGCCTTTCATCAAGTTCTACAATCGGGGTTTCGCTTTTTATCTGCTTTTCAATCAGCGGAATAACTTCCTTTGCTGTTTCTTTTGCTTTCTGCTCTGCCTCCTTATCTAACCGCCATGAATGGGAATCTATCAATGCTCTGTATGTACCGTAGCCATATTTCCCATATACATATTCAAGAAATTTTCCTGTTGGTGTTTCATCATCAGCCACCCAATAATTGGGAAAAGCTATCACTTCTAAAAAGCCGTCAATATCTTTTTGCGGTACTGTGTGATTCACATATAAAATTTCTTTCTTGTTGTCCGCTATCGTCACAAACTCTCCTAACTCCATTTCATACACGCAATTTAGATAGAATATTAAATCTTTTGGAAGTTCTTTCGGTTTAATTCTTACTACTTGCATTTTCTTCATTTCCTTTCTTTACACAGGTCTGCAGAAATGTTACAATTTCCACATACCCTCATTTGCTGTGTTTTCGGGTTACTTACCCTATAGGTACTGTCATACCTATGGGGCGTTTTTAAGTTTTTCTGCATATTTTTCCATCATTTCATAGCATTCTCTTAGCTCTTCCTCATATTTCTGCCGGATACAGGAAATAATCTTATCAGCAAATTTTCTGTCAGGTGTAGGAAACGCAACATCTCTTATCATTGCTCTAACCCCATTACCAGAATAATTCTGATCGTTCGGTATAATATACTGAATCCTGATATTATCCAAAAATTCTACATCTGTTTTATTGATTTCATCCAAACCATTCTCTATATGACTGATAATTTTTGCGAGTCTCTCCATTTCGCTTACTATGCATAATTTTTTATTCATATGTTCTCCTTTCTTTTTGTGGGTGGTATATACATCATGTCACCTTGTCATCATGTCACCAGTTCTTCTTATCTAGTGACATGAGTGACATTATTACCATTAATGACGTTAGTGACATTGATGACATTAAAAATATAATTTCTTTCTTTTTTTGTTCTGCTATATTCATAAGTAATTCTGTCCACAGCCCAAAACAATCCTTCATACTTATTTATCAAATTTCCAACCTTGCGCACATCATCATATATCTGGCATCCTAAATACCTACTGGCTTCTACGATATCACTAGCCGAGCCTTCCCAATGACCATCACCTTGTTTTACCAACTTTCTGATAGTCTCAGGAATCGGACTCTGCTCATACTCTTCCAGTAACCGCTGCCCCTCAACCTCTTCTTCCGTTCCAACATATTCCCACTGGAATGATTTTTTATTGAATCGTATTTTTAGCTTTTGGGTTTCCATGTCGCGCCCGGTTATATGTAAGGTAGCTTCTTCTGCGTACCGATCATCTTTGGCAATAACCCATGCACAATCAAGAGCGCCCATGACACCAACAGAACCAGATAGTTCATTGAATACGTCATAAGGGTCTTTCATCTTTCTGGTATGATGTACAAGCATTATCCCAATATTATGCTGATCTGCTATCTGCTTTAAGACCTTAAAATCGTCATAATCCCGATCGTAACCTGTCTGATTTTTTTTCGCAGATTGACGTATCATTTGAAATACATCAACAACAATCAGCTTTATCTCTGGATGCTCTTCCAACTGATATTCTATTTGTACCTCGAATCCTTCACCAATTCTGCCAACATCATCTGTTCCCGTTATTACATACAGATTCTTGGGATAGTCATTTTCTCTAAGAATCTGCTTTAAACGATTTTTAGGTCTGCGTTTTGTACTCTCAAGATCAAGATACAAACAGGCATGTTTTGTGCAATCAAATTTAAGAAACTTCCATCCATTGCATATGGCTATACATATAGCCAGCGCCATGTAACTCTTGAAATACTTGCTCGGTGCGCCTATCATAGACAGCCCAACCGGAAGAATATTTTTAATAAGCCATTCTATTGGAGGAATATCCATTTTCTCAAGCTCTGCTGCCGTTACTGCCCTTATAGGCTTAAACTCCTTAAACGGTCTTGCCACACCATTGTCGCAAACTGCAGTATGTCCTTTCGCTTTTTGCTCCAACTCTTCCAGTTCCTTATCTATCTTTGCAATTTCTGCATCAATAGCTGCTTCTTTTTCTGTAACAGTTCTATTTTCCGTCTTTCTTCATCTCCTCTCAGGCACCTTCCTAACGCACTCTTTAATTCAGCGTCACGCGCCATTTCATATTCCTCGATCCATTCTTTATAATATTGCCGCGCTTTACCACAGCCGGCTACTTCTAATGCAGCTATGGCCTTGTCTGGAAAAGATGGATCTGTAATTTCATAGCCATAGATTTTTTTGAAGAACCCTTTCGTAAGCCTCATTCCCGGCTGAATACTGTCAAGTAACTGCTGTTTGCTCGGATTCATCTTTTACATCCTCAATCAGATCAACAACCTTAACACCCAAAGCCCTTGCTGCTGCCCCCAAATACTTAGGCTTGGTATAAAATCCTCTCCGCATTGAATAAACAATGTTCTTTGACAATCCTGATTCCGCTGCAAGCCCGACTGGGTCAACTCCTGCCTCAGCCATTGCAATCAAGAATTTTCGGCTGTCCGGCTTTAACATCGTAGTGTCCCTTTTTGCAGGCATCTCCCTCATCTCCTTCCTACTGTTCTTCCTCATAATCCTCACCATCACATAAACATTCCTGCATGGAGATTTCGTAATCGTCCATACAAGGAAAATGTATATAGCGGTATCTGCATGTTGTGCAGTCAAAACACTTTTCGTTCATGATTTATCCCTCTAATTTTAAATCACTCAACATTTTCGTTCTTTTGTGGTACAATCTCCTTATTAAGTGCAAAGGAGAAACTTAATGAGCAACTTGACCTATAAAGATTTATTGCTTTCGCTCTCAGAATGCATAATACTTATAAGAGTAAAATTAATAGGAATCAGTTATAATCGTACTTTCAAAGACAATCATAAATTTCTAAGAAGATATGGATTAATTGAAATATCCCATCATTTTAAAAACCGATTCAGAATTAGTGACAACGGTAAAATGTATTTGAGATACCGTTTCCGTTCATTCTGGAAATTTGCCATACCAACCATCATTTCAGTAATTGCACTATTTGGAGGATATGACGTATACACCAATCCAGTATTAAAGGAACTACTAGAAGCAATAGCGTCACTATTTGGACGTATAATGGAAATTCTGGGTATCGGTTCATAAACGGTACTCCCATAAATTTTCCATATTTCACCATTTCTTTATGAAGCCGTCGCAACTCCTCGGGCTCCATCTTTGTACCTTGCTCATTAAGCACTTCTAAAAGTTCATAATAGTGCTTGTCTGGTTTCTTCTTCGTTTACTTCACCTCCTCTTTTTCGAAATACTACATTTCTCTAGTTTTCAATGATTTCTGTTACATCACACCCAAGAGCCTCTGCCAATCTTCCGGCCGAAACAACGGATAATTCTCTCTGATTGAGAATAACATTGATTCTTGCCCGACTTACTCCATAGGCTTCAGCTAATGCATTGATACTCATTTTCTTTCGCGCCCTCTCGATGTCAATTTTCTCTCGGTTGATTTTCATTAATTCATCTCCTCTCTAAAAATGTCATTGACATAAGCTGTAACTTATGATAAATTGACAATAACATAAGCTATACCTTGTGTCAACACAAAAAAAATAAGTTTCAACTTCTAATCCATACAAATTCATGATATTATCTACTTGAAAGTAGGTGAATCAGTATGGGAGTGGGAGAAAATATAAAAAAAATCAGAAAAGAAAAAGGATTAACCCAAAAAGAATTAGGCGAACTGCTGGGCATATCCCAAGCTGCAATCGGACAATTTGAAAATAGTCGTTCAAATCCTCATGTAGCAACTGTTAAAAAAATTGCTTCTGCTTTAGGCGTAAAGCTATTTGATATAATTGAAGTAAACGATTATTTTGAGCAAATTCGACTAGAAAAAGAAGACTCCTTGATAGAATATTTATATAAATTAGGAATTGAAATTGAATCTATTGATGGCTATTCATACTCTGTAAATTATCAAAAGAAAAAATATATTATTTCAGATACAGAATATGATAAATTAATTTATTCTATTGGAGCATTTACCAAATTCACTATTGATGACTTATTAACTGGTAACGAAGTACCAGAAGAACCCCCGCAGGAATAAACATCCTAATGGGATTGCAAATTTACCACTTTTCGAAAATTAGTATCATAAAGTTATGCGATTAGGAAGGAAGACCCTAAACTTCCTTGGAGAAAGGCGTTAAATGCTATCTATAGATTCGTTGCAGTATATTTTATTTTAGGTGCAGTAATATTCTGCACAGAAAGGACGAAGCCTATGATATCTAATAATGCAGTAGGATCCTACACAAAAATCGAGAACAATATCTCCATAAATGTCGGGGTGGCGTCCGACGGCCTTTCTTCCTAATCACATAAATGGTTTTCTTAACACTATACACATATAATACGCTTGTAGAAGGAGGCATTTCATGTCCACCAAATGTACTGTATATATTGATGAAGCCGGAGATTTAGGCATAAACAGAGGCACACAATGGTTTGTGTTGAGCGCTGTAATAATAAATACTGATGATGAACCGGAAATGCGTAATATAATTACCTCCATTAAGCAGCGTCTTAACATCCATGAAATACATTTCCGAAATCTTAGAAGCTTCGAACAGAAATCATATGTAGTGAATGAACTGGCAAATGGAAATTTCGAATTAATAAATGTAATCATTGACACTTCACAACTGAATATCCGGTGCAATAATCCTTCTGATAACCCAAGCATTGTTACTTATAACTTTGCCTGTAGATTATTGATAGAGCGCGTCTCTTGGCTCCTTAGAGATACTGAAAGAAGCGGGAAAATTATCCTTTCAAGCAGGGGAACTAATCGAGATAGAGAACTGATCGATTATATTAATAATCTTATAGACTTCGAAAACAATGAAATTGTAAATAGATTCACCAACATACAAAGCAAACAAGCTAATTCATGGGACATGCTCCAACTTGCGGATGTTTGTGCCACCTCTATGTTTTACAGGTTTGAGCCAAATCAATATGGTTTTATAACGCCATGTTATAGTTTTAGACTTAAGAGAAAGCTTTATCAATATAATGGCCATATAGAAAAATATGGGGTTAAGTATTATGCAGATTCAATGAAACCAAATGAACAATACTTTGTTGATAAAATGCTTTGCCGAAAATAAAAAAGAAAAAGAACCCCCGGCACGACTACCACATGTCAAGCATGCTGGTGATTTCACCCTCGTGTTATCCGGCGACGTTCTTCCTCTGTATTATTATAATACGCTAAATATATTTATATGTCAACAAACATTTGTTCTGTTTTTCTATTTGAGTATTATTTATAAGCATTGCATAATGGTAGTATAGTATACTAAAATCTGACAAATGTTAAAACCGCCCCTGCGCCAACAGGAACGGCTTAAGATATATCCCCGAAGAGATACAATGGGTCTCACAAACCTACAAATATTGTATCATCTAAGGGAACAGCTTGCAAGCGAACTACTCAGAAAAATCAGATAGTTTGCTAGCTGTTATTTTTATACCCATTTTTAGGAGGAGGACACACTATGCCGCGTGGAAAACCAATGAGAGCCAGAAATGGCTATGGTTCCGTTGTGAAGCTGTCCGGTAAGAGACGACAGCCCTATGAAGTTCGTGTAAACACCCATATGGATGAACGCTACTACCCCGTGTATGACGTTTTGGGGCGTTATGAGACACGCGAAGCAGCCATGATCGCACTGGCAGACTACAATAAGGAACCTTACCGCATATCTGACCGAAACATAACGTTTTCTGCCCTGTATGAACTATTCTACAAGGACAAATACGAAGAGAGCGGGAGAACCTACTCACAGAGTACAAAAGACTGTACTAAATCTGCCTACAACTACTGTACGTTGCTTTACGATCTACCCTATAGAGATTTACGAACACCGGATTTTAAAAGTGTCCTCTCACAAGAGGGAAAGAAAGGCAGACCACTATCACATGCCTTGCAGGAGCATATTAAGAACCTTTTTAGCCAGATGGACAAATTCGCCCTACAGAATGATATCATCAAGAAAGGCTATTCCTCATTCGCCAATATTACAGTATCGGAAGATGATATGCCGGGAGTACCCTTTACGCATGATGAAATACAGTTGTTATGGAATAACATAAACGTGCCTTGGGTGGACAGTATCTTGATTTACATATATTCTGGCTGGCGGATATCTGAATTACTCCTAATGCCACCAGAAAACATAGATTTAGCTGCCGGTACCTTCCAAGGAGGATTAAAAACCGAAGCCAGTAAAAACCGCATTGTACCGATACACTCAAAGATACACGGTTTTGTTGAGCACAGGCTTTACATGAACAATGGCATATTGTTTGCCCTGAACGATCTTCCAATCGGCACGCAGGCATATACCAGATTGTTTAAAAAAACCCTGACCTCTATCGGTATTACTACATATCACACCCCACATGACTGCCGCCATATTTTATATCGCTCCTGGACAGTGCCGGTGCCAATCAGGTCTGTATAGATCGTCTCGTCGGACATGCCTCTAAGACTATCACGACCAGAACATATACACACAAAACAATAGAGGAACTCAGAGAAGCTATAGAAATGATTTAACCCCTCCACACTGCCACGTCGGAAGGGTTAAACTTTGTCACTAGTTTGTCACTAGTAGATTTCAAAACATATGTTATCAGTAACTACCGTAATCTTTGAAAGCCGCATAAAACCAATATTTCTTATCACAGCGCAAACCAGAAAAAAGCCTCTTTTTAACGTAATCTTAAACCCATCGTAACTGTTCAGAACCCTGTTCTTCACAGTTACAAACCATCATGCATTACAAAAATTCATATATCGCACATACAGTCTCTCAAACTCTTCCCGCTCGGCCAGATTAATGCTAACTATAGAAGAGAGACTCTGCTCCAATGCCGCCGGATTCGTCTTTCCTCTCCACAGATCACGCCCCAGCATAAATGCTCCTGCCAACGACGTATTACCTACCGCCGAGACCCTGCCGCGCATATGTTCCGGCAGAAGTCCGATGGAAAAAGCCGCTTCCACATCAAGATAATAACCGAATCCCCCCGCAAGATAAATGTGCCCGATCAGCGACTCTCTCATCTGATCCCTCAAAATCTCTATTCCGGCACGCACTGCCGCCTTAGCCATCTGTAAATCACGTATATCCTTATTACTGAGCCGCACTTCCGGTTCTCCCACAGTAACCCCTTCCGTAAAATAGGGTTCTGCAAGCAGCCCGGTCTCGTCCAATATCCTCTGCTTTAAAAGAGATGCCGCACAGGCAATCATGTCGCTTCCTATCACTCCCGCACCGGCGCCGCCCTCAAAAGCCGGACCTGCCGCGGTGGCGGTGACAATCATGTGTGTACCGTCGGTTATCGCCATTTCTCCATTAGTACCTAAGTCAATCAGTATTATGGCATGAGTCTCGTTCTTATCCTGCACTTCACTAATGTTATGAGTTCGCTCTGCTCCACATCCCCCGGGAAGCAACTCCAGCGCATAAAGCCCTGCCACAATGTCACCGCCTACAAAGGTGCTGATACCCGGAACGAGCCATACCTTAAAATTCCATGCCGGATTCCGGTACTCCTGCAACCCGATCTCTACCGGAGTAAAAGGACTTCTGCCAAGCGATGATACATCATGCCCCATCAAAAGATGCTCCATGGTAGTGTTCCCCGCGATGCACATGACTCTGATACCGGTTTCATTTACCGTCGTTCTCTTTGACAGACATTGCTCAAACTGCGAAACGCCTCGCTCCAGCACTTCTATTACTAACTTCTGTAATGCCGCCTNGCTCCCTTCACATGACGCCTTAATCCTTGACAACACATCTGAACCGTAACGTCTCTGCGGATTCATCTCGCAATAAGTATCAATAACTCGTCCGCTCTCCATACCCATAAGCTGCATCGCTATGGTGGTTGTACCCAAATCAACCGCTATTATAAGATCTTTTTCTGTCACCGATTCCATAACGTCTGATTTTTGATTTTGAGTCTGTTTATTGAGTTGACTTATTTGGTCATCATTTTCTGTCACATCTATCATGTCGGATACAATCTCTATCTTGGCANCATCCGCGAAAGCCAATTTTATGACACAGTCGTCTTTAGGCTTTGCCAGACATGCAAGCCGGTATCCACGGCGCAGTTCTTCCGGTTCCATCACGCTTCTTTCCAGAGGTGTAGGCATAGTCACCCCTTCCAGAAACTGTATCCNGCACCGTCCGCAATCTCCTCTTCCGCCACAAAAACTACCACTGATNAAATCATTTTTCAATAAAGTTGACATGATTGTCGTTGATGGATCATGCGTCACAACAATGGAGTCTNTATTTTGTGCACTCGATTTTGTATTTATTATTTCGTCAGTCGTAACAACTGTAATCTTAATTTCTTCAGACAAACTGATTTTTCTCCTTATCGTAATGATAATCAATACCGGACAGTTTATCCTCAATCTCTCCACAGTCTATATCCAGATCATCACAGAGCGCTTCTAAACTTGCATAGTAATCGCGCAGCTTCAGATTAATAAAGCTGAGTAACATAACCGGATCTTTCGGTATCATCTTACCCCATCCTTTCCTTCTTCATTATTTCATCCTTATATTACCGAANGTCCATCTCTACCCGGTACTCCTGTCCGTCGCTGACAATGCGCGCCATGGCACCGCTGATTAACGGCATCATCGGAGANAGATGTCCGATNTCCACATCCATGATCACCGGCACGTTATATTTCCGGAGCATCTCATACGCGGCCTGATAATGATCGATACCGAACTCCTCCACTCCCATACCGTTNAGCGGTCTTCCGATCAANAAGCCNCTNCAATGCTTGAACCANCCGGCGTGCTCCATCTGCCACATAGCNCGCCTGATTCCCATCAGATTCANATCGCACGCCTCCAGAAACCAGAGGATACCGTCTTCCTTATACTTCTCCGTAAACGCTTTCACATTATCATATTTTGTTCCCAGCAGATTCACCATACAGTCCACACAGCCGCCCAGCAGTCTGCCGGANAAATTAATTTCTATATTCTCCTCTGCTGCCTGCGTCTGTCGTTCAACCTCTATGCCGGCATTCTGACCGTGNCCCAATTGACCATCGTACACTCCTGCGCCTTGCCCACGCCCCGACAGGCTCTCGATATTCGTCCTGCCGTCTGGCATAATATATTTAATAACAGTTGTTTCNGTAAGATTATACGGTGCGTAGGGTTGTTCCTCGTCTTTCACCGATTCTTTTTCCCACATATCATATCCCTGCATGGTCAGCTTCCGCCCCTGCAATAACAGCATCGCATCTTCCAGCGACTGGTGCATCGGCTCCATGCCATAAGAAGAGGCGCAAGGTCCGTAGATGGAAGCCGTATCGCACAGCGTCGTCAGCAGGAATGTCATATTCGTATTATCCGAATATCCCATGTACCATTTNGGCTCCGCTTTCCCGATTTTATCAAAATCCACATAGTCTAAAATTTCACACATCAGTTCCCCGCCGCCGCAGGATATGATACAGTCATTCGTCTCCCTGCAGTAATATTCGGTCAGNTCCNCGCCGCACTGATCCGGTGCGTTACTGATCCCTACCCCCTGCTCCACNTAGCAGTTCGGTCCGAGTTCCAATTGAAATCCTTGTTTCTTCCACTTCTCCTGCGCACGCAGGAATCCGCTCTTATAAGGTTCTGTCGCGCACCCGAAGGATGGNGCCACGAAAGCTATCGTACCNTTTTGCTGTAAAAATTTAGGATATCGCATGTTATTNNCCTCCTATTATCCATATTACTTTTNNNNCTTGTCCGATTTTGATNCATTNAATCATAAAATNCCGCTTATAGTTTACCATCTTGCCATCACTATGTAAATCTGCATTCCNATTCAATTACTCTTTTGATCATTCTTTCAAATACTCCTGTTAGGNTAGCCTCGTAGGAGGCGCTATATTTAGCATAACATTCATATTCCGGCTCTTCAATCAAAAACAGCAGAGCACTTTTCATAGCGGTCCTGCTGTTTCTGTTCCAAATCACTTTTNTCCAGTAAATAATATTTTACTAAATTGCTTATTTTTAATTGCTCTTTCTAATTGGTTTCTAATTGCTTTTTTCTAATCAATTAATTGTTACTTTCGCACCGCCGCCAGCTTCCCGTCCTGCAGCACGATCTGAATCGTATCCTTCGCCTCCACCTGATCCGACAGAATCAGCTTCGCCGACAGAGTCTCCACGTACTTCTGGATATACCGTTTCAGCGGTCTTGCACCGTATACCGGGTCATAAGCATGCTCCACGATAAACCGCTCCGCCTCAGGCGTCAGCTCGATCTGCAGTTCCCTGTCTGCAAGCCGCCTGTTCAGATCATCCACGATCAGACGGATAATGCCGCCGATGTTATCCTTGGTGAGTGGCTTAAAGAGAATCGTCTCGTCCAGTCTGTTCAAGAATTCCGGCCTGAAATGATTTCGCAGATCGCCCATCACCATCTCTTCCGCCTCCGGAGTGATCGCGCCCTGCGCGTCGATACCGTCCAGCAGATAATTCGCGCCGATATTCGAGGTCATGATAAGGATCGTGTTCTTGAAATCCACTGTTCTGCCCTGTGAATCCGTGATACGCCCGTCGTCGAGCACCTGCAAAAGCACATTGAACACATCGGGATGCGCCTTTTCTATCTCGTCAAACAGTACTACCGAGTACGGTTTTCTTCTGACTGCTTCGGTCAATTGCCCACCTTCCTCATATCCCACATATCCGGGAGGCGCCCCGATCAGTCTGGATACGGAGTATTTCTCCATATATTCGCTCATATCGATACGAACCATGTTCGCCTCATCGTCAAACAGCGATGCCGCCAGCGCTTTTGCCAGTTCTGTCTTACCCACGCCGGTAGGTCCCAAGAAAAGGAAGGAACCGATGGGTTTGGTAGGATCTTTGATACCCGCCTTAGAACGGATAATGGCTTCCGTCACCTTCGTCACGCCTTCATCCTGCCCAATCACCCGTTTGTGTAACTCGTCATCCAAGTGCAGCGTCTTATTCCGCTCGCTCTCCGTCAGCTTGGAAACCGGAATTCCCGTCCATCTGGAGATAATCTTTGCAATCTCCTCGTCGGAAACGCTCTCATGCACCAGAGACAAATCCTCTTTGCTGACTTTTTCCTCCTCGATCTCCAACTGCTGTTTCAAAGAAGGCAGCTTTCCATAGCTTAATTCCGCCGCTTTCTCGTAATCGCCGTCACGCTGCGCAACCTGAATCTGGTTGTTGACCTCGTCAATCTCCTCACGGATCTTTGACAGTTTCTCCACGGAAGCCTTTTCGTTCTCCCACTGTGCCATACGGTTTTTCAGTTCTTCTTTTAATTCCGCCAGCTCTCTCTGTAAATTGCCGAGGCGCTCTCTGCTTAAGTTGTCGTCCTCTTTTTTCAAAGCCGTCTCTTCGATCTCTAACTGCATGACCTTACGCTGCAATTCATCCAGCTCCGTCGGCATGGAATCCAGCTCCGTTTTAATCAGCGCACACGCCTCATCCACCAGATCAATCGCCTTATCCGGCAGAAATCTGTCGGAAATATAACGGTTAGACAGCACCGCAGCGCTGACCAGCGCGTTATCCATGATTTTCACACCATGGAAAACCTCATAACGCTCTTTCAATCCACGCAAAATGGATATGGTGTCCTCCACCGTCGGCTCCTCCACCATAACAGGCTGGAAACGCCGCTCCAATGCCGCATCCTTCTCGATATACTGGCGGTATTCATCTAACGTCGTCGCACCGATACAGTGCAACTCGCCCCGCGCTAACATTGGCTTAAGCATGTTGCCTGCATCCATGGCGCCGTCCGTCTTGCCCGCGCCCACGATGGTGTGCAGCTCGTCAATGAAAAGAATAATCTGCCCGTCGCTGTTCTTCACATCATCAAGCACCGCTTTCAGACGCTCCTCAAACTCGCCCCGGTACTTCGCCCCCGCAACAAGGGCACCCATATCCAGTGCAAAAATCTTCTTATCTTTCAGTCCTTCGGGTACATCTCCCCTGACGATACGCTGTGCCAGCCCTTCCGCCACCGCGGTCTTGCCGACGCCGGGCTCACCGATCAGCACCGGATTATTCTTCGTCTTACGGGACAAGATACGAATGACATTACGAATCTCATTATCTCTGCCGATTACGGGGTCAAGCTTCTGGCTTCTCGCTTTTTCCACTAAATCCTGACCGTACTTCTCCAGAGTATCATAAGTCGCCTCCGGATTGTCCGAAGTCACTCTCTGATTGCCCCGTACCGTGGATAACGCCTGCAGGAACCGCTCCCTTGTAATGCCAAATTCCCGGAAGATTTCCTTAATTTCTCTATTCGGGTGTTTAAGCATTGCAAGGAATAAGTGTTCTACAGACACATACTCATCGCCAAGCGCTTTGGCCTCATCTTCCGCGCCGATCAGGACTTTGTTCAGATCCTGTCCGATGTAAATCTGCCCGCCCTGCACTTTGACCCGTTTGCGTAGTCCCTGCTCCACGCGGTTCACGAAGTATTCCTTCTGTATTTCCATCTTTTCGATCAGTTTTAAAATCAAGCTGTCGTCGATGGTAAGCAGGCTGTAAAGCAAATGCTCCTGCTCGATCTCCTGATTGCCGTATTCATATGCCAGTTTCTCACATTGTTCTACTGCCTGTATGGATTTCTGGGTAAATTTTGTTAAGTTCATAACAGCCTCCTTTTCTGGGCGCGTATGGCATTGTCAAATTTGCAATGTTATGTCAACTTCTTCTGTCATATGCGCTGCCGGTGACTCGTGGCATTTTTTGTCACATCTGTTCTATTGACACTATCACAATACAACGAATTGTTAGCACTGTCAATAGGTGAGTGCTAATTATTTTAATTAAATTATTGCAACCTCAGTGTTTATGCGGGTTTGCGGGTTCTAAAATTTAGGATATCGCCCGTTATACCCCTCTACTACACCAATTTTACATCATTTTTTATTTTTGGTGTAGTAACTCAGCCGTCTACTACCAATGCATAACGCTCAACTTCCTCTCTGACATCCTGATTACTTCCGAAAGGATCATATACATCCAGCGTCACATCACTGTTGGCATGACCCATGAGGTACTGCAACACTTTGATATTCATACCATACTTAGCCATGTTGGTGCAGGCCGTATGGCAAATGTTATGAACTGAGATTTTCGGAAGAAGCTCTCGATCGTACTGTTGGCATATCCGGCCCGTGACATCTTCGCATAGACCGCTTTGACATGGAACGGGCGAAGCTACACTACCTTCATATTCCCAAGTTCATCCCTTACATGGTTATTCCACAACTTTATATAGTTGATGAATATTCCGGATGATTTTCCATCATCTGTCCGGTGGTATGGAAATCACTTTTTAGATTCGTTTTTGTGTATACTGGATAATAATTTCTATGAGAATATTGGTAAAGGCTGCTACGCACCGCAGATGCGGCAAGGCCTTGACCAATATCCTCACAGAAATGTATACATGGTCAAGCACAAAAAAGGCGATTTCTGAGTACCGGAACTCCGATTTCCAAATTTCCGGATTTGTGATTTCGAGTCGCAAGAATATTCATCTCTATAGAATTATAGCGCGTTCTCCTGGGATGGACAATGCCCTTATGCGTGAAAAAACTCAACCAGCAGATGATCATCATATACGCTCCGATGTATGCCCGGTATCAATCGAAAAGAGACCAGAAGCTTTATGCTTCCAGTCTCCTGTACGTATAAAGATGTTACCTGTCTAAATAACATTGACTCACGCTCTTCGCTTTTTATCCGTAATCTTGTTTTACTGCGCTTATTGTTATATTACTTCTCCAATTGTTCAAACAATGCCTGTAGTAATTGCTCTTTCAACATGCTCTGTGCCTCTTTATCTACATTAAACGGACGAAAAAATGTTATCGCAAATCTCAATGGGATATCATCTGTGTTAAATTCTTTATCATCCGGATTATAGTACCAAATTTTAACTGTTCGAGCATCATAAAAATCGTCTGCACCACCCTTATCAATAAACATTCGTACACATGCCCGCACCTTTTCTTCAAATTCTCTTAGGTCATCGGCGCTAAATCCACGTACTACCTTACCATTCTTTATTGCAATACCGTGGATTTGAATCATACCGCTATGCTCTACAAAATCCGAAACACATACATCATATTCTTTATAAAATTGATGTTTCCAATTAGCACAATAATATAATTCTTTGTCCATTTAAATTTTCACAGCCTTTTCAAAATAATGCTCTTCATAATTTCTTCCTGATGGTATTGTTATGTCACAAAGAACACCAAAAGTCAATACACGTTCCCGACTTTATCCCTCACCTTACAATACACCACCGCCACCGCCGTACTCACAAACGTCGCCACGATCGCCGGCGCAATGATCCCCGCCTGGTTCACGCTGCCGTACTGTTGCCTGTATGTATATCCATTTGGGACAGGACATCCATTCCTATAAGAATATTACCTGTCCTGTCATAACTGACTTTCACATGATCTTTGCTAATACATACCCCGCCAAAATCAATCTCAAAATCCCCATGCTGAAAAGTAATAGATTTCAACTCCATATATTTTCCAGCTCTAAATTTTTCTTTGTCCGCATCCCGTTTTTCCTTTGTATCATTGACACCAAAGGAAATTTCTTTTCTTATTCTATCATCATCACAGTCTCTCTGTTTCATTTGCTGCGCCTTAGCATTTGATATACCAAACCTTAGAATTGGTATAGAGGTGTCGGGGCATCCTGTATCCATCTTGACATTCATGTTCTCAATCTCTGTAAGTTCCATGCTCTTTATCGTCATATTCACGTCTGCCCTTATTTCGTTCCGCTGGTTCATTTCAAGCAGGATATATTTATTCCTCATAATATATATCCCCCTCCAGTTCAATGCTATCATTATATACAGGACAGACTACATTGCCTTGAGCAAACAGCTTATCCGATTCTGTATTAGTTTCCTTACCTATGAATCCCACCGTATAGACATCTGAATCGCTACTTTTGACAAGCATAATCCATGTATCGTATATACCGCTCAACTGATCTTTATCTTTTATCTCCATACCAATATATAAATCTTCTAATGCGAACTTATTATCAATTAATGCCATAAGGTAAACTCCTTCCTTGTTTGATTTTTACAGCGCAACTTCCTCCTTTGAAACTAAATTCAGCACATTATTCCAAACATCTCCGCAATTTCGTCATTACATTCATCTATATCATAATCCGCATCAATAAGATCCCAACCTTCTAAACTGCCAATTCTACGTATGCTATTTCTGTCCGTCGTTGCACTATTCAAAGTATTCTCTCCAGCCCCAGCAGGGTTCATAAATCGCTGTATCATATCAAGTAAAAACTCCAAATTATCATCTGACAAACCATTAAGGGATTGTATTACCTGTCTCTGTAATGCCGACATATCAATTACCACCTTTCTTTATATTCCAATATTTCATTTTATCCATATAATATATCTATTCCTTATTTACTGTGTATTTTAAATATACCCCCCCCCAACTACATCCCTCAATATCCTTTCAAAGATGAATTCACTAAAACTATTCTAAATAAAAAATAACTTAATCAATTTACGCCAAGTCACTCTTTTATAACGGACATTTGATATTTATCAATTACTTCACAATCAATTTGTCCCCAAAATATTCCAAATCAGTATACTTGAGCCATTGTAAAGGTATGTACTCACTAGGATTTACATTTCCTAATAATTCTTTTAAATTAGCTCTGCTTCTTAATGGAGTTCTTTCACTTATAAATGCAGGCACGAAATTTTCCCTAACATAACATTTTTTATGAAGGTTTAAATTAATTCCCTGAATCGATATATCTATACCCTTATTCTGCTGTAAAAAAGCAATCATCTTGTAGTCTGGCGTGAAAATATATTTAAAATTTTTATCCTCTTCACAATACTCTAATTTACAAATCAAATATTTTTCTCCTCTATCTACAAAATAAATACCTGCACATTCATAAATCATTTAATCTTCTCCTAGACTTATAATTGATGTAAATCTTTCAAAAACAATTTTTCTAAACACTTCTTCCACGAATGGATCAATTTCTTTTATTTCCCTTAAAAGACTGTCAAGTAATTTTTCACTTAGATTTTCCTTAAAATAATTAATTGCGTACATTTTTTCATCAGATTCAAAATGTTTAAGAATATCCAGCCTTGATTGTTTTTTCCCTTGAAACAACATATGCATATCAACAGATTGATCAAAACAAAATCCAGAAGAATTATCAAATACAGGTGCAAGCCTAATCACTCCCCGCCGTTTTATGAACCCTATATTCGATGCATTTCTTGCTTTATTTGATATTAAAAAATCAAGTATCAGCATTAACCAGAATTTTTTGATCGTTTCCTCTTTTTCTACTATCCTTACATTACTATAAACAATATCTAAAAAATTGTCATATGTGTATTTTGACTTTTCCTCTTCTAAATCTTTTTGTTCCTCCAGGATACCTCCAAGAGGTACAAACTCATCCCCCGGCATCAGGAAATCCTCTATCATTAATGCAGGCTTCCCTTTATACCAGCAAAACAGCACTTTTTGTATGGAAACATTAATTGATTGACCTAAAATTGCAGCAAAATATTCTGCACACAATTTGTAAAGCTGATCCTTTCCTGCTTCTTTTTTCAGTATATAATTAGCTCCATACATGATCACACCATACTTTTCGGCCTTCCCAGAATAAAACTTATTATTAAATATTATTTTTTCAGTGACATCAAATCTTTTCATACCTGATTTTCCAATCATCCTTTTCTTCTGTTTTCCCTAAAAAAATCTTTTTCCTTTTTCCACATAAGCTGATCTATCACTGTCGTTGCATAAACTCCTGATGGGACATAAAATTCGATATCCATCATGCTGCTTCCTTGAAAATAATCATCCATTTCCAAACCTGAAATAATGTAATTAACATCGATATACCCATATCTCTTACCTTCTGATTCCTCTATTTCCATGTTCGAGACCATCTTATGATGTTTCATCGTTACATTTTCTAATTGATTATATAATTTGCTTCCAAACTCTCCATATAAATAGTCAATACCTTCTTGCCTGCATACTTCAGTGACATGACAATGCTCCAAAATGATATTCTTTAATTGTTCATTCCAAAGGTAAGAATCCCAAGAACTAATATAAAAATTCAGATTATTTTCTGGCATATTCTTAAAATAATCTGCTTCATTTCCTGTCCACTTTCTTTTTTCTTCTTTTATATTTCCTGACTTTTCAATTAACAATAGAGCAGCTTCATAATCTTTATCTAATATATTTTTCCCTATCATATGAGTACATTTCGGCATACTCGGCAAACCAAATCTTTGCGGACCATAATAATTTAAAATAGAAATTCTGCTTTTTTTCTCACTATAGATAAACCGGGCTAACTCATTGTCCACATTCCGAACTCTTATCTTAAAACTATTTCCTAGCAGATGTCCTACTTTCATATGATTTTCCCCGGAACCGCAATAAATAATTTCTACCAAAGTTCCTCCTTCTTCAATCCGCAAATTTTTTATCTCGTCAGTTTCAATGGAGATATACTGCATTGTTACAGCATCTTCATCCTTCAAACCAGCATATCGTATATGATCTTCCGGTATCTTCATTTCTAACGCCACTTTAGAAATTGCTTCAACAGTACGAATTCCCCTTTTAATTAATAGATAATATTTTATTGATCCTTTCCCATATTTAAGATGACATACTTCCTGAACAGAAAAATCTGAATAAAAATACTTTATCTTATATCGTGCCAAGTTTTTAATCCCCCAAAAACATCACATTATGCTTTATTTGATTCAACTTCTTATCCAAAATATATTTTTCACATTGTTTTACGGCTTCATCATATAAACATCCATTTGCATGACAATCACTCCCAATGATCACCTTTGCTTTTTTTTCGGCAGCCCTTGCCCAAAAGCAGTCTAACGGGTATCTTCTTCTCATCCCTAATTTACTTTGAAAGCATGGTTTCCTGAATCCATTAGCATTTACTTCAAGCAGTGTATTCGTTTCAACAGCCGCCTCAATAATCACATCAATTGCCTTTTCTATATTACCATCCACTTCAAAATCAACATACCCAAAATAATCGGGATGCGCAAGGATTTTAAAGCTCCCTGTCTCCAGTGCCTCCCTAATGGAATAGGCATAATTTAAGATTTCCTTTGTCTCCTCCAACTTCTTGGTTCTTTGTACGGCTTCCCCATGTTTAAAATAATGCTGTCCTAAAATAAGATAATGAAATCCACCGTCCTCCACTAAATATCTGTAATATGACTTCATTTCAGGAAAATATTCAATCTCCCCTCCGCAAAACATCCTAATTCCAGATTCACATTTTTCCCTTAGTTCATACACCTTTGAAGTATAATCAGGTAGCTGAGAAAAGTCCATCCTGTAAAGTCTGTTATCCGGAAACGGTAAATGTTCCGAAAACCCTATTTGCCAGACCTCTGCTTTTAAAGCTTCCTTCACAAATTCCTTTTCCTCTCCCGTCCCATGGTTGCACCATTGTCCATGTGTATGATAATTTGCCCTGTACATTTCACCTATGTCCGTCCCTTCCTACCTACCCATACACACAATAATTTTTCGTATGAAACACTTCTATCAAAATGTTTTTTATCAACTGCAGATCATAACTTCTCCTGCTATATAACATAAAACTCAACATCTCATCCTCTGCATCCACAATAATACTCATATTTCCTTCCTTTCCAAATGAGATATTAACAAATGGCAGTGTCATATTGCAATAGTTCATCTTTATTTCCAGTCTTTCGCAGATACGCCTTATTGCTTTTGAAAGCATGTCGGAATCTTCCAGCAATGCACTGTATACCTGAACAACCCACATATAATTATGAAAAAGCGCTTTCGTTTTTTTAGAATGTTTTTTCCATTCAAATCCCTTTTTTTCCAGATAATTATGACATTCCTCTTCATATCCGGCTGGTATTGTAACAATAAATTCACTTGGAAGATGGATAGATGCACGTATCTCTTTAGCAGTTGCAAATTCCGAACACAGTTTATTTGCTAAAAAAAGATCGTCCATTAATTTTTCCGTGTAGAAAACCCCAAAATCTTTAAACTGCAAAGGGCATCCTTCCCTGGAATACTCAAAATATTTATCCCCTGTATCGTTTACTCTTTTGACAGAAACAGACCGGCTTTCCAGAAAAGAAAACACATCCTCATTATTCATTTCTATCAGTGGTCTAAAAATTAGCATGTGATTTGGAAGCATTACCTTTTCATTAAAATACTGATTTCTGTACAAATCATCTTCTATATTCCCATATCTTTCTTTTAATCTGTTGATTAACATTCGATCACTCCCAGAATCCCCTACACAAATATAATCTGCAGACCGCTCCATAGCAAATTCTACTGTCTTTTGGTCCATAATGGCTTTACAGTTCCTGCACGGTCTCTCCTTATAAGAATCCAGAAACAGCTTCTTTATCTCCATGCTGATGTCTACTATTTTCAAATCTACTTCATATTTCCGGCAAATTTCTTCCGCCATCCTGGTCGGCGTTGTATATCCCCAATGGTGCACAAAATGTATGGCAGATACATCAATACCATTCTCTTTTAACAATACCAGACAGGCAACGCTGTCTTTTCCTCCAGACAACTGCATAATTACTTTTTTGTCTTTCACTTTTTCCCAAGGTATCATTCTGTTTTCCCCCTTATATCTGCTTTCCTGCAACAGAGAACATCATTTCAATTACCGGCAGTCCAACTTGCTCTTTATTAAAAAAAAGCATATTTTCTATTTCTGTATAGGCAAACTCTTCAGACATAAATGAATAATCTGCACTACTTACAGCCCCTAAATCATGAATGCCGTTGCCGGCTGCAATCAAATGACGATAATTCAAATTTTTCAGACAAAAATGCAATGCAGCTCTTTTATTAAAAAAAGTATGTACGATCTTAATAAAGCGCTTTGATGTATACTTTATATATTGATGATATTTCGACAATATATAATCTGTCAGATTGTTCAAGTAATCCATGTCCGAATACTTTGTCAACCGAATACTGATCACATTGGGATGAGTCATCTTTACTGGTTCCTCTATCTTTTCTTCCAACATGCTGCATATTTCAGATAAAGAAGAATCATTTGCAATATAGTCCTCTGCCATATCATTCCATACTCGTGTCTGGTGTTCTTTACTATATACCTTTAACCCATTCTGCATAATCAGGTAATCTCCTTCTATCTCCCTGAAAAATGCTTCCATTTTATCATCCATTTCCCGCGCCGTATTTATGATATAAATATTATTTCTTTTGTGCGTTTTTAAAAAGATTCTTACCGCATCCTCATCTGTCCCCCCAAGAATCGTCCCATCCAGATCAAAGGCATATATATTTTTGCAGCTTTTCTCGGCAAGCATATCAAATAAATCCATATAGGATCTGGAAAGCCTATCCCATGAATAATCCTGCTCTATGGAGACATGGTAATTCTCCTGACCGCATATGTTCTCTATCGCTCCTGAAAGCTCATCATGTTTCTGGATCAATATGCCCGGATCCTTATTTTCCAAAAAAATTTCACTGGTTCCCCCTACATCCGTTGCAATAATTGGGACATTACAGCACAAAGCCTCCATCATTGTCCTTCCCATGGTTTCCGTGTGATAGTAGGAACCGTCCCCGCATGTCCTTAAATAATACATACTGCAGTTTAACAGCACATCCGAAATACAGATGTATCGAATGGTATCTTCATTGCTAAGAGCACCTGTCAAGCAGTACATGGAATCATCAAAATTCTTTTTCAGGAAATCCCGTATTTCACCATGTAATTCCCCGTCTCCGATCAACAGAAAAAACCAGTTTTTCTTATCTTTTATCTTTTCTAATTCATAAAGCGTTTCCAAAATTCCCTTAAACCTGACATGCCTGCAGGCGACTGTGAATATCTTTTTTCCTTTTGTTCCATGAATCTTATCAAAACACGCCCTGCTGTTTTCTGCCTGACTCATTCCCCACAAACACAATTCTTGATCTACACCCCCACGCAGCTTTTTGATCTTTCGCGCACAAATACCCTGTTTGACACTCTGTAAATAAGAAAAGTCACTGTTCACCACAAAGCAGTCAATGGATTGATTGATGATATTGACAATGTCCTTCTGCCTTTGAAGAAGTGGAACCGTATCATCATAAACAGGCGCTCGCAGAAGATCATTTCCGCCGCTCCTAAGCACCATACGATTGGGCACTGATCCCCTGATTTTTGCAATCTCTTCGATCCACGCCATATTATTGAAAACATAAATCATGTTTTCTGTATTTTCCCTCATCCAATCTGCTATTTCCATGACAGAATCTGTTTCTACCACACAATTCCCCTGATACAATATTCTGTACTTTTCACCTTTATCAGCAATATATTTAATAAAATAGCGGGCATTCTTTTCGGTAAAGTATTTTATAAAATTTTTCTGATGCGATTCCATTCCACCGAATTTTGCCCCATACGTATTGATAAAAAAAACGATCTCGTTTTTTATTCCGTCCTTTCCCATGTATCCAGCCTCTTTTTCAATTTTTCATCAGATTCTCCCCGTCCAAGACAGCGCCCAATGCGGATTTTCAATATAATTGGAATCAACCGGCGCTCCTTCTTAGTCAAACCAAATAGAATTGACTTTTCGATCTGTCCCCTTTCAAATTCTGAAAGGAAATAGCAGATATCCCATTCTTCCGGTCCCATACAGGAATTCTGGAAATCAAAAATATAATATCCGTCAGCATTTTTTCCTATATTTTTCAGCAGGAAATCACCGTGAATAAAACTTTCCTGTTCCAACCCGCTTAAAATATCCATCTCCTCCTGAATACAGGTTTGATATTTTTCTGAGTATTGCCTTAAGGCTTTATCAAATTCATCCAGCAAGACTTTCCATCCATCCCTATCTGTTATCCTAATTTTATGCAGACCTTCCAATTCTTTTCTAAGCGCCCAGTATATCTCTGCATGAAAACTTTCCGCCATCCTGCTTACAGGAACAAATTCACTCTCAGCATACCATTTCCTATTATCAGAATCATAGGAAAAATGCATTGGCTTGGGAACTTTATTCCCATTTTTATAAGCAAGTTCCATATACCGAAACTCCCTGTAAAATTTATCTCTGTTATCATAACGGTAATATTTCCGGATACGATCTCCATTACGATAACATTGGGAATACCGGCTGGAACAGATCTCTTGACTGCGCTCCAGTTCCCATGGAAAAAATGGGCTTTCTATCTCAAAGCTTTTAAACAGGATTTCCCTGATCAAATGCTCTGACTCTGCTTCATATGAGAACCTCTGGGATATATGTAATACATTTCCAGACGCTTTGTCATATACTTTCGGATTTTCAATTAAGTACTGTATTTTATCAGCCATCTCATACGCATTTTCACAATACATGACGCCATCCTGCTCTGGCACATTGTTCTTTACAACACACAATCTATCTGACAATATGGTTGGGAGACCTGCTGCAAACCCCTCATATATGCCTCTTCCAAATGTTTCCCAATTACTACTGGATATACTAAATGACGCAGATGACAATAGCTCTGAAATCTGCTGCTGCGTAATACCATGGTAAAAATCCACATAGTTCTCCAGCTTATTATCCTGAATATAATTCTTTAAACATTCATAATATTCCGGATCATGGACTACACCGATGAGAACGAAGCGTATCTTAATTGCTCTTTCCCTGAGAATCTTCAAAACCTTAAGATTCTGCAAATGGTTCTTTTGCAATTTAATGGAACCTATGGCAACTATTTTCATATTCTCTTTATCCAGTTTTCTTTTGACACCCTTCATGCAAGAAGAAATGCCTCTTGGTATCACTTTTACTTTTTCCACTGGAACTTGATAATCATGAATTATATCCTTTGCTTCCTCCACACTGGGAGTAATGATTTTAAAAACATTCGTTAGTACCGCGGTTTCAAGCTCTGTGTATTCCCGCGGTACAGTTTCTCCCGCACGTTGATACGAGCTTGTCAGAAACATGGGAAATATGACCGCCCTTTTAATCAGTTCTTCTTTTTCTATTCCAAAAAATTTGCTACAGTGTCCGGCGACTAAAAGGTCATGTGAACCATGGTTCATCAATGCACTCCTGTTTGTATTGATGTTAAACAAACGCCTTACAAATTTATTATCATACGGATGTAAATACTCTTCGTATGCGATCCTGTTCACACTATCATCTGAATAATTTTCCCCTTCCTTCCGGATAAACACAAGATCCAGCTGACAGTATTCCTTCAAACTGTCAATAAGCTGCCTTGCCAGTTGGCTTCCCCCGTCAATGTCCCTTGATTCTGCCGGAAATTTCCCCAGATATAATAAGATCCTTTTCTCACTTATTGATACAAAATGAAACAACTTCTTTAAATAAGAGTCCGTTAATTCATCAGCTGATTCAAAGAACCAATCCAGAGAAGACCTGTCTGAATAATCACGATCAAGTCCATAATGAATGGTAACAATACATTTCCTTTTCCGATTTGCAGGTTCTATGGGAATATCATCTTTCGTATAAACTTCCACATGCCCCGCTAAATATGCCAGCCTGTCCTCAATTTCTTTTCGTTCATCCGCATCTACTTCCTTATGCAGAATCAAACGATATATCTTATCAATTTTCATGTTATTAATGTAGGTAATGACCGATGGCAGGAGATATTTTCTTAATTCCAAGAAATCACCAGCATGAATTAACTTACGACACGTTTTTGCTGATATTTCTTTTCCATCAACACATGCCCTTTTGATCATTACAAATTCAACATGATATTTTTTGCATAGTGCTTCTGTTATTTTACAATATTGTGCCGTAACAGCATCATTTCTTTCCTCACCCATAATTCTAACTGAAATATTGAGCGCTTTATACACATACTTTATATTGATCTTCTCCATGAACTCCACATCATTTCCTACAATCAAATTCTCCGCCCGGTTTCCGTATTCCGGAAAAAACTGATTGGATGCAAAATACGATTCTGTCGGTAACACCATAACGTTTTCATAATCCTGTAGTGCAGACTTAACCATCTCTATCCTGTCAAGATTATGGAAATGGCCAAATTCGTCCGCAACCACAAATACATACAAATGATCTACCAGCTTCAGCGCTTCATCAATCAAATATTTATGCCCCAAGGTAAAAGGCGCCGCATACATTGTGACTGCGCCATTTTTCCGTTCATCACAGCGCAAGTCTCTCAGCTTCTTCAAATGCATATACATGTTTGCATTAGTAGTATCTATATATTCCATTTTATCAAAACGAATCCTGTTTGCAGAAAAATAATTGAATGCATCCCCGCCATTACCGCTTTGCTTACTTGAATATGTATTTTTAATTTCTTTTTTAATATGGTCTGCGTAGATTCTGTTGCCCTTTGCATTGCAGTGATCCGGATAATCTAGGAAATATATCTCTTCCTTACTCTTATCTTGATTAAACCATTCTGCCGTCCGAGCCAGCCCTGGCACTTCATTTACTCCATATCCTTCAAACACATCCAGCAGAACCAAGTAATCACCACTATGAACAGCCTGATCCATGGCAAGCATAATCGTATTTAAAAGATGCCTTCCATACATTCCTCCATGGTTAAATACTTTTAGTCCGTTTTCCATACAGAAATCACTTTTCTGAAGCAGTGATTCAATCGTTTCTTCATCCGGACAGCAGATTCCAAAAGTACTACATGTTCCAAAAAAATGAACCTCTCTGTTATACGACTTTATTTCCGGTACGGTCTTTCTAATCCCATTTTCCACCTTCAGACCTTCTACGCTACAGTTTGATTGTATATTTGCCAATCCGTTGTCAAACAAAATGGTATTCCTATGAGAGTTATTCTTTAAGTATCTATTATCTCTATCCGAAGCAGAAAATTTCTGCATATAAGTGTCATTTAAAACCAACTCACGAAAGTTTTTAGGATTTTTCCAGTTATCCAATTCTTCTTCAGAAAGACAGGTGAGTTCCTCATATGCTGGCAGTTGACAGCATAGTAAATGTAATCCCTTTTTACTGCAATAAACCTGCAACTCATGTAAGGCAACGCCTTCAACGATCTTGTCTAAATCCAGAACATTTCCTGAAGGATATATTAGTTTTCTTAGTTTTTTTCCATACAGTAAATCAATTACAACATCATACTGATTCAGATCATGGTTTCGTTTCAACCTAGAAATATTCTGCAATTCCAAACGCGGCAGACACTCCTTTATTGTCAGAAAAATATCCGACTCAGAAATGACGAGGACCTTCTTCCAGTTTCTATTCTCAAATTCCTTATATATGCCTTCCTGAAATACTTTTAAATATCTCACAGCCATTAAACTTTTTGTGACATTTTTCCCTAATGCCGGCTGCAGCCCATTATTATATTCGCAAATGACCTTGTCATTACAAGCAATGGCTAGCCGTGTCAATTCCGGTTCCTCCTGAAATTTTTTAATAATATCCGCATTTTTATAATTGTTATTCTCAACAGAATAAATAAAAAAAGTGTCCGTCCTTTGCGGTATGTTATCACTTGTTATGGGAAGATCGTCTTTCGTAAGCACTGAATACAACTTGCCGTCCCTGTAAACATAAATATAAGCGTACATATCATGCAAATAAATATCTACCAGTTTTTCGTTGGATACTTCTACATAATCCATGATATATAATTCTTCTTTTTCCCTTTTCCGTAATGTCATTTCAACTCCTCCAGTGTTCAAAATCCCGTATGATCTTCTGGATACTGCTGTCCCAATAACAGTCGTCCACAAATGCTGCCTGCTTTTCTTTTATATGACTGTAGTCACTCTCACTTAATAAAAATAATCGATCGACTTCTTCTAAGGAACGGAAAAAAAAGCAGCCAGGAAATCCATTTTTTTCACATAATCTGACAGAGCTGTTCGTAATGACAATACTTCCTGCATTTATGGCCCTAGTAACTCTGTCATGCACCGAATCATAATAATTTGGATCCACATTTAATACAAACTTGTATTTTTTCATTTCGTTTTCTATTTCAGAAAACTTCTTTTCACCAATATATATTAAGTTCCTGTTTTCCAGTTCAAGCAACTTCTCTCCTGCAATATATACGGGAAGCTCATGAATTGCATTGATTACTTTTATCCGTTTTTTTGCTCTGGTAAAAGAATTACACAGACGGAACAATGATATCTTCTTTTCCACATTTTCATCATCAAATTTTTCTAAAAACGCATCAATAAATGCACTGTCAAAATCATATCCTTCCAGGAAATCTTCTATTTCTTTCCTATACCGTGATTCCCTGATCTGAGTTTCAATCTCCCTAATATCCCTGATTTGTCCTGGAAATAAAATTCCATTAACCCGCAGAGAATGCTTCTCCTGCTTTCTTCTGACACATCCTAAAGGCAATAACAATGGTTCGTGCTGCAAAGGATATATTTTCCCAAATCCACTATCTATATAAATATATTTGACATATGTACCCTTCACATCTATATTCATCTTAAATGGATTATCCGAAATCCACTGGTAATGAGGAATACGATAGAATTCATACAAGGGGACCGAATCCCAAAAATAATTATATTTACCAAATGCAAATGAAAAATCAATTGACTGATGTTCATATATATCAATTGCTCCTTGCTTATCATTTACAACAAAAACGCAATGTCCTAACTTTAAAAATTCCTGATAAATCTCTCTATAATAAACCTGATTGGAACTATATGATCCAAAGAAACCATTATTTAATATAAGAATTTTCATTTTAACCGCTTCTCCATGAAAATACATCGTAAAATTTCGTTAAAATTTTTATTAAATGGTAGCATATAGGGACTAATTTTTCAAGAATATAGAAATTTTTCTTTATACTACTAAAAATTTCAACATTTTTTCGACACTTTTTCAGGTTTTAACATTTCAACTGTAAGTAATTTGTATTAAAATTTAACTATACAATAAAAAATAGGACTAAATAAATCCTTTGTAGTTAAATTAAAGTTTCCCAATACGGCAGACTATAGAAAAATACAGTAAATCCGTCATTTAAGGCGTTTTTATGGCTATATATCCTATTTCAAAGGTAAAAAACCTCTGCTTTTAACTTCTTTTGTGCTGTGTTGCAGGTCTTCTGCACTGCAGATTTTTACAAATTTATCGGGCGTGAATGCCCCAATCGTTATCCTGTCCGTGAAAGAGCTTCTTCCAAATATATCCCCGGCCGAAACCATCCATTGCCCTAACCGTATGGCAACCCATTATAACCGTACCTTTGTCTGTAAAGATTACCCAGGTGCTGCAATGTCAAAGAATTCTGTTTGCCAACTGCTACAGCGCATAGGACAGGACGGTTTCAGATGTAAAGAATTCTACCAGCGCAGTCCCCTTGCAACAGTGGCTGACCATCATATTGCCACTGACGGCACACTGAAATAGGACACCAGCACTGTATGCCAGCTCCTATTCTGCCTTTATCCGGGATAATGATATCCGGAAAGGGGGCATCATCGCGGATAAAGGTTTTCCCCCGAGCCGAATCCGAGAAGAACTGGAAAAAAAGGCCTGACCTGCATTTCATTACCTCAATCAAACGCAATGATGTCCGCACTTCTGATAATGATATGCTTTCTTACGAGGGGATCCTGAAAGTGATTGAAGGACACGTTCTGTATAAGAAGAAACAGATCAAAGGAGGTCGTTGCCTATATGCTTACAAGCATGCAGGAAAACTGCAGCGGAGGAAGTCGTTTTTCTAGAAAGTACCAAAGGGAACAGGTTTGAGCCCCAAAATACGAAAAGAAGAAAAGAATTTTCGGAGTCATTGTACTTGAATCAAACTAGGACCTGGATCCTTTGACAGCTCATCTCAGTTATGGCAACAGATGGCTTCTGGAACTGGTATTTAACAAGTACAAGAGTGATGAGTGCCTTGACCAGACAAATGCCCAAGGAGATTTTTCCGTGATTGGCGCTGGAAAGCTGCACCAAAGAAAAGCGGCCGTAAGTCAAAGACTAAAGATTAGACCTAGAGCAAATGCAAACGTCCAAGTGTATGTCCCCGCAAGGATGCTACCCAATCTGTTGCTGCTCTATAGTCCGCCAGATTGGGAAACTTTTACTATATCATTATACAGTTTCAGCAACTCCTTTAGGTCGGCTGCCAATACCACCTGATGAATAATATCATCCTTTACCAACCGAATTAACCTATTCTCCCTCACATTTTCTTTACGGCATTCAAAAGCTTTTATCTCGTAACTTCGGGAATAGAAACAGTGAGTCTCACACTCTCCGCTTCCTATCCCTCACCTTACAATACACCACCGCCACCGCCGTACTCACAAACGTCGCCACGATCGCCGGCGCAATGATCCCCGCCGGATTCACGCTGCCGTACTGCTGCCTGTAAGCAATCATATTCACCGGAATCAACTGCAGCGATGAAATATTAAGAATCAAAAACGTACACATCTCTTTACTCGCAACCCGCTCTATTCCGCTGCCTCTTACCTCTCTGCTCTCTGCCAAATACGCCGGATTTCCCCGTTCCTCCTCCAGTTTCGCCAGCTCTTCCATCGCCTTAAGCCCCGCCGGTGTACACGCCCAGCCAAGCCCCAGCACATTGGCGATCAAATTTGTGGAAATATACTCCCTCGCAGGATGCCCCTTCGGAATCTCCGGAAACAGGAAACTGATAAAAGGCTGTATCCCCCGCGTCAATTTCGCAATTAACCCTGACTTTTGCGCGATCTCCATCAGCCCGACCCAAAGCGCCATCACACCGATCATCGTAATACACAAAGACACCGCATCTCCCGCTGAGTCCAACGCCGCATTAGTGACGTCCGCCATCCTTCCGGTCATGGCTCCGTATATTACCCCGATTAAAATCATACAAGCCCAGATATAATTTAACATAGACAAAAGCAGGCATGCCTATAGAAATTATACGCATGCCTTATCCTTCTTTTTTACTATATAATTATGCCAGCCTGCTCAGCAGTATGCACTTTCTTCTGCCGACACATACCACTTTTTATCATGTCCATTGCGCTCGCTTTTCGATCCTACCCTTTCACCGCTCCGGAAGTCATTCCGTTGACAAAGAACTTCATCAGGCAGAAATAGAGAATAACGATCGGCACGGCAATAAACACCGAACCCGCCGCAAACCTGGCGAACTCCGTATCCCCCAGATTCATCAATCCCACCGCTACCGTATAGAGATCCTTTTCTTTCAGCAAAAGCTTCGGCAGGATAAAGTCGCTCCACGGGAACACAAAGCTGGTCAACGCCGTATACACAATGATCGGCAGTGACAACGGCAGATTGATCTTATAGAACACTTGAAAATTTGTCGCGCCGTCGATCCTCGCCGCCTCGTCTATGGAGATCGGTATCGTATCAAAGAATCCCTTCTGTGTCAGATATCCCATAGGCGCATTGGCGCTGTAGATCAAAATCAGTCCCCACATTTTATTGATTAACCCGAATTGTGTCATAATAATGTAGACCGCTATCATTCCCATGAAGGAAGGAAACATCCCCAGCACCAGCGTTGTTTTCATGATCATCTTCCTGCCGCGGAACTGGAATCTGGACATCGTATACGCTGTCAGGATGACCAGAAAGCTCCCGATCAGACAGCTCATCACAGCTATAAAGAGCGTGTTGCGAAACCACTGCGGATAGTTATACATTTCCGTATCGGTAAACAAATTGCGAAACGTATCCAGGCTGTACTCCTGTGGGAAAAATCCCTTAAAGGAATAGATAGATCCGGACTTACTGAAAGATGCAAGTATCAACCACAGACACGGAAACAGGAATATAAAACAGACCACAATCAAAATCAAGTGTGTCAGCGCCGCATCAATCATGCGCACAGTTTTTCTTTTCATCGGAATGTATCCTCCTCTCTGTAGGACGAGCTGTTCGTATAGATCATCAGCGATATCAGCGACGTAATAATGAAGATAACCAGACTGATCGTTGCGCCCACATTGTAATAATTATTATTGATCGACAGATTATACAGCCAGTTAATCAGCAGATCGGTATCACTGGCGAGGAAATAACCGTCTATGTACAGACCTCCCCTCAGGAAGAAAAAGATTCCGAAATTGTTAAAATTTCCGATAAACTGCGAGATCAGAACCGGTGTCGTGGAAAACAGTACAAAAGGCAGCGTAATATGCCGAAACTGTTGGAACGCATTGGCCCCGTCGATCTTCGCCGACTCCATCTGGCTGGCATCCCGATTGGACAGAATACCGGTAGCCAGCAGCATAATGGAAGGCACGCTGATCCACGCGTTAATCGTAAATCCGATGATCCTTGCCATCCATTTCGCATCGATATCCAGAAATCCCACTGCACGATGCCCCATGCCCGTAATGATCTGATTCACGGGGCCGCCATAGGAAAACATGAACTTAAATCCAAGCAACGTGATAAATCCCGGCACCGCATAAGCAAGCATGGGAAAAGCTCTCCAGAACGCCTTGCCCTTGACGCAGTCTTTATTGAGAAGGAGCGCCAGTCCGAGTCCCGCAAAATAATTGACCGCCGTAGAAATCAGCGCCCACATCAGGTTCCACACCAAGATTCTGGTGAAAGTCGGAGCGAACTGCGACAGTGTTGCCACCTGCACGAAATTATCTATTCCCACCCAGTCTACCAGCTTAGGCGGCACCGTGCTGCTGCCGTAATTAGTAAACGCGATCAGAATCATAAAGACAATGGGTAAAATATTGAAGACGCATACTCCCACAACCGGCAAGAGTAAAACTGTCTTATAGAATTTGCGGTCCAGAAGCTGTTTAAGCTCTTCCCGGAATTTCATCGGCCTGCCGCCTCTTTCACAGAGCTTTTGCGTCTCATACACATCCTTAATATTGGATAGATAACAATACACCAGAAATAATACTGCAATAACAGACAGGATTCCCATAAGCAGCATGACTACAGAGTTATCACCCTCTACGCCGAGCCATGTGTCGGCTTCCTGCGTTCCCAGCGTAAATAGCCCGATCAGATCACGAACGCCCCTGCGCACAAAATACCCAACAGCCATTGCCAAGACAGCAAGATAACACAATCCCTTGCCGATCTGTCCATACAGAATCTGCCCCAATCCCATCACGCACATGCTTAATTTTACATTTTTACCTGCCGTTTGTAACAAATCATGTGCCGCTTTTCTTTTATTACCCGTTTTCATAGCATTCCTCATTTCTCCTCACACTTCCTGCCATAACGCTTTTTTCGGACGTAATGTTTTCCTTCGCGCTTATATATGCCATTCACTTTACTCTCGCCGGTTACTGCCCTGCGAGTGTATGAATCGCATCGTAGATCTGCTGATCTACCGACTCCAGCCCTTCCTTGATCCGATCAAGGGAGGTATATTTTTTATCCGTTGTACGGAAAGCATCTTTTGCCAGATCCTGGAAAAAGGTCTGCGCCGGAGTCCATACCTGTTCAACTTCACGAATGGACGGCATGAGCACGATATCGCCCTGATCCAGATTGCGGTATATGATTTCGGAAATGCCGCCTACCGCCTCGGCCGCATCACTGCGCGCCGGAACGATTCCTAAATACTCGTTTCTTTTCATGACCATTTCATAATCTGTGGCAAACTCCACAAAAGCAAGACAGGCATTGGGCGCTTTCGTGTAAGCGCTGATCGCATAACCGTTCACACCACCCATAGTCTTTAGGGGGATCAGCTCCGGATTTTCCTCTGTCAGATCACCGCTGGCAGGAAGCTTAGGTACTTGTGTAATTACCAGATTCTCTTCCGCCTTCGCCTGTGCCTCCTCAGAACTTAAACCCTCCTTTTCATAGACATTCGCCAGTTCCCTGAGAAACAGGGTCGTAACATCTGGCGTGGTCATCGTGGCAAAATAGGTGCCGTCCGCCAGCTTGCTGTAAGCGCTGACCGTAACGGAATCATCGATACAATCCTCATTCATCAAAGAGGCCTGCTGCAAAATTACATTGGCACCGACAGCTGCATCGCCCGCCGCAAATCCGATATCCGTTGCATCCGTATTGTTATCCCCGAATACATATCCGCCATAAGAGAAGAGAAATCCCGATGAGAAATAGACATCATACAAGGAACGCATATAGCCGAATTTTCCCTCACCCTGATCTACGATCTGCTTGGAATACCGATACATATCATTCCAGTTCTCCACCATATCAGGTAGCTTGTTACCGTCCTTGTCCCACTCTGTCTCCCAGTTATCGGGAAGCGCATCCTTACGATAAAACAACATGGACGACTGTATATTGACGGGCACGCCCATAATATATTCCGTACCGTCTACATCCGCCCTATAGGCATCCCATGCCGCCTGCGGAATCTTATCATAACACGCCAGACTCTGTGCGGGAATCGGATAGATATGCTTTCCCTCCACGTATTTCATCAGAACATCGTTGGCCTGATACAGTACATCCGGTCCATAGCCGTAAGGGCCGTCGTCCGCCAGATTGCTGTACTGATCCATGTTGGCATCCACGACCACAATTCCGTATTCCTTATACTTCTCGTTAAATGCGTCCATCAATTCCTGAAAATATCCTTCGGCAATCGCCGTATCATTCTCTAGGACGCGGATAGTCACATCACGCTCCAGTTCCCCGCTATAGATCCCTTTCAGCTGCGCCGCCTCACCGTTTTCTCCTTCTTCTTCGACGCTGCCCAATGTTTCCGAAGAGTTCGGCTCCGCCTCTGTCCCTGCCTCTCCACAGCCTGACAGCAGCCCGATCACCATCGCTCCCGTCAATATCACACTTCCGATTCTTTTCATAATCCGCACCCGCCTTTCTTTATTCTGGCAATCATAAAACCGTCTTTTCCCAAACTGCCGGAGATTCTTCCCTGTTTCGCCCCGGATTCCCCATTCAGAATCAAATGATTTCCTATTAATACATTCCCTTTACATTGCACCGCTGCTTCCGCTTTCGACTCGTTGGCCATGAGCAGGAACTCTTCCTCTCCCAGGAATCTGCTCAGGCAAAACAACTCTCCTTTAGAAGTAATACGGATTTCTCCCTGCTGCACAACTTTTTGTCTGCGAAGCTCCAATAAATCCGTAACCCTTTTGCAGAAATCTTCGTCCCAATTCTCCCGATTCCAGTCAAAACAACGCCTATTGTCCGGATCATATCCGCCTTCTAACAGTATTTCCGTTCCGTAATAAATGCAGGGCGCACCCGGAAACATGCACATCACCGCAATTGCCGAAAGCACTTTGTCCTTGTTGCGGCATACGCTGGTATAGAAACGATCCGTATCATGAGAATCCAACAGATTCATCATCATGATATTTACCTGCCCGGTATTACGCATCAGCAGCTCGTTCAGCTTCCACGCAAATTCCTGTGCCCCGAAATTCTCAAAGGCATAATAGTCCAAACAAGCTTTGGTAAACGCGTAATTCATGATGCTGTCATATTGATCTCCATGCAGGAAGCTGTTGGCATCATGCCAGTTCTCTCCGATGATTACGCAGTCTTTCTTAACCTCTTTGACCCGCTTCCTAAATGTCCTCCAGAAATCATGGGAAATCTCATCGGAAACATCCAACCTCCATCCGTCTATATCATATTTTCGAATCCATGAGACTGCAATATCCAGCAAAAATTCCTGCACTTCTTTATTAGAAGTATTGAACTTCGGCATATACGCACAAAACGAAAAAACCTCGTAATTCAACTGATCACGATCCGGCTTATCACCGTCTATGATAAACCAGTCGAAATACGGCGAATCCTTTCCCCGTCTCCGTACATCCTGAAACTGCGGCAAGAATTCGCTGCAATGGTTAAACACCGCATCCAGAACGACCCGCATACCACGCTTATGCGCCTCTTTAACCATACAGCCGAAATCTTCATTGTTTCCGAAGTGTTCATCTACCGTATGGTAATCGGAGATGTCATATTTATGGTTGGAGACTGCACGAAAGATCGGCGTAAGATACAACGCATTTACACCCAGTCCGCTGATGTAATCCAGTTTCTTCGTGATACCCGGAATATCACCTCCCGCAAAGCTCTTCGGTGCAGGTTTATCTCCCCATTTCATATTGATATAGCTCTTGTCCTTGTCCTCTGCGCCAATGCAAAATCGATCCACAAAAATCTCGTAGAACACAGCCTCCCGCATCCAGTCCACTTCCTCATGGACATCCGCTTTATTGATATACGGAAGCTGAAAAAAATTAAAGTATCCTAATGTAAAATCATATGTCTCGCTGAGTCCGTCCTCGGAAAAATAATACCCTTTTCCGTCCTCCCATATGCGAAATACATATGCCAGTCTCACATCTGTCAGCAAAAGCTCTGTCTCATAGTAGGCATATAGCCGGTCCTCGTAACACCGTTCCATACACACGCGCCTCTGTTTCTCATGGATCACGTATTTGCATTCGTAGATCACTTCCACCTTCTCTATACTGTCTTTTCTGTCCAGCCTGAGCCTCAGAACCAGCCTGCGTTCGTCCAGTGGGAAGCAATATTTGGAATCGGGTACATGCATAATTCCCTGTTCATTCATTGTAACGTTTATCCTCTTAACGTTACTGTTTACAATTAATCAACCTGTCAGCCCGAATTATATGTAAACAGTAACCCTCTTTCATTTTAATCCAAGTATCTCATTGACAAAAAATGGTACTAAGTATATAAATAATCTATGAGCAAAAAATATACTATTCGCGACATTGCCAGACAGGCCGGCGTGTCCGTAGCTACCGTATCTTATGTAATTAATAATCGTGACGACCAGAGAATCAGCGAAGAGACGAAAAAGAAGGTTCGCCAGATCATCAACTTGTATGACTATAAACCTAATTCTTCTGCAAAATCATTGGCGACCAATAAGACATACACAGCCGCGCTTTATCTGACTCATGAAGATTCCCTGTATAAACGTTCCGAACAGCTTTATGTGGCGGAAACGCTTGCTGCTGTTCTGAAACAACATGGATATCATCTGTTCCTGCAGGACGGGTACGACTTAAACCAGATCGATTACACCGATGTAATCCTCTGCTACGACACTACCACCGATTTCTTCTGTGAACTCGGTGATAAAAATCTGATTCCTCTGATTGCCATAGATATTCTGATCGATGCTCCTTTACCGATCTTCTTTCAGGTATGTACCGATTATCGGAAACAGAAGGAACAGGCAGACGCGCATTTCGGAGCGGACAACTATACATACTGTTGCCTTACACCTAACAATGAGGAAATCCGGGCTTTGATCTGTGATACCTTCCGAAGCGTNGCCTTCATTGATAAAAAACAGGACATTCCCGCCGGCAATATTGTATACAGCCAGTNCTCCATGCAAATGCTGCTTCCATCCGATTCCTTGTATCTNCCCTGCGATGCGCAATCCAAAATGGAACAGGTATTTTCCTGTATGGAACTTGCCATGAACCGTGTCCCNGACTGTACACATCTGTGTTTCGTATAGCGGATTATATGCCTCTGCTCTTCTGACGGGAACGCAATCGGTATATAATCCGCCGTGTCGCTAATCCTCGCTTTATTCGGTAAAATCTACTTTCANTTCCTGCGTCNCCGGATCATAGCTGAATGTATAAGTACCGGCTTTCTTTGCGATCATATTATAGTTTTCCGAACCATCCACATATGAGAGAGACGTCTCATCACTGATATTACTGTAGCGTACATATTCGTTTCCGACACTGGAGTTTCCGTCCACGGTAATCAGTGATGTAAGCAGGAATTCATCCCCCTCCTCCAGATCGATCGTCAGCGCGTGTATACCGTCCTTCTCCACAAGTCCGTATTGCGTATCATATTTGTCTTCCCATCCCGTGATGACAGCTCCCTTAATAAAATATGTCACCTCTGCATCCGAAAGTTCTACCGATGCCTCTCCGTTATACGTCCATTCAATGGTGTCATACGGATTGGAATTATAGTTCTCCTTCGTGTCCTCGGTATAATAACTGTTCCCCGTATCGTATACATCCGCGCCGGGATAAGTCTTTAAGGTAAAAGTATAATTGCCCTCTTTCACACACTTGATATTGGATTTCTGGGAGCTCTCGGACAGCCCTCCGGATACGACAAAATAATCCGTCCCGTCAAGATCCGTGTTCAACATATACCCGCCGCCGCGCTGGTTGCTCCATGAGCTGTCGATAGCAAACTGAAACTCATCTCCCTCGCACAGATCAACCGTGATCGTATAGGTATTTTCACCTTCCGCCTTAGTCATATAATGTTCTTCGTTAATCGTCTTGCCCCAGTTAGAAGCCGCCATCAGCGGACTTGTACCGCTTCCCAGAATGGCAAATGTCCTCGTATCCTCCACATTTTCCATAAATCCGGCAAATACGTCCGTATTCTGCGTAATTGCCTGCGTGAAATCAAATTCGTGCGCCAATGTGGGGGTCGCAAACCATCCCATAAAAATCAGATCTTCTTTCTCCGGTGTATACTCTGTGGCCGTATCGCCGCCCTGCACCGTTTCCTCAGATAATACTGTAGTGCCGTCCGTATCATAGAAAGTAACCGTATATGCCTGTTCCTCTTCAGGCGCACTCTCCTGCTCCTGCGGCTCCGTCTGCGTATCTGCCTGCACTTCCGAAGGTGTATCCCCGGAATCCGCCGTTGCCGTTTTGTCCTGGCAACCGGATAAGATCAATGTGCTAAGCAACGCTGTTGCAATCCCTAAACTGATTTTTCCTTTTCTCATAGCTTTTTCCTCCCATATTATCGTATACCGGTTCTCTTGCGTGACATGCAAAGACGTTTACGTTTCAGTAAATCACTCTGTCTAGCAGGGCACGCACAACTCTATGCTTAACCAGTTAAGCAAAAATGTAAAAAAATAACCGCCAGCAATAATTTTATGTTTTGCTTAACCAGTTAAGCACATTGTAATATTTAATCCTGCTTCTGTCAATTTCCGTATTGAACAAAAGCAGGATTCTCATTTTGTTGATATTTACTAAATTTGCGTTGCAAATAACTTTGCGAGATTCGCTTCGCGAACTCGAACCAACGGAACAGTTTCATTCAGCTTTAACCCCACTCGATAACCGCCGACGCCCATGTCAGTCCGCCGCCGAATCCGGATAAGGCAACCTTCATCCCCGGCTTTAACAATCCTTTGCGGTTCATCTCATCCAGCAGGATCGGCACACTCGCCGCGGATATATTGCCGCAGTGATCCAGACTGATGGGAAATTTATCCTCAGACACCTTCAATCTCTTAGCAACAGACTGAATAATCCTGATATTCGCTTGATGAAGCGCAAAATAATCAATATCCTCCACATTAAGCCCTGCTGCCTCTATGGTCTTATGTAACGATGCCGGCACTGTCGTCACCGCAAACTTATACACTTCCTGTCCGTCCATATGCACATATTCTAACTCTTTAGACGTCTTCACNAACGGATTATTNTTAGAACGGTTTCCACANGCNAACACGCCGCCCCGCGCGCCGTCNGATCCCTGNTCGTANGCAAGCAGACCTTCCCGCTCATCNGCGCGCNCGATAGCCGCACCCGCACCNTCCCCGAAGAGAACACAGGTGCTTCTGTCGCCCCAGTCCATAAGNTTGGACAATGTCTCCGCACCGATAATCAGNGCTGTCTTATAGGTTCCCATTTGTAAATATGCATGCGCAACGTTTAAGGCAAACATAAATCCGGAGCACGCCGCATTAATATCGAANGCNACCGCATTCACCGCCCCGATCGNNGCCTGCACNTCACAGGCGCAGGCCGGTGTCGCGTGATCCGCCGANACCGTACCCACGATAATCANATCAATTTCCTCTGCCGTCACACCGGCATTCTCCATNGCGCGCANTGCCGCCTCTGCGGACATGCCCGCCGTCGTCTCCTCTTTTACCAGATGTCGTTCNTTAATACCGGTGCGGCTGCTGATCCACTCNTCAGAAGTGTCCATAATCTTNGCCAGATCNTCATTCGTCACCACTGTCTTTGGCAGGCAGCTTCCNGTCCCTATCATTCTCATTCCCATCTCGATACCTATGCCTCTCCGATCGCAAAAGTGAGCTCGGCCTGAGTCACCAGCTTGCCATCCACGTAGGCTTTCGCCGCGCCTACACCGATGGGCCCCTTGATCTTAATGATTTCCGTCTCAAGCGTCAGAACGTCGCCGGGCACCACTTTNCCCTTAAATTTTGCATTATTGATTGCCGCAAAATAGGCCGTCTTGCCTTTGAATTCCGGCTGGCTTAAGATAGCCACTGCTCCGGTCNGCGCCAATGCTTCCACNATCANAACTCCCGGCATCACCGGCTCCTGCGGAAAATGTCCCGCAAAGAACGGCTCGTTATAAGAAACACACTTTTTTGCCACGACTCTTTTGCCTTCTTCTAATTCCTCAATCGTATCGATCAGCATAAACGGCTGCCTGTGAGGAATGATCTCCATAATCTCTTTCGCTGTCATAAGTGACATATTAATTCTCCTCCCGATACTTCTTCACTAACAGGCTGGCATTGTGTCCGCCGAATCCGAGGGAATTGGATAAAGCGTACTCAAATTCTTCCTCATAAGCCTCTTTACAGTAATTCAGATCACATTCCTCATCAGGCANCTGATAACCTACTGTCCGATGAATGTAACCTTCCTCCAATTCCTTGACGCAGGTCACAAACTCGACAGCGCCCGCCGCGCCCAGAAGATGACCTACCATGGACTTGGTCGAGTTGATCTTAATATCTTTCGCATGATCCCCGAACAACAATTTGATTGCCCGTGTCTCAAACAGATCATTNTGATGTGTCGCCGTACCGTGGGCATTGATATACGTGACNTCTTCCTTCGCAATTCCCGCGTCCGCNATCGCATACTCCATTGCTTTAGCCGCTCCCGCGCCGTCTTCNGCCGGGGAAGTAATATGGTACGCATCGGAGCTGCAGCCGTAACCTGCCACTTCGGCATAGATCTTTGCNCCCCGNGCCTTGGCATGTTCCAACTCNTCCAGNACTACCACTGCCGCACCTTCGCCCATGACGAAACCGCTTCTCTCCTTATCAAAAGGAATGGAACATCTGGTCGGATCTTCGCAGGTGGATAACGCGGTCAGCGCCGAGAAACCGCCGATCCCGATCGGNCAGACACTNCCTTCCGTACCGCCCGCAACCATCACTTCCGCATCGCCGTACTGAATTGCCCGNAACGCCTCGCCAATNGAATTAGTACCCGTTGCACAGGCTGTCACCACGTTGATGCTCTTTCCCTTTAATCCGAACTGNATCGACACATTGCCNGCCGCCATGTTAGAGATCGTAAGCGGCACAAAAAGCGGTTCGATTCTNGACGGNCCTTTCTCCACCANTCTGNTGTGNGAACGCTCCATCGCCTGCAGNGAACCGGTNCCGGAACCTACCGCTACACCGACACGGTAAGGATCCTCCTTCTCCATATCAAGCCCTGCATCCTCNATTGCTTCCTTGGCTGCCGCCACCGCATACTGNGAAAACAGCTCCATTCTTTTAGCCGCCTTGAAGTCCATATAATTCTTNCCGTCAAATCCCTTGACCTCCGCGGCAAGCTTACACTTAAAATCCGTGGTGTCGAATCTCGTAATCCTGTCGAATCCGATCCTGCCTTCTTTCACACCTTCCCAGAATTCATCTACATTCAATCCGATGGGGGTAATCGCACCCATGCCTGTTACCACTACTCTTCTGCTCATAATACTATTTCTCCTATCCACATTTAAACTTCATCTCTTACTACATTGCCATTCCGCCGTCTACCGAGATAACCTGTCCCGTAATATAAGAAGCTTTATCGCTGGCAAGAAAAGCCACCGTCTCTGCAATATCCTTCGGCGTACCCACACGTTTTAACGGAATCTGCGCCAGAGTCGCTTCCTTCGCCGTATCGGTCATTGCCTGCGTCATATCCGTGTCGATAAATCCGGGCGCTACCGCATTGACCGTGATATTCCTGCTTGCCAACTCCCTTGCCATAGACTTAGTCAATCCGATCACGCCTGCTTTGGAGGCCGAGTAATTTGCCTGTCCCGCATTACCCAACACCCCGGATACCGAAGACAGATTGATGATCCTGCCCGCTTTCTGCTTGATAAAAGGGCGGTACATATGCTTCATTGTATTGAACGTTCCCTTTAGATTCGTATGAATTACCGCGTCGAAATCCTCTTCCGTCATCTTAATCACAAGATTGTCTTTTGTAATCCCCGCATTGTTTACTAAAATATCAATGTGCCCGAACATCTCCAGCATATCAGTAATCATCTTACCACAGGACTCATAATCCGCTACGCTGCACTGTACCGCTTCCGCTCTCCTGCCCATAGCCTTAATCTGCGCGACCACCTCTTCCGCTTTTTCCTTAGATCCGTTATAATTCACGATCACGTCTGCGCCATACTCAGCCAATGTAAGTGCGATTTCCCGTCCGATTCCTCGTCCCGCACCCGTCACCAGCGCCACTTTTCCTGTTAACATAGTCTCCTCCTGTTTTCTTTATATCAACTCATTTAAAGTTCCTGTTCAGACACCGCCAATACCTAGCACAGGCGGAAGTTAATTTCTTAAGGAGCCCCTTAAAAAGCATTGGCACTTAGTGAGGTATTTCACGAACTTAGTGCCACTATGCTTTTTACGGAGCGAAAGCGCGGCGACGAAGATATTAACTTTCACCTGTGCGAACGTCTTAGATAATCTATGAACAGTAACTGTTCAACTTCTCCAGATCTTCCACTTTCTCCACATTTATAACCTTCATCTCTTTATTGATCTTTCTCATAAAACCGGAAAGTGTCTTGCCGGGTCCGATCTCTACGAATGTGTCCACTCCGTCGGCGATCATGCGCTCCACTGTCTGCTGCCACTTCACGGAAGACGATACCTGTTTTATCAGAAGAGGCTTCACATCATTCTTGTCCGTCACATAATCCGCCGTCACATTGGCAATATAAGGAATCTGAATATCATGAATCTCTACATTCTCAAGCTCCATCCCCAGTTTCTCCCCTGCGCCCACAAGCAGCGGAGAATGGAATGGTCCACTTACCTTCAGCGTTACGCATCTCTTCGCACCTGCCGCCGTAAGCTTCTCGACCGCCGCCTGCACAGCGCCTTCTTCTCCGGTAATAACGATCTGCCCGGGACAGTTATAGTTTGCGATCGACACACATCCCTCCGTCTCCTCGCAGATCTTCTCGATCACCGCCGTATCCAGACCAAGCACTGCCACCATGGCACCGCCCTGCGGTACTGCCTCCTGCATGTAGATACCGCGCTTACGCACTACCTTAAAAACATCCTCAGGGCTCATCACACCGCTTGCTGCCAGCGCGCCATACTCGCCCAGACTTAACCCGCCTGTCACATCCGGTTTCAGGCCTTTTTCCTCTATCGCTTTTAACATTGCCACCTCTGCCGCCAGCATGGCAATCTGCGTATATTCCGTAATATTGATCTGTTCATTCTCTTCAAAGCAAAGTGCCGGCACATCCAGTCCGCTGGCCTTGCTCGCCAATTCAAACATCTCCCGGCAAACCGGAATCTGCTCATAGAAATCCTTCCCCATACCTACATACTGCGCTCCCTGCCCCGGGAACATAAATGCTGTCTTGCCCATAATCTTCTCCTTTTCTGCATGTAGCCATATACAGATCCGTCCACAATATATCTCTCTGAATCTGTCTGCTACAACACTATCGCAATAATACTTTGATTTTCAAAGTATTTATTTCAGAAAAAGCGCAAGCCCATGAGCTTGCGCCCGTAAACGCTTCTGTCTGCGCCGTCTCTTATACTCCGGCGCATCTATACAAAAAACTATCACTTATTTACATTTTAACAGAGTCTCGGCCTGTGCCATGATCTCCTGCATCATTTCCGCACAAGTCATCTCTTCCTTGACCATACCTGCAATCTGTCCTGCCATCAGCGTACCGTTAACAGTATCACCCTCCACCACGGCTTTACGAAGTGCCCCGAGCGTCAGCTGTTCCAGCTCTTCAAAAGGTGCTCCGGCTTTCTCCAGCTTCAGGTATTCCCTCGTCATATTATTGCGGATCTGGCGAACCGGATGTCCGTGGGTCATACCCGTCACTTCCGAGTCAATGTCCTTCGCCGCCAAGATTTTTTTCTTATAATTCTCATGTACGATGGACTCTTTCGCCACCACAAATCTTGTTCCCATCTGAACCGCTTCCGCGCCCAGCATCATCGCTGCGGCAAATCCTCTGCCATCTGCGATACCGCCTGCCGCGATTACGGGAATATTCACCGCGTCCACTACCTGAGGAACAAGTGTCATCGTAGTAGCCGATCCGATATGTCCGCCGGACTCCGTACCTTCTGCAATTACCGCGTCCACGCCGGCACGCTCCATCATCCTTGCAAGCGCTACACTGGCAACAACAGGTGCTACCTTAATACCGGCTTCCTTCCATGCGGCAAGATATTTGCCCGGATTACCGGCTCCGGTAGTAACTACCCGTACACCTTCCTCTACGATCACTTTCGCAATCTCATCCGCTTCCGGATTCATCAGCATCACATTTACGCCAAAAGGCTTGTTCGTAAGTTCTTTCGTCTTCTGGATCTGTTCTCTGACAAAAGATGCCGGTGCGCCGCCTGCCCCGATAATTCCCAGACCGCCTGCCTCGGAAACTGCTGCCGCCAGATGATACTCGGCAACCCATGCCATACCACCCTGAATAATCGGATAATCGATTCCGAACAGTTCTGTAATTTTTGTTTTCATTCTATGCCTCTACGCCTTTGCTCTTCATGTACTCAACAACAGCGCCGACTGTCGTGATCTGCTCTAAATCTTCAGAAGGGATCTCTACACCGTACTCCTCCTCGAAAGCCATAACCAATTCGAATAAGTCTAAGGAGTCCGCACCCAAATCATCCTTGAAAGAGGATTCTTCCGTGATCTCCACTCCGTCCAAGTTTAACTGCTCCTGAATAATCTCGATAACTCTCTCTAACATTTTTCCGCTCTCCTTTTCACCATTAGATAAAATAGTTTGACATTCAAAGTATATTATCTGTCCGTATATTTGTCAATCTTAATTTTACGAGTTTTCTGCGTTTTGTCAATTCACTTTGCCAATAAATATTGATAAATATCTCTTTTCGGCACTCCACGGTCTTTCGCAACCTGTTTCATGGCACTTTTTTCATCCAATCCTTCCTGTTCATAATATGCCATGTGCTCCTCGATGCTCATGCTCTGCCACGACTCCCGACGCTCCTCCTTCTTCTGTTCCAGACTTTTGCCCTCTATGACCAGCACATACTCTCCACGGGGTTCTTCGGTCTCATACAGCGCAAGGGCGTCCTTGATCGTCGTAGGAATCACCGTCTCGAATTTCTTGGTCAGTTCCCTGCACAGCGTCAACCGGCGATCCCCCAGTGTATGAAATAACTCTTCCAACGTTCGTACCAGATGGTGCGGTGCCTCGTAGAGAATGATCGTTCGGGATTCTTCCTTAAGCTCCGCCAGAATCTCCGCTTTTTCCTTCTTATCCGCCGGAAGAAAAGCTTCGAAGCAAAATCTCCTCGTGCTCAGCCCCGACAGAGTAAGTGCGGTGATACATGCCGCCGCACCGGGCAGAGATGTCACTGTAATCCCCGCTTCATGGCACTTAGTCACTAACACCTCGCCGGGGTCTGAGATCGCAGGTGTTCCGGCATCTGTAATCAGCGCCACGTTTTTACCCTGCTGCAGCTGGGCCACCAGATACTCGGCTTTTTCTACTTTATTATATTCATGGTAACTGGTCATAGAAGTCCTGATCTCAAAATGATTGAGCAGCTTGATACTATTGCGGGTATCCTCTGCTGCGATCAGGTCCACCCCGCGCAGCGTCTCGACCACGCGGGGCGTCATATCCCCCAGATTGCCGATGGGGGTGGCACATAAGTATAAGATTCCTGCCATGTACATTCTCCTTAATATATGTTACTGATCCTGCGGCTTCTGCTCCGTCTCATCAGGCTCTTTCACAACCTGCGGCGATTCGTCTTCCGCAGGATCAGTTGGTGCCGTTTTCTCTTCACTGCGCTTCTGTTCTGCTGCTGCGTTTTTCTCTTCTTTACGCTTCTGCTCCCCTGCTGTGGTTTCCTCTTCTTTGCGCTTCTGTTCCGCTGCCGCTTTCTCCTCTTCCCACTTCTGCCGTTCTGCCTCCGCTTCCTCCTCGGTCAACAGGGAATCCGGCTGATAGTTGACTGCCGCATTCCATAAGATCCACTCCTCATAGCCCGCATCGTAAGCGCCCTTGATCTGTTCCCGTATCTGCTGTGGACCGTAGCTGATATGTCCGGAAACCCAGCCTGCCGTAAAGCTCTGCAGCCACATCCGCACATGGGCGCGCTTCTCCTCGGGCACTGCACCCAGTTCCTGCACGGAGGAAGATGCCGCCGCATAGATCGTTGCATAGGGGTCCGCATCCGGCACCGCGATCCCGTATGCCCCGTTATGATAATGAGAGGGGTACACCATCGGACAGATATAATCCAGATGCTCCGCCATCTTCACATAGTCCTGCCCCACAATCTTCTGATCGGTCTCATTGTCGATCACCGTGCCGAACACATCCGCCGCCACATACACACCCCGAGACGTCAGCGTATCATACAAATACTCCGTGAATTCCGTAATAATTTCGACCTTATCTGTCTGCGCTGCCTCCGGCCCGTAATCCACCTCTCCCTCTCCGATATCGGTGGAAAAACGAATGTAATCGAACTGTACCTCATCAAATCCGTCCGCCGCTGCCTGAGAAGCAATCTCCATCAGATAATCCCACATTTCACGCTCATAGGGATTGACCCATGCCAGTCCCTTTTTATCCCGGAAAATCTGTCCGCTCTTTGTATGCACCGCCCACTCCGGCTTCTTCTCCGCCAGATAAGGGTCTCGAAACGCCACGATTCTGGCGATCAGATAGATATCTTTCTCCTTGCATTTGGTGACAAGTTCCTTGATATCCGGTATGTATCTGACACCGGCTTCCAGCTCTGTAACCTGCTCCGACTGCATCTTATAAGTTATCTTGCCCTCATCATTCTTGACATCGATTACCATCGCGTTAAGTTCTGTCTGCTCCACCAGATCGATCAAATCATCCATCTTCGCGGTACCTGCCACCGGACCGCTGACATAGATTCCCTTGACCTTAACAGGATCCGGACGAGTATCCTCGGTCTCACCGTCGTCTGCGACAGTACCGCTGCCCGGAACACTGTTTTCCGATATAGCTTCGCTGCCCGATGCGACATTCTCCAATATATCATCTCTGTCTGCCACATCATTTTCCGATATGGTGCCCGGCATTTGCTCCGCCGCCTCTGCCGGTATATCGTCTTCGCTTACAGAATCGGCCATAGCCTCCACATCATTCCCACTGCACCCACTCAGCCAGCCTGTCAGCAGCATCGCCATCATCAACGCACATATTTTCTTTCTGTTTTTAATATGCTCAATACCCATAGATCTCATAGATTTCCGGCATATACACGCCCGGCTCCTTGTACACAATCAGCGGTTTCTCCACCGTCATCCGCGGTCTGCCGCCCCGGTTCGCCTCGATCAATACCATATTCGGCTCTTTATCTACATAAGGATACACAAGCTGCATCCTTTTTGGTTCTAATTTATAATCATGCAGCAGTACCATAATCTCCGCCAGCCGGAACGGTCTGTGCACCATATAGAAATTACCGCCCGGTCTAAGCAGTTTTGCCGTCTGTGCGATCACATCTTCCAGCGTACACAGAATCTCATGTCTCGCAATGGCTTTCGCGTCATTAGGATTCATAAGCCCGTGCTGATGCGTCATATAAGGCGGATTACACGTGATAACGTCAAAAGAAGCAGCGTCGAACAGACTCCCTGCCTCTTTTATATCTCCCGTCACGATATCAATCTTATCTTCCAGTCCATTCAACTGTACGCTGCGTCTGGCCATATCCGCGCTGTCTTCCTGAATCTCCAGCCCGATCAGATGTTCTGCACCTGTCTTGGCTTCCAGCAGGATCGGAATGATCCCCGTCCCTGTGCCCAGATCCAACACGCGGGCCTCGTCTTTTACTTTGGCGAAACCGGATAAAAGCACCGCATCCATGCCGAAACAGAAGCGCCCGGTATCCTGAATAATATGATATCCGTTGCGCTCCAGATCATCGATTCTCTCATTTTCTTTTAAAGGAACGTTTCTCTCTGCCGCCATATCCGACCTTTCATGCTTCCCGTCCGATATTAATTTTCATCCAGCTTGGACTTGTTGGAATCCTGTTTCTCCAGCTTTTCCAGTTCTTTTAACTCCGCCTCGCTGACATCCATCTTGCGGTTCTTATTGTGCTTTCTCTTAAAGCGAAGCTGCTCGACCTTATACTCCTGAATCTCTTTCTCATCGTCCACGTCCACGATGACCTTTACCAGCTGGCGAAGCACGTTAACGCTGTGCACTTCACCTTTCAGTCCGTCTTCCGTTGTCACGAAATCTCCTACATTCGGCAGTCTCCTGTTTAATTCCTCATAGGTTTCTTCCTCGTTCTTCAGACAGCACATCAACCTGCCGCAGACGCCCGAAATCTTGGTCGGGTTAAGAGACAGATTCTGTTCTTTCGCCATTTTGATTGAAACCGGTGCGAACTCCGATAAATGCGTATGACAGCATAACGGTCTGCCGCAGATGCCGATCCCGCCCAAAATCTTCGTCTCGTCCCTGACACCGATCTGTCTGAGCTCTATTCTTGTCTTAAATACGGAAGCCAAGTCTTTCACCAGTTCACGGAAGTCGATACGTCCGTCCGCCGTAAAATAGAACAATACCTTATTATTGTCAAAAGTATATTCCGCATCGATCAATTTCATCTGCAGATCATGTTTTCTGATCTTCTCCAGACAGATTTTAAACGCTTCTTTCTCCCGCTGCTTATTCGACGCTTCCTGCTCATCGTCTTTCGGTGTTGCGATACGAAGTACAGACTTGAGCGGCTGAACTACCTTGTCATCTTCCTCCTCTTTCGGATCACCGACCACCGTACCGTACTCGATTCCTCTTGCCGTCTCCACGATCACGTGATCATTCTTCTTAATATCCAGCTTGCCCGGATCAAAATAGTATACCTTACCGGCAGTACGAAACCGCACTCCTATCACTCGTATCATAATCTATCAACCTCCATATTTCTCATGTTCTTTTCGGGCTCTCACATTATCCGCCCTGATACGATCTCGGACAACTCAGTTCTCCTTAATCGTCAATAATAAAAGTTCCATCGTCAGATCGAAATTGACATTGGCTTCCAGTCTTCTCTTCGCCTGCTGCAATGCATTTACAATCGTCTCGATTCCCTCATATGTGCTTCTGTCCGACACTCTCATGATCTGCTGTATCTCTTCTTTAAAGATCAGACTGTTTACATCTTTTGTGGCCTTAAAAAGCAGTACGTCCCGATACCACGCAGACAGTATATCCAGATAATCATTGACATCAAATTTGTATTCCGTGATCTTCTTGATCGCCTTGACGATCTCGTTGACTTCCATGTCATTGATATATTTCACCAGCGTGATCGCCTCGTCCTTAACCTTCTCGAACTCTTCACTGCTGGCGAGCAGCTTCGCCTTGCCGATGTTGCCTCTTGCGAAAGCGACACAGATATTTGCCTTATAATCCGGCACTGCCAGCTCCTCCATCAGATATTTCTTCACAAGCCTGTCCGGCACCGGCTTCATATTAAGTACCACACAGCGGCTTAAGATCGTCGGAAGCAGTGCCTCCACATGAGTGGTAAGAATCAGAATCACCGCATACTCCGGCGGCTCCTCTAACGTCTTCAACAGTGCGTTCTGCGCCTGCACCGTCATCTTCTCGCCCTCATTCATAATGTAGATCTTACGCGGACTGCTGTAAGGTTTGATACCGATGTCCCCGTTGATCTGTGACCTGATATCCTCAACGCCTATCGTGTTCGGCTTTTCATGACTGACATATACAATGTCGGGCTGATTATTGCTGAGCGCCTGCTTACAGGAATGACACTCCCCGCAGGGCTCTACACCACTCTTCTCACATTGCAGCGCCATCGCAAAAACACGTGCGATAAATTCCTTACCGGAACTCCTCTCTCCGTTGATGATATATGCATGTGAAACTTTATTCGTAGCAATTGCGTTCTGCAAATGCTCTTTCAACTGCTCTTGTCCTATAATATCCGTAAATTTAGCCATCTATAACCCCACCCGTTATTTAATGCTTTATCTTTTAGTCACTGTCGCNCTTTTATACCTCTTTCATCATTAAGTAAAAATATCCAGCAGCAACCCTCTNATCTCCCCAATTTTATTGAGAATCGCCAGATTGTCCTGCTCATCCTTCACAAGCTCCTGTGCCAGCTGATCCAGATTCTCGTCGATCAGCCGGATAATGCCGTATACCCTGTGACGCCCCTTCCGGTCGAGGAAATTCTCTCTGGAAAAAGCATGGGAACGATTGACTACCTCATTTAAGAAATCCTTGATCAGCGCCCGATATTTCCTCATATCCTTGATATCGCGATGCTTCGCCAGCTTATCCCCCTGCCTGGTGATCTCCTCCATCATATTCGCCAAAGCATTCTGCAGATCCTGTTCCTCTATCCTGCTGACAAGAGTGAACTTAAAAGTACCGTCCGTCTCCTGCGCCTGCTGCGTCTGTTCCACCGGCATCGCCTGCTGTATTTGATTTACTTTAATATCCATCTCCCGTCACCTCCCCGCCATAAATATTCTATAGATTTCATACGACTCGAATTGCTTTCCGCCGCATTGCCATATTATATATCGTCTTCGTTACATTTTTCTTGTAGATATGNCANAATCTCTTCCAGACATCTGCCCAACTCACCATTATAAAATGTCCGNCTGATTCCCGCCTTGTTAAGCTTCTCCTCTGAGAAATCTTCGGCGTCCGCCAGAAACCGTCTGCACATCTCTTCATATTTCGGATGATCCTGAGCCATCTCCCGATCCAGTGCTCTCTGGAGCCGCACCCCGTCGTCCAGCTCGATCATAATCGGAAGCACCTTGTCTTCTCCGTAGAACCGTCTCATCTGCTCATAGGATTCCAGCGTGCCGATCACCACATAAGAACCGCTCTTTGTATCAATCTCTCCATCCGCAACCGTAAAATACCGCCACATGCCCAGACAAGTATGATATACTCTGTCCTCTATCACCCTTCCCTGATTCTGAAGCCTCAGGAATCCTTCTTCATCCGTAAAATGATACTCCACCCCGTCACTTTCTCCTGCCCGGATCGGTCTGGTCGTATAGGGAACGATGGGCTGCAGCANCACTCGGTTCTGNGCCAGCAGTTCTTTATAGATTGTATCTTTTCCTGACGAACTTCGTCCCATCAGGCACACGATTTTTCCCATATTGATAAATACCTTTTATCGATAANNACATTCTATATTAATAATGCCATATTTTGGAAGTAATTTCAAACATTTCATAAAACCACTGCCACTTCCNCTTCTNCTGACACCCCCTGCACGCGCAGACCCATGCGCATACTCTTCCGTATCTGTNCAAGCAATTCTTCACTNANAACTTCCCCCGGCACGAGAAGCGGAATGCCCGGNGGATATAAATTAATAAAATCGGCCACGGTTCTNCCCACGGCNGCCGCTAACGGTANCTTCTCCCGCTGNCTGTCATAAGCCTGCGCNGCGCTCATTCTGATTTCCGGTATACCGTAACTGTTGTCCGCCCCGNTGCAGTCTTCCGACAGGCNCACNNAGTCTGTTCTTATGCCNTGTTCCGCAGAAATCCGCTCTGCTGCTTCATAATCTGTCGTCNGNCTCTTTCCGGCCGCNGACTGCGACATCTCCTTCTCTATCCTATCATCAATCTGCACCAATGCATCAGCCAATCTCTGCCANCCTTCTTCNGTGTCCATNANNGTCATAATCGCCACCACATAATTACCCGCNGCCATCTCCANCTGTAAGTGATATTCTTCCCGNAAAACATCGTACAGCTTTTGTCCGTTCCATAACGAATTGCGCACAAATATCACAATTTTTCCNATATCCCAGCCAATCATGNGATATGTNTGCNGCTTTTCTGACACTTCCGTCATTTTTCCAATTGTTACATGCCGGCATTTCTCNGTTTTTTTACAAAAAAAATCATACTGCCGNCGCATCTGCGNAAAATCTGCCGCACCCTGNGATTCCACATAACGGATNCAGGAATCCATACTCGCCATCATNACATAAGANGGACTGCTGGTNTGNAGNATCCTCAAATATCTGCGCAGCCGTTCTCTGTCAACCCGCTCTCCCTGTACNTGAAGNAGCGCAGNCTGCGTCATGGCCGGAAGCGTTTTATGAAGACTATGTANCACCAGATCCGCACCTGCCGCAACCGCTCCCGTCGGNANATGCCGNTCCAGCCCTAAATGAGCGCCGTGCGCTTCATCTACAATGAGTATTTTANCCCTCTCATGCACCGCCTTGGCAATAGCGCCTACNTCGGACATGATCCCCTCGTATGTCGGTGANGTGATAACCACCNCTCTGCAATCAGGATATGCCTCTAAGATACGGGACACATCATCCGCCCCGATTCCGTCATAGATCCCGTACTCCTCCAGCAAATCCGGATAACAGTAATGCACACTCAGCTCCTGCAGAATCGCCGCATGGTAAACAGATTTATGACAGTTGCGGGCAATCAGAATCTCCGCTCCACGCCCCGCCACCGCCATAATCGAAGCCAATACGCCGCAGGTACTTCCGCCTACCAGATAGTAAGTTTCCTCTGCGCCGTACAGACGATTCGCCCGCTCCTGCGCTTCCCGCAGGATTCCCTCTGCATGGTGCAAATCATCAAATCCGTCTATCTCCGTAATATCAATATCGTAATACCGCGCCATTTCACCTGCACGACTGCTGCGCTTATGCCCCGGCATATGATACGGATAATAATCGCTGTCCCCATATGCAGACAGTGCGGCGTACAGGCTCTTTGCCCCATGATTTTGTTCGTACATCCTACAAAGTCTTCCTTTCCTCACCGCCGCAGCCGCTCATCTGTTTCTTCAATCCGAGTAGGTGTCTTTTGACTCCAAATCCTGATATCCTGAATCTCAGGATGCCTTTCTTGCGCCGTGTCCCTTGTGAAGCTTCACTGTCTCCATCAGAGAACAATATTTATCCGCTGCCGTAACCACCCATGCTTCCTTGCACATCGGCGGCACAACAGTCAACGGCCACATATGCTTATGAATGATATCCCTCTGTGTATCGTTTAACTGATATTCTTTCTCTGCATTTTTCAGTGCTATGCTCGGGTGCCAGAACCCGTGCAGCCGCTTACGCTCTGACAGATAGTCTTTGTCATGCCAGTCATAGAGGAAATAGTCATGCAGCAGTGCACCACGGATCAAATCATGCTTGTTACATTTGAGCCCTAACTTTTTATTTAGAAGCAGGCTGTACTTTGCCACATCCATGGAATGGTTATAAACCGTCATGGACCCGTGTTGGATATGCTTCCTTGTTCCCTTGAAATTCTCCGAATTCAGAATATCGGAAGCATGCTTTTTAAGCAGCGCATGAATCCGCTTATGCCGCTCATATAATCTTTTAACACGCTCTTCATGCTTCTGTTTGCGCTTTTCTATGATATCCATCTTTATACCCTTCTTTCAAACCTGTCATTTCTGTACATGCTTTTTCTCAACTCATATCTTATTCGCCCTCTATCAACTCATGCAGCTGCTTCGCCCTGTGTGCCCACGTATGTCCTGCTTTGGCGAGCTTATAACCTTCATCAGCAATTCTCTGCATCCGATCCGGATCGGCAAGCAGCCCCGTCGCGATTTCCGGCAGACGCTCCATGTGTTCCAGCGAATAGATACAACTGTCTGTCCCGTCATGTAATATACTGTCCAAATATACATTTGAATCCGTCAGACACACTGCCCCGTTTAACATTGTATTAAAAATTCTGTCATGCGCTCCATCCTTAAACCACGGCATCACATTAAGCGAAATTTTCGTCTGACACAGTTTTTTCAGGCATCCAACTGAATCTAAATTATTCATCAAAATCAGATTCTCTTCATGCTTGCATGTCAGCGAATCCCAGCCGTCTCCGAAAACGTGCACTTTGATCCCCGCGTCCACAAGTTGCTGCACGGCTCTGCCGCGCACCGTATAACGCACATACAGGTCGATAAAAGTGAGTGCCGCCATCACCTTCTTCAGTTCTTCTTCCGGCACCTCCTCCAGTTCTTCTCTCAGATGTGCTTCCGCCACTTCTTCCACCGTTTTATACGGATTTGCAAGAAGATCATCGATCATCCCATGATAAAAGGCCGTATATTCATCATCAATTCTTGTAATATATTGCTCAAATGTCTCCGGAACACAATAGTTGCCCACCATCATCACGTCATACTTACGATATTCGACCGGTACATTTGACTTATTCGGATACAACTCCGTCCCTGCTAACGGCAGAAACGGCGCACATGCAATCTCCGGAAAAAAGCGACGCATATACTTTTCATGATTCCTGTCTATACTGATATGATGATAGTTGCGCGGAACTTTCTCCAGAAAATGATGATAGTACATCGGATGGTCTACCACGATATTATAACTCGGTATGCCCAGTGCATCCCACATCATTGTGTCATTTTCATCTAAAAAATATTCCTCACCGCTCATCCCATGAAAATTAAAATTGATCAGCACCGTATTTCCTTTTTCAAAAAACCGGAAGAACTTCTCTGTACTATTCCATGCCCGCGCCAAATCATAAATAAAAACTTCATGCCCCAGCTGCTTCATAGCCTCGGCAATCTGAAGCGAGAAATACCCCTGTGTCTCAATATCCCCAACAAAAAACATGATCTTTTTCATCTGTGCTGCCAATTCCTTTCTATATTAATTAAGCTTTCTATTTCATCATATTGTATCGACACTCATTCCTCATCTCATCACATCTTCTGCTTCTCAATAGCAATTATATTCTAACTTTGCATTCCCTCTGCCTCCGGCCGACTTTCCCGATAGACCAGCATTGTAATGATAAAACTCGCAACAAAAGCCACCGCTGCCACCGCAATGGCTTTTAACAGGTTGTTTGCCTCATTAGCACTGTAGAACATCAGGACAGACGGAATACTCGGGAAAGTAAAAATATAACAATGTACCGTCAGAATCCCTTGCACAATACCTGCGATCATACATCCCAACACATTGCCGATCATCGGTGTTTTCTCTTTGAAACACACGCCGAAGATAGATGGCTCTGCAATCCCCGGAATCAGAACCGTTATCATGGCGCTTATAAGCATTGCCTTCTTTGCAGGTGTTTTTGCCCTCACAAATACACCCATGTCACATCCCGCAAGCGACATATTCGAGATAAAAAACGCCACCATAATTCCGTAATCAACGCCTGTCAACCCAATCTGCGTAATTGCCAGCGTAATAAACACCCAATGCATACCTGTGGAAACAAGGAAAAGCGTCAACGCCGCAAAAATTCCCCACGCCAGTATCGGCACTTCCGTCTGCAACACATTCAAAGCGTCCGCCAGCACACTGCTGATCAATCCGACTATCGGCTCAATGATCAGAATGCCTATAAGCGATGTGATCAATATCGCACATGCCGCAAGTAAGTAGGGCTGCAGACTTTCCTTGATCAGCTTCTTTAAAAATCTTACAATATGAGACATACAATAGATCAGCAGGATAATCGGTATGACACTGTAAGCGTAAGTCGCCGACACCACCGGAATGCCCATAAACGTAACTTTCTCACCGCTCTCCATCAACGCTGTAAAATCAGGAAGAAGCATAGTGCATACACTGATCATTGCAATCAGCGGATCTGTTTTAAAATGGTTCGCTGCAGAATATGCCACCATAACCGGAAGAAAATAAAACGGTGCAGTAGCAATTGCCGATAAAATTGTCTCTGTGGTTCCCGATAAAATATGAAGCGTTGTCAGGAGCAATACTATCATTTTAATAATACCGCCTGCCAGCAAAATCGGTATAATCGGCACCATGCACTCACTAATCTGCTCAAATATCTTTGAAAATACTCTTTTCACTTTACTCACATCTGTGTTCCTCCATCCGCGTTCTCCACAATTCCGAATCACGTCGGATAAATCCACTGACTTTTGCCTATTAATCGTACCACACTCTGCTCTAAATTCCTACTTCCTTATTATACAAAATTGAGCTTCGCTCAATTGCGAGATTTGCTTCGCAAACTCGTGCCTTAACGAAGTAATTTCCTATATATTAAAAGAGCCGGCACATACAGCCGACTCTTTTATTTTAGTGAACCACTGGGGATATCGCTCTGGGGTTCGAATCCCCATATTTACTCTGAGAAACATTTTAGTGAACCACTGGGGATTCGAACCCCAGACAACTTGATTAAAAGTCAAGTGCTCTACCGCCTGAGCTAGTGGTCCATAGAAAAATGCCCAGAACCGGAATCGAACCAGTGACACGAGGATTTTCAGTCCTCTGCTCTACCAACTGAGCTATCTGGGCATTTGAGTAGCGGGGACAGGATTTGAACCTATGACCTTCGGGTTATGAGCCCGACGAGCTTCCAGACTGCTCCACCCCGCGTTATTAAATTGTGTAGCTAAATGGATGGAGGTGGATTCGAACCACCGAAGCAATTTGCAGCAGATTTACAGTCTGTCCCCTTTGGCCACTCGGGAATCCATCCATATGATGTTGCCATCATAAGCCGATAAACGGACTCGAACCGTTAACCTGCTGATTACAAATCAGCTGCTCTGCCAATTGAGCCATATCGGCGCATTCTAACAAACAATGTCTTATTAAGTGGGACCTATAGGGCTCGAACCTATGACCCTCTGCTTGTAAGGCAGATGCTCTCCCAGCTGAGCTAAGATCCCATAATATAATGGTATAACCATTCTTCGCGAGATATGACTGTCTCTGCAATCACTTCTCATACGACCCGGATGGGACTCGAACCCACGACCTCCGCCGTGACAGGGCGGCGCTCTAACCAACTGAGCCACCGGGCCAAAGCAAATCCCATAGGGATTAACTCTTACTATCAGGTAATCATACCCTCAAAACCGAACCTGAAAATCTTTACAATGAATTTTTGGTTAAGCCCTCGACCGATTAGTACTTATCAGCTTAATACATTGCTGCACTTACACCTTAAGCCTATCTACCTCGTAGTCTCCAAGGGGTCTTACTAAATTTGGGATATCTCATCTTGAGGGGGGCTTCACGCTTAGATGCCTTCAGCGTTTATCCCTGCCGGACTCGGCTACCCTGCCATGGCGTTGGTCGCCAACAGGTACACCGGCGGTCCGTCCAT
>JAAUZM010000024.1 GCA_014804605.1 Lachnospiraceae bacterium | reverse complement strand
GTAAAAACTGCACAAAAAAACCACCTGTTAATTACCCTGATCGGAGTAATAACAGGTGATTTTATTGTGCAGAATTACCAAACATGTGTTATGGGTTAAAATTATACTTGCAAACCAGCATAATTTCTGTTTGCACTGTAAACGACAATTTACTTTAAAACTGCCGGCATAGGTTTCCCGTATGCCGACAGTCTTCTTTTCCCGATCCTATATAATCCGAGGGCTACTGCACCAGATAAGGTGCAATCGCCGCCTCCACTTCCTGAATCTTATCGTTTGTCTCCAGAATCCTGAATTCCACCTGCTTAGACAGATCCATGGAAAAAATTCCCATAATGGATTTCGCATCGATCACATATCTGCCGCTTACCAGATCAAAATACCCTTCAAACGGCTCAATTGCTTTCACAAATCCTTTCACTTTTTCTATAGAATTCAGATCCAACATATAACTTTTCATTTCGTATTCCTCGATTCTATTTTTGAATCCTGCGTATCAATATGCCGTTGCGCAGAAGTGTCTTATCGATATAATGTCTGGAGAAAAGAATCTCCCCCTCTCTCTCGATCTCAATATCTTCCTCCTCACAGTTGATAATGACTTCCACGTAATTATCCATCCAGCCCATCTTGTTAAACTCTATGACTCTCGACCGGTTGATCCTGTTCGGAAAATGGAAATTGCGGTCGCGAAGAAGCGGTTCTGTTCTACGAAGCTGCAACAGGCTTCTGACTATCTGGATTCTCTCGTCGTATACGCCCGCATCTATTTCCTCCCATGGCATACACCGTCTGCAGTCCGGATCATATCCGCCTTCCATGGCGATCTCCGTACCGTAATAAATGCACGGTGATCCCGGCATAGTAAACAGTACCGCAAGCTGCTGAAAATATTCGTCCAGATTTTTTACATCGCTGCGCAGCCGCTTCGTATCATGGGAATCCAACAGATTAAAGAGCACGTCATTCGTCTGCTGCATATATCCTGTATAGCAACGATTGATGGTATACTCAAAATCTTCATTCGTCAGGCTCTTATCTATCCAGAAGTCCTTAATACTCTCTGCAAGCGGATAATTCATGACCGCATCAAACTCGTCTCCCCGCAGCCATGGCATCGCATCGTGCCAGATCTCGCCGAGAATATAAATATCCGGTTTGATCGCCTTCAAATGCGTCCGCAATTCTTTACAGAACGTATGAGATATCTCATTGGCCACATCCAGCCGGATACCGTCAACATCGTAATTTCTCACCCAGTTCTCACACACGCCGATCAGATATTCCCGTACCTTGGGATTATTTGTATTCAGTTTCGGCATCGAATCGAAAAAAGCAAACGTATAATACTGCTTCGCATAAGCGCATCCGCCGTCCTGCTTAAAGGGCCACTCATTGACCATAAACCAGTCCCAATACTCAGACTGCGGTCCTTTCTCTTTCACATCCAGCCAAGGGGCAAATTCCTGTCCGCTGTGATTAAACACCCCGTCAAGCATAATACGGATTCCCCTGTTGTGTGCTTCTCTCACCAGCGTAATCATCGTCTCTTCCGATCCGAAATGCGGATCGATCTTCGTATAATCCGTAGTATCGTATTTGTGGGATGTAGGCGCCTCATTGATCGGCGTCAAGTACAATCCCGACACTCCTAAACCCTGAATATAATCCAGCTTATTGATAATGCCCTGCAAATCTCCGCCGAAAAACTCCTTATTGGTAACCGAACCCTTGTTACGCCATGGCAGCGTACCCTCAGGATTGATAGACGGATCTCCATTGCAGAATCTCTCCGGAAAGATCTGATACCAAATAGTCTCATTCACCCAGTCCGGAGTCTCCGGAATATCCGCCGGATTCATCCATGGGAAGACAAAACACTGACGGCTTCTACCCTCCAACTGCATCTGTGCCTCCGACACGAAACCGTCCTCAAAATAAAACCATCGTTCACTGTCCGTCTGTAGCTCGAAATAATATTTCAGTCTTTTATACTCCGGCTTGATCGTCGTCGTCCACCAGAGCTGATTCTTAAGTCGCTTCTTAAAGGGAATATTGATCGCATCCCCGCTCCAGCTCTCCCCGCCGCCCAAAATACCTGACTTAAAGGGATCGCCTTGAATAATATTCACATATCGCACATCATATCCCGTCTTAATATTGATGATCAACTGTTCCCCGTCCAGAGGATAACAATAATTATCGTTCGCCCTGTGATATACCGCATTGAAATCCATAGATAAAATACCTCCGTTGCCCGAATGCTGCAGTACCCCTCTGCACCACAAACTTCTCCGCTAGCATATATCCGTCCGCCACGCAGAAAACGTTTTCCTATGTTCTTGTTGTAATGTTACTACTTTCTTACAGAAAATGCAAGCATAAACTCCCTACCTGATAAAATATAAATGCCGCAATCCAAGCCACGCCGCACTGCATACATACGATGCCGAGCGTCTTCCACACAGAGTTCATCTCCCGCCTAATCGTTGCCACTGCTGCCACACAGGGTGTATACAACAGTGTAAAAACGAGATAGCTGAACGCTGCAAGCGGCGTAAATATCGTACCCAGTGTATCGCCAAGCCCGGACATGGCAGTGCCTGTCAGCACACTCAGCGTACTGACCACCGCTTCCTTGGCGCTGAATCCGCTGATCAGAGCCGTCGCCGCGCGCCAGTCATTGAATCCCAGCGGTGTAAACATCGGGGCAATCAGTTTACCGATCATAGCTAACAGGCTCTCTCCGGAATCCGTCACTACATTCAGTCTTGTATCAAAGGACTGCAGGAACCAGATGAGCAGCGTTGCCACAAATATAATCGTAAAGGCACGCTGAATAAAATCTTTCGCTTTATCCCACATGAGAAGTGCCACGCTTTTAGCAGACGGGAATCTGTAATTGGGCAGTTCCATTACAAACGGCATCGGCTTGCCTCGAAACGTCGTCGCCTTCAAGACCATCGCACAGATAATTCCCACCAGAATACCGAGCGCGTAAAGTCCCATCATGACAAGCGCCTGATGTTTCCTAAAAAATGCCGCTGCAAACAACGCATAGATCGGTATTTTCGCTGAACAGCTTATGAAAGGAATCAGCATAATAGTCATCCGCTTATCCCGCTCGGAGGACAATGTTCGGGTGGACATGACCGCCGGTACACTGCACCCGAACCCGATCAGCATAGACACGAAGCTCTTACCCGACAATCCGATCTTACGTAAAGGTCTGTCCATCACAAAGGCAATTCTGGCCATATAGCCGGAATCTTCCAGAATGGAAAGAAAGAAGAACAATACCACAATAATGGGCAGGAAGCTAAGCACACTCCCCACACCCGCAAAAATACCGTCTATCACCAAGCTCTCTACCACCGGATTGATGCCGTACTCCTCCAGCGCCTTCTGTGTCACCCGCGCCAACGCATCAATGCCCATGCTCATCAGATCGCTCAGGAAAGTGCCCGAAATACCAAAGGTCATCCAGAACACCAGCAGCATGATCAACAAGAAAGCCGGGATCGCCAGGTACTTATTCGTCAGCACACTGTCAATCCGCACGCTTCTTCTATGCTCCCTGCTCTCCCTACACTTGATGACCGCCTGTGCGCAGACTCTCTCGATAAACTCATACCTCATATCCGCCAGCGCCGCGTTACGGTCCATATCGCTGTCCCGCTCCATCTCCACGATGCTGTGCTCCATCAGATCAATCTCATTCTCCGACAGATTCAGACTTTCTATAATATCTTTATCTCCCTCCACGATCTTCGTTGCCGCAAACCTCGGAGAGATTCCGATGCGTTCCGCATGATCTTCCACCTGATGGCTTACCGCATGGATACATCTATGTACCGCTCCTTTCTCACAAAAATCTGTCACCTTCGGAAAAATACGCCGCTCTGATACTTCCTTAACCGCGCGGATCAAGTCCTCAATTCCCTCATTCTTAACCGCACTGATCGCCACCACGGGAATGCCCAATACCTCTTCCATCTTCCCGATATCGATGGTTCCTCCGTTGTTTCGCACCTCATCCATCATGTTAAGCGCGAGCACCATGGGAATATGCATTTCCAGAAGCTGTAATGTCAAATACAGATTCCGCTCAATATTCGTAGCATCTACGATGTTGATGATCCCGTCCGGTTTCTCCTGTAAAATAAACCGTCTGGTTACCAGCTCCTCGTTCGTATAGGGACGGATCGAATAGATGCCCGGCAGATCCACCACCGCATCACCCTTATCGCCGCGAATCTCCCCCATCTTAGAATCCACCGTCACACCCGGGAAATTTCCTACGTGTTGGTTAGAACCCGTCAACTGATTAAACAGCGTCGTCTTGCCGCAATTCTGATTTCCTACTAAAGCATATATCATCGTTTTGCCCTTCTTCCGTTATGCCTGTCGTATCTCTGCCTGCCTCAGGTTTAAATCACTTCAATTTTCCCCGCATCCTCTTTACGGATCGTCAGTTCATACCCCCGAAGCTGAATCTCTATCGGATCGCCCATAGGGGCCACCTTCTGTATCTTTACAAGAGTTTTCGGAATCAAACCCATATCAAGCAGTCTGCATCGCAGTTCACCCTCTCCTCCCACCTTTGTAATTTTCACTTCTTTTCCTATTGCTACCTGATCCAGCGTCATTGTTTCTTTCTCCTGTCTTTTACATTACCGGATTCCGTCAACTGAAGCTTCCGAATACAGCACTATTTCGATCTATGAAAACACATTACGAAATGCCCTGTATGTCCTGCCCATGCCTTCCGCAAAATCCATATATTCCACGCCCAGCTCCCTCTTGCTCTTCTCATTGGAACATAACTCCGTCTCTTCCGCCGTCGCGGGATACGGAAGCGGAACCTGTCCGCTTGCGGCCTCATCTACCGTCATCGGTATTTCCTGCAGATTCTCTGTCACTTCCGGTTCCGCTGCCTTCTTAAGCGCCGCAAAAAAGCTCTCATAGGTCACAATCTCATCCTGACAGAGATTGTATGCCTGTCCATGCGCTCTCTCATTGCCAAGTGCCCTCAGAATCGCATGGGCTGCATCTTTTACATAGACGAATTGAAACCGTCCTTCGGCATCCGTAAAGCGAGGCAGCACATGATTCATCAACATCATCTGAATATAGGCTGATTCCCTCGGTGCATAATTGTAAGGACCATAGAGGATTGCCGGACGAAGTATCGTGTATGGAATCTGCCTGTCGGTACATATGCTTCTGATTTCCTCTTCCAGTGCCACCTTACCCGCAATATAAGCGCCTGCCTCCCCGGAAAATGCTCTGTGTTCCAACGCATGATCCTCCGACTTGACAATTCCACTGCCGCGCTCATAGGCATCTACGGTACTGATCAGAATATACTGACCAGGTTTCCCTGGCAGATTCTCTATTACGCTCTTTACATCACCCGCCTCATAAGCGCAGAAATCTATCACCGCATCATAATCTTCTTTGCAGACGGTAAGTGTCGCCGGATCATGTCTGTCCCCTGTAACTTGTTTCACCCCAAACTCTTCCATGGAATATGTTCCCCGATTTAAAACGGTAATATGATAGTCGCTGTGTTCACGGACTGCTTCCATAACGAACACTCTGCCGTAGAAATAACTGCCGCCTATTACCAGAATATTCATACTAACACCATGCCTTTCTTTCAATCCACCTCTCCGTTTCAGGGGGATTCCACCCTAATTTCCTATGGGAAAATACATTGTGTTGACGACTTATTATAGACTCACGTCTCCGTCCATGTCAACCGTTCCTCACTGCTGCGACCTCCGCGCCATCTGAAACTGCATATACTCTTCCTCACATCTGTCGAATACGCCTTCCCGCTCCATACGCTCATGCCATTCATCCCAGATATTTTTTAGCAGCTTCTGATAGGGACTCCAGTCTTCAATCATCATCTCCTGCGTATAATGCTGTGCACATCTGCCGTCCGCACTTGCCTCCAGCATCCGGCCACCCTTCGGTCTGTCCCCGAACGCAAGCTTACATCCTGTCTCAGTCAGCATGATGCATTCTCCCATGGCGTCCACCCCGATAAATGTAAAACATTTATGCCGCATTCGCAAATAATAGAAAGCATGTCCGCCGGTCTGAAAAGAATCGATGGCATAATTTCCCTGCTGTAATAAATCTTCCACATTTTCCCGCGTCACCGTCTTATCTCTAAGTGCACGGATCATATCCGCCGGTGCAAGAGAACATCCCATCGTCTTACAGCAGCGCCCCTTACACTGCGCNCACAGATCATCATTTTTATATCCTTCTGTCATAAGAAGTCTCCCTTCATCTGGGCAGAGTCTGCCGCTTCTTCTATCATACCGTTCGATATCATGCAATGCANAACAGTAATATTTTATCACACAATTTCATAATAATCTCTGTTTTTTAGGTAGAAAAAAGNAAATCNATCTGTTATAATTTATAATAAGATAATNTAACCATTCGATACAGGAGGACTCGTAAATGAAAGTCAAAAATGACAAGGCATTACAATGCATCGGCAGAATGGAACCTGTCGAAGGAAATAAAGANGCACAGCAAATTTATGACAGATTATCCGATGGACGGGACAAATTTAATAAATTAGTCGGCGATGTCTGTTCCTCTGTCATGAAGATCAGTGCCTTAGATCTCGCCATGAATGACAGCACAGATAAGATGTCTCACATCAGCAGCAATGTTCAGCATATATCCGAAACCGTAGTAAACGCCTCTCAATTAACCGAAGAAAGTATGAATGANGTGGTTAATGCGCATGAAAGCTTTACCGAATCCATCACACAGGTCTCTTCCGCCGCGGGAGAAATCATGGATGATATGGAGGAAAGCAGCCGTGAGATCTCCCGCATCGTCGAGGANTCGCAGGCTACCATTGCNGAATCCGACAGAATAAAGGATGATATGCANCAACTCCTCGANATCATCAAGGGAATGAACGAGGTAATTAAGGGTATCAACTCNATCTCCGCCCAGACTAATATGCTGGCGCTGAACGCTTCCATTGAAGCTGCAAGNGCCGGAGAAGCCGGGAGGGGATTTGCGGTCGTTGCCGAACAGATCAGGAGTCTTGCCGATGAAACCAAGCAGCTCACGGCTAATATGGANGGTTTCGTNGCNGAGATNGAAACTGCTGCCACAATGTCCTCCGACAGNCTGGACAAATCTGTTGCGGAGCTGGGNGAGATTCGNGAAAACNTGAACAAGGTACTTACCAACAACCAGAAAAATGTCTCNAANATTGTCAGCATAACCGATTCCATCACAAACATCGCCGCAACCAGCGAAGAAATTTTCAGTTCNGTCACCAATGTACAGGATCAAATGGGACGNCTACGCGAAGAATGTTCTGCACTGAATGAGCAGTCCGCCGGTTTGTCCGCTATCTCAGATGACCTGACTAAAAATATGAAACCTGTTGCTGAGATTGAACGGGGACTGGATGAATCCGCTAAGTTGATGGGAAAAATGGTTCAGGATGTATTCTATATGCTGAATAACCGCCAATTTATCGCTAACGTGCAAAATGCGATTACCGCGCATCAGAATTGGNTGAATACTCTGGGTAAAATGGTAACNAACAGAGAATGTCTTCCACTCCAGACAGACGATACNAAATGNGCTTTCGGNCATTTCTATTATGCAATGAATCCNCGTAACCGTATGATCTCTCCCNTTTGGACAGNTCTTGCCGAGAAACACCGCCGTTTCCACGGTTACGGCAAAAACGTAATTGCNGCAATTAAGGTTGAGGACTATACGCGGGCTGAGGGTGAATACAAACAGGCGGTCAAGCTTTCCGAAGAATTGATAANNGANTTCCGGAAGATCATCTCCAACGCAGAAGCATTGGAGAAAGANAATCTTCAGGTATTTGCAGAATAATCTTTAATTCTTAAAACTATGAATCGGCGCGGGGATTCTTCCCCCGCGTCCGATGAANTCGTCACAGGAAAAACTGTTGACGGGCATAATCGGCGCATATCCCANCAGGCCGCCGAATTCTACCNTTTCCCCCACTNCTTTNCCAATCACCGGAATCAGACGCACTGCCGTAGTTTTCTGNTTGACCATACCNATNGCCATCTCNTCTGCAATGATGCCGGAGATGGTAGTNGCNTTCGTATCCCCGGGAATCGCNATCATATCGAGNCCGACAGAACAGACACAGGTCATAGCNTCNAATTTTTCCAGCGTCAATGCACCTGCCTTAACAGCATCGATCATTCCNTGATCCTCACTGACAGGTATGAANGCCCCGCTCAGTCCGCCTACATACGAGGATGCCATCACNCCNCCCTTCTTCACCTGATCATTCAGCAGGGCNAGCGCTGCGGTTGTGCCGGGTGCNCCTGCCTGTTCCAGTCCGATCTCACATAGAATATCCGCCACGGAATCCCCGATCGCCGGTGTCGGCGCNAGTGACAAATCTACAATGCCAAAAGGTACATTCAGCCGCTTGGAAGCTTCTTTCGCCACAAGCTGTCCCACACGCGTCACCTTGAATGCTGTCTTTTTAATCGTCTCACACAAAACTTCAAAATTCTCGCCGCGAACCTTCTCCAGCGCTGTCTTCACNACACCGGGACCNCTGACCCCTACGTTAATGATCTTATCCGCCTCCGTCACGCCATGGAAAGCCCCCGCCATAAAAGGATTATCGTCCGGCGCATTGCAGAANACNACCAGCTTGGCACANCCCAGTGAGTCCTCTTCTTTCGTCGCNTCGGCGGTCTGTATGATGACCTCNCCCATCAGTTTNACTGCGTCCATNTCTATTCCTGTCTTAGTGGAACCGACATTGACAGANCTGCACACTCTCTNNGTCGTAGACAGCGCNTTCGGAATAGAACGAATCANCATCTCGTCTGCCNCNGTCATACCTTTCGACACCAGTGCNGAATATCCGCCGATAAAATTAACNCCCACTTCATGNGCNACCTTGTCCAGTGTATGNGCGATCGATACGAAGTCTTCCGGCGATTTNCATGCCGCACCGCCNATCAGCGCGATCGGNGTNACAGAAATCCTTTTATTCACGATAGGNATNCCGTACTCATCAGAGATATACTCTCCCGTCGCCACCAGATCTTTCGCNGCNTCATAGATCTTATGATATATCTTNTCATTGACNAGCTTCAAATCCGCATCAATNCAATCNAACANACTGATACCCAGCGTGATTGTCCTGACATCCAGATTNTCTTTCTCTATCATCTCATTGGTTTCCGCCACTTCAAATATATTGATCATATTCACTCCCGTCTGCGCAANTTAAATGCACATTATCATTTATGAAAATAACCCTTTTTGCATAATCCGCATTAAAAATTATATTCTATGCATCTGGTTAAATATTTCNTCTTTCTGACATTTGATGATNACACCGATATTNTCCCCCAGCTGATCCAGTTCTTTCACGATAATTCCGAANTCCTTATCTGTNTGATTCATATCCACGATCATCATCATATTAAAATATCCCTGTACGATGGTCTGGGAAATATCCAGAATATTNATTTTGTTNTCNGCCAGATAGGTACATACTCTCGCAATAATACCCACTGTATCTTTACCTACCACTGTNATAATTGTTTTTTTCATAATCTCCTCCGCTCCACTGNTCTTTTTCAGCATNTCATGTTTTATGTTTTCTCAAATGGTAATCNNCTGTGATACTTCGTTACGCTTTGCCACATACATGGGGAAATCNNTGCCGCTGTATGGCACATCCGCCATAGTCACCTCCACACGCACCGACTCATAAGCAAGTTCCGGAAGGTTATTCTCCTGACTTAAGTGTCCCAATACGATTGCCCGCATATCATCATGCAGAACCCTGCTGAGCAGTCTNCCTGCCGCCTCGTTGGACAAATGCCCTCTCTCACCCAGAATACGCTGTTTCAGATAATACGGATANGGTCCCACCTGTAGCATGTGNACATCNTGATTCGCCTCCAGATANAGTACATCCANTCCTTTCANGCACTCCACCGTATAGTCATTATAACATCCAAGATCCGTAATAACCGCTATCTTCTGTCGATCATGGCTGATNNTGTATGCCACAGACTCCGCGGCATCATGGGAAGTNCTTATGGGATAGAGCGTTACATCCTTTACTCTGCATTTCTCGTCCGCTTTTATGTANCGAAACAGGCTCTCATCAATTTTCCCAAGAGACCGCGTCTGTCTGATTGCATCGATNGTCCCCTTCGTACCATAGATCGGCANTCCGTATTTNCTCGCCAGAACNCCCAGTCCGTTAATGTGGTCNGCATGTTCATGAGTGATAAAGATACCGTCNATATCACTCATTTTCAANCCCAGTTCCTGTAATCCCGCTTCCGTCCGTTTGCCGCTGATTCCCACATCCAGCAAAAGNTGNGTCGTATCGGAACCGACGTACACACAGTTTCCGCTGCTGCCGCTGGCTATNCTGCATAATCTCATAGTTATTATCTTTTCTTTCTGTATAATATATTCNNAACATTATGTAAACCAATATATTTCANCGGTCACATANGTCAATGNTTCCAATAAATNTCNATNACATCTCCNCTGNGNATCGTTTCCAAATACTGCGCATCCCTTCCGTTCANTCTGGTCACGATTCCACTGCCCTGCGGCTTGGAGAGATCAAACTCAATATACTGGAATACATCCACAAACACATANTCCTTCTTGCCGGACATGGAGATCTGGGAACCGTTTACGGTTACATGCACCGTGCCNTCNGCNNAAGACTGTATTCGNNTCATNTGNNNAAGNCTCTGNNCNGTCCGATCCTGTANTNTCTGTGTGNGCCTCCTGATCANACTCCTCCTGCGATGTTTCCGCAGAAGCTTTGTCCGTATTATCCTGCTGTGCTGTTACCGTTTCCTGCTCTGCTCCGGCGGCGTGATCAGTCTCTGTGTCTTCTGCTGCTCCAGCGGTATGATCACCCTCCACGTTTTCTGTTGCTCCGGCAGCATAATTCGATTCTGTGTCTTCTGCTGTTCCGACGGTGCGATCAAGTTCCACGTCTTCTACTGCTCCGGCAACAAGATCGCTCTCTTCCTCATTTGCCTCCACAGCTGCATCATCGCTCTCCGCAGATGTCACATCCTCCTGAACNTNCTCCTGCGGCTCCTGTTTTGCATAGTAGCTGCCATCATCTTCCGGAAGATCCTCGAAAGAGTCCACCATACCATCTTCCGTACTTACTTTTTCTACTGTGCCGGCCGCGTCCGCCTCATATCTGTCACGGTCAGATAACTGCAATTCCTCCATCGTCCATATAACAGAGAAATTCTCGTATACCTTGGTGTCCATATCCGCCAGCTTATTATTGACATAGATATTCATCTCCTGATTGATGATTACATCCATAAACTCTGCGACTTGGCGCACCGTGTAGAAGTTTAAGATCTCAATGGAATCATTCTCCTTAATCGAATAATATCCGGACTGCAGTTCTCCGTTAACGCTGGCAAATTTAGGCAGATCAATTTTCTTATCATTGACTTCCACCCACATAGTAGTGCCAAATTCAGGCAGTTGATTTATATCGAGCTGTGCCGGCGCCCCTGCCGTGGACTCCTTCACCCTAATCTGATCATTGGCATGAACCGGTGTATAGATATCCGCCTCATTACCGTTCACGGTGATCACCGCCGCCTCTCCGAGCATCCCCCGGGTAATACGCGGCTTGCCGTTCACCACATAATTTAATTCTTTACCGCGTTTCGGAAACAGTCCGTCATTGGCAAACTCCGCCTGCATTGCCGCGTCAACCACCGCGACCTTATTATTATCATATATTTTGATTCGCTGATCATTAAAATAAACGAAGATAAAGTTATTGCTCTGTTCATAGTAACTTAAACAAATTCCGATCGGCGTCACCATCAGGGAATCTTTTCTGGCGTCCGCTTCCAGGAACTCTATGTTCAACATAACCTCTTCCCCGCGAACCGCTACTCTTTCTCGCTGAATCCCCAGTTTATCCGCCAACGCTGCCGTGTAACCCGGAAGTCTGCCGCCGCCACCCACAACAAACACCGCGCTGACTGATTTATCACCGTTTAACTCCTTGATTTTGTCCGCCACCTGTCCGGTCATATCCGAGATTGCAGCCGCAGTCACTTCCTCGATTTCCTCGACTGATATCGTCTGCGAAAGCCCCATGATATCCTTGTACTCTATCTTCTCTTTAACTCCCGTCTCCCTCTTGATCTGTTCCGCCGTAGCAAAGTCCACCAGACAATGCCTCGCCACCACCTCCGTGAGGCTGTCTCCCGCAATCGGAATCATACCGTAGGCAATGATACTGCCGTCCTTCGTAACGGAAATGTCGGAGGTTCCCGCGCCCACATCCACCAGCGCGATATTCAGCATGCGGTACATATCCGGAATCGCCACCTGAATCGCAGCAATCGGCTCCAATGTCAGATTTACCACTTCGAGCCCTGCCTGTCCTACTGCCTTATACAGACCGTCCACTACATCCTCCGGAAGAAAAGTAGCTATAATGTCCGCTCCGATCGTCTTCGCCCTATGTCCCTCCAGATTACCCATTGTGTAACCGTTCATATAATAACGCACCACGGAATATCCCACGCAGTAGAACTTAACTTCCGTATCATTACTTTCTAAGAATTCCTCATATGCTTTCTCTACACCCATGGAGTCCAGAGCATAAATATCCTCTCCGTTTACTTCCCTGTCTCCGTCAAGCTCCGTATCCACTCTGACCGTCACCGTCCTGAGCACGCGGCCTGCTGCCGCAATACATACGTCTTTAAGCGGTCTTCCGATCCGCTCCTCCAATTCGGTCTTGACTTCGCTTATTGTCTCTCCCACTTTATAGATATCATGAATCTGTCCATCCAGCATGGCCCTCGTGCCATGCTCTCTGATACTCTGCGTGACTACATAGAACTTCCCGCCCATACGATAACCTACCGTACCTACGATACTCCTCGTTCCGATATCCAAACCAAATACTAATTGTCCCGGAAATTTCATTGCTTCTGACACAGGTCTTCCCCCAATTTCTCATCAATTTGTTTATAGACACTGTCCAGTGTCCCACTGTTATCAATTACTACCGGACATTGTCTCATAAAATCTTCTTCCGATAACTGCCCCTGCATAATGCTCTCAATCTTTTCATCCGAATATCCTCTGGATGTCCTCAGCCTGTCCCGCCGGACCTGTTCATCCGTATGGATATACCACATTTCATCGACGATTGCCTTGTAACCGTTCTCAAGCAAAAGTGCAGCCTCTATGAACAGATAATCGATCCCATCGTTCTCTCTCTCCTCGGCAATTGCCGCAGTAATATATTCCTTCACCGCAGGATGCACGATCTCATTGATCTGCATCAGCAGTTTTTCGTCTGCAAAAATCCTTGCCGCCATCTTTGCCCTGTCGATCCTACCCTCTTCTGTCAGGATCTCCGCTCCCAACACCGATACGATGGGCTTATAGCAGCGCCCCTGCGGCTCTTCCAATTCATGGGCCACCCGGTCCGCCATAATAATCCGACAGCGCGTATGTTCTCCAAGATAGGAAAGTATCTGTGACTTTCCCGCCCCTACGCCGCCTGTGATCCCTATTACTTTCATTTCATGCCGCCTCTNTATTAATATCTATTTTGCTTCATACCAGTCGCTTCCCGTGTGCATATCGATTTCCAGCGCTACAGACAACTCGGCCGCATGCTGCATCTCCTCATCCAAGATACGGCATACCTGAGCCTCCTCCTCCGCCAGTGTCTCGATTAACAACTCATCATGCACCTGCAGAATCATTCTGGATTGCAGATTTTCCCTGTGCATTCTTTCCCATACACGGATCATGGCAATCTTCATGATGTCTGCTGCCGTACCCTGAATCGGTGAGTTCATGGCAACCCGTTCCCCGAACGAGCGCTGCATGAAATTCCCCGACGACAATTCCGGAATCGGGCGTCTGCGTCCGTACATGGTGGTCACATAACCGTTTTTCTTTGCATTCTCCACTGTAGTATCAAGAAATCTCTTCACTTCCGGATAAGTCTCGAAATACTGCTCAATGTAATCTGCGGCTTCCTTCTTGGAAATACTCAGATCCTGACTGAGTCCAAAGGAACTGATGCCGTAAACAATGCCGAAGTTAACCGCTTTGGCATTGCGCCTCTGTAAATCCGTCACCTCTTCAAAGGGCGTATGGAACACTTTAGAAGCCGTGATCCGGTGAATATCTTCATCCATCTTATACGCCTCGATCAACTGTTTGTCTCCGGACATATGCGCCAGCACCCTAAGCTCAATCTGGGAGTAATCCGCATCCACAAACAGGTAACCCTCCATCGGCACGAACACTTTGCGTATTCTGCGACCCAATTCCATTCTCATTGGAATATTCTGCAAATTCGGCTCCGTAGAACTGATCCGCCCCGTCGCCGTAATCGTCTGATTAAATGTAGAATGAATCCTGCCGCCTTCATCAATATAGGCCGCCAGACCGTCTGCGTAAGTGGATTTTAACTTTGTAAGTCCTCTGTACTCCAGAATATCCGACACAATGGGGTAATCCGGTGCCAATTTCTCCAGCACATCCGCTGCAGTGGAGTAACCGGTCTTGGTCTTCTTGCCGCCTTGTATTCCCATCTTATCAAACAGGATCTCACCCAACTGCTTCGGTGAATTAATNTTAAATTCACATCCGGCCTGTTTATAGACAGACTGCTCCAATTCCGTGATCCTGCCCGTCAACGCTTCACCATATGCCTTCAACTCATCGGGCCTCACCAGCACACCGTACTGCTCCATATCATAAAGTACCTTCGTAAGAGGCATCTCGATATCGTACATCAATTCATACATGCCCTGTTCCTGTAACCGGTCACGNAGAACCGGNGCTGCTGCCAGACACACATAAGCATTAAAGCATGCATACTCCATAACCTCTTTCGGNCTTGCGGCATATGCCTCCGCGTAGGAAGCCTTTCCGCACACCTGNNTGCGATCCGGTATGGTAAGTCCCAGATATTCGCCNGCNATGTTCTCCACCTCATAATCNTTTTTCAAAGGATTAAGCAGATATGCCGCCANCAGTATATCAAAATACCGCTTCTCNCGATACGGACGCATCACGTCCNCCNGTTCGGACANTGTNTGTTCCGNACTGTCATCGCAGCCTTTTGCGATCTGCTCNTAAATCTTCTTGATATCAAATACGGTCAGCCTGCATATTTCTTTGGCAATGATTTCCCTGATCTTTCCCAAAAGATACTGCGCCGTCACNAATCCCTGACAGGGAATGAAACAAACCTTCTCTTCNNCTGACTTCAGGCTGAGAGCAACTGCCACACCTACGCANCCGNCCGCATCCGCTTTGTCCGCCAGAATCGCCAGACCNATCTCATACTGTCCGCCGCTCNTCTCTCCCAGACTCCGACANTTTTCAAACAGTTCTTCCACCTCTGCCAGTTCCNTTATCTCNNNGAAAAATTCCGTCTGCCGGTTGTTCACNGTCACATCTTTCTCGAACCTNGAAAGCAGATTCTTNAACTCCAACTGTTTACACAGCACATAGGCTTCCTCTGTATAGAAATTGCCTATTTTTGCGTCCTCAAAACTGTACTCTATATCACTGTCCACATTGATGGTTGCAAGTGTCCTTGACAACTCNGCCAGCTCTCTGTTGTTNATCAGAGATTCCTTTACCGCCTTTTTCGTGACCTCATCTACACGGGCATAAATATTATCCAAGGAACCGAATTGNACCATTAGTTCCGTGGCAGTCTTCTCNCCCACCTTAGGCACGCCCGGAATATTATCCGCNGTATCACCCATCAGGGCTTTCAAATCAATGAACTGTGTCGGAGTCACCTGATATTTTGCCTCCACATCTTTGGCATAATAATCTTCGATCTCCGTTCTGCCGCCTTTCGTCTTCGGGATNCTGATNCGAATATGATCNGTGGCAATCTGCAGGAGATCNCTNTCTCCCGANACCAAAGCAACCTCCATCCCTTCCCGTTCACCGCGTCTGGCGATCGTTCCCAGAATATCGTCCGCTTCCAGTCCGGCCTTCTCCATAATACAGATTCCCATCGNCNGCAGCATCTGCTTCATCACAGGCACCTGCTCCCNCAGTTCCGTGGGCATAGGTTTTCTCGTGCCCTTATAATCCTNATAGATCNCATGGCGGAAAGTCGGNGCATGTACATCAAANGCCACTGTCAGATAATCNGGCTGCTCTTCCTCCAATATTTTAAACATAATATTCAGGAAACCATACACNGCATTGGTATGCAGNCCCTGTCCGTTCGTCAGNTCAGGTACTCCGTAAAAAGCCCGGTTCAATATNCTGTGTCCATCTATCAATACAAGTTTCTGACTCATCAACTCCATACCTTTCCAANTGACNTTTCACGCGCCNATGACANCNATTCTTGCTGCANANGNNCTAATCATNCATTACAATCGNAATACNACNCACAGCGCNATAATGATTGCCGCCGCTACCGCCGCNTCCAGACACAACAGGATATACCANAGCATCCNGTGCACATTAATCCGNTGCTCGGCNCCCTCCAATTTCATAAGGAGCTCTTCCTGTAAATTGAAATTATTNCCTTCCTCAAGCCGCTCTAATCCNTCCGTGACNAAGAACTGGATNGATAGTTCTTCCTTACATTCCGNGCAGTTNTCCACGTGCTCNACAAACTCTTCAAGTTTACTGCCATCCAAATCATCCTGCANGAAGGAAGGTATTTTTTTCTCTGCCTCTTTACAGTTCATACCCTGTCACATCTTTCTGTAGACCATAACCTATTATGCGCCCATACAGATTTTATTATATACCATAATCATATCTTTTGAAAGTCTTATAAGCCGAAAAATACCGTAATGTTTCATCTGCANTAAACATTACGGTATACTTGAAATCCGTCTTATTTTTTATCTTTTGTGTCGCNTGTCTCGTTCTTTNTATCCTGCTCTCCCNGCTTATTCTGATTATCNGGCAGATAATGTTCACTGATCGANGATGTCATCGTACATCTGCCGTCGAAACATGCCCCCTCNTCGATCACAATGGAACTTGCCGTNATGTTACCGGCAATCTTACCGGTGGAGAGAAGNTCCAGNTTGCCGCTGACTACNATATCACCGTCAACNTTACCGGAAATAATAACACTCTGCGCNGANATATTACCTTTGACCTGCCCGTCNGCNCTGAGAATCAGTTTCTTACTGCACGTGCAGTTNCCGTTGATCACACCGTCNATTCGAATCGTCTCCGGCGATGTCAGATCACCGTCNAAAANAGTNCCCTCACCAATCAGCGTGCTGACCTTTGTCTTTGATTCATCCATGTAGTTTTCGTTTTTACTTTTTCCTAACATAATATCATTCTCCTTTATCCTTTTGCCTCAAACACGATCAACGGATCGATCGGCTGACCTTCANATATAACCTGATAATCCAGCTGTACATTATGTACATCTACCCCNGCGAGCGCCGTTCCGATCTGCACNTGCGCACCNTCNTGCTGTAACGCCTCCGCTTCCTGCAGGAACATATAACGCGTCTGATAACCGTTACCATGTTCTATTTCGATAATCANCGGATAAGTATCATCNGAACCGACCATTGACACCGTGCCGTCTCCCGCCGCAATAATATTTCCTTCTTCTTCCGTACCGATCGAAACATAGGGGTGATCCTCNGAGTANTTCTCAGTCACGATTCCCTGTTCCGAATACGGGTATCTGCTGGGNAANGCAGAATCATTCTCNCCCGTTTGTTCCTGNTCTTCTCCNTTCGTCTCCATATTCCCCTTTGCCACCGCAAGCAGCGCCTTATTCTCGGATGTTAATGCGTCATTCTGCCTGCTTAGANTATCCTTCTCTTCCTCTAATTGTGCAACTANTTTTTCCTGTTCAGCGAGCCTCTCCATGAGCTCTGTCTGCGTCTCACTCTCATCGACGCTTTCCNTCCTGCCTAAACCNCTGTCCGCAATTTTAGTCTCAATGTCAGTCCAGTATTGATACATGAGCCATCCGAAAGCANCACAAAGAATGACNACAAAAAATGTAAGCAGACGCAGAAAAAAATGTGAAACATGAAACTGCTTGCTGTTTTGTCCCGTATTGGAAATCAGAAGGATGGAGAAAGTTTCCTTATGCTTATGTTTGCGTGGTTTCATAGATATCTCCATTCCACCGTCATAATTGGCGGCATATATTGTTATATATTATTTCNTTTATCCTTTGCCAGACAAAAGCGTCACANAACATATTCGGTTACTGTGCCGGNACGGCTGTATCTTCCGCTGTCNCCGGTNCAGGTNCAGNCTCTGCCGGAANAACTGCCGTAGCCACACCTTTCTTATTAACCTCGTATGTAATACCCTCGATCTCCACCGTTATGTTCTTCTGTAATGCTCCCGTGGCATCGTAGTAATAGGTATTGCCGTCAGGCCTTAGAACCAGTCCTGTCTGCATGACTGCATTTTCATCAAAAAAGTACTCCACACCNTCAATGGTCACATCNTCGCGAAGTGCATGTCCGTCCTTAGTCGCCAGAAAATATCTGCCCGTCTCATCTTCGAACCAGCNCCCTTTCTGTACGANGCCGTTTTCATCCAGATGATATTTCCTGTCTTCCCACTGCACCCAACAANAACGCTGCATTTTNTAATTCNCATAGAACACCTTNTTGTCACCGCGCGGTGCAAACCCGTCCGCAACGATCAAGGATGCATAGTCCTTAAACTGGTAATTCATATCCACTCTGGTGGGAATCCCCGCTACCTTTCCGTGGGAAGTATTCTGCCAGAAAGAAGCGCCGTCGTACTCCAAGGTATCNGCATACTGCGCAACCCACTTATCGTACGGAATATTGCCGATCTTGTTTANAAACATNTTCTTNTTGGAATAAACTACCGGATAATATCCCTGTGCTTCCACCGCGGAGCAAAACGTCACTATAATCTCCTGCAGCTGTGCCTGCGACATGNTCTTGTGNCAGGCNTCNTCTACGTCATATACGACCGGATAGCTGACCGTATAATTGCTCATCCACTGTAGTATAAGATTGGCTTCGTTCTGCGCCTGCTCTGCGTTTGTAGCATAAGAATACAGATAGACACCCGTCCTGAGNCCGGCAGCATTTGCGCCGTTCATATTCGCNTCGAAATAGGGATCCACACCTGAATTAGTGCTGCCCGCTTTGATAAATGCGAANCTTACTCCCGAAGACGGGACCTGACTCCAATCGATCGCCAGATTGTGTTTTGATACATCGATTCCTCTGGCAATAGAACTCCCCGCTCCTATCGCCTGTACCTGACTTACCGGTGTCATGGCGATCACGCCGGCAAGCAGAAGGGTAAACCCCTTTTTACCCAATTTACTCATTTGTTCTCCCCTAAACTTATCAGTAAATGTTACAAAAGTATTGCACTGATTATAAATATAGCACATTTTTAGTGTTTTGTATATTGTAACTTTTCAGATTAGCAAAGAATTAGCAAAGAAAAAANGCTGNCGCNGCCAGACATAAATTCGACATGATAAATTTTGTAAAATNACTTGCCAATTCACGGNAATTATGCTATTATATAGTTTGTTTGTTGGATATGCCGGCGTGTCGGAATGGCAGACGAGGCAGACTCAAAATCTGTTGTGGGCAACCACGTATGGGTTCAAGTCCCATCGCCGGCAGTNATTATTNAATAGCCAAAACGCTNTAANTCAAGCGTTTTGGCTATCTTTTTGTTATATAGNAAATTGCTTTAAAAAGATATTGTAATATGGGTGTCTAGTAATTAAATTCGGTTGAATCAATTACNTCCCATGTTTTATCCGAAATCTTAAATGCCANTTCGTCAAGTTTGTCTGCCGGCACACATAGAATAGCTGTAATCAATTCCTGNTAAAACTTGGCTATAAACGGCATCGCATCTCCGTCTTCAAACTTGAGAAGTGCTTTACCAAGTGCTGCTATTATAAATGGCGGATAACCTATCGCTCTGCAAATCTCCTTCATATCTTTTGATTTCGTTGCTTTCGTTACNACATCATGCGCAACNATCCTTGCACTTTCCCATCCACCATAAATATTATCTTCCATTGCCTTCATAANTGTGCTGTGCTTCAGACCGGCTAAATAAGTGGTTCTAAAGGTTACAGCATCCGGATAACAGATACATGGTATATGTTTACANATACCATTCCCTGACGTCTTGGCAAACTGTTTGCGCCAGTCGTCAAACAGCTTATGTAAATCCGTATGTTGCCAGGATTGAATCGGACAGCAGGTGTAACCGGGTTCACTGTCNTACTCAGCTGCTTTCTCAGGGAGCATTGCCACCTGCTTAACTATGAAATTTTGTTTCTGGTAAATTATTTTACCATAGGGTCTCCAATCATTAGGCTCAACTGTCATTATACGTCCTCCGTTAATTAANGAATNAATTTTATTTTTATCGGTATAAACCGAAAAAAANTCAGTATACACTTTTCNTGAATTTTNCGAATTAATCTTTATGAAGNACTACGCGATTCTTACCGCTTCTTTTCGCTTCATAAAGTGCNCTGTCCGCCTCTTCGAAAAAAGAACTGGCGCTTGCGCGTGGGTGGTCATAGACCGCCGCACCAAGACTCAGGGTAAATTGCGCTTCACCAAGAGGTGTCTGAAATACGAATGCCGCAAAATCTGCGCGAATTTTCTCAGCAACAGCCTCAGGCGCATCATGNCGCAGCAGCATAGAAAATTCTTCCCCTCCGTAACGGGCGCTNAACCCTTCCTTTTTGCTGTTTTCCATAAAAANTTCTCCTACCTTATGAATCACTTCATCACCAAATGCATGTCCATAGGTATCGTTTACTTTTTTAAAATTATCAATATCAGCAATAATNACAGAAAAGGACCGCTGGTCTTTTTCATATCTTTTACGATAATATTCCAGTTCTTCATAAAAACATTCGTGATTATAGAGATGCGTCAGCGAATCGTGTCTGGAACGCTCTTCATTTATAACAATATCCTGATTGACCTTTTCAAGAATCACGCAGGTGACTACGGTTCCTCCGATAAAAATACAGATATCCACTACCGGNCTGAAAGATGTCTGTGGCAGCATATAAGGTGTATTGGGAGTAAAATAAAAATAATTTGCTATGTACAGCAGGATCACCAGCACCGCCTGCANCANCGTCATAATAATATCTCTGTAAAGAGGTGTCANCATCATGGGAAGAAGCAGCATTGCCGGAAGCATACCGACGCTGGTATGTACNCANACGGTAGCCCCCGCAAATATGCTGATCAACAGAATCGTATAGACGGAAACAGTCCGCCGGTTNTGGGATTTGAAAACCCGNGTAAATATCAGNTGAAAAANAACNAGCGCAAGAAGCTCAATCCCNCTNGGTTTCACAATAAACAANTAGAAGTAATACCCTTTGCTGCATTCGGGTGTCGGTTGGTAAAAAATAAATAAAAGCAGTTCTACAAACAAAGTCAGAAGCCAGATTTTCCAAAACAGCGAAAAAATAGCGTGATTCCATTCATCCCACTGNTTCTCGTTTAAGGTTTGATTACTCTTAGCATTTTTCAGAAGAGCCATGTCTGTCCTCCTTAGTAACTATTAGGAAGATTATAGCATAAAAGTAAAAAAAATCATACTCGGAACTTCCGTTCTGCTTATTTCNTCTTCTATCNCTCTAACTCATGATAAATATCAAAGCAGTCAAATGTCGCAAAATAATCTTTCGGCGTTTCNGCCCNTCTGATCAACTGCACATCGCCGTTTTCNTTTAATAATAATTCCGCTGATTTGAGTTTNCCGTTATAATTATATCCCATNGCAAACCCGTGGGCACCGGTATCATGAATCACCAGATAATCCCCCGTCTCGATTTCCGGCANCATTCTGTCAATGGCAAATTTATCGTTATTCTCACACAAAGAACCCGTCACGTCATACTTATGGTCACATGCCTNTTCCTCCTTACCGAGTACNGTAATATGGTGATATGCACCGTACATCGCAGGACGCATCAGATTGACCGCGCAGGCATCCACGCCGATGTATTCCTTATGGGTATGCTTCTCATGAATCGCCTGTGTCACNAATGCACCGTAAGGTCCCATCATGAAACGNCCCATTTCCGTATAAATTGCTACNTCGCTCATCCCGGCTGATACGAGTACCTCCTCATACACCCGGCGCACTCCCTCGCCGATCACGCGGATATCATTCCCCGTCTGGTCCGGTGTATAAGGGATTCCTACGCCGCCGGAAAGATTGATAAACTCCAGTTCCACGCCGACCTCATCCCTGATNNNTACTGCCACNTCAAAGAGTTTTCTGGCCAGTTCAGGATAATATTCATTAGTCACCGTATTGCTGGCNAGAAATGCATGNAGCCCGAAATGTTTCACGCCTTTTTCTTTTAAAATTCGATATCCCTCAAACAACTGCTCCGTGGTGAANCCATATTTGGCATCCCCGGGATTGTCCATAATTCCGTTACTCATCTGGAANACCCCGCCCGGATTGTATCGACAGCTCATCGTCTCCGGAAGTNTTCCCAGAATCTTCTCCACAAACTCGATATGCGTAATGTCATCTAAGTTGATAATACCGCCCACTTNNNCNCAGTATGCATACTCTTCCGCCGGCGTATCATTCGATGAAAACATAATATCATGTCCGTTGATTCCCAGTGCATTGCTCATCATCAGCTCCGTCATCGATGAACAGTCACAGCCTGCCCCGTACTCATGCAGAATTTGAATCAAAAACGGATTGGGACATGCCTTCACCGCAAAATATTCCTTAAATCCTTTATTCCANGCAAAGGCTTCCTGTACTGCCTTAGCATTTTCCCTAATCCCTTTTTCATCGTAGATATGAAAAGGCGTCGGATAAGTCTTCACNATCTCCTCTACCTGTTCCTTTGTCACAAACGGTANTTTTTTCATTTTTAAAANACNACTCCTCTCTTTTGCTTTTCACTTNGCTGCTCTTACGCTTCAGCTTTTCTGNTTTAGTATGTCGGATATATCTTAACATCATGATATATAATCTGTAAATATGATTGTGTGCATATCAGTAATCAANATTNTTGATAAAAANTCGAGCNACGCTCGATTGCNANATTTGCTTCGCAAACTCGTACAAGAACGAACAATTGCCTATAGAATAAAAAATTAAGTTTCGCGGGGTTGCGAGATTCGCTACGTGAACTCGAAATACATCAAGGAATTTCAAACAAAATTAAATGCCTGCCTCACANTANATGAAACAGNCNTCAGACNNTAAAGCTCTTAAATCCTNNCGGAAAANNTTCTTAAATATTCTCAATCTGCCAGTCAATAGGCGCNACACCGTTTTCNTTCAGAAAATCATTGCACTGNCTGAAATGCTTGCANCCGAAAAAGCCNCGGTAAGCCGACAGCGGACTCGGATGGGGAGCNTTCAGGATCAAATGCTTCGGATTTGTCAGCATCGGAATNTTACTCTGTGCCGGACGTCCCCATAACANATATACGATCGGACGANCCTGCGCATTCACTGCCTCGATCACGGCATCCGTAAACTGCTCCCATCCTTTACCCTGATGGGAATTGGCCTGATGCGCACGCACCGTAAGTACCGTATTGAGCAAAAGTACTCCCTGNTCTGCCCACTTCTTCANATAACCGTTGTTAGGAATATAACAGCCAAGATCTTCNTGGAGCTCCTGATAGATATTCTGTAAAGACGGCGGTATCTCCTTCTGNTCCTGCGGNACCGAAAAACTCATGCCATGTGCCTGATGCTCATTGTGATAAGGATCCTGTCCTAACAGGAGCACCTTCACTTCCTGNAACGGCGTAAAATGAAATGCACTGAAAATCTCATCCGCCGGCGGATANATCACTTTTTTNCTGTATTCTTCCTTTACAAAAGTATAAAGTTCTCTGTAGTACGCCTTGTGGAATTCCCCNTCCAGCGCTGCCGCCCAGTCATTACTCAGCATTGCCATAATCNNTATCTCCCNCTTATATTTTTTCGTAACTNTTCACANCCTTACGGAAATTCCCTTCTCCCTTAGATATTGCTTCAGATCNCGAATCTCCATCTCTTTAAAATGNAACAGAGAAGCTGCCAGTGCGGCATCCGCNTTACCCACCGNAAATGCCTCNTAGAAATGCTCCATTGTGCCNGCNCCGCCGGAAGCTATNACCGGAATCGANACATTTTCCGCAATGGNCTTTGTNAGTTCCAGATCATATCCCTCTTTTGTCCCNTCACCATCCATGCTGGTNAANAANATCTCNCCCGCACCCAGANTATCNGCTTTCATCGCCCACTCTACGGCATCGATCCCCATATCTATGCGNCCGCCGTTCNTATAAATATTCCATCCGCTTCCGTCCGGNCGGCGTTTTGCATCGATNGCAACCACAACNCACTGACTGCCGAACTTATCCGCCGCCTCNGAAATCAACTGCGGATTCATNATTGCCGCCGANTTNACGGATACTTTATCNGCTCCCTCTCTNAAGATCGCNCTGAAATCCTCAACNGTACGGATTCCTCCTCCTACGGTAAAAGGAATAAACACCCTCTCCGCGACCTTNCGTACCATCTCCACCGCCGTAGCNCGNGCNTCGGAAGAAGCCGTAATATCCAGAAACACNAGTTCATCCGCNCCCGATCTGNCATAGGCCGCGCCNACCTCCGCCGGATCNCCTGCATCCTTAAAATTTATNAAATTAACGCCTTTAACCACCCTGCCGTTCTTCACATCCAGACAGGGAATTATTCTCTTTGTATGCATCTGTNTTNACCTTATTCCATTCCCTTTATTTGGAAATATTNAGNAAGTTNTTCAGTATNGTCATACCTACATCCGAACTTTTCTCCGGATGAAACTGGCAGGCAAACACATTNCCCTCCTCTANGGAAGCATGTATATGCGCTGCATACTCTGTCGTCGCNGTAACAATCTGCGCATCTTCTGCCTGCAGATAATAGGAATGGACGAAATATACATAAGCTTCCTCCGAAATTCCNTCAAACANCCTGCCTTTATTGGGATAGTTGAGTGAATTCCANCCGATATGCGGTATCTTGAGTCCCTGCGTTTCGGGCAGTCTGACGATCTTCCCCCGCAGGATTCCAAGTCCGTCTATTCCCTCACTCTCCTCGCTGCTCTCAAACAGTAACTGCANTCCNAGACAGATTCCGAGAAAAGGNGTNCNTCTGTCTACNACCTNCCNNATCACNTCAGCCANATGATACTGATGTATTTTATTCATGGCATCACCGAAGGCGCCGACTCCCGGNAAAATAACATGATCCGCNNACAGAATCTCTTCCGGCTCTCTTGTTATTCTGACNCTCTCNCCCAATGCCNGCATTGCTTTCTCAACACTCTTGATGTTTCCGGCATCGTAATCAATTATTGCAACCATTCTATGTNCTGCTCCTGTTTCTACCGCNCTCTCACNACTTGTATACTGNNTTACAGGATCTCATTGCTNTCTGCTTCTTCTGTTTCATCCGTATTTTGCAGTCTGTCNATGATCTCTTCCTCNTCTGGAAGNACATCCTGTTTCACTTCCGGCATATCGCCGCCATCACCACTGNCAATTGTATCTCCGTAGACAACCGCTCGTAATCTCTGAGAATATGTTACATTATCACCCGATCCCAGAATATCCAGCGCATCTGCTTCCGACAATCCATATTGGTTCGACAANGCATCAAGAATNTGNNCATATATCTCATCCAGNTCACTGCTCACACGATACATCTCGGCATCGTCCCACAGATTATGATAACGATTCACGCCTTCCAGNAATGCGTTTAATGCCTCAAGCTGCATATCCATCTTAATATAGTTCTCGTAAGAATTGAGTTTACGTTTCACTTGCAGAATTACGCTNCTCTTCTGAAGCAGTACCTCGTCTTCCTCACTCAGCTCGCGGCCATACAACTGCTCATACACCTGTTCATACTGAGCATGATCAAANGCTACACGNGCCTCCTGTTTCTCCATCTGTTCCGGCAGTAACATAGTNACTACAACGATACAGGCNGCTATNGTCGCGCNGAACAAAAAGACTGATATTACTTTCTTCTTTGAAAGCTTCTTCTCCGGTACTTTNAGCTCTTCCTCTTCATCCTTTTGTTTCTTTTTCTTCTCTTTCTTCTGCTTCTTAGGCTTNGCTTCTGCGCCTTCCNCCCCTCCTTCGGAGGCCGCTTCATCACCTTTTTTGCCTTTTTTCTTCTTNCCCTTCTTATCCGCTTTCTCTTTCTTCTTGGCGTTCATCTTATCCTCTGCTTTCAGTTCCGCCAGAAGCNCTTTATTCTCTTCGGANATGTTGCCGATCATCGGTCCNCCATCACCCGAGATCNTCANCATTATCGCTCANNTCNTCTTCCTCTTCGTCNTCCTCCAGTAAAAANNCAATGAATCTACTNAANAATCCCNGNTTTTTGGGTTTATCCTCTGCTTCNGACATNCCTTCCAGCAGACTGTTCAACTCGTCGNCTCCCTCTTCACCGGCTTCTTCCTGNCCAGANCCCTTCTTTGCNGCCTTCTTCGCAGCTTTCTTTGCGAGTTTTTCNTTCTTCTTTTTTTCTTTTTCCGCTTTCTTCTTCTGTTTCTTTGATTTGAGGTTCTCCCGCTCTTCTAATTCTTCCGGTGTAATTTCCCGAATATTCTCAGGTTCTCCCTCAACGCCTTCCTCTCCCTCAAAGAGATTGAAACCATCATCNTCACCGCTATCCGTAACACCGCCCAGCATGGCCANCATATCATCATCTGANGCCATACCCCGNTCCGATTTNTCTAACAGATCGTTAATCTCAGANAANTCCTCNTCGTCTCCCATTCCNGCCAAAAGTGCAGACAGATCTGAATCGTCCGAAGANTCAGCGTCCTGATNGTTTTCTCCANCCGACAACAGATCGCCTCCCAGCAGCCGGTCTATATCTTCCTCCGACATACCGCCGTCATCATCCGTCATANCTGCTTCTTCCTGACCNGACATATCAAACCCCAAATCATCNAATCCAAGATCATCCAGCGTCAGATCATCCGAACCNGATTCCTCTTCTGCNGATTCCTCCAATGCAAAATCATCTGANGCCATCTCTTCNGGCANCATNCTTTCATCTAATGCCAATTCATCCGGCAAACTGCTCTCATCCAGTGCGAAATCATCCATTTCATCCATTGTATTATCCTCTGTCAANGATTCTTCCGGCAGTATACTTTCATCCAGTGCCATCTCATCNGAAAGCATACTCTCATCNAATGCNAATTCATCCGGCAGACTGCTCTCNTCCANTNCGAANTCGTCTGAAANCATACTCTCATCTAATGTCAATTCATCCATAAGATCATTTTCGTCCAGCGCCATCTCTTCCGGCAGCATACTCTCNTCCAGTACTAATTCATCNGNTAAACTGCTCTCATCCAGCGCCAATTCGTCCGNNANNCCNNTNTCGTCCAGTGCCANTTCATCCGAAAGCATACTCTCATCCAGTANCAGTTCATCCGAAAGTCCGCCTTCATCCAGCGCCNNTTCNTCCGGAAGCATACTCTCATCCAATACTAATTCATCCGGCAAACTGCTCTCATCCAACACCAATTCGTCCNTNANTCCACTNTCNTCCANTGCCATTTCATCGGAAAATTCACCTTCATCNNATGCNGNTTCANCCGAAAGCATNCCCTCATCCAAAGTCAATTCGTTCAATAAACCGCTTACATCTGACGCCATTTCGTCCAANANTCCGCTCACATCCGGTTNNANTTCTTCCGAAGGNATCTCCATGCCCGTCTCATTTTCAAGAANGTCTGTTTCNTCCGANGTCACATTCTGCCCCATGGANGCAAACATNGCTTCTATGTCATCNGTACTCATCGCCTTATTATACTCCCCTGCCGATGTATTGCCTGATAANGAAGCCTCTGTANCATCTGACNATTCTGCCNTCTGTGCTGACGNNGAAGACGTTTCCGGCTCATCGCNGTCGCCCTCTAACAATGATTTTAAAAGATTATCCAAATATTCTTCACTTGAGCTCATAATTTCTCNCCAATAAAACTTTTTATGACTAATTTTAACACATACCGTTCAATTTCACAAATTTCTTTCNTCNAAANANTTCTCTTCCCTATGTCCGCNNNNCATCACATAAAAAATCAACCGGATTCTCCCCTATNCCNAANCCTCTATCACTTATCTCTTCTCCCAGATGATAGAGGGTGGGATGAATACGATACATATATGCCTTCTGATTATANAACAAAATCTTTTCAAACGGAAATCGAATTACCGAAGGATACTCCATTCCAACTCCTAATTCTAACACACATAGCTTCTTATTAACAGTCCCCTGCAGCCATTTTGTGTACACATTCCATTGATCTAAATATCCTTCCTCCGCATATCGGCTTACNCCTAACTGATTAAACCTTAATTTGCNTCCGCACTGCCCNCAGACCGGTTCCCGTAATGCCTCAAGCGGCAGTTCTCNTCTATAATATTGNAAAACCGCNTNATAGCAGTCCTGCGGCATATCACTCAGCGCATGGGAACANTTATNATCGCACTGCATCTTACGAAATCCACCGCANGGCGTCACGACTCTGTTCTCTTCCAGTCCCGNTTCATATATATAGTCATCCATGCATAGAGATATGATAAAATAGTTTTTNCCTGCAATCAGACTTTTCAAGCTCNTATACGCGCGCANCCACNTGTCTTCTCNTATTTGGGACAATACCATTTTCTGTAAAAACGGCACGATCCACCGGTATGTCTCTGNACTGCCNATCTCGGCTTCTATTTCACGGTANCGCTCGTCCTCTGACAATGCACTCCAATCATACTGAAAATCTTCCCCGATCCCCACGAGAACCAACTCCGCATCCTCTAGTCGCGCATACAATTCCCGCAATNTGTCACTCTCCATCATGCATCCTCACTTTTGCCGCTTCTACTTTACTCCAAAACATATTTCTATTTCATNAACTTAAAATTCAGCNAGGCAGTTACAGTTTCCTACAAAATAAAAGCCGGGAAAATCCCAGCTTTTACCATTTGGTAATATACTACTTCAGATTTAAAACCAACTCATCCACTGTGCGTACCAGATTACCTATTTCAGGTTTTGAAAGCTGTGCATTTGCGCCNAGTGCTGCGCCCTTTCTCTTCATCTCATCGTTCACCAGTGATGAGAAAATAACAACCGGGATATCCTTTGTTTCTTCATCNGATTTGATGAGCTTTGTCAATCTATGACCATCCATAAGCGGCATCTCAATATCGGTAATGACGCACTGCACATGTTCCTTCAATGTGCCTTCCTTCTTACATTCCTGAATAACATCATACGCCTGCTGTCCGTTCTCGGTATGGATCAGATTAGCATATCCTGCCTTATGTANAGANTCTACAATCAGCTTGTTCAAAAGCGGNGAATCCTCAGCAATCAAAATAGGTACATCATTTCTCTGTCTCTCGCCCAGCTCTTCTATATCTGTCATCTTCAATCCGGTTTCAGGATTAATGTCTGTCACGATCTTCTCAAAATCAAGAACGATTATCAGNCGNTCCTCAAACTTAATAATACCGGTTGAAACACCCTCNTCTGTNGTTGATACGGTAGATCCGGGTTTAATAATATCTCTCCATGATACACGGTGAATACCGACAACCGAATCCACATGAAANGCAATATCCAGTTTATTAAAGCTGGTTATAATAAACAGTCCTCCCGGCTGTGCCATTCCGCGCTGCAGNCAATTCTTCAAGTCAATTGCCGTAATCATCGTGTCACGCGGCATAAATATACCTTCAATACTCGGATGGGCATTCGGTACCGGAGTGACCGGCTCATAGGTAATAATCTCTTTGATCTTAGCGACATTAATACCATAGGCATTCCCATCCAACTTAAATTCAAGTACTTCCAACTCATTGGTTCCATTCTCAAGCAGAATCTTTGTATCCATGTAATCCACCTCACGTTATATATTTAGAAAATACCTCTTAAATCTATCCGATTGCATGTACACCTTACCTAATTTACCCATAAAATATACTGCAATCTCAAATTTCTTTCATTATATCATAAAAAAAATAAAAAAAAAACACTATTTGCATTTTTTTGCAAATAGTGTGAATATTTCTTTCATATTAAGGGGACATACCCTCAAAACCGAACCTGAAAATCTCTCACAATGAATCTTTCCTACCCTACTCGTTTTTATGGGAAGAATCGCCTGCGATTCTTCCGGAGATGTGGCTGCCTCTGCAGCCATTTCTCAAAGTTAATCCCTCTGGGATTTACTTTTGGTTAAGCCCTCGACCGATTAGTACTTATCAGCTTAATACATTGCTGCACTTACACCTTAAGCCTATCTACCTCGTAGTCTCCAAGGGGTCTTACTTAACTGGGATATCTCATCTTG
>JAAUZM010000023.1 GCA_014804605.1 Lachnospiraceae bacterium | reverse complement strand
GTAAAAACTGCACAAAAAAACCACCTGTTAATTACCCTGATCGGAGTAATAACAGGTGATTTTATTGTGCAGAATTACCAAACATGTGTTATGGGTTAAAATTATACTTGCAAACCAGCGATTATTTGGGGCACTTTGGGGAAACTTTTTAAAAATTTTTCTCAATGCCTCTTCATTTTTAGCGTATACGCTACGATATACATATTACAGAATGAACTCAGTTTGATCACTTGTTGCAATTTTACGGCAGCATTTTTAGTCGTTTTTCGGCTAAAAAGACTACAATCTGCTTGCATCTTCCATAATTGCGGTGATAGAATAGAGTTATAGAATATCCGCATTGATGGGCCGCATGCTACGGACAGCGACGCCGGCTATCAATGATCAGACAGGTTCCGAGAATATTTCATGGAAGAAAGGAGGGGGACTATGTCATTTAACAGTATTAGCGGTCTGAATAATGTCTATAATTTCTATATGACTACTTACGCCCCGAAATCAAGCACACCTTATGATTCTCATAAGAAGAGTGAACTGCGTGGTGTCTATAATTCCATAGTCAAGATGAATAAAGAATCCCCTCTGTATATCTTAGATACCAGTAAGGATTCTCAGCGGTTCGCTATCAGCGTAAAAGAAAACGCGCGCGAACTGCGCAACACAATCGCATCGCTCGGCGGACTGGATGAAGATGAACTTCTGAATAAGAAGGTAGCCTATTCCAGCAATCCGAATATTGCGAAGGCTTCTTTTATCGGTTCTGCTAAAGCAGACGACGATCTGCCCGCCTATGACATTGAGGTAAATCGTCTGGCTTCTTCGCAGGTGAATGCAGGAAAGTTCCTTCCGAATGATGAGGTTGTGACGCTGACACCCGATACCTACTCTTTTGATGTCGGTATTGACGGATTGAATTATGAATTCCAGTTCAGCATCAAACCTACTGATACTAATCGGGATGTACAGGATCGTCTTGCCCGTCTGGTCACCAATGCCAACATCGGCATAACGACGCAGGTCGTTTCCGGAGAGGACAACACTTCCTATCTGCGGATGGAATCCAATTCCACGGGGCTTAAGGATGATAAGCCGTATATATACAAAATATCCGATCACAGAACAAGTAAGACTTCCGGTGCGGTGGATTATTTCGGTTTAGATCATGTAGCAGTGCAGCCGACTAACGCTTCTTATACCGTTAATGGCGAGGAACACACCTCAACCTCTAATCGGTTCACGTTGGCACACACTTATGAGATTGAATTGACAGGCTTAAGCAGCGAGGAAGGCGAGACGGCTTCTATCGGACTCAAGACGGATGTGGAATCGCTTACGGAGAACGTTAATACATTGGTAAGAGGTTTTAACTCTTTCCTTCAGGCTGTTGCAGAATACAGTGATAATCATCCTAAGAGTAACAGACTTTTTAACGAGATGAGCAGTGTCGCAAGAGTTTACGCCCGCGACCTCACTTCCGTCGGTTTGAATCTGAATCTGGACGGCACTCTTGAGGTTGATGATGCTACGCTTCGTCAGAGCGCAATGAGTGATAATGCAAAGAATGCTTTTTCACCGATGAAAAGTTTTACGAACTCCGTGCTCCGCAAGTCCAATCAGGTAGCACTTGACCCGATGAACTACGTCAACAACGTGATCGTGGCATATAAGAATCCCGGCAAGAACTTTGCCAGCCCGTATATCACGAGTGCATACAGCGGCATGATGTTCAATAGTTATTGCTAACAAAACGACAGATCAAAAGATCTGTCGTTTGCTCGTTACCCCCGCCGAAAGAAAACAAATGTCGCTTCGCGCCGCTTGTTTTCTTTTTCCTTTTTATATCTGAGACTCGCAAACACGCGCTTCGCGCTCTCTGTCCGCCTTCGTCGGACGTTTGCTCGTTACCGTCGCCGAAATAAAACAAATGTCGCTTCGCGCCGCTTGTTTTCTTTTTCGGCTATAACGGTATATTTCCGTGCTTCTTCTTGGGGGCCTCTATCTGCTTATTCTTAAGTCCTCTGAGTGCTCTCACCAGTGCTTCTCTTGTCTCTTCCGGCTTGATCACTTCATTCACGTATCCCCTTGCAGCAGCTACATAGGGATTTAAGAAACGTTCTTCATACTCTGCCTTGCACTGTGCACGCATGGCTGCCGGATCTGCGGCCGCCTTAATCTTACGCTTGAAGGCTATATTGACGGCACCGTCCGCTCCCATTACCGCAATCTCCGCGATGGGCCATGCATAGACGATATCCGCACCCATCTCCTTAGAGTTCATGGCGATATAGGCTCCGCCGTATGCCTTGCGCATAATCAGCGAGATTTTCGGCACTGTAGCCTCAGAGTAAGCATACAAGATCTTCGCGCCGTGCCGGATAATGCCGTTATGCTCCTGCGCCGTGCCGGGCAGGAACGCGGGCACATCGATCAGTGTAATCAGCGGAATGTTGAAGCAGTCGCAGAACCGGATAAATCTTGCAATCTTATCAGAGGCATGATAATCCAGAGATCCGCCCATGGAATTCGGCTGATTCGCCACGATCCCAACCACTTTGCCTTCCATCCTGCACCAGCCGATCACCGCATTGGTGGCAAATTCCTTCTGTACTTCAAAGAAGCTTCCCTCGTCCACGATACAGTCAATCACTTCCTTGACATCATATGCATGGCGTGAATTGTCCGGAACAATATCCATGATTTTAGCCGCTTTCGCTTTCATGGAAGAAGCTACCTTACCATTATCCACTTTACCGAACACCTTACCCACACGGGGCAGTATACTCTGTCTCTCTACATTATTAATAACCGGCGGTTTCTCCGTCCAATTGCTCGGAAGATAGGACAATAATTTCCGCACGCCCATCAGACATTCATTTTCACTGTCATATGTAAAATGTGACACACCGCTCTTCTTAGCATGCACATCTGCCCCGCCCAGTTCCTCTACGGATACTTCCTCGTTAATCACTGTCTTCACCACATTCGGTCCGGTGATAAACATCTTGGAAATATCCTTGACCATGAATATAAAATCACAAATAGCCGGCGCATAACATGCTCCTCCGGAGCACGGTCCCAGAATTACCGCGATCTGCGGGATGACCCCTGACGCTTTTGTATGACGAAGGAACATGCCGCTGTAACCGCTCAGGGATGAGATCCCCTCCTCGATTCTGGCGCCGCCGCTGTCATTAATACAGATCAGGGGCGCTTTCATCTCCATCGCCATATCCTGAATTCTGCATATCTTAAAAGAATGATATTCCCCCAGTGTACCGCCGATTACCGTAAAATCCTCGCTGGCCACGAATACCTGTCGGCCATCGATCTCTCCGTAACCTGTCACGACACCGTCACCCGGTACCCTCCTCTTGTCCAGATCGAAATCATTGATTCTGGACTCCATGAATCCGTCCACCTCCACAAAAGTACCCGGATCCAGCAGCACCTCAATCCTCTCCCGCGCAGTCATCTTACCGGCGGCATGCTGCTTATCTATCCTGTTCGGTCCGCCGCCTAAAAGAGCCTTCTGTCTTCTGTTATCCAGTTCTTTAATCGCTTCGTTCCATTTCATGATCCCCGTTTCCTCCACTTCCCCATCATCGCATGGGCTGAATCATCATAGTCCACTTTTCCGCACGGACTTTCCGTGTTTAAAACTTGCTTCTGCAAAAAATGTAATAATTTGATCTTCTAATACTTTGATATTCAAACTATCAATTGATATTATAGGCAGAGCACCGATTGTTGTCAATACTCTGCCTACAAATTTTCTTTTACATAAATGCGCTTGTGTTACTGTTCCGCCACCCTCAACGCCTAAGCGCAGACGAAAGTTAATATTTTCGTCGCTGTGTAAGAACATAGCTCTACTAAGTTAAGTCTATATTCAACATCCAGCGTTGGATAGCATGTAGTTGCCATAAGGACCGTTGGAAAACGCCGGTACTTAACGAGGTTTTGAGTTGCTCTGCAACTCACGAGTTTAGTACCGTTGCGTTTGGAACCGAGCGAAAGCGCGTCCTTAGGACAACTACATGCTGTCCGACGCGTCCGTCCTAGATAACAGTAACTACACCTCCGCCTCCACCGCACTAAGCGCCGCCGCAATCACCTTATCCATATCATAATACCGATACTGCCCCAAGCGTCCGCCGAAAATCACATGCCTCTTTGCCGCCGCCAATTCACAATACCGCACAAAGAGCGCATCATTACGTTCATTGTTGACCGGATAATAAGGCTCGTCGCCCTCCTGCCACTGCGCCGGATATTCCCGCGTAATCACAGTGCCATGCTGCGTCCCGAACTCAAAATGTTTATGCTCGATGATTCTCGTATAGGGCACTTCCCGCTCCGTATAGTTCACCACCGCGTTCCCTTGATAATTATCACATTCCGGAAGTTCTTCCGTCTCAAACCGAAGGGAACGATACTCCAGATGTCCCAGACAATAGTCAAAATACTCGTCCATCATGCCGGTGTATACCACCTTGCGATAAGTGTTGCCATCTCTGTCACTGACCGTCACGCCACTGTCCGTCTCCTGTTCCGTGACAAAATCCCGATAGGAGATTCCCGTCCGCACATCAATCCCCTGAAGCATATTCTCTACCATAATGGTATACCCTCCGATGGGAATGCCCTGATAACGATCGTTAAAATAATTATTATCGTAAGTAAACCGAAGGGGGAGTCTCTTGATGATAAAAGCCGGCAGTTCCTTACAGTCTCTACCCCACTGCTTCTCTGTATAGCCTTTTACCAGCTTCTCATAGACATCCGTTCCCACCAGCGAAAGCGCCTGCTCTTCCAGATTCTTCGGCTCCGTAATCTGCAGCCTATCGATCTGCTCCGCGATCTTCTCCCTCGCCTGCGCCGGTGTCACCACGCCCCACATCCTGTTAAATGTATTCATATTAAAAGGGAGATTATACAATTCTCCCTTATAATATGCAACCGGTGAATTTATATAGTGATTAAATTCGGTGAACTGATTGACATAGTCCCATATTCTCTTGTCCGAGGTGTGAAAAATATGTGCTCCATACCTATGCACCTGAATATCCATCACAGGCTCCGTATAGATATTTCCCGCTATATGCCTGCGTCTGTCAATCACCAGCACCTTTCTGCCCTGCCGCTTCATCTCATGGGCAAATACCGCGCCGAACAGTCCGGCGCCAACTATCAGATAATCGTATTGCATTAATTCTCCTCTACCGCCTTATATTTCTCTAACTGCGCATAATCTTCCATCAATTCCAGCGCTTTCTTACGTCCCGTCTTATTCAGCTTCACATAGTACTGCATCACACGATTCTCCATGATCTTGCTTCCGAGTACACTCTTCTGGTTAAGCGGTGTAAAATCAACCGGATTCAGGTTCAATTTGTCACACATTCTGATTACAGTGCCATACGCCATTCCCTCAATTCCTCTATCCAGGGCAGTAACCAGGGTGGAGTACGGTATCTCCATCTCGATCGCGAACTGTCTGACACTCTTATACTGCTTTAAAATTTCTGCCTTTAATATTTCTGCCTTTGTCATTTTAGCCCTCCTATAGTGTATGATTCTGATTATTTTTGTGGAAATTATATCATAAAATTCTCTAAAATGGAACCAGTGAAACGTATACTGAACGATATTCCGTCCATTTCATCATTTTGTTGATTTTTTATTACATATTTTTGTGCAAAAAGTCTGGTACTTTCTTCCTACTTTTTATCTTTTTCCACCCAAATACAACAAAATATTTTATTGTCGTAACATGCAGAAAATGCTAATATATATGATAGAGAAGATGTAACTATTCAGTATAGGTCGAAGCATTTACTGCTGAGACCGTAAGAATATGATTCAAGAGTGCAAAATCCCATCGACGAAGGCGATTTTAAATGGATTTTGCAGCGTAACTGTGAAGATACTGAACAGTTACGAAAAGATTTTACTGTTGAAGAGGTGACGCCATGATTCCTATTTCGGTATGCATGATCGCTAAGAACGAAGACAATCATATAGAAGAGTGCCTCAAGAGGCTTAGACCGTGTAAATTTGAAGTCATCGTTGTGGATACGGGGTCCGTGGACAGAACCGTGGAAATTGCCCATCGCTACGCAGACAAAGTNTTTCATTTTGCATGGTGTGACGACTTCAGCGCTGCCAGAAACTTCTCCATTCAGCAGGCTTCTAACGACTGGGTGCTGATCATAGACTGTGACGAATATCTGGAAAATGTCAATCTCGCCGAACTGGAGGAAGTACTGGATCAAAACAGCCGCTCCATGGGTATGATCATCCGCAATAATCCCTATATTGTTCAGGGTGTGCGCTCCATCCAATCGGAGCGCATCGGCAGATTGTTTAACCGCAAATACTGCCATTATGAGGGCAGTATCCACGAGCAGGTATGCACGCTGGACGGAAATGAGCCGGACTCTTTCATGATCCCTCTGACCTTTTATCACGAGGGCTACGTCTCCGAATCCGACAAACGTATGCGCGCCACCCGTAATCTGGAAATGCTGCTTCACGACCTGACCCTCAAAGGGCCAAGCCCCTACATTTATTTCCAGCTTGGACAGAACTATATCTCCCTGAACGATCTGGAGAAGGCGGCGTACTACTATCAGAAGGGGTTGGAATTAAACGCNGATCCCCGATCCGCTTTCGTGCAGAGCATGGCGGAAACATACGGCTATTGTCTGGTGGAACTGGCTAAATATGATCTTGCCATGACTCTTAGGGATAAATACGAACTTTTTTCCNATCGTGCGGATTTCGTATACTTGATGGGCATAATCTATATGAAAAAAGGATTAAATGACAAAGCGATCGAAGAGTTCCGGAAGGCNACCACCCTCTCCTCCTACTCCCGTAAAGGCGTCAACAGCTACCGCGCCAACTATAATATCGCTTCNATCTATGAGAACATGGGCAATCTGAATGAAGCCCGTACATACTATAAGAAATGCGGCGACTACGAGCCTGCCGTAAAGAAACTGAAGGAACTTACCCCGTCTCCCGCTCCGAAGCCGATGTTAAGCAGCTTCGTTCAGGGACAGTGATGTAAACCAACAGGAAAGGAATCTGCCGTGCTGCCCATATCAGTCTGCCTGATTGCCAAGAATGAAGAAAAGCATATCGATGAGTGTCTAAAACGTCTGCAGCCTTACGGATTCGAGATCGTGCTGGCAGATACCGGCTCCACGGACCGCACTGTNGANCTGGCACGGAAATACACNGACNGNATCTATCACTTCGACTGGTGCGGTGATTTTAGCGCCGCCAAAAATTTTGNNATNCANAAAGCCTCCCATGACTGGATACTCTCCCTCGATTGTGATGAATATGCAGAGATTATAGATCAGAAGGCTCTACGGAAATGTATGGAAGGCTATCCCCGTCATGCCGGGCGCATCCTAATCCGCAACCGTTTTACGCAAGATGGACAGACATCTTACGAGCAGGTACGTGTCAGCCGGTTCATAAACAGACACTATTTTCACTTTGAGGGAGTCGTTCACGAGCAGCTTGTACCGACANCGGTTTCCGATTATCGGAACACCGTGCCNGATGCAGTTCCNGTCAAATATGTCTACTCCGCCCCGATTACCGTTCTTCATGTAGGTTATGATGGCACGGAAGATGAGATGCGTGAGAAATCCAAGCGTAACATTACCCTTTTAGAGNAAGAGTTGGAAATCCACGGTGCNGATCCCTACATCTATTACCAGTTGGGCCAAAGCTATCGGAAACTGCATGACTTCGAGACCGCTTTCCGCTATCTTGATCTGGGGCTCTCCATGGATGTAGATCCCACATTGNATTATGTGCAGAATATGGTGGAATCCTACGGTTATACTCTATTAGATTTAAAACGCAATCAGGATGCTCTCGGNCTNCTCGATNTATACGANGAATTTGCCACGCGCGCCGACTTCGTNTTCCTGATCGGACTGATCTACATGAATAACGGATTCCTTGATCAAGCNATAAATGAGTTTAAAAAATCTACCACTATGGAAGAGTTTGCAGTGGAGGGCGTCAATAATTATAAAGCCTATTATAATATTGGTGTTATCTATGAATGTACCGGATATNCGAAAGAAGCCATAGCATCCTATCGAAAATGTGGTGATTATCTGCCCGCTAANGCAAGAATACAACAGCTTTCGTAATGGTTTCTTATTTTATGATAAACTATATAGCAAAATAATACATTAAGGTNAGGGTAGTCATATGGAAATACATGAATCCTCAGAAGATTATTTAGAAACAATNCTTATTTTAAAAGAGCGCACCGGNCAGGTCCGTTCTATTGATATTGCAACCGAAATGAATTACTCCAAGCCCAGTATCAGCGTAGCTATGAAAAAANTACGCGAGAATGGTTATATTGAAGTGGATCAAAGCGGCTTTATCACTTTAACTGATTCCGGCTATGCGATCGCCTCCGATATCTANGACCGGCATAANGTACTNACAGCCTTCTTCGTATCGCTCGGCGTAAACGAAAAAACTGCTGCCGAAGATGCATGTCGGATCGAGCACGACTTAAGCCCTGAGACTTATGAGAAAATCAGGGAGCACGCACTGAAAACGGTCAGATGACGGCACANTGCCCTCTCATTGACCAGAACCGAGGACATCTATGAAAATACTTTTTATTGAATGGGCCAGTTTCGGAAATAATGACATGAAGGAGGCTTTTACGGCGGAAGGTCATACGGTAGTCTCNTATCCNTTTTCCAATAAAGACTCCCGCAGGGATGAAGTAGTGGAAAAAGATTTCTCTGTTTTTCTACACAGAGAAGTTCCGGATGTGGTCTTTTCCTTTAATTATTTCCCGGTCATCTCAGTTGTGTGCAAACAGGAAAATATACGTTATATCTCATGGATCTATGACAGTCCGTATGTGATGCTCTANTCCTACANCACGATNANCCCGTGCAATACCATCTATGTGTTTGANCGGGAGCTTTATATGGAATTTCATAANGCNGGCATACAGACCGTACATTACCTGCCNATGGCGGCGAATACGGAGCGTCTGGACAAAATCGTNCCGGCAGCTNCCACATCANGCATTCCATACTTATANGATGTTTCNTTCGTGGGTTCTCTCTACACCGAGGAGCATAATTTTTTCGACCGTATGACATCACTGTCAGATTATACCAAAGGTTATCTGGANGCACTCATGGCATCNCAGATGAAAGTGCAGGGCTANAANTTTATTCAAGAATCCCTGACCCCGATCATGGACGATCTGTACCATGCACTCCCGATGGATCCCAATCCGGACGGCGTGGAGTCAAGGGAATATCTCTATGCCCAATATGTNNTCAACCGCAAGATTACCGGACTGGAGCGGGACGAANTGCTCCACGCTGCCGCACAGCATTTTCACTTCGACCTGTTTACTCCCAACCGGGATTATGCCATACCCAATCTTACCAACCACGGTACGGTTGATTATTATCAGCAGATGCCGATGGTATTTAAACAGAGCNGGATNAATNTAAACATCTCCCTCCGGAGCATTAAGAGCGGTATTCCGCTGCGCGCTTTTGATATCATGGGAAGCGGCGGGTTCCTGCTTAGTAACTTTCAGGCTGATTATCTGGATAACTTTATACCCGGCGAGGATTTCGATTATTATGAAAGTAAGGAAGATTTCATCAATAAAATCAACTATTATCTGACCCACGAAGAGGAACGTATCGCCATTGCTAAGAGCGGGCATGACAAGATAGCCGCGGGCCATACGTTCCGTCATCGGGTGCGGGAGATGCTGTGCTGAGCGCACATTTCTTCGAAAGAAAGTAAATTTATTCGCTTATTCTTCTGTGCGAACAGCCGGGCTTCCTCCTGAAAACCTGTTTTGGAGAAAAGATAGTAATATTTCTCCGGATAATGAAACAGTTCTCCACGTTCAAGCAGCCTCTCCACAATTTGTNTGCCTATTTTCTCGTTTTTCCACTTGCACTCTCCAAACAACGCCTGTTTATCTGTAATTGCCATCAGATCAATTTCCTCCTGCCGTTTCTCCCTCGCATTCGTTCCCCACCAACGCCCTACTTCACCGATCACAAACGGTAAACTGCTGTATATTTCCGGCAAAAATAAGTATTGCAGACAAATCCTTTCAAATATTGCTCCCATAAAGTCATTCATCTGCGGCAGCACGACCGCCTCATACACCTGCCGTCCTACGCCGCGCATAATGCTGCTTGAATTCGGTCTTACAAATCGATACCAGAACAAATACATGCTGTCTTCCAGACGATACAATGTCCTCCGGCTGCTCACCGGCTCCGTTACAGGCGTTTCTTTCTTAATGATCTGCAAAGAAATTAAGGAGGAGAGCTGATTACTGCAGCCACTCGTCTCCAAACCTGTCTTAGTCGCAATTTCATTTANCCGGCTTGCNCCGGATGCAATTGCNGAGATAATGGANTGGTAAGTCATTGGNTCCCTTAATTCCTGCTTCATTAAATTGATCGGCTCCTCGAATAAGCGACCGCTTTCATCAAAAAANAGNTCNATNATATTTTCATCTGCACNGANAGAAGGGTTAATGCGNGATAAATATTCCGGNATTCCGCCTGTCACACCNTAAAGTGCTGCCTGTTCCCAGACCGTAAAATCNGCCAGCATTTCTTTTGCCTCCCAGAATGTAAACGGNTGGATCTTAAACTGCGCTGTACGNCGTCCATACAGNGGNCTCTTATACCCCAANACCTGTTCCTCCATAAAGCTCATGGAAGACCCNCATAAAATCAAAAACAATCTGCTGTCTTTCCATANCTGNTCTATATGCTTCTGCAGCATAGAGGAAATTGCCGGATAGGATGCNGCGAGATACGGATACTCATCNATTGCGATCACNAGNCGCTCNCCNNTCNCCGCCAANGTATCTATATATTGTAAAAGCCCCTCATAATCCCCAAAAGCTGCCCGNTAAGCCATCAGATGATTCTGCGTAAAAAGCGCTGCNGANAGCCCGCTTAAGTTTTCTTTGCCGGTTCCCTCAACNGCCATATAATAGATACCNTTTTTTTCTNTCATAAATTCTCGCAGAAGNGTTGTCTTTCCAACACGCCTTCTACCATAGAAAACGGCAAACTCAAATTGCCCGCTTTGGTACAACNCATTTAATTTATTCANTTCNCTATCNCTNCCTACGAACATATTTAGCTCTCCATTTGCTAATTNTNTAATTAGTAATTGTTTGNTTAGTAATTTTATAATTAGTATATTTTATTTCTATAAAAATGGCAAGCTGAAAATAAATAAACTTCATTACAAATAAGGATTGTCAAATAGATTNATGTATAATATCTCTCACAGGTTATTATCTAAATTATCTGCGCATATACTCCGGGTATGGGCAAAAGNGCTGATGTTACTGGATTAATAATATAGATTATGATACTATATTCTCATGGAGATGAAGAAAATGTNCCCTATATCAGTATGCATNATTGCCAAGAATGAAGAAAAGAATATCGANAAGTGCCTTGCCGCTATCAAGCCATATGGTTTTGAGATCATTGTGGCTGACACCGGCTCTANCGACCGNACGAAGGAGATTGCNGCCCGGTACACCNATAAAATATATGATTTCGAATGGATNGACGATTTCAGCGCCGCNCGGAATTTTTCNCTGGCACATGCCNNAAATGATTATGTGTTNNTCCTTGACTGCGATGANGTCATCACAGAGCTTGATATCGATCTTATGTCTGATATGATNAGACAGCANCCCGAATCNGTNGGAANGCTCNCCATCGATAATCACTATATCTCCAATCAGACNGANATGGTCTATCANGANCGNCTGGGCAGACTTTTTAACCGTAAGCTTTTCCACTTNGAGTCCGCCATCCATGAGCAGATCACTCACAATACAATGGGAATGCACTATGAGAGCTATGATCTGCCNCTCCGGATTGATCACGTCGGTTATCTGGGNAGNGTGACNGACCTTCGCAGTAAAGTGGAGCGCAATAACACGCTCCTGTTTCACGAACTTGAAAAAGANCCGGNAAATCCCTATCTCTATTTCCAGATCGGGCAGTCCTACAATATGATCTACGANTATGANAATTCNTATANCTATTATGGGAAAGCNNTGGAATACGATGTNNANCCNCAGGAAGAATGGGTACAGATGATGATCATNGCCTATGCTAACGCCCTGCTTCATACNGANAGANANGNGGANGCACTNCAGNTNGAGGCNGTCTATGATGCCTTCGCAACCACATCCGACTTCTTCTGCTGTATGGGNCAAATCTATATGNCCAACGGNCAGTATGTAAAAGCCATGATGGAATTNGTGAANGCGATTCATTGTCCTNTCACCAGAGAGACCGGAACCAATTCCTTCATCCCCACCTACAACATCGGGCTGATCAATGAAATGATGGGAAANANCGAAGATGCCTTGATGCATTACCGCAACTGCGGAGATTTTCCGATGGCCGTAGAGAAGGTGAAGGAGTTAGAAAGCAANCTTTCNANCTAATAAACANTGTGCGGGNTGTCAAGAACCACAGTCAGGCGACCGCCNGCCTTTATACTTCAAANAGTCTTGCAAGACCCGCTTCATAAGAAAACTCNTTCTTNACCTTTCTCTGCCCNGCNTCTGCNATCTGTCTCCGTTCTTCTTCATGGGACAAATAATAATGCACCTTATCAATACATTCTTCCATACTGCCAAAGGTAACGATNTCCGCGCCTTCCTCGAAATACTCTGTAATTTCGGGCTGGCGGTTGCTNANCACGAANCCNCCGCAGGCCATAATNTCNAATNCNCTGAGCGGAATACCGGAATGAATGGATCNCANAGAAATATTNAGATTGATCCTGCTGCCCGCAAAGACAAGCGGCATCTGNGTATGGTAATCTACCGTGCCGTGGTTGCAGGCATCCAGCGTAGGCAATCCTTTTGTTGTGGAACCAGTGTATAGTCTGAAGTCAAAATTGCNGCTGATATTCCCCTGATCAGCTCTTAGCATAGCAGGCTGCTTATCTTTCGGTGCATCTGCTGAGGANGCAATTCGGATTTCTTCCGCTGTGGCTGCCGAGGCCGCCAGTGCAGCCAAAAGCTNNCGCCGCTCTTCCACCGTCACCTTCTTCTCCAGAACCGCCGCCAGCAGAATNTCCTCCGGTCTTGCGAAATAATCTTCACCCAGCATAAGNCCTTGCTCTTCCATAGGCNTCTGCAGTTCTGNCAGATNAATCTGTCCTGACGNAGCAGCCTGCCTTAANTANTCCCTTTCATANGAGAAGCATTGCTGTTTAATTNACGTCTCCATGNNNCCACANTCTGACGCTGCCGCCTCTCTTTCACCGGCAAACAGCAGATCATAATAATTATGCTCATCNGTATANAAGGAACCCACNAAGGANANNTCGCATCTGATANTTCTCCCGCTTCGCCTGCGAAGCACGNATTATTGCCTCNTCAAAATATNCACAGTCTACCGCCAGCGGCGCGTGATAAACCGTATTGATACCGTAATCNTNCTCAAGCCGCCTNACCATCTCACGNTCAAAAANNCCGATGTGATTGCANGNATCANCGACCTGCTTCGCATACAANGTAAAATGCGGGCAGTCATACACCCANGCNTANTACGGTATCCCGCAAGTATGACAGATCATNGAAANGATCGGGAAGTAGTTAAAAGAGACTACCGCCTCCGCNNCCTCNCGATGAACCGCCTGTATCATCTCCATGGCAAGCTCCATNTCCCNCGTGNAATGCTTACATTCCTTACGAAACCACACGACTTCAAATCCCATTTTNATTAAATTATCNGCCAANATCTGNTCATTGTTGGCTTGCCATGAATATAATATTAAACGCATAATTTATAATCCTATATGTGATAAGNCCTTTCTTACAAAAATTAAGTTATGTCACAGNGATGTATGCATCAAGATGCCTNCATATTCATAAAACGCCTAATTTCTCGATCGTTTCTGTGCCCTGACNANATATTGGAATGTTGTATACATCCACTCCTCCGTCTGGTCTGACAGACCNAGCANCGTTTCCACNATAGCCTGTTCTCTGTCAGATATGGCAANAACNCGCCTATCGANATCCTTTACTTCATAACCCGCATTCCGGAATAAATTCATAATCTCNTANTAGGTAAAGAAATGTATATGAGTCCGNTCNANCAGNCCNACNTCNTGATACACNAATCTTCCTTCCANNAANTGTTCCATAACCGATATATGCATAACATTGGGNATGCAGGCAATAATACANCCGTCTTCATTCANGCAGTCTCGACACATTTCGACCACTTCTTCCGGATGCCGCAAATGNTCCAATACATCACCGAAAATAATATAATCGAACTTTTCCCCNAAGGGAATCNGCAGCTCATCTATATTCCCNTATTTGGCTTCNGTAACATGCTTTGCTATCTCNACTGCNGCCTCATTNATNTCCAGACCATACGTCTTGCATTTCGGNAAACGATTNTGAATCTCAACCAAAGTTGCACCCAAATCACACCCCACTTCNAGAACTTTAAATTNTTCTTCTTTTTCCTNCTGAATACGCGCTGCCAGTGACCGGTTGGGTTTTAAATTGAAGTAATTCATNCCCCATTCCNTCTTCATNAACGCTCTGGCANTNANCCGCCATTCTTCTGCAACNCTATATATNTCATTGCATTGATGGAANCTTTCATATGCGTATGCNTACAGACATANAATCTGCGCTAATCCTCCCTGAATCATTCGNAGTGAATAATCCGTCAGAACCTCCTCCGGATGNCNCAGNTCTTCCCGAAACAATCCNTTTTGTTCAAAAATATCTCTCCGCGCCGCCCACATTTTCCAATTGGCACACAATACTTTATCGTACGCATTCCCACTCCGCCNTCTGCTGCCACTCTGCCGGATCANCNANAATTCNTCTTTACTCTTGACAGCGCTNCNTTCGTTNGGAAAGAAATTGTTCGTACNCGGACTTGCCATTGCCNCANNCTCTGACTCCAGAGCTTNTGCAAGCACTNTCAGGCTTCTTTTCTCAGGATATACNCCNGCNTCCAGAAAGACGATGNANNCTTCCGTTTCAAAGTTGGTCAGAACCGTATTCCATAGTTTCCCATANCCCTGTACNCCTTCGTCAAACCATAGATATTCATACTGTCCCGANGACAGCCACTGTGCAGTATCCTCCTCCGATTCGTTAACCGCTATGATAATATTTGCAATTCCATCAACCCCNTCAAGCCACNCAAGCGTATCCCGTAATTGATCCAGTCTTCGATGTACTGTCAATACTACGGTAACTTGATATCCCTCCGGCTCCGCCCCATCTTCCTGAAAATACTCCTGCAAAAACTTCCGTCTTTCCCCGTCATATGCACCCATAGCTGACAATGTACTGTCATGCATGCACCATGGTTCACTGAGTGCCGGCACTACAACCTTATATCCACGACGTATAAACTCCTGACTTTGTGAGCAGTCATAGAAATCCCATTTATCAAATATGTCTTCCCGCCATGGAATATCATACTGCGTGATCATGAGCAGGCCGTCTATAGCCTCCACTTCTGTCAACCCGATTCCTCCCGGACGAAATAAGTTATCACGAAGATATCCCGGCAGATAAACTGCCCCACACCTTTCTCCACCCCACATAATACCACTGTCAGGAAGTTCAGGTGATCCGATCATACCGATCATCCCGATCTTCTCATCTTTTTTAAAAACATCCAGAAAGTCCCGTATAAAATCATGATTTATTATAAAAGTGTCCTGATGAAGATATACCTTATATTTTGCATCGGAAGCCTGCATCCCCTCATTATATCCGGCTGCCATGGATTTCGCACCTTCGACCGTAAGCACTTCAATCTGATACCTTTCCGGAACATTCAGATGATAAATATAATGCTGGCATTCCTCCGTATAAAGCCGGTCATTGCTGCAGATCACAAAACAGACTTTCTTTTCATTGACTTCAATCATATTTCCAGTTTTCCCTCCGCTATTTTTCTCTGAATAAACGCCTGCACCTTCTCCTTATGTACCGCATTACAATATGCCTCAATAAATAGTTCCGGCAGCGAAACATGATTCTGATGACAAAATTCGCAAAACTCGTCCTCATCATCCAGCACATCAAAAGCAATCCTTCTGAGATAGAATTTCACCTTCGTATCCCGCTCCAACAGCTCGTCTACCCCTGACACCTTAGAAAAAAGTGTCTGCTGTCCTTCCTCTCTTTCCGTAGCGCAGACCGGAATCAGATAAAAAATCTTTAAAAGCTCTCTGTTTGACTTTGCAAGCTCCTCGTTTGCCATCAACAGGCTCTCCACCTCTTCATATTGCTTCCTGTCAAATAAATCATTGACCTGTTCCCATAAGCTTTGTCCGTCCATATTGACTTATATTCCTTTCTCTATATTCCGGTCTTTTAAATCCCTCATCTAATACTATAATATCTTTTCGATAATGAACTGTTTTGACTTCTCTATCTCTACTGCCAATTTCCTATTTACCGCATCATAATCAATATCTTCTATGAATTCCTCTACATCATACTGCGCCTCATTTTCCAGAATCCTGTTTTGTATTTCAGGAAACATGGCAAATGTAGCAAATCTGTCTGCCTCTCTGTTTTTTACCGTCACAAAATTCTTCTCAAATATCATGGAAAAGCAAGTTCCATGGTATGAGTCGGTAATGACAAAATCGGCATTGCGAAGATATGAAAGCCATTCCTCAACTGTCAACTCTGTCTTGATATTGTCATATTCCAACACCCGCAGATAATAATCTAGTGCCCGCAGATTCGCATCCATTATATTGACCAGCCTGATACCGCCAAGCTTCTGTTGTATTTTCAGACACAGCTCCCGCTTTTCTTCAGTAGGATTCAAGAAATATACTGCAATATACGGCTCTTTCTCCGCTCTGGGCGTCCCTCGCAGAAGAATATCATAATCCTTTTCTCCCAGCAAAAACACCGGATCCAAGACCCACGCTGCCTCCACCCCATATAGATCACGGCAAAGATCAACGCCTACTTCTTCTCTGACAGAAATCGCCTGAAACCTATGATACAGATCTGTTCCTATCTCCGCCGGAGCTGCCGCGCCGGCATTTCCGAAAGAAGTAGCATATGACACTTTCTTCTTATCTTCTTCTACAAAATCAAGCAGAAAATAATTGTCATATTCATAATATTTTGCATAATTATAATTCCAATTTTGATCAGAACCTACAATAAATGTATCACAGCACTTATTCAACATCTCATAATCATAATTCGGAAAATACTCCGAACTTAAAACATAATGTTCTTCTGCAAACTTTTTAAACTGTTTGATCGGTGTTAATGCACAATAATTGTCTAACACTACGATTTTCTTCCCCTTTGTCTGCAGAAACGTGTGCAATGCATAGTTCGTTAATGCGTTACCGTAATTGATCCCCCACATGCAAACCAATGCCATATCAAAGCGGATTCGCTCCTTGACAGCCATCATCATGTCTGCTAAGGATCCATAATTACCCTTTCTCCACTCTTCAAAGAATAATTCTCTACATTTCGGTTCTTTCACAGACTCACTGATACATGGATTGAAATTCTCTGCCGCCTCCGTCTGCAGACTTACAATTTTCTCAAATTCCGGCAATATGCTCTTAAAGAAATACGCACCCTTCTTCGTATTCAGTGTTACAAACGACGTCCCCATTCCATCATCAAATTGATAGATTTTATTAATTCCCCAGAAATCTCCCAAGCTTAAATCGCTGTACTTTTTATTTTTAAATTTGCAATCATAACAACTCTTCCGTAATACCCAATTATTAAGGAAACCATACATATATGGCTCTTTCTTCTTTCCAACGTATTCCGTGCCATCCTGATATTTCACATACAGCCCTACACCCCATCCAAACACATCTTTCTTCCTGAACGAAATCTCCGTAATCTCTTCTTTGTTCTCCAGACAAGAATCTAATGCATTCTGTGAGGGCACACCGTGGCATACAACATCCACAAGCAGTAGGTTCTCATATTCTTTTCCCACATAACGCTTAAGCCCGGCAATCTGGCAACTGCATCCTGTAAAAAGCACTTTCGTTCCCTGCTCCGTCAATTCCTTAACCCGCTGATAGGCCTTCCCCACGTTACTCTGTACATATTTGGACGACATCATCCGTTCCACATCTTCAATCCGATTCGATACAATATGTTCCACCTGCCAGTCATCATTCCAGACCGCACCGCATACATAGCCTCCCTCTGACAAGATCTTGTCCGCAAGTACTCTGAATACACCGCCTGACGAACTCTTTCTGCGAATTTCCGAATTACTCATAACCGCATAGCAATCATCCGGCAAGACTGCCCCCGGCGTTTCATTACAAACCGGGCATACTGCTTTACATCGACCACATTTAATACATTTATTATGATCTATTACCGGTATCAGGAAACCTTCCTCATCACATCCTTGTGAAATAGCTCCTACAGGGCATACATTATAGCACGCCATACAACCCGTACATGCTGTAACTCCGGTAATATCAACAGTCTCAATTTTTACCGGATGACTGGAAGGATATAATTTCTCCCACTTTTCCTGTACATAGGTCAGATAATCCTGATCTTTGGACAACTGCATAATACATCTGCAGAAGAATTCCTCGCACTGATATCCCCGTGCTTCATTGTAAACCGTCTCAAACTTCTGCCTTTTCAAACCGGCCAGCGCCAATTCATCTTTGTACATATCCATAATGTAGCACTGTGTAATAATCTTATCCTTGTTGCGTTTTCCCACACTGTTTTCTGACTCATGGGCAACCGCCAGCACCTCGTTTACTAACATTATTCCATATTTCTGTGCAAGACGGATTGTCAATTCATAATCTTCCAGCGAATTTAACTGCTCATTGAAACCGCCTATTTCAATAAAAATGCTTTTCTTCATTACCAGAGTAATCATACCCACCAGAGAATTGATCAGAAGCGTATAAAATACATAGCCGGTTTTATGCATTATATCAACACCTTCCGGCGGATAAATATCAGATCCGGGGCCGTTTGTATAGAAAAGACTGTATACCGCACCCACATTCTGATTACATCCTGCAAAATGAGCCATCTGTTTTTCCAGCTTATCACGATACCATTCATCGTCACTGTCATGAAAAGCAATATATTCACCGCTTGCATAAGATACACCGATATTTCTGGATGCCCCCGCTCCAAGATTATCATCATTTCTGACATAGACGATATTAATATCCGTAATATCTCCATACTCGGCTTCTATAAATTCCATTGTATTATCCGTCGAACAATCATCGACAATAATAATTTCAAAATTCCGGTATGTCTGATTCAGCACACTATCAATAGAGCGTTTCAAAGTATGCCTTCTATTGTATGTAGGTATGATAACACTTACTAACACTTTCTGATCCATATCTTATTCTCCAATCTTCCCCAGAGTATTCCGTACTTTCACCTGATCGTATACGCAATGCTCTATCATATAATCAAGTCCCTGCAAAGATATCCTGTCGCTACGAACATATTCTTTTAAAACAACGCCAGCCTCCTCCAAATCGTATTCTATCCGCCTTAGGTAAAACTTTATTTCCGTATATTTTAGTAATAATTCCTCATAATCTGTACAGTCATTGCAAAAACAATCCTGCTTTTGTGCAGTTTCCCTTTTTCTCATTTCAAAAATATGCTGCATAACCGAGAGGTCTGTCATCCTTATTTGAAGGTCATTAGCCTTCATAATCATCATTTCCGCCGCCCCATACTCTTTCTGTGCGATCAATCTCTTTATAAGATCCAGAATCGATTGTATTAAAGCATATCTCTCCTGCAGGGAATCCATCATTTCCGGTTTTTGATAGACATATCCGAAATCCCGATAGGCTTCGCAGAAACATCTTCTCGCCTCATCGTAATTCTGCAATTTACTGTGACCACAGTCATGCAGACACCATGCTTCTTTCTGATAAGGAACTGCTACCTGATACCCTTTCCTCCTAAATTCGCATGATTGGGACAAATCATAGAAATCCCACCCTGTAATAATATCCTCACGCCACTCTATGTCATATTGGGTTGCCATAAACATACCGTCAATTGCATCCACTATGACCGTTTCCTGTGCCTCTGTCTGGAAATTAACTTCCAGCTCTGCAGCGGTATTCCACGCTCTGGTGCGTCCACAGTTCCAAGTATTCCATGCGATACCGTCCTTGTCCAGTTCCCTTCCCCCAAGCACCCCTGCCATTCCTATATCCGGGTTCTCTCTGAACAATTCTATCAGATCACACAGTAAATCAGAATATATCAGAAAAGTATCCTGATGAATATATATTTTATACTTTGCATCAGAACTGTGCATTGCCTCATTATAAGCTGCCGCCATGGAAACCGCATCTGATATATTCGTAAATGAGAGTTCATAACCTTCCGGTATTATTAATGCCTGAATATATCTGATACACTCTTCCAAATACTGTTCCTGATTGCTCGCTACGATTATCTCTATCTTCCGTTCATTCATATCTTCGCTCATCCCATGCTATCACAAATAGTACTTTCTAAGAACCTGATGAATTACCAAAACACTCTCATCCGTAATCTCCATATTCAAAACTGTCAATAACATCTCGTCCAACGCACTTCTTTCCTTCAAATAGGGATTCTCCCATATATCAGGGAAAATTTGTAACGTTTCCCTTACAAGTAATCTGACCTCATCCACTGTAAAAAACAATCCTGCTTTCATAATCAGGCTGATATTGTAGGCATACCCCCATCGAAAAAATAAATATGCTATTTCATCATAATATCGCTGTAAAAATTCTCGTTTTTCTAAATCCTGCGCCAGAAGCAGCCACACTTGTATGTTATCAACCCTATGCTGATCCCATCCGCTGCGCGTTGTACTGCCCGGCGATATATAATAAAAATAAAGTTCTTCATCCAAGAAATAATGCCTTTTCTCGTAAAATAGCACCGATACGGTAAAACAAGGCTCCTCAAATATCAAATGCTCCGCAAACTGAATATGATTATCCTGAATCATACTCATCCTATAAAACTTTTTCCAGCAATTGTTAATTAGTGTACATTCATCTTTCAGTAAAAAAGCCTTTCTCTCTTCTTCCGTATTCACTTCCAGCAGACAGCTTTCATTACCTTCCTGTACAGATATTAAAGAATATCCCTCGTCCTTCTTAAAATCCTTATGGCGGAATTGTACTACATCCGCATCATACTTCTTGGCCCTGTCATACAAGTGTTCCATTGCTTCAAACGCCAACCTGTCATCTGCATCACAGAACATCAGATATTCCCCGCCTGCATAAGAAATTCCTGCATTTCTAGCTCCGCCTTGACGCATGTTCTTCTCTAGTTGTATAGCTATAACCGTATCCGGGAACGCTTTTTCATATTGCATGATCAGCTCCCATGTTGCGCCCTCATCTGTCGATGCATCATCGACTAAAATAATCTCTATATTTTCTATACCTATCGTCTGTTTTATCAATTGTTCCATGCATTTATCCAAATACGTGGACGCATTATAACATGGCACGACAATACTTACATATTTCATACCGGTCTCCTTCTATGCCTATCTCTACAACATTGTTTCTACCGATGAAGATATTCTCTTACAAACTTTTCCCTTTCCCCGTCATAGTCCTTCAGATTAATAAATCCACAGTCATGGACACACCAGGGCTCTTCTGTTTTCGGCACTACCACTTTATAACCACGCCGTATAAACTCCATACTTTGAGAGCAGTCGTAGAAATCCCATTTATCAAACAAATCCTCCCGCCACGCGATATCATACTGTGTGGCCATGAGCAGTCCGTCTATTGCTTCCACCTCTTCCAGTGGATGAGTACACGGATTCGAAAGCATGACCGTCTCATAAATATGCTGCTCATAAATCATTCCATAACGTTTCTCATCCCACATAATTCCGTTTTCCGGAATACGGGGTGCTCCAATCACTCCGATCATTCCGATTTCTCCATCGGATTGGAATATCCGCAATATGTCCCGCAGAAAATGCGGATAAACAATGAATGTATCATGGTGAAGATATACCTTATACTTTGCTTTGGAATGCTGCATAGCCTCATTGTAACCGGAAGTCATAGACTTGGCATCTTCCACCGTCAAAATATCTATATGGTAACCATCCGGTACAATCAGCTGGTTAATATAATAGACGCACTCATCAGCGTAAACAGGATCATTTGTACAGATAATAAAACAAATCTGCATTTTGGCCGAAACATCTGTCTCAGATATTCCCTGCTCTTCTTCATGATCCGTCTTCCCCATATCAGATGCAGCACGCACTGGCATACTTCCATTCATCACCGCAAATATTTTCTTCTTATTAAATACACTGAAATCAATGACCCGCATTAACTCGTGTGAAGACACTTGGTTCTGCGCTAAAAATTGATAAAAAGATTCCAAATCATGTGCAGCGTCAAACTCAATCCTTCTCAAATAAAACTTCAATGCCGTATAGCGGTTCAGCAAATCTTCCATATCGGAAACTTTAGAAAAAATATCCGCCTGTCCTGCCGCTTTCTCCTGCTCATAAATAGTGCAAAGATAGCAGACCGCAGCAAGATCATTATCCTTCTCTGTTACAGATTTATAAGATAACAGCAGTTCTTTGATCTCATCGTATCTTCCATTCTGTAGCAATTCATCTGTCTGCTGTTTCAGTTGCGATGTATTCATATTCATATCGACTTCCTTTAAGTGCTCTATTTTGAATATATCAATTAATCAGACGTATTTATACAGAATATCATTGATGACACTCACACTCTCATCAGTGATTTCCACATCAAGTAATTTCAGCATCAATGAATCCCATAAGTCCTTCTTTTTCGTGAGATATTTGTTCTTCCTGACGTCTGGAAACATTCTCAGTACCATATGAATCAAAATCAGTAATTCCTGTTTCGTTATAACATATCCCTTCTGAAGAGTCATGCGAATGCTTAATCCAAGCCCCCATCTCATAAACAAATATTCCAGTTCCGAATAATATTTCTTAAAAAGTCCTCTGGACTCCAAATCATCCATCAAATGCATCCATACCTGCGGATTATCCCACTTATGTACTCCCCAGTCACCCCGTACCGTACTTCCCTGCGATAAATAATTAACATAAAGCACCTCATCCAAAAAATAATGCCTCTTCTCATATAAGCGTAACGGTAGCATAAATGAAGGTTCTTCAAAAATCAAATGCTCGGCAAAAGCAAGATGATTTTCGCGAACCATTGATAATCTGCAGAATTTTCTCTGCGACCCCAGGGTTAAACGCCCATCCATACGCAAAAGAAATTCTTTTCTCTGCTCTTCCGTCTCCAGTACTATGAATTCATTTCGGCTTCCCTTTACCAATTCTACTACAATATCGTGATTGTCTACATCAGTATTTAAAAATTCAACCACATCTGCATCATATTCCTTTGCTGCACGATAGCAGTGTTCCAGCGCCTCTTCCAGAAGCCAGTCATCCGCATCACAAAATTGGATATACTCACCGCTTGCATAAGAAACGCCGACATTTCTGGCTCCGCCCTGCCTCATATTCTGCTCCAATGAAACGGCTATGATCGTATCAGGAAACTGCCGTTCATAATCACTGATCAAATTCCATGTCGCACCGTTATCCGTAGAGGCATCATCAACCAGAATAATCTCCATATTTTCAATACCAATCGTCTGATGCACTAACTGCTTTATGCATTTATCAAGAAATTTGGTTGCATTATAACATGGGATCACCACACTGACTGCTTTCATCTATCTTCTCCTTCCATTCTGCAGCAATTCATTAATCAGGCGTATTTATGCAGAATATTGTTGATTACCTTCACGCTCTCTTCAGTGATTTCCATATCAAGTACCGTCAGCATCATTGAATCCCATGGATCACGCTCTTCCCTAAGATATTTGTTTTTCCTGACACCCGGGAACATCTCCGCCATCATATCGATCAGGAATCTCAATTCATCTTTCGTCAGAACATATCCCTTCTGAAGCGCCATACGAATACTTAGTCCAAATCCCCAGCTCATAAACAAATATTCTAATTCTGAATAATATTCCTTCAAAAGACCTCTGGCTTCCAGATCATTCACCAAATGCCGCCATACATGCGGATTGTCCCATTTATGTTCTCCCCAGTCACCTCGCATAGAGCTGTACGGAGAAAGGAAACATATATACAGCTCCTCATCCAGAAAATAATGCCTTTTTTCAAATATACGCACAGGAACCATAAAAGAAGGCTCTTCAAAAATCCTATGTTCTACAAACCGAATTTGGTTTTCCTTCAACATTGACAATCTGTATAGTTTTTTCTGCGATCCCAATGACAGTTTTTCATCGACTTGTAAAAGAAACTCCTTCCGCTTCTTCTCCGTATCAATTTCCGTCAAAAAGCTGCCTTTCCCCTTCTCTACTATATCTATTTCTATTCTATGATCCATGATGTCTTTAATCCGAAACTCCACTACATCTGCATCATACTCCCGAGCCGCATCGTATAAATGCTCCAATGCCTCCGGCATCAACCAGTCATCCGCGTCGCAGAAAATTAAATATTCCCCGGCAGCATGAGAAATTCCGATATTTCTGGCTCCGCCCTGCCTCATATTCTGCTCCAATGAAATGGCTACGATCGTATCAGGAAACTGCCGTTCATAATCACAGATCAAATTCCATGTCGCACCGCTATCCGTAGAGGCATCATCAACCAGAATAATCTCTATATTCTCAACACTAATCGTCTGTTGTAACAAGTGGTTAATACATTTTTCTAAATAATTGGATGCATTATAACACGGAACCACCACACTGACTGCCTTCATCTGCCTTCTCCTTCCACCCATGCAAGCAACTCTTTTATTTTCTTCTCATAGGTGTAGCACCTCATAACTTTTGCATGTCCGTTCCGGGCAATCTGCTCCCGCTCCTCATCATGCTTAAGATAATACTCCACTTTCTCCATTAATTCCTCCGGGGTCCTGAACATCACGATTTCTTCATCCTCTTTAAACAACTCTGCTGTCTCCGGCGAGTAATTGGTCAATACAAATCCTCCGGCTCCTAAAATATCCAGCACTCTCTGCGGTGTCCCACCCTCTATTCCTTTAAGAGAAATATTCAAATTGATCTTACTTTTTTTAAAGGCATAATGGAGATCCTGCTCGGAGCAGATCGGCGGCATGATCTTTACATTGTTCAGCCTTTGCTCCGCCGTTTTACTCGTAGTGTATAGTGTTACAGGGAATCTCTCCGCCAATAGATTCAGTACACATATTCTCTCGATATTAGCGACTTTACGTGTTAAATATCCATTCTCAAAATAAGTCGAATCCGCGATGTCAAAGAAATTAACCATCTGAAACCCCGGCGTTACTTTGCGAATATATGCGACTAATTCATTGTTCACAGATCCGTTGATCCGATTGATGCCGTCCCAACGAAAGGCTGCCCTCTCAAACACGCCTACAAAATAATCCTGCAATTCCTGCGGAAGATGATTACAGAATTCATCATAAAAATTATTATCATATAGTTGTCCTACAAAGCAGACCTCATCATTGTAATGATGATCACCTCCGGTGTAGCAGCTCTTATCCCATTCCAGTATCTGCTCATAATCTACCGCCAAGGGCTGATAAAGGACATGGCTTATTCCCCCATCCACAAATCTTTGGGCATCGACCTTATCAAATATAGAGAACCTGCAATTATCCATCCTCCCATATGTTGTAAATATTTTATAATACGGCGCATCCCAAATAAGTGATATGTAGATCACATTAGCTCTTTGTACCGCAACGGCAATCGTGTCGATCAAATGAATCGACATCACATGCGTAATTTCGTGTTTCTTAATGAAGGAGACCAATTCATCTGCCTCCTTCTCATTAGCAAAGATATCTAACAATCTTCTCGGATATACTTCAACGTCTTCCTTCAGCTTGCGCAGTGCATTAATAATGCCTTCAGTTTTAGCAGTTCCGTGTACATACAAAATTCTCATGAATTACCTTCCACCCAGTCCAATAATTTCTTTAGTTTCTTTTCGTAAGTATAACATTCTATAACCTTATCACACCCCGCTTTTGCTATCTGCTCACGCTCTTCATCATGCTGCAGATAGTACTCTACCTTCTCAAATAGTTCCTCTGGCGTTCTATACATAACGATCTCTTTATCTTCCTCGAACAGTTCCGCCGTCTCCACGCAATAATTTGTGAGTACGAAACCTCCGGCTCCCATAATATCAATAATTCGCTGTATTGTTCCGCCTTCGATGCCTTTTAAAGAAATATTCAGGTTGATTTTACTGCCTGCATAGACTACTGTCGCATCCTCCCCCGGCCGCACCGGAAGTCTGACTTCTACATTGCCCAGCTTGTCCGCTCCTACCTCGCTTGTGGTATGCAGCACCACATGATATGCCTCGGAGAGAGTGTTTAACACGGCAATTCTTTCAATATTTGCAATTTTTCTTACCAGATATATCACTTCAAACAAATAGGTATCCTCGATATCCAGTCTGTTATCGATACGGAAATCCGGACTGACCATCTCCATATATTTCAACATCTCTTTACTTGTTTTACCGTATATTCTGTTAATGCCATCCCAGCGAAATGCCGCCTCCTCAAAAATACTGTTAAAATAATCAACTATAACTTGCGGCATGTTCTTTACACGCTCATCAAACAGATTATCTTCATACAGATTACCCACAAAACAGATATCGTTGATATACTTTCCCTCTAATACCTTCTTCGCCTTTCTGTTCCACATAATAACATCTGCTTTATTAACTGCCAGTGGCTGATATAGCGTATGAGGTATCCCGGCCTCCCGGAATCTTTCATTATCCAGCCGGTCAAATACAGAAAACCAACAGTTATCCAATTTACCAAATGGCGTGTATATCTTAATATAAGGCGCATCCCAAATTACCGAAACATACTTGATCTCTGCCCGGTACGCCGCCACAGCCAGATTATAGATCAAATGAATGGACATCAGATGAGTAATCCGGTGTCGCCTGATATATGCAACTAATTCTTCCGTCTCCTCATCATTCAGAATTGAATTATCCTGAACTTTCGGATATTCTTCTACTTTATAGCCTAATTTCCGCAGAGTAATCGGAATGTCCTTCGTATGCGCCATTCCATATACGTATAAGATCCTCATCAATATTTTCCTCGCATTTTTTTCTGTTCGTATCACAACATTATCGTATTTTTCCACTAGTTATAGTATAATAAGAGAATCAATAAATGTAAAACAATAAATACATAGGAGTTCATTATTTCAATGAATATTTTACTAATCGGATTTGAACATGAAATCGACTTTGTCTGCCAGACTATTAAAAACAGAGCTTATATAAAGGAAACTGCTCTCTGGGACAAAAACGGCGGTCCCGACTGCCTGACTTACGAATTTCTCACCCAATTCGACTGTATTATTATCGCTGTCAAAGATTCAGAGACTTCCGCAGATTTATTTACATTGATCAGCCTGATTCGGGATGATGACTCGCACATCATTGATTTCTACCGTTTATATCAGGCCTGCATACCGTTTATGAAAGCCGATCGTATTATGATCAATCATCCTGAACGGAAATATGACGGAATGATCCTTGGCATTTCTCACGCAGAAGTGGGACTGATTCCACGCTGCTTTGACGGCAGTTTCTGTAATCTTGCAGTCACTTCTCAGGATATTTACTTTAATCTGAAAACACTTGAATACTGTCTTGCCAATTATCCGGAGAAGATCAGCAATTTGAAATATCTGATCTTAGACCTCTATGACTATACCTATTTCAACTATGATACCTCCCTCAGTAAAAATGCCTTGAATTACTATTCACTGGGCGGATATCTCGAGGCCCATAACTTCGACAGGAATAAACATTTTAATTTTTCTTTTGAAAACATGATCGACATTCTCGCCGACAGGTTTCATGGTATAACGGATTCTATGGTATCTCTTTGGAACGAATTATTTCCGGATATTTACACACAATATGACTACCTCGAATTTCCATTTATAACCACTACTTATCTCAGAACTAAAATAATACAGGATAAAGATATTGAAAATTATTACGCCAATACAAGTATCGTAGAAAAAATCTTTCATAATACCATTCAGGAGAATATACAACATTTCTATGCGCTGTTGGACTTGGCATACCGCATTGCTCCCCAAACAAAAATTTATCTCATTCTGCTGCCTCGAAACTTCCAGGCACAACAAAAGGGTAATGCATTGTATCCGCAGTATACCCAGTGGAAGGAAATGTTCGAAACAGTCCTTGAAGAAGCAAATAAAATATATCCATTCACCTATTTAAACTTTAAAGATCATGAAATATCTAAAGAGATGAAATACTACTATGATGTTTCACACTTTAACTATTACGGCGCAGTCACTTTTTCAAAATTACTTAACAGACTAATAAAATAAACGGAGATAACCAAAATGTCTATTCAAATTTACACTGTTACTCATGTACCTTTTACACCGCCCCAAGATCCGATCTACGTTCCGCTTCAGGTGGGACGCGCCCTAAAGCCGGATTACGGATATACAGGCGATCACACCGGTGATAATATCTCGATGAAAAATCCATATTACAGCGAACTTACCGGACTGTACTGGATCTGGAAAAATAGCATGGATACCGATTATATCGGACTCTGCCATTATCGCCGTTATTTCTTGAACGTCGCCGGAGAACTCATGACAGAATCCGAATACATGGATATTCTTTCAAAATATGATGTGATGATTGCCGCCTCGCGGACTATCCAGTATGATTACCGCACGGTCTATGCGCGCGCCCACGATATCCGAAACTTAGAACAGACCGCGGTCGTCATCCGAGAATTATATCCCGACTACTATGCTGATTTTCAAGATGTTATTGCCGGCAAGCGCTGTTATGTGGGCAACCTGTTCGTTGCGCCCAAATCGTTGTTTGGCGCCTACTGCGAATGGCTATTTACAATATTCGCGGCCTTGGAAACCAGAATAAATACAGACGGCTATGACGACTACCATAAACGAGTCTTCGGTTTTCTGTCCGAACAGCTCTTATACGTATGGATCAGGCACAATCATCTGTCCTATTATGAGACCCCCTTTGGGCTCAGCCAGGAAAAGGCGGAGACAATAGAACTCAAAGAGGCTATCGGAAAATATATATACAACAAGGATATTTCCGGAGCTTATCAGTATCTTAATTCTGTCTTGGATCAAAGGCCGGATCTGTCATTGGAAATGTCAGATTTTAACCAGGACTTAAAAATTATCGAGCACATTATCAACGTCTGCCGTATAGAACAGGAGGCTGATCTTCCTACCCTGCTAAGTTTTTCTAATGATCTTTCCATATTGGTCAAACACTTCCGTCTACTGCTGACCATACTTGAACACATTCATGATGGCACAGTTACAGAAGAAGAATTACGATATTTAACTGATTGTAAAGTATCCTCCAATGCCATCATCTATATGCTGCAGAACTTTAAACAATTTACTGACGATCCTGTCGCCCTTCTGAACCAATTGGCTGTAGTGTATGCAGACACCGGAAACAATCTGACATCATTGTCATTTCTAGAAGAAGCATTGGCTATACAAGAAATCAATCAGACAACTTTATCTAATATCGTTGCTGTACTGCAGAACATGGGACAATATGATATGGCCGCAGAATATCAGCAGTTTCTGGATGATAACTGTACCTCCAAAAAATTCGTTGTTTTTACAGGCTCCGATATTGCTATTCTGGATTACATCGCCGAGCAATATCGTCAAGCCTTACAAACTCTCGGTCATAAAGTTTACATTTTTGATAAGCATAACTTCGAAGCAAGTATGGAAGCGCTGCTGTCTTATCAAAAAGAAGGGCTGGACGGTGCTTTTGTCTTCAACAATGCCTGCTTCCAAATGCGGCTACAATCCGGTGAAAGCCTCTGGGATCTCTGGAAGATCCCCTGTTACAATGTTTTGGTGGATCATCCTATGTACTATTTTGATACCTTGGATCACGCTCCCGCTTACGGCATCGTTGTTTGTGCAGACAGATACCACGTCGATTATATCAAGCGCTTTTATCCCACTGTCCAGAAGGCCGTATTTCTTCCTACTGCCGGTGAATGCCTTAAACCTTACGAAAATCTAAAACCATTTGCCGAACGTCCAATCGACCTACTTTTTATCGGGAGCTATAAATACCACGATGATGTACCCTATGACGCATTCGCCGTACAATTGGAACAGGAATTGATTTCCCACCCTTACAAAACTTTTGAGAATGCGGTTGCAGACTGCCTTGCAGATCAGCCGGAAAATCTTTCATCTGAAAAGCTCAAGCTGCTGATACAGCAATATCGCTATATCGATGTCAACACTACTGCATTGTTTCGCCGGAAAATAATAAAGACACTTGTTGGTGCAGGAGTCCCCGTGACAGTGTACGGAAACGGCTGGGAAGATTTAGAAATATCGCAGCATCCTAATTTCATATATAAAGGATTGATCAGCCCGGAGAACGGAATCAAGCTAATGGAAGAAAGCAAGATCGTCCTAAATCACATGGCATGGTTTAAATACGGCGCCAGCGAAAGAATTTTTGAAGCTATGCTGCAAGGAGCTGTGGCACTGACGGATGAAAGCGAATATTTAAAGGCACATTTTAAAGATTCCGAAAATATTAAATTCTTCAACCTAAATCATTTAGAAGAACTGCCGCAGATGGTTCATCGCCTGTTATCCGATCAACAACTATCCGAATCTATTATAAGAAACGGATACCAATCAGCCTCCCAATCCCACACATGGCTGAACCGCTTACAGAAACTGCTGGATACAAAATGAAAGTATCCGGCAGACTTCTTATCGCCCTATGTTACAGTTCTATATCTCTGTTTAACAGCTCATTAATCTCCTCGTACAGATTGTTCTTTACAGCCACGTCCAGAATTTCTTTTTTTACCTGATCCATCATTCCCAGTTCTGTTATTTCCTGCCGATAGAGTGAAACCATATAACATCGTGCAATCAAATACCACGGTGTATTCGTAGAGACGCTGCCCTCCGACTTATGAACTTCTACCAGAACCTTATCAACAAATGCAATCTTCCAATTCTTAGCTATTCGCAGAATCAGTTCCCAATCTTCCAGACAGTGCAGTGTTTCCTTAAATCCTCCAGCCTGTTGCAGACATTCTTTGCGAACAAGCATAGTTGGTGTCCCTATTACATTTTGAAATAATAACGGCTTAAATAAATCTCCTTCCAATATCTCTTTCACATAATCTTCATGCGGACATACAAATCTGCCGCTGCCATCTCTCAATAATCCACCCATCCTACAATATACCATTCCGGTCCGCTTAGAAGAACTCAACATCTTCTTCATCTGCAACTCTAATTTATTCGGCAGCCATTCATCATCACTATCCAAAAAGGCAACATAATCATATTTCGCTTCCTGTATTCCCACATTCCTCGCATGTGCAACTCCTTGATTCTCCTGTAAGGCAATATACCTGATTCTGGCATCCTGCAGTCCTGTTACGACAGATTCTGTTCCATCCGTGGAACCGTCATCCACTACAATCACCTCATAAGCCGAATAAGTCTGACGAAGAATACTGCGAAGCGCTCTTTCTATTACATTTTCCCGATTATATGTTGGCACAATAATACTTACCATAGTTTTCATGTTATGTCTTTTCCTTTCAAAACCTCTTATTGGCAGCACCATTTAAAAATAGGGGTTGGCATAAACCAACCCCTATTCGGTAGTCTTGCAATAAAATCTGACCGATCAGTATTAGCCAAGTAAGGACAGTGCCAGCTGGTTAGACTGATTTGCCTGTGACAACATAGATGTACCTGCCTGCTGCAAGATGTTGTTGTTAGCATACTTAACCATCTCGGTTGCAACATCTGTATCACGGATTGCTGCTTCTGCAGATGTGGTGTTCTCTACGATGTTATCCAAGTTGCTGATCGTGTGCTCAAGTCTGTTCTGGATCGCACCAAGGTCAGAACGCTGTTTGGATACATCCTGAATTGCACTCTTAGCAAATGCGTTCAGTGCTGCGAAGTCTGCTGCTGTAGGTGCATCATCCTTGCTGATACCAGCAGTAGCTGCTACAACCTGATTTTTACCATCATCAGCCACTTTAGTATCAACTACCTTATCAGAATCATAAGTATAGAATTTAGCTAACATATCAGAAGTAAGTTTGTTAGTACCACCCTCTGCATACTCCTTACCGTTACCGCCAGCAATCTGCGTATCTGTACTTTCTGCATCCACGTTAGCCGTACCAAATGTTGCACCCTCTGCTGCTTTCTTAAGCGCATTTGCAATCAACTCATTGGTATTCATGTTCTTGATCGTAATACCGATGTGCTGTCCGGACTCTGCACCAACCTGAAGTCCTTTGTTGGAGAAAGAGCCATCCAGTAACTTCTGCTCGTTGAATGTAGTCGTGCTCTGTACACGATCGATCTCGCTCATCAGCTGCTGTACTTCTGCCTGAATGTAGCTGCGGTCTGTAGATGTAAGTGTACCGTTCTCACCTTTAACTGCCAGCTCGTTCATTCTCTGCAGCATATCCTGCACTTCATTCAGTGCGCCTTCTGCTGTCTGAACTGCGCTGATACCGTCCTGAG
>JAAUZM010000022.1 GCA_014804605.1 Lachnospiraceae bacterium | reverse complement strand
TTCCATCCGCCGGATTCTTCCTCCATGGACATTTTGATGATCAATTCTCCGTATTTCTTTCGTTCCGGCTTATCAAGGTTTTGAACCAGAATGGCATCGCAGCTCTGTTCGCAGTAAATTGACAGGACATAAAGGTATAGATATACCAGCGGGTTAAACCAATGCATAAGTACAGCAAATAGTCCGATATACCGCCACACAACATCCGACCTCTTTGCGTGGATCAGCTCATGTTTAAAACTGTAGTAGAGTTCTTCATTCGTCATGCCATTTTCCGGAACAATAACATATTTTCGGAGCATCCCTATAGTACAGACCGTTTTTGCATCATTGGCACGCAGTAAAGCTACGCCCTTTTTGATCCCTAACTCTTTTTTTACTTTGTCAAATATCGCCAGATAATTCAGTTTATCTATTTGCGGACCGGCTTTCTGTACCTTCACTTTATTGTAGCTGCATATGTCCTTAACAAGTATAAACAGCATACCGCATGTCCAGACAGCCCAGATTGCAATGATATATGCCTGAAAATTTAAATAAAACCTTCCGCTTTCTTCTATCCCAATGATGTTTTTAGTTGCAAAATCTATGCCGTTCCACTGTCGGGATCTGCCTAATATGTCAGACACAATATGTTTATATTCACTGTTGTAGACGGGTAACGGAAGACAGAAGAAAGCCAGATCGATCCTGAGCATATTATATAACCAGCCAGATGACAGAGCTCTTTTTCCAAGAATGGCGCTCAACAATATCACTACAAACACGTCACTTCCACTAAGAGACATTGCCAGTATAAGCATTATGTATCCTCCAGGTACTTTCTCAGTTCATCCGCTTCATCAGCACTTAGCTTCTCTCCCCCGTTTAACGCCACCATGAACTGATTCAGCGATCCGTTAAAATAGGCGTCTAAAAAGTGCCTTGCCCTTTTCTGTTCATATTGTTGCCGGCTTAACACTACCGTAAAATACCGCTTTTTCTTAAAACGTTCTTCTCCTTCGTATCTTACAGATATAGCACCCTTTTGCTCCATCCGTGTCAGGAAAGTGGACAATGTCTGTTTTTTCCAGCCTTTTTCCGAATTCTCTCCGAACTTTAAAGCGATGTCTTTGTAAGAATATTCTTTGTCTTCTTCCCACATCCACTCTAGTATTTCTTTTTCGGAGTCCGAGAGTATTATTCCATTCATAGCTCAATCCTCCTGCGCATTATAGTACTACACAATTGTAGCTCTGTCAATATGGTGCGTCTCTTTCCACAGTTTTGTCCACAGATGACCGTTTTCATCAACATCTGCATGAACAATTTTCAAAAAATATCCAAAAAATAAGAAATCTCATTCCTTTTTGAAGTAAAATTTAAGTGACCATACAAAAAGAGAAAGTATCCCGCATGGTTAATTTTACATCAAATACTTATATTTTAAAACGGCAGATTTTAAATTTTTCTAATAACATATCCCGTCATCTTTCCAGACCGAACAAAAAGTTTTCCGCTAACATAACCTATGATATGCTTGCTTCAAAAAGCTGCCTTCTGACTGATATTGTTGACCAACTTCACGAGAATTCCAAAAAGGTAAATTCTGTGGAACGCCTTACCAGACACCTAAACAAAGACGTTCCTGAAACTGCTTTGAATTCTTATCTCTCATGTCTACATAAATGAGGTCTGCTGACCCTGTCATCCACATTGATGACAGCAACATTGTAAAACCGGACGGGCATAAGTTTGAGTTTCTCGGTCTAGTTAGGGATGGTTCCAGAAGCAGGGATACCAGAAATGTTTATGAAAAGGGTTATCATGTGACAGAAGTCTGTGTCCTGACAGCCAATAACCATCCGATCAGTATCTTTTCTGAAATCCACTCCTCAAAAGAAAAGAATTTCATATCCATCAATGATGTTACTTTTGCCGCAATGGAAAGATTAAAGTCCCCTGTCCTACAAAGGGGGGGAAAGCATGATGCTTACCTTTCCCATGCCAAAGTCCGGATAACAGCTTCAAAAAAAAGATTTATCTGGTTCTTGTTTATAGTATTACCGAATATCCCATGATGCTTACCCCAATAAAGTAATGCACTCAAAGGAAGATGCCATCAAAGTCGCAAAGATATACTTTTTAAGATGGCGTATTGAGGAATGCTTCCGCTGCAAAAAGCAGATGTTCCGGTTTGAAAACTTCTGTGTGCAGGCTTAAGTCTGTCAATGCATTGAACTTTTATATTACCTTATGCATGGCATTTCTGGCGCATATCTCCATGAGGCCAGAATCCAATTCATTGAAGACTACAATCATACTGAGAGCGGCTCCCATAAAAGAGAAAGTTCATTTCTGCTATTACTGGTTAACCAAAGGCATCTCCGGCATACTGTCGTATGCAAAAGAAGGCAGCAGGCTCTGGTTTAGGACAAAGCGTCCTGCTTACCGTCAACTCTGCCTAAAACTGACCGTCTGAATAGATAAAAGAATATGTCTCCCCAGGCCCGGTTCCGGCGAGGCTTATAAAAGTACCCTTATTCACAGACTGTCATTCTTAGGATTTCAAAAACTGGCAGATTAGTACTTTGGAGAGTCATATTCATTTTTTCATTACAGCTTGCGAAAACTCAAAACGGCCTTCAAGAATGCCTTTCTTTTATACTTGGAAACTCACTGACTATAACATTATCTGATATAATGCTTTTTCCGCCCATTTGTCAAGAAAGGACGTACTTTGAATTTTTTTATTTACTATTTGCTCATATACTTAGTGGAAGCGCTTGCATGGGGACAATATGCCGCAAATGTTTTCCAACCTAAACGGGACAGAAAGACATGCCTTTTTTCTCTTTTTGCTATATACACCGCTCTTTTTCTGATTTTCCAGTTGCATATTATATGGCTAAATATTGTCGGTTTCTTATTGGGTAATCTGGTATTTATATTTCTTTGCTATGACTCCAAACTGCCCACCGCCTTATTCCATGCCGGTGTTTCTACCGCGCTCATGAGTACATGTGAGCTCATTGCTTACCCTTTTATGCTTCAAGACACGAATGATACACATTATTTTTTCAAAATGATTCTATGGGCGGTTTTCAGCAAAACCCTGTATGTCGTTTCACTTATTTTTCTATCTCGTGCGGTCCATGAAGAGAAAACTCGCGCTGAGAATAGCGACAGCATTATCTTGTCGTTGATCTGCTTTCCTATGGTTTCCAGCGTTATCATGTTTATTCTGTATATGGTCAGCACCTCCTACCCGATCAGTAAGGAACATGGCCGGCTAATTTCCATTGGTGCCATATTGCTGCTGTTTATGAATCTTCTGGTTATTTACGTTTACATCCATAGCAAAAAAAGGAACCGAATTTTCACGGAAATGCAACTCTCTCTGCAAAAGGAGCACGACCTGTCCAAATACTATCAAAATATGCTAAAACAAAATGAAAACCAACGTATTCTGATCCATGATATCAAAAATCATCTGCATACGATCGCGCTGCTCAACATGCAGAATGCACGGGAACAAGTAGATGACTATATTCTTCAACTTACGCAGTCGCCCGCCCTTGCTTACAGTGCCCGTATCTGCGACAATAAACTGCTGAATATGATTCTCTACCAATATCAGCAGTTGTGCAATGAAAAAGCTATTAATCTCCACTTGGATATTCGGAGTTGTGTTATTGATTTTATGGAAGACAATGATATTACATCGCTTTTCTGCAATCTTTTAGATAATGCCATAGAATCCGCCGAAAATATAACCGGCGGATGCATAGAATTAGATATTAAGAAAGAAGCTTCCTCTCCGTTTACAGTCATTACACTGGTCAATTCCTGCCGCATCTCACCTTTTTCCAAAGACGGCAGGAGATTGGTCAGCCATAAGAAGAACCCTTTGCGCCACGGTTATGGCATGAAAAGCATTGAAAGGGTTGTCAGCAAATATAGCGGTGAAATGAACACATATTTTGACTCTGAAAGTGCTGCCTTTCACACGATCATTATGCTGAGGAATCAGTGAACAATCACTTCCCTTGCACAAATACACTCTTTGATGATACATCGTTTATTCGAGTTCGCGAAGTGAAGCTCAACTTTCTACAAAAACATAGCCATATAAATCGGCAGATGAACCACATTCTCCTTCACAAAAATATCTTTCGTATATAAAATATACGGCTGTCCGATTTTACCTGAAAATTTATTCTTGAATTTATCCAAAGAAGAATGCTTTCTGTATGCCCCCGACTTCACTTCTACCGGACATATTTTTCTTTGATGACGGATCAGGAAATCTATCTCCATGTTATTTTCCCTCTTATCCGTGTCCGATCTCGAATAAAAGTATAATTTATGTCCGTTTGCACGCAGTTCCTGTGCCACAATATTTTCCATCAGCATCCCTTCATTTACATGGAGTCTGTCTAAAAGGATATCCCGATACAACTCATTATCCGTAAACTTATCATCCATAAAGGAATGCGTTACCAATAGTCCGGTATCTCCCATATAGCATTTTCTGGTACTATACTCTCCGCTCATTGATAATCCAACGTTGGGATCTGTTGCATTATAACAGTTATTGACCACCATTGCCTCCGCAAGCCACATAAAGGCATTCTCGTACTCCCGGAACCTCGCCCCTTTTTCCATGTTTGCCAACTTATATTTTTTCTCGGTTTTGGAAAGCTGGGACGGCATCTCATCAAAAATTGATAAAACTTTCGCCTCATATCCCTTTGCGAATTTGGTAATATCCTCTCTGTACAATGTCAAAATTCGTTTTTTTATTCTGTCTGCTTCCTCAAAATTTTTTGAATTTACATATGCCTCAACTGCCTGCGGCATTCCTCCCACAAGCATATATTGGCGAAAGTCATTCATTACCCTTCTATGCACAGCCTGTCCAAGTGGCTGTAATCCCTCATAGCATTCTTTCAAAAAAACAACTGTAGTCTCATCCCCCATTGCCCACAAAAATTCTTCAAAATCCATGGGAAACATTTCAACGTGTTCTTCTTCCGATGGAATCACAATATTCTCAACATTCTTTCTCAACGAAATCAAAGAGCCTGTTTCAAGATAATCATACCGTCCGTCAGCGACCAAATATTTTATGAGTTCTCTTGCCGCAGGATATCTCTGAACCTCGTCAAAAATAATGAGCGATTCCCTTCTGTAAAGCACCACTCTGTAATAAGCCGCAAGTTTATTAAAAAATAAGTCAAAGTCATTCAGATCATTTTCAAAAATTTCTTTTACTTCTTTCGGAAGATGTGCAAAATCTATCAGCAGATAACTTTTATATTCGTTCTTACCAAATTGCTCGGCAATATAACTTTTGCCTACACGTCTGGCTCCATCCAGCAAAAGCGCACAGTTTCCATGATCTTTTTCTTTCCATTCCAACAAGCGATCATATATTTTACGTTTCATCCGGCTACCTCTTTGCTCTCTATGTTAAATACTATACATTAAGTATTATATACCAAAAAACCACATCTACTCAACGCCATTTTCACAAAAAGGCACTTTCCATATTAAGTTCTTCTCACAAAAAGGCACCTTCAAGTCTCCGCATTTCCCACAAAAAGGCACTTTCCGCCTAGTACTTATTTCCTACGAAAGAACTCATAAATCTGCCTCCCGATATGCTCTGGGATCTCCGGCACTTCGCACAGCTTCTCCACGGAAGCCTCTTTGATTTCATTAATCGAACCGAAATGTTTCATAAGCGCCTTCCGCCTCGCCGGTCCCACACCCGGTATATCGTCCAGCACGGACTTCACCTGTGCTTTAGAGCGCAGGGAACGATGGTATTCTATGGCAAACCGGTGGGCCTCGTCCTGAATCCGTGTAATCAGTTTAAAACCTTCCGAGTGCGTGTCGATCGGAATCTCCACATTCTGATAATACAATCCTCTGGTGCGGTGGTTATCGTCTTTGACCATGCCGCAAACCGGAATATCAAGGTGCAGCTCCTCCAATACTTGAAGGGCGATATTTACCTGTCCCCTGCCGCCGTCCATCAGCAGCAGATCCGGAAACTTCGTGAAGCTGCCGAACTCGTGATCCACCTCTTTGCGGTTCAGCTCTTCTTTTTCCTCCATACCGTGTACGAACCGCCTCGTGAGCACTTCTTTCATGCACGCATAATCGTCGGGTCCGGATACCGACTGGATGCGGAACTTACGGTAGTCGCTGCGCTTCGCCTTACCCTTTTCGAAGACCACCATGGAACCTACGTTGGCAAATCCGCTGATATTGGAAATATCATAGGCCTCCATGCGGCTCACCTGTTCCAAATCAAGCAACGCGGCGATCTCTTTCACCGCCCCGATGGTTCTGCCCTCTTCCCGCTTAATGCGCTCCTTATCCTGACTTAAGACGAGATGAGCGTTCTGTGCTGCCAGTTCTACCAGTTTCTCTTTTGTACCCTTTTTCGGCACGCGGATATAGACTCTGGCGCCTTTGCGGCTGCTGAGCCATTTCTCCAGAATTTCAATATCGGCAATCTCTTCCTGCAGCATCAATTCACGCGGTATGTAGGGCGTGCCTGCATAGAACTGTTTCACGAAGTCCAGCAGAATCTGTGCCGTATCATAGCCCTCCACACGGGTCATATAGAAATGTTCCCTGCCGATCAGTTTGCCGTCCCGCACGAAGAACACCTGCACGACCGCATCGGTTTCATCTTTCGCCAGTGCGAGGATATCTTTATCCTCACCGTCAGAATCCGTGATTTTCTGTTTCTGCGCCACACTTTTCACGCTGTTATACAGATCGCGATAGCGTATCGCCTCCTCGAAATCCAAACTTTCTGACGCAAGCGTCATTTTCTCTTCCAGTTCTTTCAGAAGGGGCTTATAATTGCCGTTCAGGAAATCCAGCGCCTGTTCTACCCGCACCCGATACGCCTCCTTATCGATATATCCCTGACAGGGCGCCAGACACTGTTTGATATGATAATTCAGGCAGGGGCGTTCCAGCCCGATGTCTCTCGGCAGCTTCCGGTTGCAGGTCTTAAGCTGATAGAGTTTATTCATCAGGTCGATGGTATCCTTGACCGCCGCCGCACTGGTATAGGGTCCGAAATATTTGGATCGGTCCTTCTTCATCTCTCTGGAAAAGAGAATCCGCGGATATTCCTCCCCCATGGTCACCTTGATATAAGGATATGTCTTGTCATCCTTAAGCATGGTGTTATATTTCGGACTGTATTCTTTGATCAGATTATTCTCCAACACCAGCGCTTCCAGTTCAGAGTCCGTCACGATATACTCAAAACGTGCGATCTGCTGCACCATCTTATCGATCTGCGGTCCTCTGCCTACGATCTTACGGAAGTAGGAGCGGACGCGGTTATGCAGGTTCACCGCCTTGCCTACATAGATGATGGTATCAGCGGCATCATGCATGAGATAGACGCCGGGGGAGTTGGGGAGTTTTTTCAATTCTTCATCGAAATCAAACATTTTTGTTTCCTTCATACCTTTATTTTATATGTAAATATTAACGGAACAGATAAGGCAAAGTCAATTCCATTGTCAGAATGACTTTGCCTTACTTTTCTTCACAAAAGATAGTCTGCCTGCCGCTCTTCATGCGCTGTCTCGCGCCTTGGATCCGGGCAGAACCGATACCTCTACTTATTATTGTTATTGTCGTCACGCGGTTGCGGCGCATTGGAGAACAGTCCGCGGTTCTCCGGCTGGGGCTGGTGAGGCGGCATCCAGCGGGGCTCCTGACCACTCTGTTGTCCCTGCTGCTGTTCAGGTGCAGGCTGCGACTGCTCCTGCATCAATGGCTGGCCTGACTCTGACTGCTGTCCCCATGTCGGCTGTTGTGGCTGTCCCTGCATCTGTGGCGATCCTGCCACCGGCTGTTGTCCCCATGTCGGCTGTTGTGGCTGTCCCTGCATCTGCGGCCGACCCGACTCTGACTGCTGTCCCCATGAAGACTGTTGTGACTGTTCCTGCATCTGCGGCCGACCTGACTCCGGCTGTTGCCCCCATGCAGGCTGTTGTGGCTGTCCCTGCATCTGCGGCTGGTCTGACGAAGGCCACTGTACCCATGCCGACTGTTGCGGCTGTCCTGACGCCGGCTGTGGTCCCCATGTCAGCTGTTGTGACTGCCCCCGCATCTGCGGCTGGTTCTGCTGACTCTGTACTGTCTGAGCCGTGGACGGTGTTTCCGCGGAATTCATCTGCTTCTCGTCCTTGTCCCCGTCTTTCTTCTCTCCCGATTCGTCTTCCTCCGGCTCCGGAAGTCCTTTCTCCTTACGGAAGATCTTCATAAACTCTTTACCTGTAATTGTCTCTTTCTCAATCAGATATGCCGCCAGCTTATCCATGATCTCGCGGTTCTCTTTCAGCAGTTTCTTCGCCTGCTTATAGCTGTCGCGAAGCAGTTTCATAACTTCCGAATCGATATCCGCCGCCGTCACCTCGGAACAGGTCAGCGAAGCACGACCGTCCAGATACTGGCTCTCCACCGTAGCCAGCCCCATAAGCCCGAACTTCTTACTCATACCGAAACGGGTGATCATATTGCGGGCAATGCTGGTAGCCTGCTCGATATCATTGGCCGCGCCGGTAGTAACTGTGTCAAACACGATCTCTTCTGCCGCACGTCCGCCCAATAGACCTACCAGTCTGTCGCGAAGCTCTGCCTCTGTATCCAAATATTTCTCTTCCTCCGGCACATGCATGACATATCCCAGTGCACCCATGGTTCTGGGCACGATGGTAATCTTCTGCACCGGCTCGGAATTTTTCTGTAAAGCGCTGATCAGTGCATGCCCTACCTCGTGGTAGGAGACGATCTTGCGCTCTTCTTTGCTCATGATACGGTCTTTCTTTTCCTTACCTACAAGTACCTGCTCCACAGCATCGAACAAGTCCTTCTGGCTCACATACTCTCTGCCAGTCTTAACGGCATTGATGGCGGCTTCGTTGATCATATTGGCAAGGTCGGAACCCACCGCACCGGAAGTCGCCAGCGCGATCTCATTCAGATCTACCGTCTCGTCCATCCGCACATCCTTGGCATGCACTTTCAGGATTTCCACACGCCCTTTCAAATCGGGCTTATCTACGATAATTCTCCGGTCGAAACGTCCCGGACGAAGCAGCGCCTTATCCAGAATCTCCGGTCTGTTGGTAGCCGCCAGGATGATAATTCCCTTCTTGCCGTCGAAACCGTCCATCTCGGACAGAAGCTGATTCAACGTCTGTTCCCGTTCCTCGTTGCCGCCACCGTATTTAGAATCCCTGCTCCTGCCGATGGCATCAATCTCGTCTATGAATACGATACAAGGCGCGTTCTTCTCCGCTTCCTTGAACAAATCACGCACACGGGAAGCGCCCACACCCACATAAAGCTCGATAAAGTCCGAACCGGACAGCGAGAAGAACGGCACATGCGCTTCTCCGGCAACCGCCTTGGCAAGCAGTGTCTTACCCGTTCCGGGAGGACCCACCAGAAGCGCTCCCTTAGGAAGCCTCGCACCGATCTTGGCATACTTGCCGGGATTATGCAGGAAGTCTACGACCTCCACCAGCGACTCTTTCGCCTCGTCCTCACCAGCCACATCTTTAAAAGTGATACCCGTTTCCTTCTGCACGTAAGCTTTTGCAGTACTCTTGCCGACACCCATCGGCCCGCCTTTGCCGCCCATCCGGCGGAACAACAGGCTGAGAAGTCCCCACATCAGGAGAATCGGCAGAATATAATAAAGCAGCACTGTCATGATCACACTGGAACTGTCGGATACCTGTTTGTTCACGGCAATATTATGTTCCAGCAGACGTTTCGTCAGCGTATCATCATCTTCCATCCTGCCCGTATAGTAAGTGACGGTGCCCATACCGTATACATACATAAACGGAGATTCCGATTTTTCGCCTTTCGGATAAATCGTGATTCTGTCCGATTCGACCGTTACACTTTCAACCTGTCCGTCTTCTATCATTTGGATAAAAGCATTATAGGTGATCTCCTGATTGCTGGCGCCGGTCAGCATCTTCATAAATACGCTGATACATAACAGTGTGACTAAAGCCGCGATCGCCAGCATGATCAGGCTCTGTTTGCGGGGATCGTTACCGCTCCCGTTCGGACCGCCCGGACCGCCGCCATTATTGTTACCGCCCGGACCACCCGACCCGTTCGGGCCGTGACCCGGACCGCCGTCATAAGAGTTTAAATTATCATCCATGAGGAATCCTCACTTTCATTCAAGTATTTTTCTGTTATGGAAATTTCCTTGGCACATTTCCAAATCCGCATAAGCAGATCCCGCCAAGTTGCTTCTGTGAAAAGTAAATCATAAATCCAAGAACTATATTTAGTATATAGAAGGAAAAATCATAAATCAATATGAGAATTATGAATTTCTGAACACATGTATTAAAGAATTATAAATTTTTTTACAAAATTTGACCTTAAGAGTAGATTTTTCCTGCTCTTCCATTGTATAATAGGCTATATATTGTGTTTAGCTGTAACTATTCACACAGCTTCTACTGTTTCGTGCTGAATAGTTACTTTTTGTTATTAAATCGCAGCGCTTCAAGCATGGAGGAAATCATGGCAGTAAAATACGTATTCGTAACAGGTGGTGTTGTATCCGGTCTCGGCAAAGGAATCACCGCCGCCTCACTGGGAAGATTGTTGAAGGCTCGCGGCTACAAGGTCACGATGCAGAAGTTTGATCCCTATATCAACATTGATCCCGGAACAATGAACCCGATCCAGCACGGTGAAGTGTTCGTCACGGAGGACGGCACGGAAACGGATCTGGATCTTGGACACTACGAGCGGTTCATTGATGAAAATCTGGATAAGAATTCCAATGTCACTACCGGCAAAGTATACTGGTCAGTGTTACAGAAAGAGCGGCGCGGTGATTACGGCGGCGGTACCGTACAGGTCATCCCGCATATCACCAATGAGATCAAGAGTCGTTTCTACCGTAATTTCACCGATGAGGATACCCGCATTGCCATTATCGAGGTGGGCGGTACGGTAGGCGATATCGAGAGTCAGCCGTTCTTAGAGTCCATCCGTCAGTTCCAGCACGAAGTAGGACGGGAGAATGCGATTCTCATCCACGTGACGCTGATTCCCTACCTGAGCGCTTCTCAGGAGATGAAGACCAAGCCCACGCAGGCAAGCGTTAAGGAACTGCAGGGTATGGGACTGCAGCCCGATATTATCGTGTGCCGCAGCGAACGTCCCTTAGATCAGACCTTAAAAGATAAAATTGCGCTGTTCTGTAATGTGCCCAGCAATCGTGTACTGCAGAACCTTGATGTGGAACACTTATACGAGGCTCCTCTTGCCATGGAGAAAGAACATCTGGCGCAGGTGGCCTGTGACTGTCTGAAGTTGAGCTGCCCGGAACCCGATCTGGCAGATTGGAAGGCAGTCGTGGAATCCCTGCGGACTCCTACCAGTGAAGTTACTGTTGCTCTCGTAGGTAAGTATACCCAGCTTCACGACGCTTATATCAGTGTTGTGGAAGCATTAAAGCACGGCGGTATCTCCAACCACTGCGTCGTTAATATCAAGTGGGTGGATTCCGAAACCGTCACCGCGGATAATGTAAGCGAACTGCTTGGCGGCGTCAACGGCGTACTCGTGCCCGGCGGCTTCGGCGACAGAGGCATTGAAGGCAAGATCCATGCCATCACTTACGCGAGAACCAACAACATTCCTTTTCTGGGGCTCTGCCTCGGTATGCAGCTTGCAATCGTGGAATTTGCCAGAAACGTGCTTGCCTATAACGATGCGCACAGCATAGAACTGGACCCTTCCACGACCCATCCGGTGATCGCGCTTATGCCCGACCAGAACGGTGTAGAAGACATCGGCGGCACTCTGCGTCTCGGTTCCTATCCCTGTGTACTGGACAAGTCTTCCAAGGCATATGCCCTGTACGGTGAAGAGACGATCCATGAAAGACACAGGCACCGTTACGAGGTGAACAACGATTACCGCGCCGTACTGACAGAGAACGGCATGAAGCTGTCCGGCTTATCACCCGACGGTCGTATCGTAGAGATGTGCGAGCTTCCGAATCACCCGTTCTTCGTAGCGACACAGGCGCATCCGGAATTGAAGTCAAGACCGAACCGTCCGCATCCTTTATTCAAGGGATTCGTGGAAGCGGCGCTTGCAAATAAATCGAATTAGATTGTACGATACCGGCTGACTCTAAATCACGGTTTATAATTTATAATACAATCAGCACATGAAAAGGCAGAGCCCCAAAACGGATTCTGCCTTTTCTGATTATTATATTTACTTACTTCGGATTATTCCTCCAGCGCATTCAGCTTATCCACTAATGCCTGCACATCCGCCATCGTCACCTGTCCGCCGAAGCTGATCGGTCCACGCAGAGGTAAATACTCTACCATGGCATCATTCATTTCCTGCGTCATAGCTTCTGCTGCGCTCTCTCCCTCTGAGTTACCCTGCTCTTCACTAAAGAGTCCTTTCGACATAATCCCCTGCACGATCTCCCATGCTTTGGGGTCTTTCTTAACATCTCCCAGCGTCGTATCCGTGGTATATACGAAGGGCAGCTTCTCTGTAGATTCCACCGTCACTGTCTTAGTAAGCATAATGTCTCTGGAAGACTTGCCGATCATGATATCGAATTCACCCGTCTCCACATGCCAGTCATGAACCCTGACACTATAGTACGCAAATGCTCTCTTATCCAGTGTAAAGGTCACCGTCTTCGTCTCTCCGGGCGCCAGCTCAACCTTCGCAAAATCCCGCAGCTCTTTGACAGGGCGTATTACCGTACTTTCCCGGTCGGCTACATACAGCTGTACTACTTCTTTGCCCGCCACAGAACCGGTATTGGTCACATCGACCGTCACATGAAGCGTATCAGTGTCTTTCATCTGTTCTTTGTCCACAGTCAGATTGGAATAGTCAAAGATGGTATAGGACAGTCCGTAACCGAATGGGAACAGCACATCCATTTTTTTCTTATCATAATAGCGATAGCCTACGAAAATACCTTCGCGGTATTCTACCATGTCACCCTCACCGATGTAAGACAGATAGGATGGATTATCCTCCAGTCTGACCGGGAATGTCTCAGGCAACTTCGCGCTGGGATTCACCTTGCCAAACAGAATATCGCAGACTGCTCCGCCTACTGCCTGACCGCCCAGATACGCTTCCACAACGCCTTTGACCTGATTCACCCAGGGCATTTCCACGGGGGAACCGTTGTGCAGGACTACTACGGTATTGGGCTGCACCGCGGCTACTTTCTCTATTAATTCATTCTGACAGTTCGGCATAGCCATATGCTTTCTGTCAAATCCTTCCGACTCAAACTTATCCGGAAGTCCGGCAAAAATAACCGCCACATCCGCGCCTCGCGCTGCCTCTACAGCCTCCGCAAGCAGCTTCTCGTCGGTCTTGTCTTCCACGTCATCGAAACCCTGCGCATAGGTAATGTTCTTCATTCCTTCCGCCGCGCCGAGTGCAGACGTGATCTTATGGCTATTGATATGAGAACTGCCGCCGCCCTGATAACGAGGCTTCTCGGCATACTTACCGATAAAGGCAACCTTCTGCTGATCGGACAGCGGAAGCACACCCTCATTTTTCAAAAGAACGATCGTCTCCTCGGCCACTTTACGCGCCATCTCATGATCTTTATCCTTATCAAAGACAGCATTCTTGTCACGGTTCTCCTCGTAGCGGAACACAATATTCAGTATACGCTCCACCGCTTCATTTACTACGCCCTCGTCCAGCTCACCGCTTAAGACTGCGCCCATGATCAGCTTGTCATTGGCGCCGTTAGAGCCCGGCATCTCCAGATCCAATCCCGCTTTCAAGTCTTCCACACGATTATTGACCGCTCCCCAGTCGCTCACGACGTAACCTTCAAATCCCCACTGATCACGCAGCGTCTCCGTCAAATACTGATGATTCTGCGCCGCATAGGTTCCGTTGATCTTATTGTAAGAACACATAACGGTCCAAGGCTTCTCCTTCTTCACCGCTCCCTCGAAAGCTGCCAGATAGATTTCATGCAGCGTCCGTTCATCCACACGGGAGTCACTGGACATCCTGCGTGTCTCTTGATTGTTCGCGAGAAAATGTTTGATGCTGGTGCCCACATTCTTACTCTGTATTCCATGAATCAGCGCACCTGCCATCTCGCTTGCAACAAGCGGGTCCTCCGAATAATACTCAAAGTTACGTCCGCAAAGCGGGGAACGCTTAATATTGACTGCCGGTCCCAAGATTACGCTGACGCCTTCCGCCTGACACTCATTGCCCAGTGTCTCGCCCATTTCCATTAGAAGTTCTCTGTTAAAGGAAGCCGCGGTTCCGCAGCCCGCCGGGAAACATACCGCCTTGATGCTGTCATTGATTCCCAAATGATCTCCCTCTTGATTCTGTTTACGAAGCCCATGAGGCCCGTCGGATAACATACTTGCCGGAATCCTCAGACGCTCCACCGCCTCCGTATGCCAGAAATCCGCACCGGAGCACATAGCAGCCTTTTCCTCCAAAGTCATCTGTGCCACCAGTTCTTTGATCTTCTCTGCTGTCATTTTGCAATAACCCTCCTACCTTCTCTATGATACTTCGTGCAGATGATCCAAAAGTATCAAATCGCTGTGATGCTTACAGTGTAGCACAGTGGCAACGGCTTTTCTATATCTTTTTTGTCAGTTTTTTATACAATATGCGCGGAACCGCATCTCGCAGTAGCTTCCTCCCTCCGCATTATTCCGAAACAGAATCCTGCCGCCGTGTGCCAGCACGATTTTCTGCACAATACCGAGCCCTCTGATGTTCTGCTCCGCCCGTTTCTTCCTGCCGCTGCGCAGTCCGCGCAGCACTTCATCGGAATAACCGATCCCGTTATCCGCGAAGCTGATACAGCACCACTTTCTCTCCTGCCATACATGCAGCCGGATCAGCATAATCTTCCCTTTCCTGCCATGCTGTAAGCTGTTATGGAACAGATTCCGCAAGGCTCTGACCAGCAGCTTCTGATCCGCCTTGATCCAAACTTCTTCCGCATGCCCGGATATATCTACATCGATCTCCAGTTCGTCATCCCTCGCATCGCTTAGAAACGCCGCCGCGACTTCGCGGACCACTGCTGTGGGACGTACCTTCTCCATACGCAGCGGCTGCATGGAGTATTCCAGTCTGGAGGTCAGGTTCAGGTCTTCTATCAGTTCCTTCATAACCATACTCTGATGTCTGATCACGGCCGCCTCCCGCCGCTCTTCCTCTGTGAGCGTTCCATCACCCTCCAGCATATCCGCATAGCCCATCACCATCGACAACGGTGTGCGTATGTCATGGGATATTCCTGCGATCCACTCGATTCGCGCCCGTTCCCTGTTCTTCGCTCCCCTCCTGAACAGAAATGCCGCCAGAGCCAGAATCCCCAGAGAATCGAACGCAATAATCCAGCCCCCGATTCTCAGAATATAATTTATCCATGCAACCGGAAATTCTACATTGTATTTCCACATGGAATCCTTCGGACGTGCCACCACCATGATCTTATCCTCCCACACGCGCAGATAAACCGGATAATCGTTTAAATACCATCTGCACATGGCAGCAATCTCGGAACTGCTGTAGGAATCTTTGATCTCCGGCGGTTTCCTGAAGCTCCAGATAACATCCCCGTTTTCATCTAACAGCATAGCCCACTGATCCAGCTCAGTCAGTCTTTCCTGCATAAGATCACTCAGCTCATAGCCTTCTTCTGTCAGCGTCAGCTCCTCCATGACCATACCGCCGTACATATAATCCGGGTTGAGCTGATGGTATCGGAGCAGCAACATAAACAGTAAGATAAAATTAATAATCAAAGTCAACACAATAATCCATATAAAAGCTGTCGCATAATACATGACTGTGCGGACTCCCAACCGTCTGTTTCTGATCCTCATATTGTTTTTCATATTCCTTTCAAAATTCTCAAAACATCCTGCTGTTTTCATCAATCTGTAACGACGGCATCGAGCATGCCGCCACCGCTATACCAGCTTATACCCAAGTCCGCGCACCGTCAGCAGATATCGCGGATGGGAAGGATCTTCTTCAATCTTCTCCCGCAGTCGCCTGATGTGCACGACCAGCGTGTTTTCATAACCGTAATTCCCTTCCGGCCACACGGACTCGCACAGTGCGTCTATAGTCACGATCCGGCCTCTGTTCGCCGCCAGCTTCTCTATGATGGCGTACTCCTTCGCCGTGAGGGTGGCGGTCTCCGTTTCTCCCGGTTCCGATGATTCCGATGCGTTCTTCCGACTCACTACACCGCTGCCCAAGTCAACACAATAATCTCCTAACCGAATCGTCTCATGCTCTTTCCCTGTCTCTTTCACGCGATACACCCTTTTCAGCACCGCCGTCACACGCAGGATCAACTCTTTGGGCAGGAAAGGTTTCGTAATATAATCATCCGCGCCCAGCCCCAGCCCATGCAGTCTGTTCTCATCTTCATCCCGTGCCGACAGGAAGATCACCGGCACTTCCGACTCTCTTCGTAATTCGCCAAACAGGCCGAAGCCATCCCCGTCTGGGAGCATCACGTCTAACAGAATAAGCGCAGGGTACTCCCTGTGATATACCGCCATTGCCTCCAGACAGCTTCCGGCACACACAACATTCTTAAACCCTTCCTTCGCCAAGAACTCTCCGACCATCTTACGCAGCGCCGGTTCGTCATCCACCAGCATGATCTTATATTCATGTATATCCATATCAGGTTTTTCTCTCCTTTTCTCCATCCCGAATCTACTTGTTTCATAAAGTCTGTTCTGCCAATCAGTACCAGGTCATTTCCTCTCATAATATCATCTGCTTTATATCCCGGTATCTTACACATAGCAGTATACTATTTTTTATCCTTGCCCGAAACATCTTATCCCGAATCTTAATGTAAATGTAATGTAGGCTTCATCCGGCTTTAATGTACTCCGCTTATCCTTACAGTGAAAGTCAGGCAATTGCCGCAAAATAACTTATAGTAAAAGAGGAGGGACTATGGCTACACAAAATTTAATCGAAACCACTAATCTCACGAAACAGTACGGTAAAGTCCGTTGTGTCAGTTCTCTGCATATGCAGGTGCCGCAGGGCGCTATTTACGGATTCTTAGGTCCCAACGGCGCAGGCAAATCGACAACACTTAAGATGATCCTCGGACTTGCCAAGCCTACCGACGGATCCATCACACTCTTCGGCATGCCCGTAAATGAAAAAAACCGCATAAAGCTTCTTGCCGACACCGGTTCTCTGATCGAATCGCCCAGTTACTACGGTCATTTGACCGGGGAAGAGAATCTGACCATTCTCCAGACGCTTAAAGGCTGCCCAAAAGAAGACATAGATAAAGTCTTAAAAATCGTGCGCCTGAGCGAAGCGCGTAAAAAGAAGGTGGGNCACTACTCTCTCGGCATGAAACAGCGTCTCGGACTTGCCGCCGCGCTGCTCGGTTTTCCCAAGCTGCTNATACTCGATGAACCCACTAACGGTCTTGATCCTGCAGGCATACAGGAAATGCGTGACCTGATCTGTACTCTTCCCCGGGAATACGGCATCACGGTAGTCGTCTCTTCCCACCTGCTCAGCGAGATCGACCAGATGGCTGACCATGTAGGCATTATTCGCAAAGGTGAATTGGTTTATCAGGACACACTGGACTCTCTGCANTCNCATGCCAAGCAGCAGATTGCCCTGCGCACCGACCGGCCGGACACGGTTATTTCTTTGCTTCATCAGGACGGCATTGAGGTACAAAAGGAAGATGAGTATCTGCTGATTCCCATGATAGAGGATGCGTATATCGCCGGGCTGTGCCGAAGGCTGATCGAACAGAATATTGCTTTATACCGGGTTGAAAAGAGGGAGAAGAGTCTGGAAGATATTTTCCTGTCTCTGACCGGAAAGGAGTCAAGTCTATGAAAACATTACGATTGGAGTTCTATAAGACCAAAAGAAGAAAAGTCTGGCTGACCATGTTTGCCCTGTTATCCGTACAGCTCCTGTGGGGACTCTGGTCCATGAGCGACCCGAAAGAGTGGGAACGGCAAAGCGGCTGGATGNCGTNATTGTANTTCCTGTCACTTCTGGACGGCATCATGGTTCCTACGATGATGTCCGTGCTCGCTTCGCGCCTTGCCGATATCGAGCATAANGGCAATACCTATAAACAGCTTGAAACTCTCCGCAGCGCCGGAAGTCTCTACCATGCCAAAGCAGTATGCGGATGTATCATAATCGCCGTCATGTTTGCCGTCCAGTTCGCCTTTTTTATTCTGCTCGGCTATCATCTGGGATATGAGGGCAATCCNGAGGTGAAATACTATCTGCTTTCCTATNTGTTGAAAGTTGCTGCCAACATTTCTCTNTTCCTGCTGCAGCTTGCNCTGTCCATGCTCTTCGCCAATCAGATGATCCCTCTCGTNGCCGGACTTGGCGGCTCCATGGCGGCGCTGCTTCTGATGTTTGTAACAACTTACTCGTTTCTACCCTGGGGCGGCAACTTAAGCGCTTGTCTGGTCTGGTCAGAGTGGGATGAAGCCACCAGAATCAGCACATTTTGCTACCGTGCTTTCTCACCGGCNGAAACAGCTGCCGTGATCTGNATATTCGTCTGGATCNTNGTTTTCTATGCGGCAGGCAGAATCTTATTTACACGNAGGGAGGTNTGACACTTATGACACTATCATTTATGAAATCTATTAAAGCAGAACAAATAAAACTGAAAAGGAGCCCTGTCTGGATCGCTTTCTTCATTCTGCCGATTATATCCGCCTTCTTCGGCACTTTCAATTACATGGCAAATCTGGAACTGCTGAAAAGCGAGTGGTACAGTCTGTGGTCCCANCACACTCTTTTTCTGTGTTATGTCTTTATGCCCGCTTTGATCGGTACCTACTGTTCCTATCTGTGGCGGCTGGAACATATGAGAAACAACTGGAACAGCTTTTTGACNGNGCCTGTCTCNCGCNTTTCCNTATATGTNGGCAAATTGGTGCAGGCGATCATAATGGTTATAGCCGGTAACGCATGGGTTTTCTTTCTGTACTGTCTGTGCGGTAAGCTCTGCGGCCTGCCCGGTCTCCCGCCGAAAGCTTCCATCGGATGGCTCATCTGCGGCATCCTCGGCGGGATTGTAGTCGGCTGTATTCAGCTTACCGTATCCATGATCATCCNNTCCTTCGCGGTTCCGATCGGCATCGGGCTCGTCGGCGGCGTCGGCGGTCTTATGNTNACCAACAAAGGATGGGGNTTATACTACCCATACTCGCTCTATTGCATGGGAATGCGNGCCAACAATCCGTATATGGAACTCGAAACGGNCACNTTTGNGATNGGATGTATTGTTTATATNNTGCTTTTCTCTCTGNTNTCGGTGTGGGNNTTGCGCAGACGNGAACANTAANAAATCGAGCTACGCTCGATTGCGAGCTTCGCTTCGCNAACNCGNAGTTTGCCGTGGAATTTTCTACAGCATAAATGAACAGCCGAGGANATTGTCCCCGGCTGTTACATACCTTATAGAATGTAGGCAAGTTTGTTTTTATCTATTCTATCTTTGCTGATCCAGCAACTCTTTCAGCGCCTCATCACCAATGCTGACCCACGCGTCCTCTTCCTCCGCGTTCAGTCCAAGATACTCCCGTAGCGTGACCGGTTCGTCACTGAATCCCCAATCCTGACTGTAATCATCAATTTCTTCAAACTCGATTTCTCCTGCCAAATATTTCTCTTTGAATTTCTTTTCCGTAGTTTCCGCCATATNCNTTGTGCTGTCCTCTCTATGTAATNTTTNTCACGCAAGCCCGTCCGCTCTNGCCTTGTCNGCCACCATCTCATAGGTGGGTGTGGGCACNCCGTAACGCTGNCCCATCCGCACAACCTCATAGATCAGNCCGTCAATCTCGGACGCCTTGCCCGCATAGACATCACGCTGCATAGAGGTGCTCGCCTCAGGATTCAGGGTGTCAAGAATCTGCAGATTGGTGGTCACGATATCCACAAGAAAAGGCACTCCCATCGCCGTCGCCAGCGCATCTATCTCCCGCATTAATTTCACAAAAGTATCTCTCGCGTCTCCGGTTTTCTGCACTTCACCCGCTGACACATGATAGTACAATCCGCATGCCGCCATCGGTGATACATAAGCAAACTTCTGCAGCGCGTCCCGTCTGATATTATCCGACAGCACACCCTCGATTCCGCTGTCCTTTAAATCTTTCGCCACCTCGAAAAGCTCCGGTCGGAGTTCCTGCGGATCACGCACGCCATAGACGATNCTGAAAATATCTCCGCGAAGCAGGATCACGCCGGGTTCCTTGATCTCNCCNGCAATNTAAATACACCCGTCCGTCACCAGCANTCCCGGCAGCTTCTCCTGCATTCTNCTGCCCGTTCCGTATATATTNANTATCGGAATGACAATNGTGTCATCTTTTGCNACACGCTTAATAAAAGGAATCGTGTCCTCCAGCGAGTATCCTTTTACACAGACAAAAATAACATCCGGNTGTTCATCGTAGTGTTCCATATCCGTGGCCTTAACAGGNTGCACGGTATAATTCCCCTTCTTCGTCGTCTCCATACGCAGACCATGCTCTTGCATCTGCCGCAGGTGTTCTCCCCGCGCAATGAGCGTCACATCCTTACCCGCCTCCGTCATATAAGCNCCTATACTNCCTCCCGTGCCNCCNGCACCGATNACCAAGTATTTCATTCCGCNTACCTCCTTNAATCATTTAGTATCTCTTCATACCTATGCATATAAAACCGGGCACCCATTCACCCGATGATCATTTTCCCGACTGCCGGCAGGCCGTTCCTAAATATTTCCGCTCCATGCCGTATATTCGTTTTCCATTCTATCATATACAGATACTTTTTTCCACTTCCTCAGACAGCAAAAGCGGCATTAGCTTTCTACNAACNCCGCCCACATAATCAATTATNTCAGNTTCTCCACCGCTCCCCGCAGCCTCTCAAGCGCCTCCTTCAACACCGCCCGCGGACAGGCAATATTGATCCGTTCAAACCCTTCACCCGCTTTGCCGAAGATTGCCCCGGCATCCAGCCACAGCTTCGCTTCGTGGACGATCAGATGCTCCAGCCTCTCCTCCGTAAGCCCTAATTCACGGCAGTCCAGCCAGATCAGATATGTTCCTTCCGGTTCAATCAGCTTGATCTGCGGCAGATTTNTCTCCAGGAAATCTCTGGCAAAGTCCAGATTGTCCCGCAGATAAACCTTTAATTCTTCCAGCCACTCTCTGCCCGTCTCATATGCCGNCTGGCAGGCATGCAGTCCGATCATATTAACCTGNCTGTAACCTACTGCGGACATCTGNTTNANGAATGCCTTNCGAATCTGCCCGTTNGGAATAAAAATATTGGAAATCTGCAGTCCTGCCAGATTAAAAGTCTTACTCGGCGCCGTACAGATGATGCTGATCTGTTCAAACGCAGGATCTACCGTCGTAAACACATGATGCTTTGCACCTTCATAGACAAAATCACTGTGGATCTCATCACTCACAACCTTCACGCCGTGCCTCACACAGATTTCTCCCACTTTGCGCAGCTCCTCCGCCGTCCAGACTCTGCCCACCGGATTATGCGGACTGCACAGAATGAACAGCTTCACATGATTCTGAATAATCTTCTCCTCGAAGTCATCATAATCTATCTCATAGTGTCCGTTTCGCAGGATCAGTTCACTATTGACTAACGTTCTGTCATTATCCNGGATCACNGCNCTGAAAGGATAATAGACGGGCTGNTGGATCATTACGGCATCGCCCGCNTCCGTCAGAGCCTGTATCGCAATGCCGATGGCGAACACGATCCCCGGCGTCTTCACCAGCCACTTCTTCTCCACATTCCAATCAAAATAATTCCGGTACCACGCNGCCACCGCTTGGAANTAATCGTCTNTGCCCTCCGTATATCCGTANATTCCGAGNGNTGCATCCGCCANCGCTNTCTCNATAATTCCNGNNGCCGTCCGGAAATCCATATCCGCCACCCAAAGCGGCAGCACATCCTCCGGCATCCCTCTCTCCACCGCNAAATCATACTTTAAGCAGTCTGTATTTCTCCTGTCAATTATCTCGTCAAAATTGTACTTCATTGCCNTCTCCCTTATTACTCTTATCTGTATCTACAATATCATTCACCCAAGNGCCTGCTCNAAGTCCGCGATCAAGTCCCTNACATTCTCGATNCCCACCGACATCCGCAGCGTNCTCTCGTCGATCCCGTTAGCCCGNCTCTTCTCATCCGGCACATCCGCATGAGTCTGCGTAAAAGGATATGTCATCAGGCTTTCCGTACCGCCCAGACTCTCCGCAAACTGAATCAGCTTCACCCGCTCCAATACGCTGTGTGCAGTTTCCTGCGAGTCTACATGAAACGTCAGCATACCGCCATAACCCCGGCACTGCCTCTGCACTATGTCATGCCCTGTGTGATCTTCCAGCCCTACATAGAACACTTCCTCCACCTTCGGATGGCCCTTAAGCCATTCTGCAATCGCCAGCGCATTCTCCTGATGTTTCTCCATCCGCACAGACAGGGTCTTGATCCCCCGCAGAATCAGCCATGCGTCAAAGGGTGCAAGACAAGCTCCCGTGGTCTTTACCATCTCTCTTATTTTATCGGCAAGCTCCGCATGATTCGTCACCAGGAATCCGCCCAGTGTATCGTTATGTCCCTCTAAATATTTCGTCGCACTGTGAATGACCACATCCGCCCCCAGATCCAAAGGATTCTGGAAATAAGGTGTCAGGAAAGTATTATCCACCGCAAGCAGACAGTTATGCCGCGCGGCAATCTCACTGACAGCGCGAAGATCCGTCACCACCATCATCGGATTCGTAGGGGTCTCTATGTAGATCAGCTTCGTGTTCTCCCGTATCGCCGCCTCCACCGCATCGAGGTCTGACGTATCCACGTAGGTGAATTCCATTCCGTTCTTCTCATTCACCTTCCTAAACTGCCGGATCACACCGCCGTACAGATCATCCGTCGCTACCACGTGATCGCCCGGGGCAAACAGCTCCATAAAAGCGTTGACCGCCGCCATACCGGTGGCAAAAGCAATAGTATCCAGCCCATGCTCCAAGTCTGTCACAATCCGTTCCAGTTCTTTCCTAGTAGGATTCTGCACCCTGTTATAATCATATCCCGTGCTTTGTCCTACCGCAGGATGTGCATATGCCGCCGTCTGATAAATCGGGAAACTGATCGCTCCCGTGCTTTCAATCGCCTCTCTGCTGCCCTGTCCGTGAATACACACGGTATCTGTCTGATAACTCATCCGAATCCTCCTCCAAATGGCTGACTCCTCTGCATTGCCCGCCCGTTTTTGCTTTTCATACTAATCATATAGGAATTATAAATATGATATCATTTTCTATACGATTGTCAACCCCTTTTACCGGAATCTTTTTTGAAAAATTTTTCTCAATAAATATCGGGATTCTTTACATTTTCTTATCACTCCGTGGACTTGACATTTTTAGTGAAAGGTATATAATTTCAACCGTTAATAAATTTTACTTTTTAATAAGAAGAAACTATACGGAGGAAAGCCTCACATGTTTGTCATATTTTTTCTCATATGGATCATCTTCAATGGCCAATTTACTCTGGAAATCGCCCTGTTCGGACTGGTGATATCCGGCGCGATCTATTGGTTTATCTGTAAGTTCCTGGGTTATAAACCTGCCAATGACATCATCCTATGTAAAAGGTTCTTTCTGATGCTCCACTATGTATTCGTGCTGTTGATCGAGATCCTCAAGGCAAACGGCGCGGTTTTCAAAATGATTTATTCCGAAAAATACTGCCTCGAACCGGCGGTGGTTCATTTCAAAACGACGCTCCATACCACCTTCGCAAGAGTACTTCTGGCTAATTCCATCACGCTGACTCCCGGCACCATCACAGTCAGCCTGAAGGACGATGAATATGTAGTCCACTGTCTGGATAAGGAACTTGCGCAGGGTATTGACTCTTCCATATTCGTCAAACTGTTGGAGCGAATCGAAAACGTAAAATAAAGAGGGTATTGACAATGATCTATCATTACATTTACATCGCAGTTCTTATTATTCTGGCACTGATGCTGTTTCCCTGTCTGATTCGCGCGATCAAAGGGCCCCGCATCGCAGACCGTCTTGTGTCGGTGAACATGATGGGCACAATGGTCATGGTCATGATCGCCATACTCGCCCTGCTTTTGGATGAGGGCTATCTGGTGGATGTCTGTCTGGTCTATGCCATGATCAGCTTCCTTGCAGTGGTCGTACTGACGAAGGTGTATATCGGTATTTATGAAGAAAAAAGGCAGGCACCTGACGATCAGGAATCTACGGAAGAAGGAGGTATGTCCGATGGGAACTTTTGACTGGATCAGGCTGATCCTGGGCTGCGCGTTTATCATCTGCGGTCTTGTGATCTTTTTCACTGAAATATTCGGAGTATTCCACTTTCAATATGTATTGAATCGTATGCATGCTACAGCGATGGGGGATACTCTCGGTATCGCTTCCTGCATGTTGGGTTTGGTGATCTTTTCCGGATTCAATATGACATCTGTAAAGATACTGCTGATTGTGGTTTTCCTTTGGTTCGCTTCCCCGGTGTCTTCACATGTGCTGGCGCGTCTGGAAGTAGCGACGAACGAGAATCTGGAAAGCCGCTGTAAGGTTTATACGGATCTCGAAGCATTAGAGAAAGAACTGTCCGATAACACGGCGGCCGCTGCTGCACCCGAAGCTGTACAGCAATCCGAGACAGGAGGCAAAGAGCTATGACGACTTTTCAATGTATTCTGATGGGATTTCTGATCGTATGCGCGGTCTCTGTCAGTTTCTCCAGAAACCTGCTCAATTCCATCCTCATCTATATGTCCTACAGCCTGATTATGTCTATCCTGTGGGTATGTCTGGAATCTCCCGATCTTGCGATCACGGAGGCTGCCGTCGGCGCAGGTGTGACCAGTGTCCTGTTCTTCGCCACACTGAAGAAGATTCAGGCGATCCGCATCGAAAAGGATAAGACCGGAAAGGAGGAGTCTGGAAATGAGTAAGTTGAGACCGAGAGAAGAATACGAGAAGACCCATGCTTTCCGTTTCTTCCGCTGGCTGTCCGGCAGCAAGGACCCTTATGTCGGAGAAGTGGAAATGCAGGTGCAGCAGACGCTCACAGTTCCGGAAGAGACGATTATTGAACGCATGCGCGAATCAGAAATGATCCGCGATAAAATCTATGATAAGGAGCTGAACAAAACAACACGCACTTTCCATAAAATATATGTCACGACAGCGATCCTGTTCTGTTTCGCCTTAGTGGGTGTCCTGTTGATGACCGTATCGTATCTGCCGCCCAGCGGCGATCCGTCGAATCCGGTCAACAATGTTGTCTCCGAACGTTACATTGAACAGGGACTTCAGGAGACCGGCGCACTCAACATCGTGTCCGGCATGATCCTGACCTACAGGGCTTTCGATACCTTCGGAGAGACTAACGTGCTGTTCATCGCGACATGCTGCGTCATGATCCTGCTGATGGTGGATGATGCAATCCTCAAAAAACAGGAGGTTATCAATGACCGCCGTTTTGAACCGAAGAACGATGCGATCCTGCAGGGAACTGCCTTCGTTCTGTGCCCTATTATTTTTATATTCGGTATTTATATCATATTAAACGGTCATCTGTCACCGGGCGGCGGCTTCTCGGGCGGCGCCATTATGGGGGCGGGACTGATTCTGTATGTCAGCGCTTTCGGCTTTAAGAAGACACAGCGCTTCTTCAACGAACACATATATAAGATCGCTAAGATCACCGCCCTGTGCATGTACGGGCTGATCGGCACATACTTCTACATGACCGGCGCAAACGGAATCGAGAATCACATCCCGCTTGGCATCCCCGGACATATCCTGAGCAGCGGTATCATCCTGCCGATCAATATCTGCGTGGGACTGGAAGTCGCGTGCACTATGTACGCATTCTACGCACTATTCAGAAGAGGAGGGCTGTAAAATGGGCGCAAATTTATTTACAAACTACGGCGAAGCTGTCGCCATGATCCTCTTCGGCATCGGATTCGGAAATCTGCTCTTACAGCCCAATCTGATCAAGAAGATCATCGGTCTGAACATCATGGATACGGCGATCTACCTTTTCCTTGCGGAAAAAGGGTATATCAGAGGACGCGTGGCTCCCATTGTCGTGGACGGCGTACAGAGTATGGAAGCCTATATCAATCCGATCCCCAGCGGTCTCGTGCTGACCGGTATCGTAGTTTCCGTCTCCGTGTCCGCCCTGATGCTGGCACTCACCATAAGACTCTATAAACGCTATCAGACGCTGGATCTCGATGAGATATCCAGTCGGCTGAAAAAGGAGGGGCTGTAATGGATATCATACGGAACTTTCCTTGTATCTCTATTATGCTGTGTCTATTCGCGGGCATTATCAGCTCGGGGCTGCGCGATAAGGCGGCCATGTGGATCAGCACGATCCTGCTCACGATCAATATCGCGCTGAGTGCTTGCACGCTGGCATATACTCTTTTCATCGGCGAACCCTTCGTCTATGTCATGGGCAAATTCCCCGCACCGTGGGGCAATGAGATCCGCGCCGGCATACTCGAAGCGCTGCTGGCATTCTTTTTCTGTGTGATCATGCTGCTCTCCCTCTTCGGCGGCAGACATAAGCTGCCGGATGAAGTCGAAGAAGACAAGACGTATCTCTACTATGTATTGTCCGATCTGTTGCTCAGCTCTCTGCTGGCGCTGGTCTACACAAATGATATGTTTACGGCATACGTGTTTGTAGAGATCAATACCATATCTGCGTGCGGACTGATCATGATTCGCCAGAACGGCCGCACCATCGAGGCTGCTGTCAGATATATGATCATGAGTCTGTTAGGTTCCGGTCTGCTGCTTCTCGGTCTGTGCATGCTCTATGACCTGACCGGACATCTGCTGATGAGCAATATCAAAGAATCCGTGGCACTTCTTGCGGCAAACGGTGAGTATAATGTTCCTCTGGTCGTCGCCATCGTGCTGATGTCCGTAGGTCTGTGTATCAAAAGTGCGCTTTTCCCGTTCCATGCATGGCTGCCGGATGCTTACGGATACTCTACCGTCTCCTCGGCTGCCATCTTATCCTCACTGGTGTCCAAAGGATATATCTTCCTGCTTATAAAGATCATCTACCGTGTAATCGGTTTCCGGATCTACCATGACAGCAGGATCATCGATATCCTCTTCCTGTTTGGTCTGATGGGTATGATCTTCGGCTCATTAAGCGCGATTAAAGAAAATGATGTCCGCAGAATGATCGCTTTTTCTTCGGTCGCACAGATCGGTTATATTTATATGGGATTCGGCATGGGCACCCAGGAGGGTATGACGGCCAGTATTTTCCATATCCTGTCCCATGCGGCCACGAAATCACTGCTGTTTATCGCCGCCATCGGACTGACTGACGTATCCGGCGGGAGCCGCAAGTTTATCGAACTGACCGGATCGGGTTACCGCAACAAGTGGGCCGGTGTCGCCTTTACGGTAGGCTCTCTCTCCATGGTAGGTGTGCCGCTTTTCTCCGGATTTATCAGCAAACTGCTGTTCTCGCAGGCGGCTGTCCTAAATCACACGAAGATGCTGCCGGCGCTGATCGTCCTCGGAATCAGTACGATTCTGAACGCGATCTATTTCATGAAGACGGTGATTCGGATCTACACACCTTTAAATAACTGTGCCTACACCAGTGTTACTTTTAAGGATATTTCGTTATATGCCATGGTTTTAGTGGCATTCATCGTATTAAATGTGATGCTTGGCATCAGTTCCCAGCCCGTTGTCGATATGATACAGCAGGGACTTGCCATGTTTGCGTAGAGGGGGATTCCATATGTATCTCATTCTTTTATCCATATTTATACCGATCCTGATCGGATTGTTCCTTCTGACATGGAGAATAAAATGCGCTCCGCACGATTGCGGGATTCATTCCGCAAACTCGAATAAACAAAACGTCGGAATTAACTTGATTGCCGGTGCAGCTTTTCTTCTGACAGGAGCTTTGGTCATCGCCACGCTCCTTACCGCTTACGGGACATCCTTTACACTGTTTACTCTGACAAGCAGCCTATCTCTCGTGTTTGCGGTGGACGAGCTCAGCGTTCTGTTTGCTGCACTGGCGCTGGTGGTCATGATCTGCGCAGGATTTTTCTCTTTTGAATATATGAAACATGAAGAAAATGAGAAGCGCTACTACGGTTTCTATCTGATTGTATTCGGCATCTTGAATGCACTCTGTTTTGCCGGTAACCTGATCACCTTCTATCTGTTCTTTGAANTNCTNACCTTATCNTCCNTGCCGCTGGTACTNCANAANGGCAGNANNGANGCGATTATGGCGGGANTNAAATACTTATTTTACTCCTTATGCGGNGCNTATATGGCNCTGTTTGGCATATACTTCGTCTGNNGGTACAGTGACACGCTNAGNTTTACTGCCGGCGGCGTATTNCAAGTNGCNGACGCACCCTCCAAGGGTCTTCTGCTGATCANGGCGATGATTATGATCATCGGNTTTGGNGTCAAGGCGGGNATGTTNCCGCTGCATGCATGGCTTCCCGCGGCTCATCCCGTAGCTCCGGCTCCGGCCTCCGCGGTNCTCTCCGCAGTCATNGTCAAAGCCGGTGTGCTGGCGCTCATACGNACAGTCTACTATATCTTCGGCGCTTCCTTCCTGCGGGGCACATGGGTGCAGACAGTCTGGCTTNCGCTTTCGCTGGTCACTGTCTTCATGGGTTCCATGCTGGCCTACAGAGAGCCCGTNTTAAAGAAAAGACTGGCTTACTCCACCGTGAGNCAGCTATCNTATATCNTGTTCGGACTGGCGGTCATGGANGTGCAGNCNGTAAACGGTTCGCTCCTGCATGTGCTGGCNCACGGTCTGATCAAAGCGACGCTCTTCCTCTGTGCCGGNGCCATCATCTACATGACCGGCAAAACACGAGTGGAAGAACTGCGCGGAATCGGCAAGGAAATGCCNTTCACTATGTGGTGTTACACGATNGTATCNCTNGGNCTGATNGGNATTCCGCCCACAGGCGGTTTCGTCAGCAAATGGTATCTGGCGNNGGGAAGCCTGTNGAGNGGGNTGCCATGGTTTCGCTGGCTGGGGCCTGCTGTCTTACTGATCAGCGCGCTNCTGACNGCNGGCTATCTGCTNCCGCTTACGATTTACGCTTTCCTGCCCGGTAANGATTANGATTATNCGAATCNCAAGAAACGGGAACCGTCGCTTTNNATGACGATACCGATCTGTATTATGACNGTCTTGTCAGTTTTGATCGGTTTGTTCCCCACACAGCTTATTGACTCTCTGACACGNTTTGTCAGTCTGCTTGTNTAGAAAGGAGGCGCGNTTATGANAATATTAGTGATCCTGATTCCCNCTGTTGCNGGGATTCTCTCAACGCTGCTTCCTTTCCGTAAGAGAACTCACTGGGAGATTTTCCTGGAGTGNGCCGTTATCCTGAACAGTATTCTGGTCTGGTATCTGTTGCTGCACCACTCGNNCAGNACCTTCCTGCTGGCNCANTTTACGGGCGATCTGTCCATCAGTTTTAAGGTGGACGGCATGGGCATGGTCTTCGCCGGACTGGTTTCCGCGCTGTGGCCCTTCGCCACGCTGTACGCTTTCGAATATATGACGAAAGAAGAGCACGAAAAGNTCTTCTTCCTGTTTTATACGGTAACNTACGGCATTACNCTGGGCATCGCCCTTGCCGCNAANCTGCTGACCATGTATTTCTTCTANGAGCTGCTGACGCTTGTCACCGTTCCNCTNGTCATGCATACGCTNACNAGAGAAGCGATNCTNGCCAGCCGGAAATACCTGTACTACTCTCTGGGCGGNGCGGCGTTTGCCTTCATCGGCATGATCATGATCATCGTCTACGGAACCACCANCGAATTTGTACTCGGCGGTATTCTGGANCCTGCCAAGATCGGNTCGCGNACNAANNTCCTGTTATTCGTCTATGTGATGGCATTTATGGGCTTCGGNGTNAANGCNGCTCTATGCCCTTTTAATTCATGGCTTCCGCAGGCAGGTGTGGCGCCCACCCCGGTNACGGCTCTCCTTCATGCGGTGGCCGTCGTGAANGCCGGCGCTTTCGCGATCCTGCGGCTGACTTACTACTGCTTNGGCACTGANTTNCTGCGCGGCACATGGGCGCAGACCGTCGTTCTGCTGCTGACNATGTTNACGATCGTATACGGCTGCAGCCGCGCGATCAAAGAGACNCATCTCAAGAGAAGNCTTGCTTACTCGACCATCAGTAANCTGTCNTACATCCTCTTNGGTGCGGCGCTGATGACACCTCTNGGAATGGTGGGNGCATTGTCCCATCTGGTATTCCACGCCGTGATCAAGATATCCTCNTTCTTCTGCGCNGGAGCCATCATACATCAGACCGAGCGGAATTATGTNCATGAACTGGACGGNATGGGCTATCGGATGCCNTGNGTCTTNGGTATTTTTACCGTATCCGCCCTCTCCCTGATGGGNGTTCCCGGACTGGCNGGNTTTATCAGTAAATGGAATNTGGCTTCGGCCGCCGTGGAGAGCGGTAATGTGGTCGCCTACTTCGGCATNGCCTGTCTGCTGCTTTCCGCTNTGCTGACCGCNATCTATATGCTTACCATAGTGGCGCGCGCCTTTTTCCCCGTCAAGGGCCTCGACTACAGTACCTTACAGGGAATCAAGGACCCGAACTGGAAAATGCTGCTGCCGCTGTTTGTATTTACTTTCTTTATGATAGCATTCGGCATTTACTCCCAGCCGCTCACTGATTTCTTCTGTACGGTGGCGGGGATGTAAAAAATTGAGCTTCGCTCAATTGCGAGATTTGTTCGCTTACGCTTCACAAACTCGTGGTGCTCCGAGTAATGAGTGGAAAAGTATTATACCAGATAGTGAGGTTTATATTATGAGTATACTAATATGTTCAATTGTATTTCTGCCGATGGCTGCGGCGCTGATCGACTACATCATAGGGCAGTTTCAGAAGGATGCCCGCAGTTATTTTGCCGATATCGTAACAGGTGTTATATTCGTTTGCACCCTGTATCTCTTTCTACAGATACAAACGCAGGACACTTCGGGAACTCTCTTTGAGATTCCCTATATCTGCGGCATGGGGCTGCATTTTACACTGGACGGTTTCCGCGCATTATACTGCATGGTTGCGGCGTTTATGTGGTTTATGAGCACACTTTTTTCTAAAGAATATCTCGCACATTACCGCAATCGCAACCGTTACTACCTGTTTCTGCTGCTCACCTTAGGCGCAACGGAAGGTGTCTTCCTCTCCGCCGACTTCTTTACGACCTTTATTTTCTTCGAAATCATGTCCTTCACTTCCTACGTGTGGGTTGCGCATGATGAAAACAAAGAAGCACTGCGGGCAGCGGCTACCTATCTTGCTGTGGCAGTAATCGGCGGTCTGGTAATGCTGATGGGTATCTTCCTGTTATATGATGTGACAGGATCGCTGTTTTTCGATGATCTTACAGGTGCATATACCATATACGGCATGCTCAGTTCCCGGCATACGACTCCGATTCAGCTCCGGATCGCCGGTCTGTGTCTGCTGTTCGGTTTCGGTGCCAAGGCAGGCGCATTCCCGTTGCACATCTGGCTTCCGAAAGCCCATCCCGTAGCTCCGGCTCCGGCGTCGGCTCTGCTGTCCGGTATTCTGACGAAAGCCGGTATGTACGGCATACTGATTCTGACAGCATATATTTTCCTCGGCGATACGGCGTGGGGCTGTCTTATTCTGATTGCAGGTGTGTGCACTATGGTAGTCGGCGCCGTGCTGGCTCTCTTTTCCATTGATCTTAAGCGGACCCTTGCCTGCTCCTCCGTCTCCCAGATCGGATTTATTCTGGTGGGTGTCGGTATGTCCGGGCTCCTTACTTCCGAAGGAGATAACTTGTTGGCAGTGCGGGGCAGCATGCTCCACATGGTGAACCACTCCCTGATCAAACTGGCTCTCTTTATGGCCGCGGGCGTGGTCTATATGAACGTGCATAAACTGGATTTAAATGCGATACGTGGATTCGGACGCAACAAACCGATGCTCAATTATATCTTCCTGATGGGCGCCCTCGGTATCGGCGGCGTACCTCTCTGGAACGGCTATATCAGTAAGACGCTGATCCATGAGAGTATTGTGGAGTATACCGAGCTCCTCCGCGACGGACAGATTCCCGGTATATTGAGTGCCGGCACACTGCACGCCATAGAATGGACTTTTCTGATCAGCGGCGGACTGACCGTTGCCTATATGACGAAACTCTATGTGGCTCTTTTCGTAGAAAAAAATACAGATGCAAAAGTTCAGGCGGATTACGACGCGCTGAAAGGCAAATATATGAATAAAATCAGCGCCGCAGCCTTGACCGTAAGTGCAACTCTGCTGCCGATCATGGGCTTCCTGCCGCATGTTGTGATGGACAGACTGGCTGATATCGGACAAGGTTTCATGCTGCCGGAGGACAGTATCGTGCGCATGCTCGTACCGATACAGGAGGCTGTTGCAGAGCCGGTCGCTTACTTCTCCCTCACAAATCTGCAGGGTGCCTTGATTTCTCTTGTGATCGGCCTATGCGTTTACTTAATAATTGTCAGATTATGGATGATGAAACCAGCTCCGATTAACGGAAAAATGAGCGACAACTATGATGTCACGAACCGTTCCGTCGCCGGCTCGTCGGTTTTTGTCGTACGCAAAAAGAAAGCGGTCAGAGAATACGTTAACCGCTGGCATCAATACTTAGACTTAGAAAACCTGATCTACCGTCCGATTCTGCTCAAGATACTGCCCTTCCTGTTCGGTGTAATCTGCCGCATATTGGACAGTCTGGTAGACGGAATCGTCGTATTCCTGCGCAAGACGGTATATCGGGACAGCAAACTTCCGCACGAACTTCCGGAGGGCACGCCTGTTACCCACATGCTTGCCTGCATTGCGTCATTTTTCCAGACGCTGGGTAACAGGATCTTCTTCCGCAAGGACAGAAAGGAAACAGACTTTGACCATAAGTTTGCGATGATGTATGAAGAATGGTCCGAGAACAATACGTTGATTGCACGAAGCATGTCCTTCGGACTGTTACTGTTCTGTGTGGGATTGATCGTGATGATCGGGTATTTGTTTGTGATGGATGTATTCTAGACGCATACCACACAGCACTGAGTCACCATACAAGAACCGATGAAGAATCGAGTAGGAGGCTAACCATTAGTTGATTAGCCGACCTCTCACACCACCGTACGTACGGTTCCGTATACGGCGGTTCTTTAGTTTTCACAAACTGTTAGATAATAGTCAAGCATG
>JAAUZM010000021.1 GCA_014804605.1 Lachnospiraceae bacterium | reverse complement strand
ATTTCGTCCTTAACGGCATGATGAACTTCATCAATAAAAATCGACAGAGAAGGAAGCTTTCCAATCAGATTCCGGAGTTCATTTGCCTGCCTGTCCTTGTCATCATCACTCTCATCAAACAATGAAATCTGTCCGTCTTTTTCCTGTATACGGTCAAGAATCACTTTTTCCGCATTTGTAACAGCTACGAACCCAAATAACTCTGACAGTGGCTGATGGTTCGCAATTTTCTGTACATTGGGATTTTTCGTCTTATTTGATTTTTTAGACGTTTTACTCTGGTCAAGTACTTCAAACGTCACCATTCTTTTGATCTCAGATGCCGCCGGTTCCGGAAGCACCCATGACGGATCAAACTTTTGTATTGTCCTTAAACTTGGAACTACAGAAGATTTCAACCCTGACGGTGCAAATATAATAAAATTATGGGCAAATGCCGAATTCAAAGGTTCGTTCCGCGCAAAATACAAGTCCAGATAAATAAATGCCGCCATTAAATACGTCTTTCCCGCTCCCATCGGCAGACTAAAAAGGTAATCCGTATAAGAAACGCCATAAAATGCATCCCGGAAAAATTTCTTGTAATCAATATCTTCCGGTGTCTTTTTTATGAACTCTTCTAATTTCTTTGAAACCTGTTCACCCTTCTCGTTTTTTAGACAAGAATATTCAAACAATGCCGCTGCGGCTGTATTTCGCTGCAAATACATACGGACGTTATTAGATATCTCTGCACTGTCTAAATCAAGAGTATTAAATTTACCCTCGCAGAATAAATCTGCAATGGGTTTGCTCTCACAACAAATCTTTAAATAAAGATATGTTTTGATTGCATCAATTTGCGCATCCCTCAGCATGCCTTTTGATTCTATGTAATCAATCATTGATGTTATCGTGCATTCACAAGATGTGTACCATCTGTTCCGCGCGTTTTCAATCATTTTGTAAAACATGATATTTCCTTTCCATGTCACTGTTTTTCAAAATCTATTATCCTAATACTATTTGAATTTTGTCAATTTATAATTTTGTATCCATCCTGAACAACAATTTCCATTTTCGTCTTCCCAGTCAATCTTTACCCATTTTTTATATTTCTCCGACACCACTACAACTTGCCCTATATTAAGGTGGCCCATTACACGGGATGAACAATCTGGCTTAATACGTGGCATCGCATTATTTTTTGCAACAATACGATATGACATTGCATTTAGCATTTCTGCGCTTATTTCCAAATCATTCACATAATAATTATTTACTTCAATAGTTGTATAATATGTGTTAGATGGTTTAGTGCTTACCAATGAATAAACAGAAATACAAAAACTTATAATTCCAATACAGAACCCAATCCAATCTCTTATATTTTTAATATGTTCCCTTCTATCTTTTGCCTCAATATTTTCACTTTTTTCAGTTGATTCAGCTTCTTCTTCAGCAATATATGCCTCTGTAATTTGTTCTGTTATGACATTAACATCAAATGGATTGTTATAATCATATGCTTTTAATGTATCCTGCATAATCTTAGTCAATTTTGTATAGTCATATTGTTGCCAAATTTTGCAGAAATCTCTATATGATACATCCATTTCCTTCGCAAATTTCACCAGATTGTTTGATATTTCTGACAAATCTCCAAAGTCTTTTATTATTACTTTTGAATCTCGTAATTGATTTGCTATTTGCGATGACATTTCTATAAACTCTCGTTGATTCTCCATCAACAAAGTCGAATCATAGACTTTTACAATATTTCTAAGCTGATCATTAACTCTTGTTAACGACTCCCTAGCTTCAGCAGTTATATCAAAACTTAAAAAGGCATTTCTCATAATATCTGCAATTTTCATAAATGAATCATTTAAATTTGACACAAATATAACCTCCTTCAATACACATAAGGGTATTTTGAGCAGTCGCCTATAATACTCTCATATTTCCCATATCCATTTCACTGTTCCTTTATTCTTAAACGGTACTCTTCCTCCGCCAAATCGATCCTCTGCTGAATCTGCTCTGCGGTAGGCAGTTGCGCTTGGATTTCCTGTAATTTAACCTTGTCGTAAGAAGCTACCCCCATTGGTGTCTGAATTCCTTGAAATGCCCATTGTACTTCAGTCTGATCCTTATCCTTGCAAATCAACAATCCAATTGTAGGATTCTCATCAGGTGTCCTAATCAATTCATTGACGGCATTGACATAAAAATTCAATTTCCCTGCAAACTCCGGCTCAAAAGAAGTTGCTTTTAATTCTATCACCACATAACATTTCAGATGAATATGATAAAACAGCATATCAATCTTTCTTGTTTTTCCGGAAACAACAATTTCTTTCTGTCTTCCGACAAATGCAAAACCTGTTCCAAGTTCTAGCAGAAATTGTGTTATATTCTTTTCTAAAGCATCTTCTAACGCATTTTCATCATAACCCTGAGGTAATGACACAAAACTCAAATCATATGTGTCCTTAATAATCTGCTGTGCCAGTTTTCCTTGAATTGTCGGCAGTTTTTCAGAAAAATTCGTTACAGCAGTACCAGCAGTATGATATAAATCTGCTTTCAAAATATCAATCAGAGCATTCCTGCTCAATCCATTCTCTATGGTTTTCTTGATATAAAACAATGCCTCATCTACTGATTTGCATCTGTTTACGATTTCTACATGATGTCTCCACGGAACGAACCCAAACAAAGTCGGAAAACGCATTTCTGCACCAACTTGGTGCAGTTTTTCATCATTTGTAATTTCTTCTATTTCTGCACCAATCTGGTGCAGTTTTATACTTCCTAAATCAAGCTGCTCCGTCAAACTTTGAAGCAAATGTTCAGCCTCTGATACACTGGAATAAAAAGAATACCATTTTTTCATATTCCAAAGATTCCTGGCTGAAAATCCTTTTGTCAGCGGAAATTCATTTTGCAAATCAAGGCTTACCTGTTCAACAATACCCGCGCCCCATGTATCTTCCGCTTTGCGGACAACCAAATCTCTTCCCATCTGCCAGTTAAAAAGCAATTGCTCAGAGTTTACTTTTACAGCAGCTTTAATCTGTGTATTACGAAAACGCTGCTTAACATCACAAATCCATTTCACATAATCAGAGTCAAGCTGAATATCATGAGAACTTACCACAATCGTCGTTTTATTTTCTTTATTCATAAAATTCCCTTCCGTATTTTTACATTGATCCCCATATTTGCAAATCAACGCATATTCCCCCTATTTTCTTAGTATATCCAACCATCCGAACAATATCAAGCCAAAGATTTCTACTTTATACACTCTTTACTATCGTTCCCTATCCCTCCGCTTTTTCTGAATATTATCCCGCACCCCATAATGCTTATCGTTGTCATCCGGATGAAAGGAAATCGACATCTTGTATGCCTGCCACTACATTAGATAATTCCTCTCCATAGATTGTGCTTCCTGTTAATAACAATTTTAATTTGATTCTTCACACAAATACATCATTTCATCAGTCAGATTTGTACACCATTTTTGACACCAATTTTTCTTCAAGCCACTTTCCTTTCCCTGTTTAACATTTGTTTCAGAAATGTTAATTCGGCTGCTATTTCAACAGAACAATATCATCTCAGCGCACTCAAGTTATTCACCTATTAGTTCGCGTCCATGACGCACAACAAAAAAAGCACCCAAACTCACGCTTGGGTGCAGACCTATTCCCATGCAGCCCCACCAGACCATGACTGGCAGATCGGCTGTGCACTTCATTATTTTCATACCTCTCACTCAGACCGGTTTTCTGACCACACAATGCAGACGGAACCCTTTTCTCACTTCATACCGCTCCAATTTCAGTCCGCTTGCATCACAAAGCCTCTGGATATCAGTCCTTGAGTAGGACATCCCCTTTATGTAAGGCTCTGTTGGCTATCGGGATTTCAATATGGTTGATAAACCACATCACCAGCCTGTTTCCTGATGCCATATCCCTTAAAATAAATCTGCCGCCTGGGCGTAGAACCCGGTGCAGGCTCATAAAGAATTTTTCGGGATTTGGATAATGGTGAAAACATATGGAACAGGTTACCACGTCAAAGCTACCGTCAGAAAACGGCTTTTTATTTTTCATGGCCTCCACCCTTCCTGCACCGGAAAGCCGCCATACCCTCCACAGTCTTCACTTGTGCCTTTTTATACATAGCTTTCAGCCGCTTCTCCAGGCTCTCCGCCGTTTCATAGGGCGGTGTAAAAAATCCCTTTGGTGTATATATTTTTTCAATAAACCAGTCTGTCCGTCTGTTTCCACCCTTCACATAAAAGCAGCCGCAGAAAATCCCGCCCGGCTTCAGGACACGGAAAATCTCATTGTATGCCGCCTCCTTATCGGGAAAGGCATGGAAACCGTTCAGTGACATAACCAAATCAAAGCTCTCGTCTTCAAAGGGCAGCTTTCCCACATCACCCTGCATAAAGCGGACATTTCTGATCTGCCGTTTTTCCGCCTGTCTCTTTGCTCTCTCCATCATATCCGGAGAATAATCAAGGCAGGTGATATCCGCTTCCGGCAGCGTCTCATACACAGGCATACTCAGCACTCCCGTCCCGACAGGCACTTCCAGCATTTTGCCGTTAAAATTCTTCGGAATACCGGACATTGCCAGCTCTAAATAGTGGTCGTTCTTTCTTTTATCCATGTTCCACACCAGCTTACAAACTGCTTTTCCCGGCAGGGTGGAGCAGGTAATCATCCCGTCATAAAAGGTTGCATCCCCTCCAAGACTTTTATAAGCGTTTTTAATTTCTTCATGTCTTTCCTGTCTTCCTTCCACAGGCATACTTTTCCTGAGGGAATCCCATACAGGAAGGGCTATGTCCGGCTTTTGTGCGTGCAATTCCTCCCATGCACTGTCAAGCATGGTCATTTCACTGACGGCATGGGCGCAGTGGTCGGTGGCAGCCAGACGCCCCAGCGGGGTTTTGCACATCACATATATGATCGCGCTCCACAGCTTTCTTTTCGGACCGCCTGTAAAAAAGCCCTCATCTTTTGCAGGTCTTATGGGATAGCCCAGCGCTTTCAGCAGCGTAAAGCCCTCCGCTGTGGCATCCACCATTGCTTTCCGCTGTACTCCCGATGCTTTTGGCAGGCTGCAGCCGACAGCATAGGATACATATCCTATCGGAAGAATCTCCGCCATATGGCATTTCAGCCATGCATCCATCCTGTTTTCCCATGACAGCCTGCACCCTGCTCCTGAAAACGCCTCCGATAAACAATTCTTGAAAATGGAAGATAATTCTCCATCCCTTCCGCCTATTGTCAAATGGGTTCCGGCATGAATACTAATGACCTGCCCGTTCTCGCGTCTGCCTCCTGCCGTCATAAAGCCAAAAGCAACCTCCTTATTGACAGGGGAGCCGACCTTCGCTGCTGCTTCCGTTTTTCCCGCCCACGGATTGTTGCCTATGAAAACAACATAGCGGCTCACATTTGCGGCAATCGTCGGAAGGACATCCGGGACTTGATCTGCCTGCATAATAACAAAGATGATGCCATATTCATCATTAGGATTCAGGCAGCCTGTAACCTTAATTATGTCTGTCGTAGTTTTCCTTTGCAGATAATGCCGGATCACAAGCCCTTGCTTTTCAAGAGTATCCTTCCAATCCCCTCTGGCAAGCAGCGTTACGTCATTCCCGCCTTTTTTCAGCACATGGGCCAATTCACAGCCAATCACGCCTGCACCATAAACCAATATTTTCATATTCCTAAACCTCCTCGTTCTATAATTCAAATCTTCCGCCGGAAGCGGAATGACTTTCTTAAAAAGAAAACAGCCTTTTTTTCTCGTAAGGCTCACTGCTTACCGATACAACCTCATAACCGGTTTTTAAAATTTTTTCATTTTTGGTTAGTATAGGCTAACCTATGCTTTTAAGAAAAGCGGTCGCTCAATATTAGCAACCGCTAACTCATATTAAATATACTCCTCTCCCTATTCCTTGTCAATGATAATCGGGCTTATTCCAATAAATTATTTTCTGACGCTTTCATCAAGAAGCGCCTCCACAGTCCCTCTCCGCTCAAAGAGAATACACCCGCCGCTGTGTTCTTCCATCAGAACATTCTGTTCACGCAATGCCGTAAACAATGGAGATTCCAGCGCTTTCCGCAGGGATGCATTTTTCACATTTGTGTCCGAATATGGTGAAAAAGGACACGGCTCGGCTCCGCCATGTGAATTGATATGGAAAAATCCTCTGCCTGCCGCTATACAACCGCCGGAGCTCTTCTCATCTCCCGGAAAAGATACAAAGACCATCTCCGAATACTCCTCACGCAGAATAGAGAGCCATTCTTCACTGGTAAGCTGGCTTACCGGTTCCGAATCCTGCGTCGCATGATTGCATCTGGAATAACACCCTGCGTCATATATTTCTGGATATCAAAATTTTTCTTCCATAACGAAACCTCCTACGCTTTCGCGCAATGTATTTTTCCATGATCGCCCGCATAATCATTGCCCTATCTCTTTACAATTCCTTTTTCGTGCTAAGATAACCCGGATTCCTTTTCATATCATAATATCCGGTCAGGACTGCCCACACATAGGCGCAGGTTTTTGGTATCATAAGCATACCGATCATAGGAACTGCATCCGCAAAAAGCACTACCGGAATATAAAATCCGAAGCTTAACACAATCGCCAGCCACATAAACCGGAATGCCCCGTCGTTTGTTTCGTTTGCCTTTTTGTAAAAGAGAACAATGATAAGCGCCCCAAGCAATACAAACGGAATATTTCTGTATATCCCCATGACAACGGCGCATCTGCGGATGTCCATTCATTTTGCGGGAACAGGCACAGAACGATTCTTACAGCAGCCAGCAGGCAGACACAGGCACTCAAACCGGTGTCACCCTGCACATGGTAACGAATGCGCCATACATAATATAACAATACATAGAACACTGTCATCGTGACTGAAGTAACCAGTTTTCCAATACCAAGCGCCACAGTAAAGTTATCCAAACCGGTCGTGCATAGTGCATAGGCTCGTGGAAGAAGGTGGAATGCGTCACCGGCTCCAAGAATGACTGCCATCACCCCAAACAGAAAATATTGCTTTTCTTTGCGCCCTTTGATCATCATTCTGATTCCAATAGTAATCACAAGAGTTAAATACACAATATCAAACAGTGTTTCCATAATTGCCTGCATAATCATTTTCTCCTTCTTTTCCACAATTTGCTGCTTCCAATCACGCTGACCTGAATAATTTTCTTACTACGTTCCATATATTCCTTTCCGGTATCAAGACAGCCCATCAAGCAACTTGTACAGAAGCTGGTAAAGCTGCTGCGCCTCCTGCGGTTCCACATTGACACAGGCACTTAGGCTCGCAGGTATCTGAACTGCCTGTTCCTTCAAGTCCTCGCCTTCCTGTGTAATGGAAACGATCAGATTCCGTTCATCTTCTTTAGAGCGGTTCCGCACTACATACTTTTTTTCCTCTAGTTTCTTCAGCACCGGAGTAAGCGTACCCGAATCCAGATAAAGGCATTTCCCAAGCTCCTTGACAGTTACCTCTTTTTTCTCCCACATTACCATCATTGCAATATACTGGGTATACGTCAGGTCAAGCTTATCAAGATACGGTTTATATCTTCTTATTACTTCTTTGGAGCAGGCATAGAGCGGAAAACATAACTGATTTTCAAGTTTTAAGCTGTCATATTTCACGCCTGCATCCCTTCTTTCTGTTTTTCATATGCCGCCCTGCAAGCCTTAGCAAGCTGATCCGCACAAGAAGTCGGTCTGCGTCCGCAAGTTACGCCTGACAGTTTCTTCTCAATATCTTCCACCGTCCAGCCATCTACAAGAAGCGGTATCGCTTTCAGGTTTCCATTACATCCCCCTGTGAAAGAGATGTTTGTAACCACATTCCCATCAATATTGAGTTTTATTTCACTGGAGCAGGTATCCTGTGTTTTATATGTATATTCCATAACATTCTTCGGTCTTAACAGCTTTACGATCTGCTCTTCCACTATCGATAAATCTGTAGTAGGCTCAAAACGTTCTATCACATTCCCCTGCCTGTCAATGAGAAATTTTGTAAAGTTCCATTTAATATCACTGCTTTTGGCATAATTTTCATCTGCTCTTTCCAACATACTTTCAAGCATCGGTGTCAAAGGGTGTTCCGGATCAAATCCCGCAAAACCTTTCTGTGATTTCAGATATGTATAGAGAGGACTCTCGTTACTGCCATTCACTTCTATTTTAGAGAAAATCGGAAATGTAATGCCATAAGTAGAATCACAGAAACTCACAATTTCTTCATTGCTTCCGGGTGCCTGATGTCCAAACTGGTTACAGGGAAAATCCAAAATGACAAATCCCTCATCGCTGTATTTTTCAAAGAGATCCTGTAAACTATCATATTGCGGCGTAAAACCACACTCTGTTGCAGAATTAATTATCAATATTATTTTTCCTTCATAATCTTTTAAAGATATTTCATTACCTTCTGTATTTGTTACATTAAAATCATAAATATTCATCGAATCATCCTCTCCTTTTTTATTCTATAACAGTTCCTTTATTTGTTCATCTATCTTTTCCGGTGTAACCGTCGGGGCAAAACGTGCAACTACATTTCCTTCCCGGTCAACTAAGAACTTGGTAAAATTCCATTTAATATTATCTCCCATGACGCCTTTCTTCTGTGATTTTAAGAAAGTATATAATGGCTCTTCTCCTGCTCCATTTACCTCGATTTTCTTAAACTGCCGAAAGGTTACACCATATCGTGACTGACAGAAGTCGGTAATCTCTTCATCACTTCCGGGTGCCTGATGCCCAAACTGATTACAGGGAAAATCAAGAATCTCCAACCCCTGTGACTGATACTTCTCATACAAATCCTGTAAACCTTCATATTGCGGCGTAAAACCGCAGCCTGTTGCTGTGTTTACAATTAAAAGAACCTTGCCTTGATAATCTGCAAGAGAAACTTCACTTCCGTCCTGTGCCTTTACAGAATAATCATAAACGCTCATATCTTGCCTCCTTATAGATTGTGAACTATTTGATTGTGCAAAATTTAATTTGATTGTACACAATCTATCTCGTCTTGTCAACTATATTTTCCATCTTTTTCCTTTAAGCATTGAAATGTGTATCACGGACCATTGACACATGCTCGAAATCGGATACAATAAATTCTATAATTCGCGAAATTCCATTTATAAGGAGAAATATCAATATGCCCCAACATATCACAGGTTTAACAAAAGCAGATACTGATCAGGTCATGCAAATATGGTTGAATGGAAATAAGGACGCACATCCTTTTGTCCCGCAAGCATATTGGGAATCAAATTTTGAAACTGTGCAAGACCAACTTTTGGATGCAGAAGTTTTCGTCTATAAAATATACGGGGAAATACAAGGATTTATTGGTATTGTAGACGATTATATTGCGGGAATTTTTGTGGATAAAAAATATCGTTCGCTTGGAGTGGGGAAGAAACTTATAGACCATGTAAAATCAAAACACCATTCTCTGTCGTTAAATGTATACCGGAAAAATAATCGGGCTATCACATTTTATCTTAGAGAGGGCTTTTCGGTGCTATCAGAAGAAATCGATGAAGCCACAGGAGAAGTTGAATATACAATGATTTGGAATGCAGATGATGAAAAGAAAGAGAAAATTGTCTGCAGTTCCGAAGCAGACAGCAGTTATATTAAGGAGCAACCCCTATGGAGATAAAGCGGATTTCCATTTTGAATGAATTCAAATGCATCGCACAAGACTGTCCGGCAAGCTGCTGCCGCAATATATGGAAAATTCCCATTGACCCTGATATGTACACTAAATATCACAATGCAAAAGGTATTTGGGGCTTTCTGCTGCGCTGCTCTACTGTGAAAAAAATGGACATGGCCTCTTTTCGGAACACCTTCCGAGGCTGTCCATTCTGGGGAACAGATCATCTATGCAATATACAGAAAAAACATGGCGTCTCTTACATGCCGGTGGTATGTATCCAGTTTCCAAGACGGCTGTACAACCTAAGTTATTTCTGCGAAGAAACACTGTACCTGTCATGTTCTGAGGCTGCACGGCTTTTTCTGGTTTCCGCAGCTGGAGACAGACCGTTTGAGTTTACAGTGACAGAAGGCGATGTCAGTTACGAGGTAAACACCACAAACGATGAACGGGAATTTCTGGACTATCTGCTGAAATCAAGAGATGAACTGATTAAAATGTTAGAAAGCGGCCTCTCTTATGACAGCATGTCTATATTACATTACGGACAGGATGCGCAGAATGCCTGTCTCTTTAAAACGCCACTCCCCAGCCCGCGGGACTGCGAATCTCAGGAGTATTACCGGATGACCTGTGAAAAAATAGACAATTGGCTTTTTAACGGCTTCTACCACCCAAAACTCCGTACCAAATCGCCGCTTTTATATCAATTGTGCCGAAAATATATCCGTAAATTCGGCCACTCAGGCACAAGAAATCCCCGCGTCGCCGACCAAAAACTTGCCGCCCTGCAAGAAACCCTTTATGGGAAAATGCCGGATTTAGAAAAAATATCAAATCGTTATTACGAATATTATCTACTGACCGACTTCCTCGATATCTATGAGGATTACAGCTTTTCAAAGCACCTGCTCTTCGGTATCGCCAAGACACACCTGCTGCGGCTCTTTATCGCACTGTATGCCGAAGATTATGAAACTATCAATCCCCATGAGATCGCCACAGTTATTGCTGTGTTTGAACAGAGAGCGGGGCAGATATTTTCATCTATATCCTGAAGTATGCAAAGGACAGCCTATATCCGAACGGGATAAAGGCTGTCCTCTTTCTATCTGGCTTTTATTGTAACAATCCTTTTCATTTTGATAAGTGCACAAACCAAGCGCCATATTGATAATTTCTCCCATCGTAATGCCAAAACCCGCCTCTTTTGACCTGCCAACGCTTCTAAGCAGATTGGACATCACATTGGAAAGCACGGTCGGTATTCCACCAAGTACNATAACACAAAAAGCATGCTGTCTTGCATAATGANANGNATTGTCACTCGCTCCAAGCAANGCAANAATCGGNTTCATGAANGCAAACATNACNATGGAAAATGCAGCAGTTNCGGCAATGGATAAGTGTTTCAAAGATTTCTTNACTANTNNCTTTCNCCATTGTTTTCANTCTCCTTAATGCCTGAATCANCATNAACACAGACANNANACTGGAAATNCTCATATTTTTATAGTATCATATATTNAACAAAATCGNAATTTGANAGGATTATAACTATGCAGAACACAGAAATTGACAATGCAATACCATGGAATCCCTGGCACGGATGTAANAAGGTAAGTCCGGGCTGTAAAAATTGTTTTGTTTATAAGATGGATAAGCGATATGGCAGNGATACTACCATCATTACAAANGGCAAAACCACTTATGAGTTAAAAGACAAAGACTGTCCCCNAAACTCATTGGTTAAGCTGTGCTTTTCTTCTGATTTCTTTATTGAAGAAGCGGATGAATGGCGGGACGGATGCTGGGATTTCATAAGNAGNAGAAAAGATTGTATCTTCGTTACGACCACAAAAAGACCNGAAAGAATCAAAGATTGTGTCCCNTCAGANTGGGGCGATGGATGGGAACACATATACATTAGTATTTCAATTGAAAATCAGGAAATGGCGGACATTCGGCTGAAACACTTTTTAGAAGCGCCCGTTAAACACCGGGAAGTATTCTGTTCCCCGCTGATCGGTCCGATTTCTTTAGGAAAATATTTGGACACAGGACTGATAAAATGTGTTAATGTCGGCGGAGAAATGGCTCCTAAAGCAGATATCAGACCTATCGAGTATGAATGGGTAAAAAATCTGTACTTAGAAGCCAAAGAAAGAAATATAGAATTCTATTTTCACCAGTGCGGATCAATGTTTCTAAAAGATGGTGTCAATATCGGCAAATGGAACTTAAAAGAACAGATTAAGCGTGCTGAGGAAATACAACACGAACTTGAAAGTACATACTGATATATTCCAGTCGCGCTGNCAGCGATAAAACAAGAGTNTTGGAGNCANAAATGATCCGNATAATGACACAAGCCGATTATGAAGAAATATTTGNTTTATGGAAAAGCACNGNCGGAATGGGCTTACGAAGTCTTGATGATTCACAGCAAGGTATTTCTGCTTTTCTAAAAAGAAATCCTACAACTAATTTTGTTGCTATTGACAATGACCAAATAGTAGGAACTATTCTATGCGGACANGACGGACGCAGAGGATACATTTATCATACAGTTGTTAAGGATAGCTGTCGGAATCAAGGAATTGCAACACAATTGGTAGAAGCCGCCATTTCCGCTCTGCAGCAGGAAGGAATAACGCGGGTTTGTTTGAACGTTATGGAAGCAAATGAGCGTGGTAAGTCCTTTTGGTTAAATAGAGGCTGGGAGAAAAAAGACTTTTTAGGTTTTTACAGTAAATCTATCACTGATAAAGAGAACATGCCGTTATTTAATATAAAATAATACAGTAACATCACCGCCGCAAGAAGCGGGAATAAAATACTACTCAATGAGGTGCAGTACATGATCCGAAAAGCAACTTCTGATGATATTGAATCGATTGAAGATACCTATAACGAACATTTCAAACATGAAACGGAACATGGCGCGTTTACTGTTTTCAAAAAAGGCATATACCCAACCCGAAAGGATGCCGAAAAAGCTATTGATCATGGAACATTATATGTGTATGAAGAAAATAACGGTATTGCCGGAAGTATGATTGTCGATAAAGTACAGCCGGCAGAATATACAAAAATTAACTGGGCACAAACCTTTGCAAATGACGAGGTAATGGTCATTCACTTACTTATGGTNCGTCCAAGCATGNCNGGAAAAGGGATTGCGACCTCTCTTCTCANATATGCCATGGAANTNGCAGAAANCAGCNCATGCAAAGCNTTAAGGCTTGATACCGGAAGTCAGAATATTCCGGCATTATCACTCTATAAAAAACTGGGGTTTCAAATTGNTGCCACNGCTTCTATGAATGTAGGCAACGCCATAGAACATAGTGGNCACTTGTTTCTTGAAAAAGTGCTNTAAACGCAGNNCCTTCNNTCACTTTGATGTATATCTTATCATCAAAATAATAACAGCAATCGCCACCAANAATTCTGTAATCGGCATGGCAAACCAAATAGAATCTGCTCCTGCCAAAACAGGCANCGCATAAATCAAAATCCCACTGACAACCATTCCCCTTGCGACAGAAACAAGGAAAGAGGCTCCCGGTTTCATTAATGACTGGAAGTAATAGGTNGAAAAAACATTCAGCGGCAATAACAGAAATGATATCCCGTAGCTGCGCATAATGGACGGTGCAATCTGACAGACAGATTCTGTGGGAGCCATGAAAACACGGATAAACCCATTGGGAACTGTCCAAACGGATATTGTCCATGCAACACTGAAAAATGCCACTGTATACAGCGCATATCGGAGTGTTCCCTTGATCCGCGCCCAGTTGTGNGAGCCATAATTAACAGATAGAATCGGCTGTGCCGCCTGCCCTACACTATAAGCACAACACTGTACAATCGTACTGACATTCACAATAACACCNTAAACAGATAAGGCATCCGTCCCAAAATACCTTACNATCTGCCGGTTAAATATCATGGTCAAAAANCCCATTGCCACATCAATAAAGAAAGTGGAAAATCCNACCACCAGAATCCGCCATGTCTTTTCTAAGAAAAGGGAAGGCATAATAAANCGCAANTTNTTTTTNCGTGTAAANAANTGGGAAAGCATGACCCCACAGGTAATGNCNGCCCCTATTGCAGTTGCTAATCCCGCGCCCTGTATTCCCATGTCCAAAGTAAANACAAANAAATAATCNCCNAAAANATTAAATATTCCGCCGGTTAAAACTGCCGCTGTTGCCAGCCCNGGAGCGTNATCATTTCGTAAAAATGCNGCCAGCATTTGATTAAACANNAANGCNGGAATNACAAATTTAATCGGGATAAGATATTCTTTTGCCAAAGGTAACAAAGTTTCCTCTGCNCCAAACAGTGTCAACATCTCTGTATCAAAAAACAGGACAGCNCCCCAGCAGACGATCGCAAGANTTANGGTNCCAATCAATGCCGCTGAAAAATANTCATTTTGCGCTTTGGTTTCGCCTTTTCCTTTTGCACTGCCAAGCAGCACCGAACCACCGATTCCTGTTAAAAGCCCAAGACTGTATATTATATTCCAGATTGGGGCTACAACTGCAAGTGCGGCCGTTCCGCTTGGCCCCTGATACTGCCCCACCATTGCCATATCTACAATACCATAAATGGAACTGATCAACGCACTTCCAAAAGCCGCTGCTAAATATTTAAAATAAATACGCCTGACATCTCCTGATAACATATCCATTTTCTCATCTCCTTTGAAACAAAAAAGAGCCGGTAAGAAAACAGGTGTCTCAACCTGTTACCTTATCCAGCTCATCATTTCCTAACGAATGACTCACCCTCCGAGTAATCAATGAGATGATAACAAAACAAATGGAAATTGTCAAGCATGTTTGCATACTGCATTGACATTGACATTGCGTCGGTCTGTCAAGATTAATGGCTGTTAAACCTCAAATATATAAATTTCACTTTATAATTATTTATTTCTTTCAAGTAATCATTTTAAAATGATTTTTTATTGATTATAAATAATAATAGAGTTAAAATAAATATTATGATGTATCATCCATTATAAAATGAGATTGATTTTGAAAGAACAATCATACGGAAGGAAACGACAGCAATATGGAAAGAAATATGATGCAGGAGCTTATCTCATGGAAAAACATACAAAAAAATAGAATGCCTCTGTTATTATATGGGGTACGTCAGGTCGGTAAAACCTATATCCTTCGTGAATTTGGCGACAGATATTTTAAAAATACGATTTATATCAACTTTGAAAGGATGAAAATAGTTGCTGGCTATTTTGAGGGTGAACTAAATCCCGACCGGATAATCCATCTGTTAGAAGAGTATTTCGAACAAAAGATAGTTCCTGAGGAAACTCTGCTTATTTTTGATGAAATTCAAGAATGTGAGCGCGCGCTTACAGCTTTAAAATATTTTTGTGAGGAAGCTCCCGAATACCATATTGCAGCAGCAGGGAGTCTTCTTGGAGTTGCAATCAATAGAAAAAAATATTCCTTTCCGGTAGGAAAAGTAATGATTAAGACCTTATATCCCTTACGGTTTGATGAATTTTTAAATGCGCTGGGACAAAAGCATCTTGTAGGTCTGATTAAAGAGCATTTTGAGCAGATGATTGAAATGCCGGAAGAAATTCACCAGGAATTATTATACTTGTATGAACGGTATTTATATATTGGCGGAATGCCTGCGGCCGTTAATCAGTATATGGAAAGAGAATCTTTCATTAATGTGCCGGAAGTACAAAATCTGATACTAAATGCATATATTGCAGATATGGCTAAGTATACAAGCAATAATGAAAGCACTAAGATCAGAAACTCATTTTTATCAATGCCGGCGCAGCTTGCAAAAGAAAATAAAAAATTTCAATATAAGCTGATCAGAAAAGGTGCTACAGCCGGTTTGTTTGGCGACTCTATTGCATGGCTTGTCTTTGCAGGAGTTGTACTTTCCTGTGACAAAATTACAAGAGCTGAAATTCCACTGGCTGCATTTAAGGATGTATCCGCATTTAAATTATATATGTCTGATGTTGGACTGCTTTCCTCTTTTACAGGAATATTATGGGAGAATATTGTCAAAAACCAGTTATCTGAATTGTACAAGGGTGCTTTGGCAGAAAATTATGTGGCACAGACATTAAAGTCATCCGGATATGAACTGTATTATTGGACTTCTGATTCGCCTGCGGCAGAAGTTGATTTTCTGATCCAAAAAGAGGGAAAAATATTACCAATAGAAGTGAAATCCGGAAAAAATGTAAGCGCAAAGAGCTTAAAGCACTTTCAAAAAATGTATGCGCCGAAAAAAGTAATAAGACTATCTGAAAAAAATTTTGGGACAGATGGAAATGTATTTGCTGTTCCTTTATATGCAGTTTTTTGTATATAAACGACAATAGATATAACCGCAAACAATACGGCAGACCAGCCGTAGCGTGTGACATTCCCCGCCTGTGAAAAGTCCGGAAAAACTTCCAGCATAGCCCATTAATCTTAATAAATTAGACTGTTTTTTCATATCAAATCTCCTTCCTTCACACTAATTTCATCCATTAGTTAGCTATGTCTAACTATCATGCAAAAAAATAAAACATATCCTCACAATATCACCCTGCAACCGTAAGCCGCTCAACAGATCTCCCTCCGACAAACTCTGCAATATAAACATCTGTGCATTTCTTATATTTTGCAAAAATAATTCTCGCGTTTTCTTCATTCCCGTATACCTTCCAACATCCGACAAGTTTACATCCCTGCGCACGGTTTTCAATAAACCCCTCTACATCCTCCGGCGGATAGCCTAAAAACAATCCGATCTCATGTGGAAATTCATCACATTCCTCCAACCTTCTTATCAACTGGACAATACAGCGTTCCGGTGTTTCCGTCTCATATCCCCTCTCCTTCAAAAGACGGCAGGCGACATTATCTTTTAAGTCACGGGAAAGCCTGGAAACGCGGTAAACATATACAAGTGCTCGATCATTCTTATATGTAAGCGGAAGGAAACGAAGCCCCTTCTCTCCAAGGATATGATTCCAATGCCGCACGCTTCCTCTCATCTCATCCATATCCGCAAAATGACATGAAAACATATTTCCGGTTTTCATGCCCGCAAGCGTAGGTGAACAGTTCCTTACAATGATATCCTCTGACATTTTTATTCTTCCTCCCTTTTTTCTGATCTCCTATGTACCAATAATCACAGGTGTCCGCTCCCTACGCCACGATGTGATGGCGGATAAGCTATGCGTGGATGGCCTCGGCCGTTTTATCCTCTCCATAGCAGCACACCAGCACCGGGCGAATTTGGCGAATCAACCTGGCATATCGCTTCTCGTTTTTCTCCATACTGTTATAACCCTTCGAGTTAGTTGTCGCTAACTATTTTGAGTTTACCACCCGCTGTAAAATATGTCAAGAATATCTGCATGATTTTGCCGTACCTCTCTTACCAGACCATACATGAAACTTTCTCTCCAGACTTTCCCCACTCTAAAAGCCCTTTTACACGTTAGATTTTTATAATAGAAATTAATCCGAAAAACAAAACGGCCTGGTCTCCCAAGCCGCTGTTATATAAATCATTTATCCTGCAATAAACTGCCTCAGATCACTGTATCTGCCAGCCCTCTGCCTCTTCACGGATTCTTACAAACTCACGGTAAATGCCTTCCTGTCCTAAAAGCTGTTTATGCGTTCCCCTCTGTGCAACTGTGCCGCTGTCAATGACCAGAATCTGGTCTGCATTTTCAATCGTGGCAAGCCTGTGCGCAATCGTAATAATTGTTTTCCCATGGGTCAGTTCTGATATCGCTTCTTGGATCAGATGCTCATTTTCAGGATCGACACTGGCAGT